>DASXOQ010000046.1:0-1594 GCA_036494165.1 Steroidobacteraceae bacterium
TCGTTGCGGAAAAAGGCGAGCATCAACGCATAGGTCATGGCCTGCGTGATGATCGAGAGATAGACGCCGGTGACGCGGCTGCGGAACGCGAACCAGCCGAACACGAAGGCGAGCAGGCCCGGCGCCAGCACGATCATCAAGAGCGCGTAGGAGAAGTGGTTGAAGCCGTACCAGAAGAACGGCAAATCGTGCCAGTTCAGGAACACCATGAAGTCCGGCAGGACCGGATTGGCATAGACGCCGCGCGTGCCGATCTGCCGCATCAGGTACATGCCCATGGCGTAGCCGCCGAGGGCGAAGAAGGCGCCGTGGCCGAGCGAGAGAATGCCCGCGTAGCCCCAGATCAGATCGATCGAGAGCGCGAGCATCCCGTAGCAGATGTATTTGCCGAACAGCGCGACGAGATAAGTCGAGACGTGCAGCGCCGAACCTGACGGCACCAGCAGATTGAGCACGGGGATGCCGATGGCGAAGGCCGCGAGCAGCACCAGGAAGACGCTGGCGCCGCGGTCGATCAGCCGCGTGAGGGGGAAGGCTTTCATGCGGGGGCCCTCTTCCCTCTCCCCGCAATGCGGGGAGAGGGTGGCCGGCAGGTGCGAGCCGGGTGAGGGGCCGTGCACTGCCCCTCACCCGACCCGCCTCCGCTGCGTTTCGGCGGCCGCATTGCGGGGAGAAGTGAAGAAAAGCATTGCCGCGCCATCCTCACGCCTCCACCGCCCGGCCCTTGAGCGCGAACACGCCGCGCGGGCGCTCCTGGATGAACAGGATGATGAAGACGAGGATGGCGATCTTGCCGAGCACCGCGCCGGCATAAGGCTCGAGGAACTTGTTGGCGATGCCGAGGGTGAAGGCGCTGACCAGCGTGCCCCACAGATTTCCGACACCGCCGAAGACGACCACCATGAAGCTGTCGATGATGTAGCCCTGCCCCAGGTTGGGCGACACGTTGTCGATCTGCGACAGCGCCACGCCGGCGATGCCGGCGATGCCGGAGCCAAGCCCGAAGGTCAGCGCATCGATGCGCGCGGTGCGGATGCCCATCGCCGCTGCCATGCCGCGGTTCTGCGTCACCGCGCGCATTTCGAGACCGAGACGCGTGAAGCGCAGCATGCCGAGCAGCGCGACGAACACCGCCAACGTGAAGACGATGATCCAGAGGCGATTATAGGTGATGGTGATGCCGCCAAGATCGAAGGCGCCGCTCATCCACGACGGGTTGCCGACGTCTTTGTTGGTCGGCCCGAAGATGGTGCGCACCACCTGTTGCAGGATAAGCGACAGGCCCCACGTGGCGAGCAGCGTCTCCAGCGGCCGGCCGTAGAGGAAACGGATGATGCTGCGCTCGATCACGATACCGGCAGCGCCGGCGACAACGAACGCCAGCGGCACGGCGATCACCAACGAATAATCGAACAGTCCCGGATTATGTGCGCGGATGAAGTCCTGCACCACAAACGTGGTGTAGGCCCCCAGCATCACCATCTCGCCGTGGGCCATGTTGATGATGCCCATCACGCCGAAGGTGATGGCGAGGCCGATGGCGGCGAGCAGCAGCACCGAGCCGAGCGAGAGGCCGTACCAAGCGTTCTGCACC
>DASXOQ010000047.1:0-36439 GCA_036494165.1 Steroidobacteraceae bacterium
CGACCTTCGGGTTATGAGCCCGACGAGCTGCCAGACTGCTCCACCCCGCACCGGAAGAGCCGCGCATTGTACGCGCTGTGACGAGTAAAGCAATGGCCTCCCAGCGGCCCTAACGTTGATCCCGCGCCATCATCGCCTTGAACGCCGGGCGATCGGTGATGCGCGCGCAGTAGGCTTTCAATACAGCAGTTTCCTGCAGCATTTTCGCCATCATCAGAAAATGGAGCCCTCCACCTACCACGATATCGGCGGCGGAAAACTTCTCGCCCAAGAAGTAGGGCCGGTGTGCAAGATGCGCATTTAACACCTGCTCCACCTCCTCCGCCGGCGCCCAGCCCATCGCGCCGTACACGTGATTCACGCCGAAGCGCTTGCAGAGGATGGCAGGCTCCAGCACGCCCGATCGATAGGCCATCCAGGAAACGTACTGGCCGCGATCCGGCTGCCCAGGAACGGGTCCCAGGTCCGCTTGCGGGTACTTGTCGGTGAGATAAAGAGCGATCGCTCCGGTCTCGAAGATGACGTCCGCGCCATCCTTGATTGCCGGCACTTTGCCGTGCGGGTGGGGATTGTCTTGATCCCGGGCGCCCGAACCATCGGCGCGCCGGATGCCCACGATCTTGGTTTCGTAAGGCACTTTGAGCTCGTCCAGCAGCCAGACGATGCTGCCGGAACGCGATTGCGGCGCGTGATAAAGCGTGACCATGGAGGATCCTTTGGCGCTACGGGAGCGCGCGCTGGCAAAGCATCAGAAGACTGCTCGGAATGATGCCGATACCGAGCACCAGAAGCGCGTTGATGGAGAGCACCGTGCGCATGAGCATGGATCCGCCCAGCACCGTCGTATCGGTCGGTTCATCGAAGAACATGACCTTCACCACGCGCAGATAGTAGTAGGCACCCACCACGGAAAAGAGCACGGCGACCACGGCAAGCCACGTCATATTCACGCCGAGAACGGCCTGCACCACGCCAAGCTTGGCCCAGAAGCCGATGAATGGCGGGACGCCCGCCAGGCTCACCATCAGTATCAACATCATGCCCGCGAACCAGGGGCTGCGCGCGAACAAACCCTTGAAATCCTCGATCTTGTCCGCCTCGAATCCGGTTCGCGCCAGCAGCAGAATCATGCCGAAGGCGCCGGCGGAGACGAGCACGTAGCTCACCATGTAGAACATCGCGGCCTGGTAGCCCTGCGCCGTGCCCGAGAGTATGCCCAGCAGCACGTAGCCGATGTGCGAGATGGTCGAGTAGGCCAGCATGCGCTTCAGGTTCGATTGCGCGATGGCGACAATGTTGCCGATCGCCATGGAGAGAACCGACAGCACCACCAGCATCTGGCTCCAATCCGGCTGCGAAGCGCCGAGCGCCTCGGGCAGCAGCCGCATGGCGAGCGCGAAGGCGGCGAGCTTCGAGGCGGTGCCGATGAATACCGTGACGCTGGTGGGCGAACCCTCGTACACGTCGGGAATCCACATGTGGAACGGCACCGCACCGAGCTTGAAACCGACGCCAACGATCAAGAAGGCGATGCCGAAGATCAGACCCACATTGTCGGCAAGCCCGTGGCGCACCGCCTCCGCGATCACCGCGAGTTCGAGGCTCCCGGTCACGCCGTAGATGATGGACATGCCGTAGAGCAGCGTGCCCGAGGCCATGGAGCCCAACACGAAGTACTTGATGGCCGATTCCGCCGCGATGCCGGAATCGCGGTCGAAAGCCACCATGGCGTAGAGGCAGAGCGACATGAGCTCGAGCCCGAGATAGAGGGTGATCAGGTTCGCCGCCGAGATCAGCACCATGGCGCCCAAGGTGGAGAAGAGGCCCAGTACGTAGTACTCGCCCTTCAGGATCCTGCGGCGCTTCAAGTAGTCGGTGGAATAGATGAACACCACCGCCACCACCAAGAGCGTCACCACCTTGAGCAGTTGCGCCATGCGATCGAGTTCGAACAGGCCGCCCATGGCGACTATCCTGCCGGTCACGGGCTCCGCCGCCACCAGCACCCCGGTCACCAGCAGGCTCACCACGGCGAGCACCCCGTTCCACTGCCGCTGCTCCTCGGAGAGCACGAGATCGAGTAGCAGGATCACGCAGGCTGCAATCCCTAAGAAGATCTCCGGCGCAGCGTAGCCGATGCCCTGATTAAACAAACCCGTATCAAATGCGGCGTTCATGGGTTCCTCAAGGCGCTATCTTCGACATCAGTAGCTGCTGCGCCAGATGCTCCGTGGAGGAATGCAGCACATCCACCAGCGGCGCCGGCCACACACCGAAGGCGATCACGGCGAGCGCCAAGAGGCCCAGCACCAAGAATTCGCGGCCGTTGAGGTCGGTCATGTGCGCGACATGATCGTTGCCCACGGGCCCGAAAATCACCCGCTTCACCAGCCACAACGTATAGGCGGCGCCCAGGATCATGGTGATCGCCGCGAGGAACGCGTACCACGCGTTCGCCTTGAAGGACGCCAGGATCACCATGAATTCGCCGACGAATCCGGAGGTGCCGGGAAGGCCCGAGTTCGCGAGCGCAAACAGCACCATGAAGGCGGCAAACTTGGGCATGGTGTTCACCACGCCGCCATAAGCTTTGATCTCGCGGCTGTGCACGCGGTCGTACATGACGCCGACGCACAGGAACATCGCGCCGGACACGAAGCCGTGCGAGAGCATCTGCACCATGGCACCGTCGAGGCCCAACTGGATGCCGCTGGTGCGCCCGGTGTGCGCCACGATCTGAAAGCCGATGAACATCCCTAAGGTCACGAAGCCCATGTGGGCGATGGAGCTATAGGCGATGAGCTTCTTCATGTCGGTCTGGGCGAGCGCCACGAAACCGATGTATACCACCGCGATCAGGCTGAAGGCGATGATGAGCCAGTCCAGTTCGCGGCTGGCGTCCGGCGCAATGGGCAGCGAGAAGCGCAAGAAGCCGTATCCGCCCATCTTCAACATGATCGCGGCCAGCACCACCGATCCGCCGGTGGGCGCCTCGACGTGCGCATCCGGCAACCAGGTGTGCACCGGCCACATCGGCACTTTCACCGCGAAAGCCGAGAAGAACGCCAAAAATATGAGGGTCTGCTCGGTGAGGGTGAGGTGCATGTTCTGCAGCGCCGAAATTTCGTAGCTGCCGCCCTTCAGGTACATGTAGATGAGGGCCACCAGCATCAGGAGCGAGCCGATGAAGGTGTAGAGGAAGAACTTGATGGACGCATAGACGCGCCGCGGACCTCCCCACACGCCGATGATGATGAACATCGGGATCAACATCGCTTCCCAGAACACATAGAAAAGCACCGCATCCAGGGCGCAGAACACCCCGATCATCACGCCTTCCAGGATCAGGAAGGAGCCTAAGTAGGCCGCCACCTTCTTCGCCACGTTGGTCCAGCTCGAAATCACGATGAGCGCCGTGGTGAAGGTGGTGAGGAGGATCAAGGGCATTGCGATGCCGTCGATGCCGATGTGGAACTGGGCGTGGATGGTGGTGATCCAGGGCGCCATCTCCACGAACTGCATCTCGGCGGTGCCGAGGTTGAAGCCGGTCCAGAGCGGGATGGACAGCGCAAAGGTCAAGACGCTCACGACGAGCGAGAGCCATTTGGCAGTTTCCGCCTGCTTGTCGAAGAAGAGCACCACGAAGCCGCCGATGATGGGCAGCCAGATGAGCACCGAGAGAAGGTGACCGCCGAACATCATGAGCGCCAGACCAGCCAGCCCAGGAGCGAGGCCAGTCCCAAGATCATGGCGAAGGCGTAGTGGTACAGATACCCCGACTGCGCGTAGCGCATCACCGAGCCCAGCCATCCGACCGTCTTGGCGCTGCCGTTGACCAGGCCGTCATCGATCACCACTTGATCGCCGAAGCGCCACAAGCCTCCGCCCAGGGCCCGCGCCGCCGGCATGATGACGTGCTCGTTGAACCAGTCGAAGCCGTACTTGTCGATGAGGATCTTGTAGAGCACGTTGAAGTTCTTTTGCGCCGCATCGGCCCAGCCGGGGTACTTCAGGAAAAAGAAGTACGCGGCAATGACGCCGGCGGCGGCGAGATAAATCGGCAGGCCGAGAAACGCGGAGGCCATGAAGGCGCCCGAGCCATGGAATTCCTCGCCCAGGCGCTCGAGCACGTTGTGCGCGTCGGCGACCTGGATGCTGCCGTGGAAGAAATCGCCGAACAGCATCGGCTTCACCGTCATCCAGCCGATCACCGCCGAGGGAATCGCAAGGCATATCAAGGGCACGGTCACCACCCAGGGACTCTCGTGCAGATGCTCCTGGGTGTGATGATCCATGCGCTCCTTGCCGTGGAAGGTCATGAAGAACATCCGGAAGGTGTACAACGCGGTGACGAACACGCCGAGGAGCACGCAGTAATAGGCATAGGTCGCCCCCGCGCGGTGCGCCTGCCCCACCGCATCGATCAGAAGATCCTTGGAGAAAAAGCCCGCGCTTCCCGGAAAACCGATGAGCGCCAGACAGCCGATGAGGCAGGTCCAGTAGGTGATGGGCATGTACTTCTTCAGGCCGCCCATCTTGCGCATGTCCTGCTCGTGATGCATCGCGATGATCACCGAGCCTGCCGCGAGGAACAAAAGCGCCTTGAAGAAGGCGTGCGTCATCAGGTGGAAAATGCCGGCTCCATAGGCCGATGCGCCCAACGCCACCGTCATGTACCCGAGCTGCGAGAGCGTCGAGTAGGCGATCACCCGCTTGATGTCGTTTGCGACAATACCCAAGAGCCCCATGAAGAAGGCGGTGGTGGCCCCGACGATGAGCACCATCGAGAGCGCCGTCTCCGAGAGCTCGAACAGCGGCGACATGCGCGCCACCATGAATATGCCCGCGGTCACCATGGTGGCGGCGTGGATCAGCGCGGAGATGGGGGTCGGGCCCTCCATGGAATCCGGCAACCAGATGTGCAGCGGCACCTGCGCGGATTTGCCCATGGCGCCGATGAAGAGGCAGATGCAGGTGAAGGTGACGGCCGGCCAGACGATGCCGCTGCTCACGTGGATCTGCGCCTGCGTCAGCAGGTCCGCATGGCTGAAGACCGTGGCGTAGTCCAGGGAGCCGGTGTAGCGCAGGATGGCCGCGATCCCGAGGATGAACCCGAAATCCCCGACCCGGTTCACCAGGAACGCCTTCAGGTTGGCGAAGATCGCCGACTCCTTGGTGTACCAGAAGCCGATCAGCAGGTACGACACCGTACCCACCCCTTCCCAGCCGAAGAACAGCTGCATGAAGTTGTTGGACATCACCAGCATCAGCATGGCGAAGGTGAAAAGCGAGATGTAGCTGAAGAAGCGCTGATAGCCGTCATCGTCCGCCATGTAGCCGATGGTATAGATGTGCACCATCAGCGAAACGAACGTCACCACCACCATCATCATGGCGGAGAGGTGATCGATCAGGAATCCCACCTCCATGTGCAGCCCGTCGGACAGCATCCAGGTGTACACGGTGCCGTTGAACGGCGCGAGGCCATGGGCGAGCTGCTGGTACAGCACAAAGCAGGACAGGACGCAGGAGACGGCGACCCCGAGGATGGTGACGCTGTGCGCCCCCACCCTGCCGATGAGCCGGCCGGCGAGGCCCGCGACGAGCGCCGCGATGAGCGGTGCGAGCACGATGGAAAGATAAATCGACTGCATCCCTTTAAACCCTTCTACCCCTGCAGCGTATCGAGATCTTCGACATCGATGGTGCGCCGTTCGCGGAACAGCACCACCAGAATCGCGAGCCCGATCGCGGCCTCCGCGGCCGCGACGGTGAGAATGAAGAACACGAACACCTGGCCGCCCAAATCCCCCAGGAAGCGCGAGAAAGCCACGAAGTTGAAGTTGACCGCGAGCAGCATCAGCTCGATGCACATCAGGAGCACGATGATGTTCTTGCGGTTGAGGAACACCCCCGCAACCGCGATGGCGAACAGGATCCCGGAGAGCGTCAGCACATAGGCGAGACTGATCATGAACGCTTCTCGCTGGCCATTTTCACGATGCGGACCCGATCCTTGGCGCGCACGGCCACCTGTTTGGCGATGTCCTGCGGCTTGGCGTTCTTGCGCGAGCGCAGCGTCAGCACGATGGCCGCGACGCTCGCCACCAGCAGGATCGCCGCGGCGACCTGCGCAGGATAGGCGTAACGGGTGAAAAGCTCCGTGCCGAGCGCGCGGGTGTTGGAGTAGCCGGCGGCGATTTCCGGGGCGGTCTTGAGGCTGGCTCCGCCCAGATGCTTCACCACGATGACGTTGATGATGGCGAACACCACGAAACCCGCCACCGCCAGGGTGAGCGGCCAGTAGCCGACGAATTCCTTGCGCAGCTTCTCGAGATTGATATCGAGCATCATCACCACGAACAGGAACAGCACCATCACCGCACCGACGTACACCAGCACCAGCACTATCCCCAGGAACTCGGCGTCGAGCAGCACCCAGATCAGGGCGCTGTTGAAGAAGCAAAGCACCAGCAGCAACGCCGAGTACACCGGGTTCCTCGAGAGGATGACCCCGAGGGCCGAGCACACCAGCACCGTGGCGAAGATGAAGAACAGAATGGTCGGAAACATCAGCGGTACCGCGCATCCGCGGCCTTGTCGGCCGCAATCATGGTCTCGTAGCGCTCGCCGATGCCGAGCAGCTTGTCTTTGCTCATGATGTTCTCGCCGCGATTCTCCATGTGGTATTCGTGCAGTCGCGTCTCGACGATGGCATCGACCGGGCAGGCCTCCTCGCAGAAGCCGCAGTAGATGCACTTGAACAGGTCGATGTCGTAGCGCGTGGTGCGGCGCGTGCCGTCCTGCGCCACACCCGACTCGATGGTGATGGCGAGCGCCGGGCACACCGCCTCGCAAAGCTTGCAGGCGATGCAGCGCTCCTCGCCATTCGGATAACGGCGCAGCGCGTGCAGTCCGCGGAAGCGGTAGCTTTGCGGCGTCTTCTCTTCGGGATAGTTGACGGTGATCTTCGGCTTCCACATCTCGCGGAACGTCACCCACAACCCCTGCAGGAGTTCATACAGAAGATAGGTCTTGAAGAAATTGCGGATAGCTTGCATTACGCTTGCCCCTTCCAAGGTCCGACGTGGCAGTAGAGCATGACGCCCTCCACCAGCAGCCACACCAAGGTGACAGGAATCAACGCCTTCCAGCCCAAGCGCATGATCTGGTCATAGCGGTAACGGGGGAAGGTGGCTCTGAGCCACAGGAAGGCGAACATCGGGCCCAACACCTTGGACACGAACCACCACCAGCCCGGCTCGACCAGCCAACCGAAGTCGCCGTGGGGATCGATCCAGCCGTCGAACGGCGAGAGCCAGCCGCCGAAGAAGAAAATCACCGTGAGCGCCGAGATCAGGATCATGTTGACGTACTCGGCGACGAAGAAGAGCGCGAAAGCCATGCCCGAGTAGTCCACGTGGAAGCCCGCGACGATCTCCGATTCGCCTTCCGCCACGTCGAAGGGCGCGCGATTGGTCTCGGCCACCCCGGAGATGAAATACACGAGCAGCAGCGGGAACAGCCAGGTCCAATACCAGCCGAACATGCCGCGCTGCGCGTTGATGATCTCGCTGATGTTCAGGCTGCCCGCGGCCATCAGCACGCCCACCATGGCAAAACCCATGGCGATCTCGTAGGCGACGATCTGTGCCGCCGAACGCATGGCGCCCAAGAAGGCGTACTTGGAATTCGCGGCCCAGCCGGCAAGTATGATGCCGTAGACGCCCACCGAGGTGAGGGCCAGCACGTAGAGCAGGCCTGCATCGATGTTGGCGAAAGCGCGCTGCGCGCGGATCGGGATCACCGCCCAGATGGACAGCGCCGGGATCAGGGCGAGGAAGGGCGCCAACCGGAACAGGAATCCGTTGGCATCCGAGGGGATGATGATTTCCTTGAAGATGAGCTTGATCACGTCGGCGAACGGCTGCACCCAGCCGTTCAAGAACGCGGGCACGAACGGGATGTTTATGCGGTTGGGACCCTTGCGCGCCTGGATCCAGCCGATCACTTTGCGTTCGGCGAGGGTGTAGAAAGCCATCACCAGGATGACCCCCACCATGGTGATCAGCCCCTGCACCAGGATGAACAGCGGCGTGGTCCAGTACGGGGTGATGTACCCCGAGACGAAATCGCGCAGCGGCTGCCAGTCCCACATGGCTAGATCACGCTGCGGGCCAGGCGCCCGTCCTTGGTCTTGCCAAGCGCGTCGGAACCGCGGACCAGCACGTCGGTCTGGTACGGCGGCACATCCACCCAGGCCCCTGCCGATGCCTGTCCCTCGGGTCGCCGCGCCCCCGCCACTGCGGGTTTGATCCTGTCGCCGCAGAGCGCTTTGAGCGCGTCGCGTATCTGATCCGGGGCATCGTAGTCGACGCCGCGGATGTTCAAGAGATTGGCGAGCACGCGCAAGATCTTCCAGCCGGGCCGGCTCTCGCCCACGAGCTTCGCCGCGCCGCTCCAGCTCTGCCAACGCCCCTCGGCGCTGACGTAGGTGCCGGAGGACTCGGCGAAACTGCCCATGGGCAGGACTACGTTGAGACGTTGCTTCAGGCTCTCAGGCACGTGGGTGGTGATGGCGACCACGAATTGCGCGCCGTCCAGGAGTTTCTCGTCCGCAAGGTCCAAAGCGGGGTCGATCCCGCCCAGCAGCACGTAGCCCTTTCGCGGCGCATCCGTCATGGCACGAACCGAGAGGCCCGGCTTGGCAAGCGACGCGCCGCCCGGCTCGTGATGGGGTACGGCGCCCGCAAGATACGCACCCGCCGCATTCGCCCCTTCGGTCAGGAAACCGACCGAGGCGCCGGTGAGTTCGGAAAGGGTGGCGGCGAGGGATTTCAATTCCGCATACGCCGGATGACGTTGCGCGAGGGTGCCTAACAGGATGGCGCGGCGCGAACCGTTCAAGAGTCCCGCGAGCACCGACTGATGAGCCTCATTCGCCGCGCCGCCGCCCGCACCTTCGGGTAGGGGCTTCTCGAGCTTCGAGGCGGCGGCTTGGATGAGACCTTTGAGCTCCGCGACCAAATCGCTGCCCACCGCGTAGGCGGCCACCGGGAACATGTAGTCGAAGCGGCGCGGATTGAGGAATCCGACCTTCGCACCCTTGACTGCGGCCTTGCGCACCCGATGCGCCAGCAGCGGCATTTCGCGGCGCAGATCCGAACCCACCAAGAGCACGCCCTCGAGCTTCTCGATGTCCTGAATCGGCAGCCCCAGGTGCGGGAAGGCGCCCGCCTCGCCCGTCACGCGGCAGTCGAGCTGGCGCAGGCGATGGTCGATGTTGTGGCAACCCAGGCCGCGGGCGATCTGGGCGAAGAGATACAGCTCCTCCACGGTCGCAGAGGGCGAGGCCAGGAAGCCCAGCTGGTCGGCGCCATGGGTGGCGATGACTTTCTGGATGCCTTCGGCGGCGGCATTCAAGGCCACTTCCCAATCGAGGCCGACGAGCCCGGTCTCGTTCTTCACCATGGGCTCGCTCGCCCGGTCGGCCGAGTACATTCCCTCGAAGCCGAAGCGATCACGATCCGCGATCCAGGTCTCGTTCACCTCTTCGTTGGGCCTGGGCACCATGCGCATGAGCGTGCCGCGCAGCACGTGCGCGTAAAGATTCGTGCCGAAGCCGTCGTGCGGCGAGATCAGCGCCGCTTGGGTCATCTCCCAGGCGCGCGCGTGGTAGCGGAACGGTTTGTTGTTCAGAGCGCCCACCGGACACAGATCGATGATATTGGCCGACAGCTCATGGTCGACGCTGTGTTCGATGTAGGTGCCGATTTCCATGTTCTCGCCGCGGCCCGTGGCGCCCATCTGCGGATAACCCTGGATCTCCTGCCCGAAGCGCACGCAGCGCGTGCAGTGAATGCAGCGGGTCATGTCGGTCGAGACCAGGGGACCCAGGTTCTTGTCCTTGACCACGCGTTTGCGTTCCGCGAAGCGCGCGATGTCGCGGCCGTAACCCAAGGCCAGATCCTGCAGCTCGCACTCCCCGCCCTGATCGCAGATCGGACAATCCAAGGGATGATTGATGAGCAGGAATTCCATGGTGGCGCGCTGTGCGGCCACCGCCTTGGGCGAGCGCGTGAACACCTTCATGCCCTCCGCGACCGGCGTGGCGCAGGCGGGCATCGGCTTCGGCGCCTTTTCCACCTCGACCAGGCACATGCGGCAGTTGGCGGCCACCGAGAGCTTCTCGTGATAGCAGAAGCGCGGGATGTAGATGTCGGCAGGATCGGTGGCCTGCATGATCATCTGGCCCTTCTTGGCCTTGACGGGAATGCCGTTGACTTCGATGTTGACGGTATCGTCGGCCATGGCGTTACGCTGCCACCGCCGCGAGGCCCTGGCCGGGTCCCGGAGCGCCTTCGACCATGGAACGGCCCTTGTTCTCGATCATGTATTTGAACTCGTGGCCGAAATGCTTCAAGAAGCTCTGCACCGGCCACGCAGCGGCATCGCCGAGCGCGCAGATGGTATGACCTTCGATGCGATTCGCCACATCCAGCAGCAGCGTCAGATCCTCGGAGCGTCCCTGGCCGGCGATGATCCGCCGCAGCATGCGATCCATCCAGCCGGTGCCTTCGCGGCACGGCGTGCACTGGCCGCAGGACTCGGACATGTAAAAACGCGCCAGGCGCTCCAGGGCACGCACCATGCAGGTGGTCTCGTCCATCACGATGACCGCGCCGGTGCCGAGCGAAGAGCCCGCCTTTTTCATGGAGTCATAATCCATGTTGGCGTTCATCATGATGTCGGCCGGCACGACCGGGCAGGAAGATCCCCCGGGAATGACGGCCTTGAGCTTGCGGCCCTTCCATACCCCGCCGCACAGCGCCAGCAGATCCTTGAACGGGATGCCCAACGCGAGTTCGATGTTGCCGGGCTTCTCCACATGACCCGACACCGAGAAGATATTGGTGCCGCCGGAGTTGGCCGGCCCCAAGCCGGCGAACCAGGCGCCGCCGCGCCTTAAGATCGCGGGCACCAGTGCGTAGCTCTGGGTGTTGTTGATGGTGGTGGGTTTGCCGTACAGCCCGAAATTCGCGGGGAAAGGCGGTTTGAAGCGCGGCTTGCCGGGCTTGCCTTCGAGCGACTCCAAAAGCGCCGTCTCCTCGCCGCAGATATAAGCGCCCGCACCGACGAACATGTGCAGGTCGAAGTCCACGCCCGAACCCTTGATGTTCTTGCCGAGAAGTCCGGCGTCATACGCCTCTTTGAGCGCCGCCTCGAAACGCGGAATGGGTTCGGCCATGAACTCGCCGCGGATGTAGTTGTAGCCCACCGTGGCCGTCATGCAGTAGCCGCCGATGGCCATGCCCTCGATGAGAGAATGCGGGTTGTAGCGCAGGATGTCGCGGTCATGGCAGGTGCCGGGTTCGGATTCATCCGAGTTGCACACCGCGTACTTCTGCAGCGGCGAGGTGCGCGGCATGAAGCTCCACTTCACGCCCGTGGGGAAGCCGGCGCCGCCGCGGCCGCGCAGACCCGAAGCCTTCACCTCGTCGATGATCTTTCCCGGGTCCGGCTTCTCGCGCAGGATCCGCTCCCAGGCCTCGTAGCCGCCGAGCTTTTCGCGGTAGACCTCGAGCGTCCAGGAACGCTCGTGCTTGAGCGCTTCGAACAACACGAAGTTCTGATCGTAGGACATCGCTCTGGCCTCTACTTCAACTCATCCAGGATCTTGTCGACTCTCTCGGCGGTGAGCTGCTCGTGGTACACGTGATCCACCATCAGCATGGGCGCATTCACGCACGCCGCCAGGCACTCTTCTTCGCGCTTAAGATAAATCCGGCCGTCCGGGGTGGATTCGCCCACCTTGATGCCGAGCTTGCGCTCCACGTGCTCGACGATCTGCTGCGAGCCGCGCAGCATGCAGGAGATATTGGTGCAGATCGAGACGTGATGCCGGCCCACCGGCTTGGTCTCGAACATGGAATAGAACGAGGCCACTTCGTACACGTGGATGTTGGGCAGCCCCAGGTATTCGGCCACCGCATCCATGAGTTCGGCCGTCAGAAACCCGTGATTCTCGTGCTGCACGGCATGCAGTGCCGCGATGACCGCGGAACGCTTGCGATCGGGGGGGAATTTCTTCACCCAGTGGTCGATCTCCTCGCGCACGTGGTCGGACAGTTGCACGCTCATCGGTCGATTTCTCCAAACACGATGTCCTGCGTGCCGATCACCGCCACCACGTCGGCGAGCATGTGGCCGCGGACCATCTCATCGAGCGAGGCGAGGTGCGCAAACCCGGGCGCCCGCACCTTCAAGCGGTACGGCTTGTTCGCCCCGTCGGACACCAGGTACACGCCGAGCTCGCCCTTCGGCGCCTCCACCGCGGCATACACCTCGCCCGCGGGCACGCAGTACCCCTCGGTCATGAACTTGAAGTGGTGAATGAGCGATTCCATGTCGCCTTTCATCTCCTCGCGGCGCGGCGGACGCACCTTGCGGTCATCGATCATGACCGGGCCGGGATTGGCCTTAAGCCATTCCACGCACTGCTGGACGATGCGGTTCGACTGGCGCAATTCCTCGATGCGCACGAGGTAACGGTCGTAGCAGTCGCCGTTCACGCCCACCGGAATATCGAAGTCCATCTTGTCGTAGACGTCGTAGGGCTGCTTCTTGCGAAGATCCCATTCGACGCCCGAACCCCGCAACATGGGGCCCGAAAAGCCGAGCTGCATGGCGCGCTCCGGACTCACCACGCCGATGTTGACGGTGCGCTGCTTCCAGATGCGGTTGTCGGTGAGCAGCGTCTCGTACTCATCGATGCACGCCGGAAAACGCTCGGCGAAATTTGCGATGAAGTCGAGCAGGCTGCCGGAGCGCCGTTCGTTGAAGCGCTCCGCGCTTTTCTTGCTGCGCCACTGCGAATGCTGGTACTGCGGCAGTGTTTCCGGCAGGTCGCGATACACGCCGCCCGGGCGGTAGTAGGTGGCATGCATGCGGGTGCCCGATACCGCTTCGTAGCAGTCCATCAGGTCCTCGCGCTCGCGGAAGCAGTAGAGGAACACCGTCATCGCGCCGATGTCGAGACCGTGCGCTCCGAGCCACATCAAATGATTCAGGATCCTTGTGACCTCGTCGAACATCACGCGGATGTACTGCGCGCGAAGCGGCGGCTCGATGCCCAGAAGCTTCTCGATGGCCATGACGTAGGCATGCTCGTTGCACATCATGGACACGTAATCGAGCCGGTCCATGTAGCCGATCGACTGGTTGAAAGGCTTGCTTTCGGCCAGCTTCTCGGTGCCCCGGTGCAGAAGCCCGACATGCGGATCGGCCTTCTGGATGATTTCGCCGTCGAGCTCCAGCACCAGTCGCAGCACGCCGTGCGCGGCCGGATGCTGGGGCCCGAAGTTCATGGTGAAGTTGCGGATTTCAGCCATCGGGTTTCGCGATGCTCCGGGCATGGGCCGGCGCGTTGGTGAGCTGCGGATCGTAGCGGTTGTCGTGCCTGATCACCTTGGGCACGAGCACGCGCGGCTCGATGCTCACCGGCTGGTACACGACGCGCCCCTTCTCCGGGTCGTAGCGCACCTCGACATTGCCGGAAAGCGGGAAGTCCTTGCGGAACGGGTGGCCGATGAAGCCGTAGTCGGTGAGCAGGCGGCGTAGATCCGGATGCCCCTTGAAGAAGATGCCGAACAGATCGAACGCCTCGCGTTCGAACCAATCCACGCCCGACCAGATGGTGATCACGGAATCCACCACCGGGTGTTCATCGTCCGCGCAATACACCTTCAAGCGCAGGCGCTGATTCAAGGATACCGACAGAAGATGGTAGACCACCGCGAAGCGGCGTCCGGGCGCCAAGGTATCGATGTCGAGGTTGACGTGATTCACGCCGCGGGAAAAGCCAGAACGGGTCGCCTTATCGGTCTTCCACTCGGCGCGGCCGTGTTCGAGATAGTCGATCCCGCACACATCCATGCACATTTCGAACTTCAGCCCCGTGCCGTCGCGCAAGGTCTTGGCGACTTCCAGGAGCTTCGCGGCAGTCAGCTCGAAGGTCAGTTCGCCGCTGGGGTTCTCGACCGGAATCAGTTCGCCGGCGGTAAAGGTGCCCGCCAAGGTCGCGTTCAAGGTCGCCAAGGGCGGTGAGGACACCGCCGAAGCTTGAGGATCCGAACTCATCGAATAATCGCCTTGTTTCGTCTGATCTTGTTTTGCAGCTGAATGATGCCGTACAAGAGCGCCTCGGCGGTCGGCGGGCAGCCGGGCACATAGACATCCACCGGGACGATGCGATCGCACCCGCGCACCACGGCATAGGAATAGTGGTAATAGCCGCCGCCGTTGGCGCAGGAGCCCATGGAAATCACCCAGCGGGGCTCGGGCATCTGGTCGTACACCTTGCGCAGCGCCGGTGCCATCTTGTTGACCAGCGTGCCGGCCACGATCATCACGTCCGATTGGCGGGGACTCGGGCGAAACACCACCCCGAAGCGGTCGAGGTCGTAGCGCGCCGCACCCGCGTGCATCATTTCCACCGCGCAGCAGGCGAGGCCGAAGGTCATCGGCCACAGGGAGCCGGTTCTGGCCCAGTTGATCAGCTTGTCGATGCTGGTGACTTCGAAGCCGCGCACCGTGTTGGTGTCGGCGGTCACGGCCTCTAATCCCATTCCAGCGCCCCCTTGCGGTAGTCGTAGACCAGCGCCACCACCAGCACCAAGGCAAAGATGAGCATGGCGATGAGACCAAACGAGCCGGTGGCCTTCAAAGAGACCGCCCAGGGAAAGAAGAAGGCGATTTCGAGGTCGAAGACGATGAAAATGATGGCGACCAGGTAATAGCGCACATCGAAACGCATGCGCGAGTCTTCGAAGGCCTCGAAGCCGCACTCATAGGGGGAAAGCTTCTCGGCGTCCGGCCGCCGCGGGCCCAGGATCCATCCGATGGTGAACAGAGCGAGGCCCAAAACCCCGGAAAGCCCCAAGAAAATTAGGATCGGAAGATACTGCCTTAACATGCCGCAATGTCACATCGTTGATTGACCATAATTGTAGCAGGCGCACGCGTGCTGCGTCGCGTAACGATCACTACAAAGATGGTGCCGACGGCCGGAGTCGAACCGGCACAGGTTGCCCCACTAGCCCCTCAAACTAGCGCGTCTACCAATTTCGCCACGTCGGCTTTAATCATTTCGGTGCAGGCTTAGTCGGCGCAGGTGCCGCCGGCTGAGTTTGCTGCGCTTGTTGCGCGGCTCTCTCGAGCACGCTGGTGGGCTCTTGAGTGCCATGCGTTCCTAAGTACGCCAAGGTCAGGCTGGTCACGAAAAAAAGCGCTGCGAAAGCCGCGGTGAGCTTGGAAAACAGGGTGCTGGTGCCGCGCGCGCCGAACACGGTGCCCGAAGCGCCGGAGCCGAAGCCCGCGCCTGCTTCCGCACCCTTACCGCGCTGCAGGAGCACGAGCCCGACGATCATCAGCGCCAGGAGCACGTGCACGCCCAGAATGATTCCTCGCAACATAGACAATCTCTTTCAATGACGCGCGGCCGCAGCCGCGCAGATCTGCCGAAATTCCTCGGCGCTCAATGACGCGCCGCCCACCAAGCCGCCATCCACATCGGGCATGGCGAAAAGCTCCGCGGCATTGCCGCCCTTGACGCTCCCGCCGTACAGGATGCGAACCTCGCGCGCTATTTTAGCATCATGAGACCCGACCCGATGGCGCACGAACTCATGCACCGCTTGCGCCTGATCGGGCGTGGCCGTATGACCGGTGCCGATCGCCCAGACCGGCTCGTACGCCAGGATCGCGCCGCCCAGCACGCCGACGCCGTGCATTTTGATGACCGCGTCGAGCTGGCGTCCCACCACGCTCTCGGTCTGCTTCAGTTCCCGCTCCTCGAGCGTCTCGCCCACGCACAGCACAGGAATCAAACCCGCGTGGCCCGCGGCCACGAACTTGCGCGCCACCAAGGTGTCGTCCTCGTGATTCATGCGGCGCCGCTCCGAGTGCCCGACGATCACGTAACTGCAACCCACATCCTTGAGCATCGCCGCGCTCACCTGACCGGTGAAGGCACCCGAGGATTCCGCGCACACATCCTGCGCGCCCACGCCGATCGGCCCTTCTTCCACCATGCGCGCCACGTCGCTCAAATAGACATAAGGCGGGAACACCACGATGTCGATGGGCCACTCGCTCTTGACCTTCCCTTCCAGGTCGGTCAGCAACGTTTGGTTCGACGCACGGGACCCGTGCATTTTCCAATTGCCCGCTACCATCGGACGACGCATAGCCTTTGCCCCTCCTGGAAAGGCGGCGAAGATTAGCCGCGCCGCACCGTAACTGCAAGCCCCGTCAGCAAAAAATGGGATGAATCCAGAAACAAGGTTTAAGGCGCTTTGCCCAGGACCGACTCCACGGCATCGGCAATCTCGCGGGCCGCCTTCTTGACCTCGGCGGCGTCCTGCCCTTCCACCATGACGCGGATGACAGGCTCGGTGCCCGACGCCCGCAGCACGATCCTGCCCTTGCCCTTGAAGCGCTGTTCCACCTTTTTGAGGACCTCCACGATCTTGCCGTTGGCGAGCGGGTCCGAGCGCTCCAGCACCCGCACGTTGAGAAGCACCTGCGGATACCTCTTCATCGGGGCGGCGAGCTCCGCGAGGCCGGCGCCGGACTGCTTCATCACCGCGAGCACCTGCAAGGCACTCACCAGCCCATCACCCGTGGTGGTCTTGTGCAGGCACAGAATGTGGCCCGAGGTCTCGCCGCCCAAGTTGCCGCCGGTCTCGTTGAGCAGGCCGAGCACGTGGCGGTCGCCCACCTGGGCGCGCTTGAACTCGATGCCGCGCTCGGCGAACGCGTGCTCGAGCCCCAGATTGCTCATCACGGTCCCGACCACGGGACCCTTGAGCTGCCCGGACTGTTTCATGTGGGTGGCAAGAATATAGAGCAACTGGTCGCCATCCACCGCGCGGCCAAGCTCGTCCGCCATCACCACCCGGTCCCCGTCGCCATCGAGCGCGAGTCCCACATGCGCCCGTACCCCGGGCACGGTGAGCTGCAAGAGTTCCGGCGAGGTCGAGCCGCAGCCGTCATTGATGTTGCGGCCGTTGGGCGAACAGCCGATGGGCACGATGTCGGCACCCAAGTCCGCGAGCACCCGTGGCGCCACCTTGTAGCTCGCGCCATTGGCGCAGTCGACCACGAGCTTGAATCCCTTCAAGGTCATCCCCGAGGGAATGGTGGAGGCGCAAAACTCCTGATACTGGGTGCGGCTGCGGTCGATGCGCACCGCCTTGCCCAAGTTCTTCGACTCGCGGGTCACCACCCCGACCTCGAGCAACGACTCGATCTCCGCCTCCATGGCATCGGAGAGCTTGCTGCCCGTGGCATCGAAGAACTTGATGCCATTGTCCTCGTAGAGATTGTGCGAGGCGCTGATGACCACGCCGAAGCTGCAGCCCAGGCGCTGCGTCATGTAGGCGATGCCGGGCGTCGGCAGAGGACCGATGAGCATCACATCGACGCCCGAGGCCACGAAGCCCGCCTCCAGCGCCGACTCGAACATGTAGCCCGAGAGCCGCGTGTCCTTGCCGATGAGCACCCGGCCGCCGCCCGGCGCCAGCACGCGCGCGGCCGCGCTCGCGAGCCTAAGCGCGAAATCGACCGTCATCGGCGCGTTGCCCACGCGGCCGCGCACACCATCGGTTCCGAAAAACTTGCTCACCCTTGTTTCATCCCTCGAGCACCGCGCTCACCATGGCGATGCAGTCGCGCGTCGCCCTGACATCGTGTGTGCGAATGATGCGCGCACCGTCGCAAACCGCGAGCGCCGCGAGCCCCAGACCCCCATACAGCCGTTCATCCACCTCGCGTCCCAGAATCTTGCCGATGAAGGCTTTGCGGGACACGCCGACCAGCAGCGGCGCGGGCAAGGAGGCAAACTCCTTCAAGCCCTTCAGGAGCGCGAGATTGTGCTCCAGCCTCTTGCCGAACCCGATCCCCGGATCGAGCACGATGGCATCGCTGGCGATACCGGCGCGAAGCGCGTTGAGCCGCTCATCGCTCAGGAACTTCAAGACCTCGGCGACCACGTCATTATAGTATGGCCGCACCTGCATGGTGCGCGGCTCGCCCTGCATGTGCATGAGGCAGACGCCCACTTTCAAGCTGGCTGCCAGCTCGCGCGCACCTGCGGCCTTGAGTGCCTTGATGTCGTTGACGATGCACGCCCCCGCCGCCACCGCCGCAGCCATCACCTCGACCTTCGAGGTGTCGACGGAGATCGCCACCCCGCTCTGCCGCGAAAGCGCCTCGATCAGCGGCACCACCCGCGCCGCTTCTTCCGCCGCGCTCACCCCGGCCGAGCCCGGCCGGGTCGATTCGCCGCCGATGTCGATGACCGTGGCACCCTCTTCGACCAGCTCAAGACCCCGCGCAAGCGCGGCCTCCAAGGAGGCATAGCGGCCGCCGTCGGAGAAGGAGTCGGGGGTGACGTTCAATATCCCCATCACGATGGGGCGGGTGAGATCGATGCTCCGATCGCGACACTGCCAGCGCATGCAGGAGAGCCTATAAGAAAAAGGCCGATGGGTTGCCATCGGCCTTCATCGATAAATGACTTGAGGACCTAGTGCTGGCCGGCCGGCGTGGTGAGCGGAGTCGGCGGCTTGTCGGGCGTGGGTCCGCGCGGCGTCAGGGTCGGCGTGTTGTCGTCCCAGTCGCGCGGCGGCCGCGGAACGCGCCCTTCCATGATGTCCCTGATCTGTTCTTCGTCGATGGTCTCGTACTTGATCAGCGCCTCGGACATGGTCTGCAGCTTGTCCATGTTGGCCTGCAGGATCTTGTACGCGCGCTGGTAGTTGCTGTCGATCACGCGGCGCACTTCCTCGTCGATGACGTGCGCGGTGACATCGGAGACCTGCTTGTGCTGGGTGACGCTGCGGCCCAGGAACACTTCGCCCGACTCCTCGCTGTAGGTCTGCGGGCCGAGACGGTCGGAGAGGCCCCAACGCGTGACCATGTTGCGTGCAAGCTCGGTGGCACGCTCGATGTCGTTGGAAGCACCCGTGGTCACCGCATCGGGACCAAACACCAGTTCCTCCGCGACGCGGCCGCCGAAGAGCGTCGCAATGCGGCTCTCCAATTGGCGCTTGCTGGTGCTGTAGCGGTCGGCTTCCGGCAGGAACATCGTGACGCCGAGTGCGCGGCCGCGCGGAATGATGGTCACCTTGTACACCGGATCGTGCTCGGGCACCGACAGGCCGACGATGGCATGCCCGGACTCGTGATAGGCCGTATTGCGCTTCTCTTCCTCGGTCATGACCATGGAGCGCCGTTCCGCACCCATCATGATCTTGTCCTTGGCGCGTTCGAACTCTTCCATCGAGACGCTGCGCTTGTTGCCGCGCGCGGCGAAAAGCGCCGCTTCGTTGACGAGGTTGGCAAGATCGGCGCCCGAGAAACCCGGCGTGCCGCGCGCGATCACCGCGGGCTTCACATTGTCACCGAGCGGCACCTTGCGCATATGAACTTTGAGTATCTGCTCGCGGCCGCGCACATCCGGCAGCGGCACCACGACCTGGCGATCGAAACGGCCGGGGCGCAGCAGCGCGGGATCGAGCACGTCGGGCCGGTTGGTGGCGGCGATGACGATGATGCCCTCGTTGCCTTCGAAGCCGTCCATTTCGACCAGCAACTGGTTCAAGGTCTGCTCGCGCTCGTCGTGACCGCCGCCCAGGCCCGCACCGCGGTGGCGGCCTACCGCATCGATTTCATCGATGAAGATGATGCAGGGCGCATGCTTCTTGGCCTGTTCGAACATGTCGCGGACGCGGCTGGCGCCGACGCCCACGAACATCTCCACGAAGTCGGAGCCGGAAATCGTGAAAAACGGCACCTTGGCCTCGCCCGCGATGGCGCGGGCCAGCAGGGTCTTGCCGGTGCCCGGGGAGCCCACCATGAGCACACCCTTCGGGATCTTGCCGCCAAGTTTCTGGAACTTGCCGGGATCTTTCAGGAAGTCGACGATTTCGACCACTTCCTGCTTGGCTTCTTCCACGCCCGCCACGTCGGCAAAGGTGATGCTGACCTGATCCTCGCCCAAAAGACGTGCCCGGCTCTTGCCGAAGGACATGGCGCCCCTGCCGCCGGAGGCCCCCTGCATTTGGCGCATGAAATAGGCCCAGAAGCCGATCAGGATCAGTATCGGGAAGGCTGAAATCAGCAGCTGCAGGAACACCGATTGCTGCTTGGGCGGCTCGCCCTTGAACTTCACGTTCTTCTGGTCGAGCAGGCCGATCAGCAGCGTGTTGCTGGTCTCTGGATTGTAGGTGACGAAGGCTTCGCCCGAATGTCGCTTGCCCTCGATGGTCTCGCCCTTGAATACCACCGAATCCACATCGCCAGCCCGCACTTCGCTCAAAAAGTTCGAATAATCAATGACCGAGGGCTGGCCGGTGCGCATGCCGAACTGGCTGAAAATGGCCAGCAATATGACCGCGAGTGCTACCCACAGGAGAATTTGCTTCGTCAAATCGTTCAAGTTTCACCTTAAGTCGTAACGGTTTTACGACCCTGAAATCCGGACGGGCGCCCCCCAATTTTAGAGGGTAATCCCGAAGTTACACCATCCCAAACTTACGCGCCAACAGATACACCTCGGAACTCCGGGTTCGTGACGCTTTCGGCTTTTTCATGCTCACGCGCCCGTATTTTCCCCGCGCCGCGCGGATGTAATCGTCGAAGCCGGCGCCTTGAAATAGTTTCACGAGCAAATCGCCTCCGGGTGCCAAAATCCGCTCCGCAAACTCCATCGCGAGCTCCGCGAGGTACATGGATCGAGGCTGGTCCACCGCATCTATGCCTGCCATGTTGGGGGCCATATCCGACAAAACAAGGTCGACCTTGTCGGCACCCACCGCCCGCAGAACCTCGTTGAGCACTGCCTCCTCGCGAAAATCGCCCTGCACAAACTCGACCCCGCTGATGTCGTCCATGGGCAAAATGTCGGTCGCGACGATGCGCCCCTTGCCCCCCACGATGCGCGCCGCGTACTGGCTCCAACCCCCCGGCGCGGCGCCCAAGTCGACGCAGCGCGTGCCGGGCTTGAGCAGATGCTCGCTCTCCTGAATCTCCTTGAGCTTGAACACCGCTCGCGAACGCCAGCCCTCCTTCTGCGCCTTGTGCACGTATTCGTCGCTGTGATGCTCGGCAAGCCAACGGGCGCTACTCTTGGAACGTTTGGGCATCGAGAAAGTTTACAATTGGTGCGATGACACTGTCGGAAAAACAGAAAAAGCACCTGCGCCGCCTGGCGCACCCTCTGAATCCCATCGTCATGCTCGGCAACGCCGGCCTCACCGACGGGGTGGTCAACGAACTCGAGCGCGCCCTCACCGATCACGAACTGGTCAAGGTGCAGGCGCGCGTGGGCGAGCGCGATGCGCGCAATCAGGTGCTCGAGGAACTCGCCGTGCGCACCGCGAGCACGCTCGTGCAACGCATCGGCCATGTCGGGGTCTTCTACCGCCCGCGCAAAGAGCTGCCGAAGATACTGCTGCCGGATTAGCCTCTGGCCGCATCCTTCCAGACGAGCACCAGCACCAACAGACAGGCGATGAGGTACAGGCACGCGGAGATGCCGTGCCAGGGGCCGAAGCCCAAGCCCGCAGCGCTGCCATGGAGTCGCGCGCTCTCCATCACAGGCTTCAAAGCCCACTCGTTAACGGTGAGGAGCGCCGCGGCCACGTAGCCCAGCCAGTAGCGGCTGCGCGCGGGGGTCGGCAGCACCAGCGCACCCACAGCGATCGCGAGGTAGGTCTCGTAGCTGAAGAGGCGCGCGGCAATCACGCCGGCGCTATGCCGGTCGCTCAAGAAATGAAACAGCGTGGGCGCGACGAAAAGCGCCACCGCCCAGAGGCTTCCCGCCCACAGGGTGAAGAGCACCCGGAACACGTTGCGCAAAAACTTCATGACTCGAAATCGCGCGCGTCGCGCTAGAGGTAGCGGACCGAGACGATCTCGTAGCTGCGGGTGCCGCCGGGGGTGGTGACATCCACCACATCGCCCTCGTTCTTGCCGATGAGCGCGCGTGCGATGGGCGAAGACACCGACAGGAGGCCGGCTTTGATGTCGGCCTCATCGTCTCCCACCAACTGGTAGCTCACCTTGTTGCCGCCGTCCTGATCTTCGAGCTGCAGAGTCGAGCCGAACACCACCCTGCCGGTGGCGGTGAGTTTGGTGACGTCGATCACCTCGGCGTTCGAGAGGCGGTTCTCGATGTCGTTGATGCGCCCTTCGATGAAGCTCTGCTGCTCGCGCGCGGCATGGTACTCGGCGTTCTCGCTCAAATCCCCGTGCGCGCGCGCCTCCGCGATCGCCTTGATCACGTTGGGGCGATCTTCGCTCTTGAGCTTCTTCAACTCCGCCCGCAGCCGCTCGGCGCCGCGCAGAGTCATTGGGGTCCGTTTCAAACCATCATTTCCTTGTGCAGGTCCTGCAGTCGATTCACCTCGATGTCACCCAGATGATCGAGCGCATCGCAGGTGGCGCGTGCCGCGGCCACCGTGGTGTAGTAGGTGACGCGCCGCGCCACCGCCTCGCGGCGGATGGAGCGTGACTCCTTCACCGCCTGTTTGCCTTCGGTGGTGTTGACGATCAGCGCCACTTCGTCGTTTTTTATCATATCGACAATGTGCGGGCGACCCTCGCGCACCTTATTCACCCGCTTGCAGGCGATTCCCGCCTCTTCCATGGCCTTGGCGGTGCCGCCGGTGGCGGAAATCTCGAATCCGCGCTCGATGAGCATCTTCGCAAGCTGCGTTGCGGCGGGCTTGTCGCGGTCGCGCACGCTGATGAAGCACAGGCCCCGGGTGGGCAACACCACGCCGGAGGCGGCCTGGGCCTTGGCGTAGGCCTCGCCGAAAGTGCTGCCGGTGCCCATCACCTCGCCCGTGGATTTCATTTCCGGGCCCAGGATTGGATCGGCTTCCGGGAACTTGACGAACGGGAACACCGCCTCTTTGACCGAATAGTACGGCGGAATGCGCTCCTCGGTCCGCCCCTGCGCCTTTAAGGACTTGCCGGTCATGACGCGCGCCGCCACCTTGGCGAGCGGGATGCCGGTGGCCTTGGAGACGAAGGGCACGGTGCGTGATGCGCGCGGGTTCACCTCCAGGATGTAGATCACGCCGCTCTGGATCGCAAACTGGATGTTCATGAGGCCGATGACGTTCAGTGCCTTGGCGAGCTTCTTGGTCTGCGCGCGCAGTTCGTCCTGCACCTCGGCGGAAAGGCCGTTGGGCGGCAGCGAACAGCTCGAGTCGCCCGAGTGCACCCCGGCCTGTTCGATGTGCTCCATGATGCCGCCGATGAGCACGTCCTCGCCGTCGCTCACCGCATCGACGTCCACCTCGATGGCAAGATCGAGGAAACGATCGAGGAGCACCGGCGAGTCGTTCGACACTTTGACCGCATCGCTCATGTACTGACGCAGATCGTCCTCGTTGAACACCACTTCCATGGCCCGGCCGCCGAGCACGTAGCTCGGGCGCACCACCAGGGGGAAGCCCACCTCTTTCGCCATCAACACCGCCTGCGCCTCGGCGCGTGCGGTGGCGTTGGCCGGCTGCTTGAGCTTCAAGGTGTTGACCAGCTTCTGGAAGCGCTCGCGGTCCTCGGCCACGTCGATGGAGTCGGGCGAGGTGCCGATGATCGGAGCCCCGGCGGCTGCAAGACCGCGCGAGAGCTTCAGCGGCGTCTGGCCGCCGTACTGCACGATCACCCCTTCGGGTTTTTCCTTCTCGATGATCTCCATGACATCTTCGAAGGTTAAGGGCTCGAAGTACAGGCGGTCCGAAGTGTCGTAGTCGGTGGACACGGTCTCCGGATTGCAGTTGACCATGATGGTCTCGAAGCCGTCCTCGCGCAGCGCCATGGCCGCGTGCACGCAGCAGTAGTCGAACTCGATGCCCTGTCCGATGCGGTTCGGGCCGCCGCCCAGGATCATGATCTTCCTGCGGGTGGTGGGATTGGCCTCGCACTCCTCCTCGTAGGTGGAGTAGAGGTAGGCGGTCGAAGTCGAAAACTCCGCGGCGCAGGTGTCGACGCGCTTGAACACCGGATGCAGGCCGAGCTTGCGCCGGCGGCCGCGCACCTCGTGCTCTTCCCGCGCCAGAAGCTTTGCGAGGCGCGCATCGGAGAAGCCCTTGCGCTTCAAGGTGCGCATCCGAGGCAGCTCCAAGGCCTCGAAGCCGTCCTTCACCAGCTTCGTCTCCTCGCGGACCAGATCCTCGATCTGCGCCAGGAACCAGGGGTCGATGCTGGTGGCATCGAACACCTGCTGCTGGCTCCAGCCGGCGCGGAACGCATCGGCCACATACAGGATGCGATTGGGACCGGGCCAGCGCAGTTCGAAGGCCAGCTTCTCGGCCGCCTCGTCGGTCAGCGGCAGGGTGAGCTGCTCGCTGAAGCCCTCGTAGCCGGTCTCCAAACTCCGCAGCGCCTTCTGCATCGACTCCTGGAAGGAGCGGCCGATGGCCATGGCCTCGCCCACGGATTTCATCTGGGTGGTGAGGCGGCTGTTGGCGCCGGGGAATTTCTCGAAGGTGAAGCGCGGGATCTTGGTCACCACGTAATCGATGGTGGGCTCGAACGAGGCCGGCGTCGCCCCGGAGGTGATCTCGTTCTTGAGTTCGTTCAAGGTGTAGCCGACCGCGAGCTTGGCGGCGATCTTGGCGATCGGAAAACCGGTTGCCTTGGAAGCCAGCGCCGAGGAGCGCGACACGCGCGGGTTCATCTCAATGACCAGCACCCGGCCATCGTTCGGATTTACCGCGAACTGTACGTTGGAACCGCCTGTATCTACACCAATTTTTCGCAGCACCGCGATCGAGGCATCGCGCAGCCGCTGATACTCGCGATCGGTCAGGGTTTGGGCCGGTGCCACGGTGATCGAGTCGCCGGTATGCACGCCCATGGGGTCCAAGTTCTCGATGGAGCAGACGATGATGCAGTTGTCGTCGCGATCGCGGACGACCTCCATCTCGTATTCTTTCCAGCCCAGCACCGATTCTTCGAGCAACACCTCGTTGGTGGGCGAGGCATCCAGGCCCCGCGCCACGATGGCCTCGAATTCTTCGCGGTTGTAGGCGATGCCGCCGCCCGAGCCGCCCAGGGTGAAGGAAGGCCGGATCACCGTCGGAAAGCCGATCTCGGCCTGCACGGCAAGCGCCTCTTCCATGCTGTGGGCGATGCGCGAGCGCGCGGACTCCAAGCCGATCTCGGTCATGGCGCGCCGGAACAGCTCGCGGTCCTCGGCCATGTCGATGGCCCGCTGCGAGGCACCGATCATCTCGACGTTGTGCTTCTCGAGCACCCCTTCGCGCACCAGGTCCAGAGCGGTGTTGAGCGCGGTCTGCCCGCCCATCGTTGGCAACAGCGCGCTCGGCCGTTCCTTCTCGATGATGCGTTCGATGGTGCGCCAGTTGATCGGCTCGATGTAGACGGCGTCGGCGGTCTCGGGGTCGGTCATGATGGTGGCCGGATTCGAGTTCACCAGGATGACGCGATAACCTTCTTCTTTCAGAGCCTTACACGCTTGAGCTCCAGAATAATCGAACTCGCAGGCCTGGCCGATCACGATGGGACCCGCCCCGATGATGAGGATGCTCGACAGGTCGGTACGCTTCGGCATCAGCCCTCCGAAGCTTTTTGCTTGGCTTGGTTGCGGCCGCGCGAGTAGGTCTGAATACGCTTCACCATCAAGTACATGAAGTGCTCGAAGAGCAGGCGCATGTCATGCGGGCCGGGACTTGCCTCGGGGTGGCCTTGGAACGAGAAGGCCGGCTTGTCGGTGCGCGCCACCCCTTGGAGCGAACCGTCGAAGAGCGAACGGTGGGTGGCCCGAAGATTTGAAGGTAAAGTCGACTCATCCACTGCAAATCCGTGATTTTGCGAAGAAATCATCACGCGTCCAGAATCGATTTCCAGCACCGGATGATTGGCGCCGTGATGGCCGAATTTCATCTTCACGGTCTTCGCCCCGCTCGCCAGACCGAGCAATTGATGGCCTAAGCAGATGCCGAAGATGGGAACGTCGGTTTCCAGGAAGCGCTGGATGGCGCCGATGGCATAGTCGCAAGGCTCGGGATCCCCCGGCCCATTAGCTAAGAAAATACCATCAGGATTCATCGCAAGTACCTGATCTGCAGGAGTTTGCGCAGGGACCACCGTCATCCGGCAGCCATGCTCGGCCAACAGCCTCAGGATGTTTCTCTTCACGCCGAAGTCGTACGCCACCACGTGCAGACGGCTCTGCGGCCGCGGCGGCTTGGAAGCGCTCTTGAAGATCAGACCGTCGTTCCACTGGTAAACCTTCTTGGTGGAGACCACCTTGGCGAGGTCCATGCCCTTCAAGCCGGGGAATTTCTTGGCGGCGCGGATGGCCGCGTTCTCATCGATGTTCTCGCCGGTCATGATGCAGCCGGACTGCGCGCCCTTCTCCCGCAGCAAGCGGGTGAGTTTGCGGGTGTCGATCTCGGCGATGGCCACCACCTTGCAGCGAATCAGGAAGCTCGAGAGGGACTCGGTGGAGCGCCAGTTCGAATGCAGCAGCGGCAGGTCGCGGATCACCAGGCCCGCGGCGTAGACGGCGCCCGATTCAAGATCCTCCGGCGTGGTGCCGGTGTTGCCGATGTGAGGATAGGTCAGGGTGACGATTTGCCGGCAGTAGGACGGATCGGTGAGGATCTCTTGGTATCCGGTCATCGCCGTGTTGAAAACTACTTCACCAGTCGTGTTGCCTTTCGCGCCGACTGAGACGCCACGGAACACGGTGCCATCTTCGAGAGCTAGCACTGCAGGTGTCGACACTCCGGTTCCTCGCTTTGCGCCACGGCCTTTCCGCAGATGCGCAAAGCGGGAGGCGCTCTGATGAACGGCTCCCGCTCTTTGGTTAAACCTATCCTTTTCCGGGCGCGAATATTAGCGATGCGGGACGGCCCTGTCCATGCAAATCCTTCAAGCCGACATGACATCCTGCATGCGATACAGACCCGGCCTCTGACTTAGGAGCCAGAGCGCCGCTTTCAAGGCGCCGCGCGCAAAGATCGCCCGGTCGGTGGCGCGGTGGGTGATTTCCAGCCGCTCGCCGGCGGCGGCGAAGAGCACGGTGTGCTCGCCTACCAGATCCCCCGCCCGGGTCACCGAAAAGCCGATGCTGCCCTCCTTGCGCGCCGCACCGCCCCGCTCGTAGACGGCCGCCTTCTCAAGCGAGGTGCCGCGCGCCTGGGCCATCGCCTCGCCCAACGCCAGCGCGGTCCCGGAGGGCGCATCGCGCTTGAGCTTGTGGTGGGCTTCGCCGATCTCGATGTCGAAGTCGCCGCCCAACCGGGCGGCGGCAAGGCTCGCGAGCTCCAGGAGCACCGAGACCCCGACGGAAGTGTTGGGGGCGATGAGCACCGGGATGGCGGAGGAGGCGCGCTTGAGCGCTTCAAGGGCCGCAGGCCCCAGGCCGGTGGTGCCCACCAGGAGTGCAATCTTGAGCTCGGCACAGATCTTCGCGTGCGAGGCGACCGCGGCGGCCGAGGAAAAATCCAGCGCCACCTCGGCGCCTTGCAACGCCTGGTGGGCATCGGCGCCGATCGATACGCGCGTCGGCGTTCCTTCCAGGGCCGCATCGTGGCCCAGATGGGAACTCTGGGGAGAAGCCAGCGCCCCGATGAGGGTGAGCTGTTGATTCCCCTCGAGGGTGCGCACCAGGCTCTGGCCCATGCGGCCGCTCACACCGAGGATGGCGACGGGCTTTGCGGCCACGCGCTTTAATCGACTCCGAAGGTGAAGAACTTCTTGACGCCCTCGAAGAAGCTGCGCTCGCGGGGCTGGTGGCTGCCCTGCTTCAAGGAGGCATCGAATTTCTTGAGAATGTCCTTCTGCTCGCTGGACAGGCTCACCGGGGTCTCCACCACCACCCGGCAGAAAAGATCGCCCGCCGGGCCGCCGCGCACCGGACGCACGCCCTTCTCGCGCACCCGGAACACGCGACCGGACTGGGTCTCGCTCGGGATCTTCAGGATCACTTCGCCATCGAGGGTCGGCACCTCCACCGTGCCGCCCAAAGCCGCCGCCGCAAAGCTCACGGGCACCTCGCAGGACAGGTGACTGCCTTCGCGCTCGAAAATCGCATGTTCCTTGACCCGGATCTCGACATACAGGTCGCCCGCTGGGCCGCCGTTGCGGCCCGCCTCGCCCTCCCCGTTCAGGCGGATGCGATCGCCCGAGTCGACGCCCGCCGGCACCTGCACCGCGAGGGTCTTCTCCTGGCGCACCCGGCCCTGGCCGTAACAGGTGTCGCAGGGGTTGGTGATGATCTTGCCGCGGCCCTTGCAGCGCGGGCAGGGCTGCTGGATGGTGAAGATCGACTGCTGCACGCGGACCTGGCCCTGGCCGCCGCAGGTGTCGCAGCTCTTGGGCGTCGAGCCTTTGGCCGAGCCGGAGCCCTTGCAGGTCTTGCACTCGGACAGCGAGGGAATCTTGATTTCGGTATCGGCGCCGAAGACCGCCTGCTCGAGTTCGAGCTCCAGTTCGTAACGCAGGTCCGCGCCGCGGAACACCTGGGAACTGGAGCGGCTGCCGCCGGAGAAAATGTCGCCGAACATCTCTCCGAAAATGTCGCCGAAGGCATCGCCCGCCGAGAACCCGCCGCGCCCGCCCTCAAGGCCGGCATGGCCGAACTGGTCGTAGATGGCGCGCTTTTTCGAGTCGCACAGGACTTCGTAGGCTTCCTTGCACTCCTTGAACTTGTGTTCGGATTCCGGATCGTCGGGGTTGCGGTCCGGATGGTACTTCATGGCCAAACGGCGATAGGCCTTCTTGATGTCGGCCTCGGTGGCGCTGCGCGAAACATCGAGCAGCTTGTAGTAATCCTGCTTGGCCATCAAACACTCACAAAAACGAAACCGCCGGTACCTTAATACCGGCGGTTATCCGAAGTCTCACAATTTCGTCACGGACCTTGGAAGCGAGGCTTAGGCCTTCTTGTCCTTGACCTCTTCGAACTCGGCATCGAGTACGTCGTCCTTCGGCGCCTCGCTCTGGCCTGCGCCCGCCTCCTGGTTGCCCGCCTGCTGCTGCTGGTACATCTTCTGCAGGACGGCATTGGAAGCCTGTTCGAGGGCTTGGGTCTTCTTCTCGATGTCCTCGCGGTCATCGCCGGCCATCGCGCTCTTCACCGCCTCGACGGCATCGCTTGCCGCCTTCTTCTCGTCGGCGGAAACCTTGTCACCCAGATCCTTCAGCGCCTTCTCCACCGTGTGCACCGTGGCATCGGCCTTGTTGCGCGCGCCCACCAGCTCGCGGAACTTCTTGTCCTCCTCGGCATGCGCCTCGGCATCGGAGACCATGCGCTTGATCTCGGCCTCCGACAGGCCGCTCGAGGCCTTGATGACGATGCGCTGTTCCTTGCCGGTCTTCACGTCCTTGGCCGAGACATTCAAGATGCCGTTCGCATCGATGTCGAAGGTGACTTCGATCTGCGGCATGCCGCGCGGCGCCGGCGGAATGTCGGTGAGGTCGAAGCGGCCGAGCGACTTGTTGTCGCCCGAGCGGTCGCGCTCACCCTGCAGCACGTGAATGGTCACGCCGGTCTGGTTGTCGTCCGCGGTCGAGAAGGTCTGCGTCGCCTTGGTCGGGATGGTGGTGTTCTTCTCGATGACCTTGGTCATGACGCCGCCCAAGGTCTCGATGCCCAGGGACAACGGGGTCACGTCCAGCAAGAGCACGTCCTTGACGTCGCCCGCGAGCACGCCGCCCTGGATCGCCGCGCCGACTGCCACCGCCTCGTCCGGGTTCACGTCCTTGCGCGGCTCCTTGCCGAACAGCTCCTTCACCGCCTTCTGCACCATCGGCATGCGGGTCTGGCCGCCGACCAGGATGACTTCGCCCACATCCTTCATGGAGAGGCCCGCATCCTTCAACGCGATGCGGCAAGGCTCGATGGTCTTCTGCACCAGATCCTCGACCAAAGACTCGAGCTTGGCGCGGGTCAGCTTCATGTTGAGGTGCTTCGGCCCCGCCGCGTCCGCCGTGATGTAGGGCAGATTGATTTCGGTCTGCTGGCTCGAGGACAACTCGATCTTGGCCTTTTCAGCCGCCTCTTTCAGGCGCTGCATGGCGAGCTGATCCTTGCGCACGTCGATGCCCGACTCCTTCTTGAACTCGTCCGCGAGGTAATTGATGACGCGCAGGTCGAAGTCCTCGCCGCCGAGAAAGGTGTCGCCGTTGGTCGAGAGCACTTCGAACTGGCGCTCGCCGTCGACTTCGGCGATTTCGATCACCGAAACGTCGAAGGTGCCGCCGCCCAAGTCATAGACCGCGATCTTGCGATCGCCGCCTTCCTTGTCGAGGCCATAGGCCAGGGCCGCCGCCGTGGGTTCGTTGATGATGCGTTTGACGTTCAATCCCGCAATGCGGCCGGCATCTTTGGTGGCCTGGCGCTGCGAGTCATTGAAGTAGGCGGGAACCGTGATCACCGCCTCGGTGACGGTCTCGCCGAGATAGTCCTCGGCGGTCTTCTTCATTTTCATCAGCACGCGCGCCGACACTTCGGGCGGTGCCATCTTCTTGCCCTGGGCCTCGACCCAGGCATCGCCGTTGTCGGCCTTGGTGATCTTGTAGGACACCATGCCCATGTCCTTCTTCACCACATCGTCGCCGAACTTGCGGCCGATGAGCCGCTTAACGGCGGCCAGCGTGTTCTGGGGATTGGTGACGGCCTGACGCTTGGCGGACTGTCCCACCAGCACTTCCCCGTCCTTGGTGAAGGCAACGATCGAGGGCGTGGTGCGATCGCCTTCGCTGTTCTCGATGACCTTGGGCTTGCCGCCCTCCATGATCGCGACGCAGGAATTTGTAGTGCCAAGATCGATGCCAATCATTTTACCCATTGTGGAAACCCTCTAAAAATCGGACGTTGTGACCCTACCTGGGGACATGGGGTGTATTTTTCAATCGGTCCCGCTAAGGTGCCTTGCTGACGACCACTCTTGCCGGGCGCAACAGCCGCCCGTTCAAGGAATAGCCTTTTTGGATCACCGACAACACCGTGTTGGCCTGCTGATCGCGGCTCTCTTGGGCCACCATCGCCTCGTGCCAGGCCGGGTCGAAGGGTTGCCCCAGAGGGTCGATGATCTTGATGCCCGCCTTCTCGAAGGCCCGCTGCAGTTGCTTCAAGGTCGCGTTCGTCCCCTCGATCAATACCGACCCGGAAGTGGTCCCGGCGGCATTGAGGGCCGCCTCCAGCGAATCGATGACGCTGATCAGCTCCTGCGCGAAACGCTCGATGGCGTACTTGCGGGTATTGTCCAACTCGCGCTCCATGCGCTTGCGGTAGTTATCCAGTTCCGCCACGGCGCGCAGATAGCTGTTCCAATTCTCACTGGCTTTGGCCTCCGCCGCGGCTAGCGCCGCTGACGCGGTGCCGGGGGCTTCCGAGCCCGCCTCGGTGGTGTCATCCCGGAATTGCGGGTTGTTGTCATTCACGCGTTAGGAACCTCAGGGGTTAAGGTGGCTCAAATGCCGCTCGAAGCGACCATTTTGGGGGCTATTTGCGGGTGTTCAAGGCCGAACCCAGGAGCTTGGCCGTGATGTCGACGATCGGAATAACACGCTCGTAGGCCATGCGGGTCGGGCCGATAATGCCTAGGACGCCGACCACCTGGTTGTCGACCATATAGGGCGCCGTCACCACGCTGATGTCATCCAGGATCCGGTAACCTGATTCCTGTCCGATAAAGATCTGAATACCGTCGGCGCGCAGGCAGTTGTCCAGCAGCCGCAAGATATCGTGCTTCTCGTTGAAGGCCTCGAACAGCCGCCTCAGACGATCCACATTGGACAGCTCGGCGAAACCCATGAGATTGGTTTCACCCGCGATGACATATTCCACCCGTTCCGACGGCGGGGAATCGAATACCTTTTGCGCGACTTGAATGGCGTCGCGCATGAGCTGATCCATGTGCTGGCGGGTCTCCTGCAGTTGCGCCAGCAGCTGTGCACGCACATCCGGGAGCGAGCGGCCGGCAAAGGCCTCGTTGAGATACGTGGCCGCGCGGCGCAATTCCTCCGGCGAGTGAAAGCGGTCCAGCTGGACGACGCGGTTCTGTACCTCGCGGTTGCTCATGACCATGATGGCCAGGGCGCGATTTTCCGACAGGCCGACAAACTCGATGTGCGACAGCGCGATGTAGTGCGGATTCGGCAACGTCACCAGCCCCGCCATGTGCGAAACGCTGGAAAGCATCTGCGATACGGTCTGCACCAAGGATCGTCCATTGTTCGAATCGGCCACCAGACGCCGCTCGATATCCTCGATTTCCTCGTGCTGCAGGGGCTTGAGCTTGAGCAGGGTGTCGACAAAGAACCGGTAACCTTTGTCGGTGGGGATGCGCCCTGCGGAAGTGTGCGGCGAGGCGACGAAGCCTAAGTCCTCCAAGTCCGCCATGACATTGCGGATGGTGGCCGAGGAGAGGCTCAAGCCGGAATCCCGCGACAGTGTTCGAGATCCCACGGGCTGGCCGTCGCGGATATAGTTCTCAATCAGGGCCTTGAGCAGCAGCTGCGCCCGCTCATTCAGTCCCTCGTCGGCACCTTCTGTCATAGTAGGTCCATATAACATGTTTGAAGCTACCTAGCGCATCCGGCCGAAGTCAAGTCTGCGTGACCGGCTTGCCGCGCTCATGCTACAAGGGATCGATCATGAGCCAATCTTTCAGGTCCATTGCATTGGTGGGCAACGCCAAAGATTTGCGCGTTGCCGAATGCATGCTGGGCCTGGCGGCGCATTTTCAGGCCCGCGGTGTGCCGGTGCTGGTCGACCCCAGCGTGGGCCTGGCCTTCAAAGCGGGCAGCGTGATGATGTGCCCGGAACAGTCCTTCGCCACCCGCGCTGATCTCATCGTCGCCATCGGCGGCGACGGCACGTTGCTGTATGCGGCGCGCCTGGTTGCGGGCCATTCGGTACCGTTGCTCGGCGTGAATCGTGGTCGGCTGGGATTTCTCACCGATGTCAGCCCCAACTCCATGCTCGAGGATGTCGATTCGGTCCTGGACGGGCGCTACAGTGAGGATCGCCGTTCGCTCTTGGCGGCGCGGCTCGAGAGCCATGACGGCAGCACGGTGGGCGCCTTGGCGCTGAACGACGTCGTGGTCAATAAATGGGAAACGGGCCGCACCATGGACTTCGAGACGAGCATCAATGGGCGCTTCGTCAATTCGCACGGCGGCGACGGCATGGTGATCGCGACAGCCACCGGATCCACGGCCTATGCCCTCTCCTGCGGCGGACCCATTATCGAGCCTGACCTCGAAGTGTGGGTGCTCGCACCCATCTCCCCTCACACCTTGAGCGATCGCCCGATCGTGGTGCGCGCCGGCAGCAAGATCCAGCTGCGCATGTCGGATCGATTCGAGTCGCGCGCACAAGTGACCTGCGACGGCACCGCCATCGGCGATCTGGAGCAAGGCGACAATCTGTATGTCGAGGGCGCCGATGCGCAAATCACGCTGCTGCACCCGCCGGGCTATGACTACTACCGGCTGCTGCGCTCCAAGCTGCATTGGGGGCGCGGCGCGCACAATGGACACCCCGACGCTTAAGGAATTGCCAGCGTGCTGACGCATCTTCAACTGCGGGATTTGGTGCTCGTCGATCAAGCAGAGCTGGAACTCGGCGCCGGCCTGACCGCGCTCACCGGCGAGACCGGCGCGGGTAAATCCATCGTGGTGGACGCGTTGCTCCTCGTCTCCGGCGGCCGGGGCACAGGCGATGTGGCGCGTCAGGGCGCGGAACGGGCTGAGGTGACTGCAAGCTTTTCGGACCTGCCCGCCGCCGCCGTCGAGTGGCTGCAGAACCAGTCGATCGACTTCGACGGAGAACTTATTGTCCGGCGCGTGATCGGTGCGGATGGCCGCTCACGGGCCTACGTGAACGGCCAAGTGGTCCCGCTGCAGGCGTTGCGGGACCTTGCGGAACTCCTGATCGAAATTCACGGCCAACAGGAATTTCAGCACCTGGTAAGCCGCGCGGCCCAGCGCGGGCTGCTCGATGAACGTCTGTCGACACCGGCCCTGAAGGCTGCCGTCGCGGAAGCCTTTCAGCGCTACAGCGCCAGCCGGCAGGATTTCGAGTCGCTGCAAAGCGCGGCCCAAAACCGCGACGCCCGCCTGGATTTGCTGCGCTACCAATTGCGCGAGCTCAAAGCCGAAGTCTCGACCGTGGCTGCGATCGAGGAACTGTTCGCCGAGCAGAAACGCGTGGCGGCGCGCGGCCGCTTAGGGGAAGCGGCGCGAACCGCGATGACCGCTTCTTACGAATCCGACGGCGACAGCGCGCATGGCTTGCTGAGCAAAGCGGCTGCGGCGCTGCGCAGCGTGTCGGACATCGATCCTGAGCTCGGAGAGCCGGGCAAATTGTTGGCCGAAGCCGCCATTCTCACCCAAGAGGCCGGCGCATCCCTGCGACGCTATCTCGAGGCTTTGGATATCGATCCTACGCGCCAGGACGAGATCGAGCGCCGCGCTGCGGCACTCGAGTCCCTGGCACGAAAGCATCGCGTCGCGGTGCTCGATCTGCCGGAACAATCGGCACGCATCGAGCAAGAGGTGAATGCGCTCGACAATGTGCAGGTGAGCCTGGCCGCTCTTGAAAAACAAGTCGCCGAGAGAACACGCGAGTACCGCAGCGCAGCGAAAAGCCTGACCGAGGCGCGCCAGACCGCGGCGCAACTTTTGCAAGCCCAAGTGACGGAACTGATGCAGACCTTGGGCATGGCGGGTGGGCAGTTCGCCGCGTCGGTGCGCTCGAGCGATCAAGAATTCTCGGCCAACGGCAGCGACGAAGTGGAGTTTCTGGTAAGCGCGAATCCGGGGCAGCCGTTGAAAAGCCTGGCCAAAGTTGCGTCCGGCGGCGAGCTGTCGCGCATCAGTCTCGCCGTTCAAGTTGCCGGACGCGCGGCCTCATCGCCGCTCTGCATGGTATTTGACGAAGTGGACGCCGGCATCGGCGGCGCCGTGGCGGAGATCGTGGGGCGGCAGCTGCGTTCCTTGGGCGAGCGCGCTCAAGTGCTCTGCGTGACGCATCTGGCGCAGGTTGCATCGCAGGCCCACAGCCAATTTCGAGTGACCAAGCTCAGCGACGGCAAGATCACGCGCACCGCCGTCAAGCCGCTGGGCCCTCCTGAACGGATCGATGAGATTGCACGAATGCTCGGCGGAATCGACATCACCGAACAGGCGCGGGCGCATGCGCGCGACATGCTCTCGCGTGCGGTGACGGCCGAAGCGCCGAAGAAAAAGGGATCGCGCGGCGCGCGCCGTTAAGAGGCTGGCTTGGTGCGTTTTTGATTGGGGCAATTGGCCTTGCGGCAGTGCCCGTACAGTATCAGCGCATGATCGCTGATCTCGAACCCCAAGCGCTTGGCGACGGCATGCTGGCGCTCTTCGATCCCGCCGTCCATGAACTCTTCCACTTTTCCGCAGTCAACACACACGATGTGATCGTGATGCGCGCCCTGGTTGAGCTCGAACACCGCCATGCCGCCCTCGAAGTGGTGGCGGGTAACCAAGCCGGCGGCCTCGAATTGGGTCAGCACGCGGTAGACGGTGGCGAGGCCAATGTCTTCATTGGAGACCAGAAGCTTTTTATAAATGTCTTCCGCGCTCATATGGCGCGCGGATCCGTCGGCCAGGATGTCCAGAATTTTTAGGCGTGGCAGCGTGACTTTAAGACCGGCATTACGCAGGTCATTGCTCTCACTGGTCGCGTCAGGTTTTAGGCGCTGCGGCATGCTGGGCCTTCCGGTATGATAGGCGTTGATTATCAATCATTTGACGGCTGTTCACCACTTTCATGAAAATCATTCAGTGTCTTGCGTTGGTATCTGCGGTTTCGCTGCTGGGCACCGGCTGCGTGTACCGCATCAACATTCAGCAAGGCAATTTTCTCAATCAAAGCGCGGTCGACACCGTAAAAGAGGGCATGACGCGCAGTCAAGTCCGCTATTTGCTGGGAACACCGATGGTGGCGGACAGCTTCGACAAGGAACGTTGGGATTATATTTATTATCTCAAGAAGGGCCGGTCCCGGCATGTCGACTCGCGCCGCGTCACGGTGTACTTCGACGGCGACAAGGTCGCTCGCTTGGACAAGCCCACGGACGAGGAAGCCGCCAAGCAAGACGCTTCGGCCGCGAAACTCAAGAACGGCCGGATTTACTAGCGCGTTTTCTGCGCGCGAGCTTGGGCTCCTCGAGCAGCGGCCGGTAGATTTCGATCCGATCGCCCGCCTTCAGCGCCTGATCGCGCGGCACGAGCTTGCCGTAGATCCCCACCGGCGTGTCGTTTAGCTCCAGGCCGCAAAAATCCTGATCCGTTGCCGCCCGCGCCAAAGCATCGGCAACGAGCGCACCCTGCGGCATCTGCAACG
>DASXOQ010000048.1:0-38978 GCA_036494165.1 Steroidobacteraceae bacterium
CATCGGCTGCGGCGAGCCAAGACGCGGGTTCCTGGATGATTCGTCTGTCCCTTTGGAGCGGCTGGAAGGCGATCGGCTTGACCCGCGCGCTCATGGGCGCTTTGTTCCACCTGAGCATTCGCCTCTCCAAATACATGTCGCGGCAAATGGAATTTGACGCGGACCGCTATGAGGCGTTGCTGGTGGGCGCTGATACCTTCCGTGCAACCGCGCGCTCGCTGCGCATACTGAATCAGGCCATTGCGGAAGTGCATCAGTGCAACGCGGCCGCCTGGCGCCAACAACGTCTGCTGCGGGATATTCCCCACGCAGTTTCGTGGTTTGCCGGAGAATTCGATGCCGAACGCCTGTCGCTCATCGACGAGGAGATGGAAAGTCACACGGTGACGCGATACTGGGACTCGCACCCGCCCGACATGGACCGCATAGATCGCATCGAGCGGTACACAAGCGCCGGCCACTACAAGAACGGCGCGACGGCGAAGAGCTTGTTCAACCATTACGAGCGCTGGTCCCGCAAGGTCACGCGCCTCTTCTACAGCGAACAAGGGGTCGGATTCGCTGATGAACAACTGCTGCCGAGCGAGGAGATCTTGGGTCTTGCGCGCGATGCCAACCGCCAGCGCGAAGCCATCAATCGTTTTTTCAACGGTCAATTCCAGGGCTGGCCCTTGGTTCGACTCAAGACGCAGGAACCCCTGAATCAAAGGCCGCTCGGCTGGCAGGAGGCCATTGATCAACTGCGCCTGCGCACTCCGGATATCGTCAGACAGTGGCGACAAGCACAACAGGACTTCGACCGCAGGCCGCTGCTGCGCGCGGCGGTCCAGTTGGGCAATGAAGCTGCCGTGCTGGGCGCCTCGGTGGCGAGAGCCTCGCGAGAGGAGGTGTCCAATGAGCTCCTGCGGATCAGTGCAATGGGTGCGCCTTTCCACCGGCAACTCGAGCAAAGTTTCGCGCTCTACGCCGTGAGGGTGGATCGCGCGATAGCGAGCCTGGCTGGTGCACAGCGCGTCCGAGCCGAGGAGTTACGGCGTGCCTTGAACGAGCTTGTGGGATTCGAGACCGAAGTGGGGCTTATGGACGAACTCGGCGGGGCCATGAAGATTCTAATTGCCTCCTCCGGCGCAAATAACCGGGTGGCAGGGGGGATGGAAGTTCTGCTGCTGCAATTCGTCGAATGCGTCGATAGGTTCGTTGCACGGGCCGATGAGGCGCCGCAGACCGTAACCCCCGACGGCACGATCGGGGCCTATCTACGAACCAGTTGTAAGTTTCCCGACGCCGGCATGGCTTTTGACGCCGGGACGGCGCTCAATCTATCGCGCTCACTGCCGCAGGCCTTTCGCCAGCTCTATCTCATCGCACTCGGCGGACTCGTCGCGGTATGCGACGGTGCCGAACAGAAAGCCGGAATACGCCCAATTCGACTGGTGATCTAGCTGCACACCTCAATGCTGCAATGAAAATCCCTCCGATGTATACACCGGCTTGCCGCCGACCATGGTGAGGAGCACTTTCGTCTGCGCGATCTCGCGTGGCGCGATCTTGAATATGTCGCGATCGACGATGATCAAGTCGGCAAGTTTACCAACCTGCAGCGACCCGACGCTTTTTTCCGCGTGCAGTTCATAGGCGGCGTTCCCGGTCATTCCCAGCAAAGCGGTTGCGAGGGACAAACCCGGGTCGCTGCTCAACCTCCCAGCGTACTTCGGTCCCGCATCGGGGGCATTTTCACGGGTGACTGCGACTTTGAGGGCAAACCATTCGTCCAGACGATCAACCGGCCAGTCGCTCCCGAAAACAATGCGCGCACCCGCGGCGCCGAGATAGCCCGAAGGTTCCATGTACTTGAAGCGGGAGGGCCCGAGGTAATCTTGGGCGCCATTGAGCGTATCGGGAGCCGGCTTCTCCCATTGATAGGAAAGCACGGGGAGCGCATTGACCTTCTTGTAACGAGCAAAGTCGGCCGGGTCGACGATTTCATCGTGAGCAATTGCGGCCCGGATGTCGCGCTCCGGAAAAGCCTGTCGCAGCGCCTCGATGCCATCGAGGCCGGCACGCACCGCCGCATCGCCATCGGCGTGCATATGCGGTTCCAATCCGGCCCGTGCCGCCTCTTGCAGGATTTCCTTGAGCGGCCCCGGCGGGAAATACACTGCCGGGCCCCGGTTCGTGCCCGCAATCCAATGGGGCGTTTCGCTGCTGCCGCCGTTCACTAAGTACGGCTCGATCATGGCGCCGGTCTGCGCGGGTGCTGTGATTACGCCGTCCAGGAAAAGCTTGATGTTTCGCACTGTCAGCGTGGGCTGCGGACCAGGCTCGCCCTCGTCGAACTTAGCGGCGACGGATTTGGCCTTTGCCACGGCCTTTATGGGATCGCCGGCCTCCGGTGGCGTGATGAGAACGGCAAAGTGGCCGCGCGCTGTCAGTTTTCCTTGACGCTCGGCGCCCGCGAACGCGGCGATAGTGCGCGGCGAGGCCTCCGCGTCCAGAAAGCTGGTAATGCCTTGCCGACGCATGGCGGCCAGCGCAGCCTCGGCGGCTTTTACGTCATCGGCCGCGGTCGGTTGGGGAAACAAATCGGTGACCTTGTGGAACGCCGCATCCTCCAGGATGCCGGTAGGCGCGCCCCCGGCATCATGGGCGATCTTGCCACCCGCCGGGTCGGGCGTTTGGGCGTTGATGTTCGCGAGCTTAAGAGCCCGATCGTTTACCAGGGCCGAATGTCCGAAGGAGGACATGACTGAAATGGGCCGCTTGGTCTTGAGCGCATTGAGGGTGGCACGTGTTGTGGGCGCATTGTTGGGGATCATGGCTTCGCGAAACCAGTTCACGACCTCGAGCCACTGATCGGGCTCCTGATCGCGGGTGCGATCGAGGCAGGCCTGAATGCGGGTTTGGAACTGACTCACCGTGAGACGTTCGTAATTGAGATTGCATTTCAGGAGCACCGAACCGCCTTCCAATGGGTGCATGTGACCGTCGATAAGTCCTGGCAGCACCAGACGGCCCTGAAGATCAATCAGCTTGGTGGAAGAGCCGACATACGCGCTGGCACCCGCATTGTCACCGACGAAAACGATCTTGCCGTCCCGGATGGCGAGGGCTTGCGCCACGCTGTCATGCTCGTCCGCGACATAGATACTGCCATTTCGCAGCAGCGTATCGGCTGGCGGCTCGGCAGCGTGCAGCGACGGCGTCAAGCCGAACATGAAGAAGGTAACGGCTTGGAGCGTGACAAAGTCTATGCGCATGGGACCTCGGATTTAAAAGCTCGGCTGATGGTGGTGCAAGGCACTCTGTATCTGGCAATCTGAGTCGGGGCCAAGCAGAAGAATATCACCGCGATCATCCGTGCGCTGTGGATGGCGGCGGTGCCTTGCGTGCCGAAACTCCTCATCGCGTTCCTGATGACGAGATAGGCGCAGGTGTTTGACAAGACCTCGGGCGGCCGCGAGTTCGCTCGGCAAGAGCCTCGAATCAGGTACGATGCCTGGCCGGGGGAAGCATTTGAGCTAACGATTCATAACCAGAAACGCGTCGTGGCGTCAGCTACGCTCAATCCGATCCAATGAGGTAAGCATATGAATGAGGAATCAGACCTGCTGGGTCTTGGCGCTTCCATAACCCGTCGGGATTTCTTGGGTGCCACTCTCATCGGGTCGGGCGCAATATTACTGGGTTCGCCGCCGCCTCTGCGCGGACAGGGTCTCACCGCGGATTGGAACGGATACGCGGGCATTGGCGACTATGCGCGCTCCAACGGCAATATTGCCTCCGTGGTAAACGCCGCGCACGGGATCCGCGATGGGATCTATGAAGACAAGATCGAGAGCGCGACCGCGCTCGATGAGCGCTACGATCTGATCATCGTCGGCGGCGGATTCTCCGGAATTATCGCGGCCTACGAATTTCACAAGGCGCGTCCCAATGGCCGGTGTCTGGTGATCGACAATCACCCGATCTTCGGCGGCGAGGCCAAACAGAACCAGATGAGCGTCGATGGGGTGATGCTCACCGGGCCCCAAGGATCGAACGGTACGGTCATACCTCGTGCGGACAACACCTATTCGCACCTCGTCAAGTTGTGGGATGAGGTGGGCTTGCCGCGGGATTTCGACTTCGAACCCCCGGCCGGCGCAGGTGCCCAGTTAAGGTATGCGCCGGATCACTACGAGCCCATGTACTGGAGCGAGGATTCGGTCTCGTTGGGCTACTTTTTCGACACGCCGTTTGCACAGAAGCGCGCGTGGGTGGTGGATCCCTGGTCGGACGATCTGCGGCGCGCGCCCCTTTCGGACAAGGTGCGCGAAAGCTGGCTCAAATGGAAGCACGCGCCCAAGCTGTCACACGGCGACGAAGCCGCCACCGACCGCTGGCTCGACTCGATGACCTATGGTGATCTTATCGTCAAAGAGATGGGCCTTTCCAAGGACGTGTTCCGACTGTCGGATCCTCTGGCAGCCACCGCCGATTATGCCGTGAGCTCGGACGCGATTTCAGCCTATGGCGCGAAGCTCCTGGGTCTGCCGGGCACCGAGGCGGTCGCCGACTACAATGCCAAATTTCGCGGCGATCTCGGCACGGCGAAACCCAAGATTACCGATGACGCCTTTTCGTTTCCGGGCGGCAATGCGGCCATTCTGCGGCATATCGTCAAGTCGCTTTTGCCGGAGGCCATTACCGGCACGGCCTCGTTCAAGGACGTGCTGTACGCACCCATCAATTTCGCAGCGCTCGATCGAGCGCAGGCGCACACGCGCATTCGCCTGAACGCCACGGCCGTTGCAGTTCGCCATGACGGCGCGCCGGAGTCCTCCAAAAAGGTCGTTGTGACGTACGCGGTTGACGGGCAGTTAAAGCGCGTCAGTGCGCAGGCGGCCGTCATGGCCTCCGGCGGTTGGGTCACGCGGCACATCGTCAAGGATATGCCGCCAGAGTACGTGCGGGCGTATGCGCAGTTTCATCACGGTCCGATACTGGTGGTTAACGTGGCGGTGAAGAATTGGCGGCCATTTGCCAAGCTTGGCATTACGTGCGCCCACTGGTTCGACGGATTTGGGTTTTTCGTCAACGTAAGGCAGCCCCTGGTGGTGAACGGTGTGCCGGTGCCTCTCGATCCGTCGAAACCCGCCATGTTGACCATGTATGTGGGTTTCCCGCAGTCAGGCACGCCGATCGACGTGCAGACCGTAGCGGCGCGCACGATGCTGTTCGGGACCTCGTATGCTGAGTTCGAACTCCAGATCCGCAAACAGCTGCAGCACATGTTCGGCGAGGCGGGTTTCGATGCCAGGCGGGATATTGCGGGCATCATCATCAATCGATGGGGTCACGCCTACATCTCGCCGCAGCCCGGGTTTTATTTTGGCGCGCCAGATCGTCCTGCACCGCTCGAGGTGTTACGCGAGCCTTATGGAAGGATCGCCTTCGGGCATAGCGAGCTGTCGGGCCGGCAGAGCTGGGGACGCGCAGGGCAGGAGGCGCAGCGGGCGATCAGTCAGATACTGACGATAGTTGGCTGATAAATTCATGTTAAATAATAAGTTATAGACATTATCTCTTGTTATTTATCGGTAGCGAGCCGCTCAACAAGTCATCGCGGAGCGAGCGGGAGCGTTGTTGATGGCGTGGTTTCGACAGGTCGCGACGCGGCGTCGGGCCCTGCGCGGGGCGGCCGCACCGGATCTTAGTTCGCCAATCCGTGCTTTCGCATGAATTCATTGAACTGCGGCTGTTGGCGAAGAGATGCAAACAACGGGTCGGCACCGATGCAACTGAGCACGCCCCGCTCATAGCCGGCTTCGCGGCCTAACCATTCGAAGGCTTGTGGATACTCATGCCGCCACGCAAACGTCTCTGCGGCATCGTAGGAATTAACCTTGTTGGATCGAAGATATGTCTCGAGCGTCCGACGGGAGTCGTCTTGGCGTCCGGCCGAATACTCACCCATTGATCGTAGCGGCGCGCGCTCAGTCTCATAAGGGTGTTGATCGATCCATTTCAGCAGTTCGTCGCTCTGTCCGAGGAGCAGCTGCGCTGTGGCCAATCCCGTATAGGCGATACCCGATTCGCCGCTGATCTGGGCGGCTTTCGCGTAGGTCACCCGCGCAGCTTCGTACTGACCCAGGGCGATCTGGGCAGAGCCAAGATGATGAAGCGCGAAGACATCGAGCGGATCGGCATCTACGGCACGCGTCGCGTACTTCAATGAGCTTTGATAGTCGCCGCGACAACGGAGCAGGAACGCATAGCGCCGAAGGTTGATGGTGCTGTCCGGTTCGATGGCGAGAGCCCGCTCAAGGTCCGCAGCGGCTGCGCCAAGGTCACCCCGCACTTCCAGCACATCCACGCCGCGCGCCGAATAGCCATCAGAAATATCGGGTGCAAGTGCGATGACTTGACCGAGCTCTTCTACTATTTGGCCAAAAATCTGCGGCGTGAGTTCAAGAGCATCTGCGACTACCAGGTAGCGCGCGTCGGCCCTTCCAACGCGAGCAGGCACGAAGGAGGGGTCGAGTTCCACAGAGCGCGAGAATGCCTCGAAGGCACGCTGGTAGTTGGCAGCGCCCGATCGATCGAGCAACTGCCGCCCGATCAAGTACTCATCGTGAGCCTCGACATTTGACGTGCGATGCGCGGCAAGCTTCTCAGGTTGCATGGAAAGCTTGGATTTAAGGATCGCGACCACGGAGGCGGCAATGTCGTCCTGAACCTTGAAGACGTCCTTAAGTTCACGGTCGAAGGAATTCGACCACAAATGATAGCCGTCGCCTGCGCGGACCAGTTGCGCCGTGACGCGCAAGGTATTTCCGGATTTGCGGACACTGCCCTCGAGCACGTAACTTACCGACAAGGCGGAGGCGATCTGCGCGATGGTGGCCTGTTTGCCTTTGAAGTAGAACGAGGAAGTGCTGGCAGGCACGCGCAAATCGGTGCTGCGAATCAGAAGATCGATCAGCTCCTCGGTCAGACCATCGGAGAAGTATTCCTGGTTCGGGTCTCCGCTCATATTTACGAAAGGCAAGACGGCGATGGAACGGAGGGGCGCGCCCGCGGAATCTGGAACTGCCGTTGAAGTCGTGACCTGGCTCTTGGACTTGGTTGGCGGCCGGCGTTCGTACTCGATGATCCCCGCAAGAACTACCGCGATTACTAGCATGCCGGCAATCGCTGGGCCGAAGCGGCGTCTTGGCGGGCGGAGTTCAAACGCATGCGCGGCATCGGGCCGGTGATCCCTGGACTCGCCGCCTTGGCGGCCCATCAGGGAACGAATGCGCACGGCAAGATCCGCCGGGCGCTGATCTGTCAGTCGAGTCCAGTGCACCTCTCGAAAGCGATCCGGAACCCGTGCGGTCGCTTCGCGCGTATCATCAATGACCACCGGGATGAGGAATGGGACGTCCTCGGCCAGATCGTGCGTTCGCTCGACGGCGAGCTTCCATTCGCGGCGAAAGTAGCCTTCGTCGCGTGATTCTGTATGCGAAGAGATTATCGCGATGAACAGCCGGCAGTCGTGAATCTGCCGGCGGATGAGCCCGTCCCAGGCGTCGCCGCCGCGCAGTTCGCTGCGATCGAACCAAGCTTCGACACCCTCCTTTCGAAGGGCGTCCGCGATCTGTTGTGCCTCGACGCTGTCTTGGGATGCGTAGCTGATGAATACAGCGCCTTTCGGCGTCGATTTCGTATCCGGCGAATCGCCTCCCATAGCGCTCCAACGGTCAGGTTTAGGCCGGTTTTTCCCGTGCCGGTCGTTTCACGCCGAACACAACGGGTGAGTTCGACACCGCAAAATCATACCCCATAGGAGCGGGAGCCAGGATGTTAGTCCACGCGGGGGGCCTCAAGCACCAGAATAAGGGCGGACACGGGCGCGGCATCGGCCCCGCATCCGCACTGGTAGTTAAAATTCCCGGGGCTGCTCGATCTTAGTCCTCATCGGCAAAATTGAGATCGCGAGGCAACGCTTTCTGGGGTTCGAGTTTTGGTCGTTTGGCTTTGGCCAAGGCTACACTGAGCGACTTGACCCCGCCCTGCACCTCTTGCCATTTGGGTTTCAAGCTTTGCCAATCCGAGACCAGGCGATCGGTTTCGCTCGATTGCACGGCAGTCGGCGCCACATCTGCGGCATTGACCTCCGCGTACAAGCCGGTCGCTTCGCCGTTTAGTTTCTCGAGACCCGGGGCTGGGGGATGATCTCCCTCCGGCTTGAGCAACGCAGCGATACGACCGTCCAATGCGTGCAGTTGATCGCCCAAAGCGCCCGGATTCTCAAGCAGATCTTTGATCTGGCCGCGCAGTGACTTCGCTTGCTCCAAAGCGTCGGTGCTCTCATCCAACGCTTCGGCTAGCCGGTGCGCCGTCGTGAACTGCGCAACGTACTCCGGCTCCGTCGTCGTGACGCGCGGGTCGCCTTTCACCGTGAGCGGAGCATGCCATTCATGCGCTCCCACTTTGAGCACGACTTGATACACGCCCGGAACAGCGGCAGGTCCCAGGGGCTCAGACGGCGTCTCATGGGGCACCGCCGAGATCGGGAATCCGCGGCGCATGGTGCGCGGGGACGCGTAGTGCAGGTCCCATACCCACCGATGCATTCCCGTGCCGGCACTCGGCGGCAAGGTCTTCTTGATCCAGTATTGCGGGATGATTTCCCGCTGCATTTGTTCGGTGCTGTACTCCGGAGGATCGCTGCTCGAAACCTTGCGCACCAGATTACCGTTCGAATCGAGGACCTCGAGCGTAACCGGGACCTTTTGATCCTTGGCAAGATAGTAGTCGATGATGGCACCATCCGGAGGATTGAAACCGGCCGCTTCGTCCGGCTGATACGGCGTGTCGGGGCCGGTGCTGCGTCTGACGCGGATGGCCGGCGCGGGGTTCACAAGCGATGCCTCGGCCGAGGTGAACTTCGGGTTGAACTGCCGCAAGGGGCTGATGTCGTCTAAGACCCAAAACGATCGTCCATGGGTTGCAAGAATGAGGTCCTGCTCGTGTATTGCCAGATCCCTCATGGAGGTGTGAGGCAGGTTGAGCTGTAGCGATTGCCAGTGATCGCCATCGTCATCCGACATCCACACGGCTTTCTCCGTGGCTGCGAACAGCAGCCCGCGCCGGACCGTATCCTCGCGCACACTGTTTATCGAGGCGTCCGCAGCCAGTCCGTTGACCACAAGATCCCAGCTCGTGCCGCCGTCGCGAGTGCGATAGAGATAAGGCTTCGGGTCGTCAATCCGAAAGCGGCTCACCGAGACATAAGCCGTCTTGGCATCGAAATGCGATGCTTCGATCTGCGTGACTTTGCTCCATGGCGTGAGGGCGGGCGGGGTGATGTTCTGCCAGTTCTTTCCGGCATCCTCGCTCACCCACACCAGGCCGTCGTCGGTGCCCAACCAGATCACACCCGCCTGCACGGGCGAGGGGCTGGCGGCGTAGATGACACCGCGCTGCTTCGCCGCCTTCTCGATGTAGAGTTTGCCGACGCTCGGCGGCACGCTGGGCGATTCACGCGCAAGGTCGGGGCTGACCGGCCGCCAGTGCTGGCCGGCATCCACGGTTTCATACAACCGATTGGCTGCGTAATACATCCTGTGCGGATCCTGCGGCGAAAAGAACAAGGGCTCGGTGCGGTCGAACCGATCGTTGTCTGTCTTGATCGGGATGGGCGTGATGTCCTGAGTCTGCCCGGTGGTCAGATGCGTCCGCGTAACAACATTGCGGCCCGAGCCATAGATGATGTCGGGATCAACCGGATCGGGCACCGCGTAGCCGTACTCGATCACGCCGACAGGGTGCCATTCGCGCAACGTGATTTCCCCGTCGTTGCCGCGCGAGGAAATGCAGACGGAACCGCTTTCCTGCTGGCCCGAGCAGATCTTGTAGGGAAACGTGTTGCTGATGCCGAGATGGTAGAGCTGGGCAGTGGGTTGGTTGAGCCATGAACTCCAGGTGACGCCTCCGTTGACCGTGATGATGCCGCCTTGGTCGGCAACAATGGCGATCCGGCGCGAATCATCCGGGCTCACCCAGAGGTTTTGATAGTCATCGCCGCCGGGCGAGCCGCGCAGCGAACTCCAGTGAACGCCGCCGTCGGTCGATTTTTGCACGACGATGGTCGCGCTGTAGAGGGTGTCGGGATCCTTCGGATCTACTTTCAGCAGGGCAAGATCGCCGCCACCGATGCGCAGCGCCGGGCGCGGGTCGGTGGTGATGTGCCGCCAGTGCTCGCCGGCATCATCGGAGCGCAACACGGCAAGACCCACGGCCGAGTCATAGCCGCCTTCTTCGTTGGTTGCGATGGTGGCGTACAAGCGCTTGGGGTCGCTGGGCGCGATGGCGACGTCGATCTGTGAAAGGTTTTCCGGCAACCCGTCGGTCAGATGTTTCCAATGGGCGCCCCCGTCCACCGACTTGTAGAGACCACCGGCCGTGCCGTTGAACACGTTGTTGTCTTCCCAGGGACCGGCACGCACGTTCCACATGCCCGCATACAAAACGTTGGAATCTTTGGGATCCATCCTGACGAAGGAAGCGCCCGTGTCATCGTTCAGGTAGAGCAGGCGATTCCATGTCTTGCCCCCGTCAACGGAGCCGAACACGCCGCGTTCGGCGCTCGAACCGAAGGGATGCCCGAGGACCGCCGCGAACAGCCGATTGGGGTCCTTGGGGTCGACAGCCAGCTCCGGAATCTGCTGAGCATCCTGCAGCCCAAGATGGGCCCAGGTGGCGCCGCCATCGTCGGAGCGGTAGATGCCGTCGCCCACCGACAAGTCCGGCCGCATCAGGCCTTCACCGCTCGCGACGTAGATAATGGAAGAGTTCGACGGCGCGACGGCGATCGCGCCGACTGATTGCGTGGGCGCGGCATCGAAGATCGGGTTCCAGGTTCGGCCCGAGTCGGTCGTTTTCCACACCCCGCCATCCACGGCCCCGATGTAGTAAGTGTCGAGTTGACCCGGGACGCCGGTCACCGCGCGGGTTCGGCCGCCGCGGTGCGGCCCGACCAGGCGCCAATGCATTGCCTTGGCCGAGGCCTCGAATGGCACTTCCGCGGCACCGGCTTCGAGTACCACGAGCGCAAGAAGCGGAAGCATCCAGGGAAGATGTTTCACGGTGCTCATGCTCACTGGCCTCCCGCGATCGACGGCACGCCATGCTCATGCATTAGGGTCTGCAGCGCAGGAAGTTCTGCGCTTGTGAGCGCCTGCCAACGATTCAATTCCTCCGCCAGCGCCGTATGCAGGGAGGAGAACACTTGCCGCTGCGGTTCAGTCGGCGCAAAGTCTTCGCCATCCAAGGTGCCTGAGAACGCGTCGTATTGTTCGTTAAGCATGTTGGGGTAGCGCAGGTTGTCCTCGGAGGCCGCGAGCTTCACCTGAATTAGGCGCCCTTCGATCGGCGCCATTTTCTTCTCCAATGCATCAGCAGCATCGATTACCGATTTCGCATCGGCATTGCTTGCGCTCCATTTCTTGATGGTTTCCAGTCGCGTGCGTGTGGTGCGGATCTGATTGACCGCCTTGTGCAAGGCATCGATGTCGGCCGCGGTGCGCGTCGCCAAATCAAAGAGTTCATTTTGCTCCTGCGCCGAGACCTTGAGGCGCGGGTCGAGCACCACCTCGAACGGTACGGTTTGGGACTTGCCGTGCACCGTGAGACGCAATTGATACCGGCCGGGCATTACCAGGGGCCCTTTGGGGCCATCGTCGCCATAGAAGGCACCCGGAATCTTGACCGGATCCTGGTAACGCATGTCCCACACAAAGCGATTGGCGCCTGCCTCATCCGGCAGCGTGTTGCTGCTGCTTACACGGTCGGTCCATTCGGCCGGTTGCTCCACATCGTCTTTGTCCTTGTGATTGGAGAGCCGGCGCACCAATTTGCCGTCTGCGTTCAATACCTCGAGCGTGATCTCTTCGTCGCCGGCAGGTTTGCTCTTCAAGAAGTAGTCGAATATGGCCCCGGCGGGCGGGTTGTCTCCGACGGGAAGGCGGCGTTCCACCTGCCCTGGATAGTGCAGCTTTAGGGTCTGCGCAGGCTTGAACAAATGGAAATCCTCCGCGGGTATTCCATCGATGCTTTGACGCAGCGGAGAGATGTCGTCGAGGATCCAGAAGGCGCGGCCGTGGGTGGCGGCAATCAGATCATCGTCCTTGATGGCAAGGTCATGTACCGGCGTCACCGGCAGATTCAGCTGCAGCTGGTGCCAGTGCGCGCCGTCGTCGGGTGAATAGTAGACGCCGAGCTCGGTGCCGGCGAAAAGCAGCCCTCGGTGCTTGGGATCTTCGCGAACCGAATGCACGTTGGCGCCGTCCGGGATGCCGCTCACGATGCGCGTCCAGGTTTTCCCAAAGTCATGGGTGCGGTAGATGAGCGGTTTCAAGTCATCGAGCTTGTGACGGTCCACCGCCACATAGGCGCTCGCCGTATCGAAAGGCGAGGGCTCGATGATGCTGATCATGCTCCAGGCGGGCATGTCTTTGGGCGTTACGTTGGACCAGGTTTGCCCGTCGTCCTTGGTGACTTGGATGAGACCGTCATCGGTGCCCGCCCACAGAAGTCCCTGCTGGCGCAACGACTCTGCGAGTGCAAAGACCGTGTCGTAGTACTCGACGCTGGTGATGTCGAGTGTGATCGGTCCGCCCGAGGGCTGCTGCTTGGACTTATCGTTACGCGTGAGATCGGGACTGATTTCCTTCCATGTCCGTCCCTGATCGCCGCTGCGTAGCACGTATTGCGCGGCGGTGTAGAGCACGTTGGAGTCGTGCGTGGAGACAAATAGCGGTTCAGTCCACTGCAAACGATACTTCAGCTCCGAAGCGCCATTGCCCGAGGTGTCGAGCGGATACACCGACACGTCGCGATAGTTGTTAGTGCGGTGATCCAAGCGCGAAATCTGCCCGCTGTTGGAATTGGCATAGATGATGTCCGGATCCTTAGGATCCGGAGCAATGTAGCCGCTCTCGCCGCCGCCGACTTCGAACCAATCCTGGCGGCCGATGACCCCGTCATCGTCGCGGCTCGAGATGGCGATGGTTGTGTTGTCCTGCTGCGCGCCGTAAATACGGTAGGGAAAGCCGTTGTCCACCGCGACGTGATAGAACTGCGCCGTTGGCTGGTTGTAGACCGAGGTCCAGGTGCGGCCGCTGTCCAACGAAAGCGTGGCGCCGCCGTCGTTGCCGTTGATGAGGTGGCTGGGATTCTTTGGATCTATCCAGAGCGCGTGATGATCGCCGTGCGGGGCGGGCATGAGTTCAAAGCTCTTGCCACCGTCGGTGGAGCGATAAGCGCCGGTGTTGAGCACGTAGACGATTTCGGGTGACACGGGATCGGCGATCACGTGCGAGAAGTACCAGGCGCGCTGTCGGAAACGGTGATCTTCGTTGACACGCGTCCAGCTTGTCCCGCCATCGTCGGAGCGGAACAAGCCGCCCTCATTGGCTTCGATCAGGGCATAGACGCGACCGGTCCCGCCGCCCGCGACGGCTATTCCTATGCGGCCCAGAATGCCGCTCGGCAAGCCGTGACCTTCCAGGTGTTTCCAGGTGAGTCCGCCGTCCGACGACTTGTAGAGCCCGGATCCCGGGCCGCCGCTTGAAAAATTCCAGGGTTGACGCCGCATCTGCCACAAAGAGGCATACACGATGTTGCCATTCTTCGGATCCGCCACGATGTCGATGGCGCCGGTGTCCTTGTCCTTGTAGAGCACCTTGCTCCAGGTCTTTCCCCCATCGGCGGTGCGAAACACGCCGCGTTCTTCGTTGGGTCCGAAGGCATGCCCGAGCGCAGCCACCAGGACGATGTCGGGATTCTGCGGGTTGACCACGACGGCACCGATGTGGCGCGAGTCCTTGAGCCCGATGTTCGACCATGTACGGCCGGCATCGAGTGACTTGTACATTCCGTCGCCGTAGGAAATATTCCCGCGCGGGCAGGCTTCGCCGCTGCCCACGTAAACGATGTTGTGATCCGAGTCGGCTACGGCGATGGCGCCGATCGATGAGATCTTCTGGGCATCGAACATGGGCTTCCATGTGGCGCCGACATCCGTGCTCTTCCAGACGCCGCCAGCCACCGCACCGAAATACCAGGTATTTGTATCGCCGGGCACGCCGCTCACCGTGGTGACGCGGCCGCCGCGAAATGGGCCCACTTGACGCCATTTCATGCCCGTCAGGTAAGAGTCGTCCGCGTCAGCCGCCATCGAGGTCTGCGCGACGAGCACGGTGAGGAAGGCGGCAAGCACGAAAAAAGGACTGACAAGGCGTCGTTTCATTTCAACTCTCCCCGTTTAACTCAACAATCGTACAACAAAGCGCGTGCAGGTAGTCCCGCATGTGCCTCGTCCCGATCGGTATCGGCAAGAACCTTAACGACAAATGTCTGTGATCACCATTACACTAGCGGCTTTTCGCCGGGATGAGACCGTTGCTTATCAGACTCATGCGCCTCGCGCAGGGCCGCCCGTTGTCGGCCAAACGGATTTTTCTGGGATTGGCCGCCATCCCGCTTGTACTATCGGGGGGCCTGTCCCGCGCCGACGATGACACGGCACCTCCAGCCAAGAAAACAGTGCAGCCTCCGGTGCCGGAACAAACCGTAGAGGGTACGCGTCCTTGGGATTTCAACAAGAAGACGCGCTATGCGCACTCGCTGCCGGAAGTTAATGGTCCCATCATTACGGTGACCAAGAAAACTTCGGTTGTCGATCTCGATGCACAGCCGGTGATCATCGACAACAATCAGCGGGAACTCTTCGATCGGCTTCCCGGCATCGTGCTCGCCGAGCAGCAGAATCCGACGCAGCTCAATGTGTCCTACCGCGGCCTAGGCAATCCGCAGGAGAGCGAGTATGTGTTGCTCCTGCAGGACGGCGTGCCGCTGGAACTCGATTGGATCGGTTATCCCACCCTCTACATGCTCCCGGTACCGCAGACCATTCAGTCGGTGCAGATGATCCGCGGCGGCTCGGGGCTTCTGTATGGGCCTGAACCGCAACCGGTGATCAATTTCGTGTCGAAGGCGCCGGTTGCGGACCGGCCGTGGTCGGGGACCACCGAGCAGGTGGGCGGCAGCCATGATCTGTTTTCGAGCTTCAATCGTCTTTCCGGAACCTTGGGCAACGCGGACTATCTTGTCGACTATTCACATCGTCAGTCAGACGGCGAGCGGGAAAACGGGCAGTACACCCTGAACTCCGGGGACCTGCATCTGGGGGACAAGCTCACCGAAAACCAGCACTTGTCGTTCGACTTCCATGCCTATTCGTTGGAAAGCGGCCTCGCCGGTCTCATGACCTACGCCCAGTACCAGGCCGATCGCCATCAGACCACGACGCCGGATGACCTGCTGAACACCGAGCGTTACAGCGGCATGCTCACCTACGACATCACGATCACGCCGCAGCTCAAGTTCACGCAAAAGGCGTGGGCGGGATATCAAGACCTGTTCACCCGGTCCGATCGCTACACGGGTACGGATCTTTTGGCGACCGGCGGCACGCTTGCGGAACAGCGGTTCCATTTCGCGGGCCTCGATGGCCGATCGCTGTTCCGATGGGGCAAGGGCAACGCGCTCACCGTGGGTTACACCACCTACTACTCGGAGAGCCCGTATCATGAGTTCCAAAGCACGGACGCTCTTGCCGAGAACGGAAGCGATGACGGGGTGCCTTTCTACCGAGACGATCGACGCACCCGCTATGGTGCCATCTTTGCGGAGAATGTATTCCGACTGCCGTATTTTCATGTTGTGACCTCGGCGCGACTCGATCACGAACAACTCGACTCACATGAGACCTTGGCGCCGCATCCCTTGCTGGTCGACGCGTCCTACTCGCACAACATTCCCCAATTCGGGCTTGGCATCGGCAACGATTTTGGACACGGCAACGAGACCTATTTTAACGTGTCGCAAGCCTATCGGCCGATGCGCTATCTGGACGTCGCGAGCCCCTTCAGCAACTTCTCGCCGGGCAATGATCCATCGCCCACAAAGTATCTGACCTACGAGCTCGGCGTGCATGGCTGGCCGCGCACCGGCCTCTACTACGACGTCAGCCTGTTCCAGGTCAATGTCAAGAATCGCATCGAATCGCAGGCTTTCAGCTTGACCGAGACGGTGGATGTGAACACCGGTTCAACTCGAAACTGGGGTTTGGAAGGCGAAGGCTCGCTGGACCTTTTGACCTTGTTGCCGAATGGCAATGTCGCACGCCACCTCGATGTCTTCGGCAATATCAGTCTGCTCGATGCCCGTTTCACCTCGAGCGACATACCGGGGCAGGTGGGAAGAACGCCGGCTTACGCACCTCGTTATGTGGTTAAAGGCGGGCTCAATTTCCATGAGGACAATCTGTTCAAAGTGTCGCTCACTGCCAATCTCGTTGGCGCGCAATTCTTTCAGGACAGCAATGCCGCGGTCGGGGGCACGCCTGCAAAGATACCGACCTATACAGTGGTGGATCTAGCGGGAGAGTACACGCTGGTCGGACATTTGCGGCTCATCGGCGGAATCTCCAATCTCACCAATCGGCGTTACTACTCGCGGGTATTCCTGTTCGGAGGCAGCCTCGAGCCGGCCAATTCCTTGGGCGCGCATGCCGGTGCGGCCTTTGATTTCTAGCCGGATTTAATGCGCGTAGAATGCAGCGGCCCGAAATCGAAAGATAACGTCGGAGTTGAAAGGGATGAATAATTCAACGGTCAAGGTCCTTTTCGCGCGCGCCATCCAGACTGCCGCAATGCTGTTGTTGGGAATCATTTTCACGCCGCTCGTGCACGCCGACGATGCGGACGAAGCTGCCAAGGTGGACTTTCGCTGGGGGGTGAAAATCCCGCTGCGGGACGGCGTCCATCTCAATGCGACCGTCTATTTGCCCAAGGGGCAGAGTGCGCCGGCGCCGTGTATTTTCACCCTCACGCCATATATTTCTCAGAAGTTATCACCCGCGCGGCATGTATTTCGCGTCGCATGGCCTGCCTTTCCTAACGGTGGACGTCCGTGGCCGCGGCAATTCCGAAGGCGAATTCCATCCGATGATCCAGGAGGCGAAGGACGGCTACGATGTCGTTGAATGGCTGGCCAAGCAGCCTTATTGCAACGGTAAAGTCTCCATGTGGGGCGGCTCGTATGCGGGCTACGATCAGTGGGCTGCTGCCAAGGAGTTTCCTCCGCACCTCGCCACCATCGTGCCGGTCGCCTCGCCCTACGCGGGCGTCGATTTCCCGATGTTCGGAAACCTTTTTGCCCCTTACGACATGCAATGGCTGACTTTCACCAGCGGCCATACCGGTCAGGAAGTGATCTTCGGCGACTCTGCCTTTTGGGCTTCGCGCTTCCTGCGCTGGTTCGAGGCGGGCGAGCCTTTCGCCAAGCTGGATGAGGTGATCGGCAATCCATCGAGCATTTTCCAGGAATGGGTAGCGCACCCTCACCCTGACGCGTATTGGGACTCGTACAACCCGACCACTGCCGAGTACGCGAAGATTTCGATCCCCATTCTCACCATCACCGGCAGCCATGACGGCGACCAGCCGGGCGCCTTGCAGCACTACAAGGTGTTCATGGCCAATGCCGCGCCGGCTGCCAAAGAGCGGCACTACCTCATCATAGGACCCTGGGACCATGCGGGGACTAGGACACCAAACACGCAATTCGGCGGTCTGAGCCTCGGGCCAAAGACGCTTCTGGACATACCCAAATTACATATGCAGTGGTACGCCTGGACCATGCAGGACGGCCCGAAGCCCGAATTTCTGAAGAAGCCGGTCGCTTACTACGTCATCAACGCGGATCGGTGGCGCTACGCCGACAGTCTGGCTGCGATCACCGGCGACACCCGCACTCTGTATTTGGGTTCGGTCAGCAATGCCACCGATCCTTACCATTCGGGCTCTCTGGATTCGGCACCCGCAACCGGGAAGCCCGATCACTATGTCTACGACCCGAAGGATTTGGGCACTGGTCATCTCGAATCGGTTATCGATTCAAGCTCGCTGGTCGATCAGCGCATGTTGTTCGCACAGCAAGGCAAGGAACTTATCTACCATAGCGCGCCGTTCGAAAAGGACACTGAGATCAGCGGATTCTTCAAGCTTTCCGCGTGGATTAGCCTCGATCAGCCCGATACGGATTTCACGGTCACCGTTTATGAAATCGGCCAGGACGGTTCCAGCATCCCGCTTTCCAGCGATCAGATGCGCGCCCGCTATCGAGAGAGTTCGCGCGAACCCAAGTTCGTGCGCAGCAAGGCGCCGCTGCGCTATGACTTCGACCACTTCACTTTCGTGTCTCAGGAGGTCAAAGCCGGTAGCCGTCTGCGCGTGGTCATCGCGCCGGTCAATTCAATCTTTGGCGAGAAGAATTACAACAGCGATGGCGTGGTCGCACAGGAATCCATGAAAGACGCGCGCTCCGTGACGGTGAGCCTCTATCACGATAAAGCGCACCCCAGCGCGCTCTACGTGCCCCTTGGCCGTCCTGCCGCGGCTGATGAACTGCATGCGCCCGAGTCCATGTTCACCGCACCGAAGCGAGCCGACTGACAAGAGCAAGAATAAGGGACCATTTGCCTACGGCTGCTTCGCCGCTGCGGCGCCATTGAGCTCTGCGTCGCCATACGGACCCTGCAGGCGCCCATTGATCGCATAGTCGCGCATCATCCGGAAGTAGCCTTCCTCGTATCGAGTCGATAGACGCGAGCCGTCGGCGGTCGTCTCGAAACGGGTCATGCCATGCTCGGCATGGGGATAATAGGCGACTGTAAATGGATGGCCCGACTCGACGAGACCGTTGAGCAACCGCCGGGTTACAGTACTCGGTGCCTGGTAGTCCTCTCCGCCGATGATCCAGAGTTCCGGCACCTTGGCCGCGCGCAGCGTCGGCATGGGGTCATAGAAAAATGGCGTCCCCCATTTGTATTTGGGTGCCATCTCGCGCAGTTGCGCTTCGGAATAAGGCAGCAGGAAGTAGGTGTAGTCACCCTCCAAGTGCTTGTACCAGCGCGCGTTTTTGTATTTGGCGCGCAGTGCATCGAATTCCTTGAAGCCTCGGGTGAAGCCGCTCGCAAATACGGTCTCCGCGGCGCTCGCGACCTCTTTCGCGTGTGCGATTTCTTCAGGGCTGTATCCCCGTTCTCGCAATTGTATGTCGACCGCCTGCTGGTCCTCGTCGATGATATTCACCGCCAAACCGAAACAGACGATCACGAAATCGACCGGCGTGCGGCTCGCCGCGATGGGCGCCACCCAGCCGCCTTGGCTGCCTGCCTGATAGCCAATCCGCGCAAGGCGCGCGCCGGCCAGGCGACGTGCTTCACCGGTTGCGACCACCGCATCGTCCGCCAACAAGCTGAAATCCTGGCTGTACTCTCCACCCGATGCCCCGGTGCCTCTTTTGTCGAATACAAACGCGCCGATGCCGTTCGCGGGCAGCGTGCGCTGCAGCGCATAGTCGGCGAGCGCGGATACATGTTCCGCACCGTGCAGAAGCACGACCACGGGAACCTTTCCCGTGCCCCCCGGCATGACCAACCGACCAGCCAGCCGGGTGCCGTGACTTTCAAAGGTAACCTCGTGCACGTCAAACGCGATCCGCTTCCCCGGGATTCCACCGAAAACGATGCCACCGTCTTTGCAATCCGAGAAGGTGGTTGACTTGTCATCGCGGCGCTCCGTCCAGCCGGAGGTGCTCGACCAAGATGCGCCGGCAGTTTTATGAAGCACCCCCGTGGTCCCATCCCCTAGCTGCCAGCGGAGGGTGTCTTTGTCCTCATCGCCAACGTCCACAAGGCGGCCGTCGGTGAGCCTATAGCTTCCTATATGACAATCGAGCGGCTCTTCCGAGTGTGCGCTAGGCGCGCCAAAAAGACACACCGCGCAGGCCAAGAGCAAGTGGACCAGAAAAATAGCTGAGGTTCGCATTGCTTGAGATCTCCAATTATTCGATGGGAAGTAGCGTGGCGCCTTCCCAAAGAACTTTGCGACCGACCTTGGCGAGGCGCTTAAGGTCACCATCGATGACGAGCACTCGGTTGCCGGATAACTCGCCGGAGATGCACGCGAAGCGTGCGCCTGCATAGGTTATCAGCAGTTCCGGCTCGCTCGTCTCGCCCGCGTATAGGAGAATTTCCCCCGGCAAAGGATGATCGGTGGCGTTCTCCTCGGCCAGCAACGTGGTGCGGGGCCACTGGGTCTCGAGGGGCGCAAAAAGGCATTCGCCGCTCCATCGGGCATGAACGAGTCTGCCGCTATAGGGCAGAAGCCCGTGCAGCTCGCGGCAGGAGTTAGGCGCACACTCCATGGCGAACCGCTCGTCGAACGATTCAGTTCCAATGGTGACTCTCAGCAGGGGCGATGGCATCGGCGGCATCCTGCAAATTGACCGCGCCTTTATGTCAGCTGCGTCGCCGCAGGTCTTGGACGAATTAAAGGTCGAGCAGTCTCCTCGCTGCTTGAACCTTCTGTCCGTTAGGCGCGCGTATAATCGAGGCAGGCTTGTCTTAGGCGTACTGCTGCATGTTGCGTACAGTCGATGGTGCCGTTGTCAGGCGCGTGGTCGATCGGAGCCATACCGCTGTTCCAGCGCACGCTCATGACTGGCCGATGATTTCCATTTTTGTCCTCGGCTCATATCTGAACGAGACCGAACTCGGTCGACAATTCATCTGCGCACCATCCGTGGTTTTCTATCGAGCAGGTGCAATGCACCGCAACGCAGTTGCTGCGCACGGTTTCGAGCAGGTGGAAATCGAGTTCGACCCTGCCTGGATCGGCCGTGCCGGCCTGCCCGATGCGCCGGTGAAACGCTGGATCGGTGGTGATACAGCTGCCGAATCCCGGCGGCTTCTTGGGGCCTGCGCAAGCAGTTCGACGGCGGATCTTCGCATGGCGCTGATACGGTTCTTGGCGTGCGAAGCGACTATGCATTGCCGAGCGCAACCGTGGATCGAAGCGGTCGTCGACCAGTTGCGCGAAGATGCAAACATTCGCCTCAGCCAGGTCGCCCGGAAGGTGAACCGTCATCCCGCTTGGATAGGCCCCGCCTATCGAAGAATGAGCGGGGAGGGTCTGAGAGAAACCGCCGCGCGATTCCGGGTTGAGCGCGCCGCGCATCTATTGCGCGAAACCAACCAGTCGTGTGCGGCGGTCGCCTTGGACGCGGGCTTTTGCGACCAGAGCCATATGAACCGCAACTTCCAACGAATACTCGGTCGATTGCCCTCCGAGGTGCGAGCCGACCGCGAGCACTTCCGCAGCAGCGGCACCCCCCGAACAGACCACAGCTAACTTCTGGTTCGACCGCGAGGGTCGCTGCTTGATATAATACATTACGTGTTATATAAATAGATATATAACAAGGTATGGTAAGCCGATGACCCAAGACATTGTCGAACAACTGGGGCACCTCGCCTTGGGCAGCCGATTCAAGAGGATCGGGGAGCAGCTGCAGGCTCAGGCGCAAGTACTGCTTGATGCGGAGGGTCTGGGCCTTCCGGCCTCGCACTTCCCGCTGCTTGCCGCCCTGGATCGCCTCGGTCCATTGAGCGTCGGCGAGATTGCCGAAGCGGTCGGTGTGAGCCAACCGGGAATCACCCGACAGCTAGTTAGGCTGGAGATCGAGGGCCTAGTGAAGTCGCAACGCCTTTCCGGCGACCGACGCCGCCGTCCCATCATGCTTACCGTTGCGGGCTCGTTGCTGGTGACCCGTGCCAGGAAATCGGCCTGGGCCAAGATCGAGACCGCCGTTGCAGGAATCTGCGAGGAACTCGACGGGCCGTTGCTGAATCAACTGGCGGCCTTGGAGCAGCAGCTAAAGCATTCCTCGCTTGCCGCTCGCGTGGCATCCAAGACGCGGGACCGTCGTCATGCACGTGCTTGATCGGCCGGCATGGGCCAGTCTCAACACCTACCATGAGCGCCTATCGACGGGCGGGAGCCTGGCCCGCCGCTACGCGGCGGACGTCAACGTGTTTGCCGCAACTGTGGACGATTCGGCGGCGGCCTCCGCGGCGCTCGCCGAACTCATCGGACCTTCCGAGCAACTTGTTCTCGTTCAATCAGCCAAAATTTTGATTCACCCGAAGCTCGCTGCGGTCAAGCAGGCGCGCGTGGTGCAAATGATGGCGGCGAGAGGCTGCGCGCGCATCCCCAGCGCAGAGATTCTCAAGATGACCGAGCAGGACGGAGAGGACATGCTGGCACTGGCGAAGCTCACCGAGCCGGGTCCATTTCTTTCGCGAACGCACCTCATGGGAAGTTTCATCGGAGTGCGGATCGGCGGACGTCTTGCCGCGATGGCGGGGGAGCGATTTCGGACGCCGGGCTACACGGAGGTGAGCGGTGTGTGCACGCACCCTGATTTTCGCGGCCGTGGACTCGCCCGGATGCTCTCTGCTGCGGTGGCCGAAGGCATTGAAAGACGGGGCGATGTCCCTTTCCTGCATGCATGGACGTCCAACCGAGCCGCGATCGACCTCTATGAGTCGCTCGGCTTTGAAATTCGAGCAGAATTGGAGCTCACTGTGGTTGCGGCGGCCTGATTGCAAAACAAGTTAATTTTAAGGTTGGCTCGACGCCCGGGCGAAGGGCTGCCGACCGGCATCCGGTAATAATGGGAGTGCGGGTCCGGTCTACTCCGGTGTTCCGCACGGCTTTGCGGTTTGTAGCGACGGCGAATCGGAGGTCCGATGGTCAGGTTCATGATTCAGATTTTCGCAGTGGTGTTGGCGGCATTCTTCGCCCTGAATTTGGCGAACGCCGCCGACGAGGGTACCAGCCCCATCCCCAAATCAAGCGTCAATGCATTGCTTGCGCCTCCAATTGCCAGCCCGGCAAGCGGAAATCCGGATGCTAAGGTCACGGTGGTTGAATTCTTCGACTACCAGTGTCCGATCTGCCGCGGCATCGCCCCCGATTTGAAGAGGCTGGTCGAGAACGATCACAACGTCCGCATCGTGCACAAGGATCTGCCCGTATTCGGCGACGTATCCAAATACGCCGCGTATTGTTCTTACGCAGCCGCGCGAATGGGTAAATACCAGGCCGCCCATGATGCACTCATTGGCTCGCATGTTCGGCTCGAATCGAAGGAGGCGGTTCGCAAAGTTCTGGCCGATGCCGGCTTCGACGTGCAGGCGCTCGATGCCGACATAGCCCAGCACGAACGGGAGTACGCAAGTGTTATCGCACGCAACGAGCACGAAGCGAAGTCGGTGGGAGTGCACGGCACTCCCGGGGTGATCGTCGGCGATCGATTGGTGCAAGGCTCGATCGACTATGATCGGCTCGAACGGTTGGCGAAACGTTAGGCCCAGCGACATCGCATTGAAGGCGAGTCGCAGGCGCCTGTCGCCAGCTCTCTATTCAGTCCAGCGGAAACGCCAGATCGCAATGAACAGGCAAGCGAGCGCCGCGGCGCAGAGTACACCCGCGGGCGCAAACGCCGTGTATTCGGGTTGCGCACGCCAGGTCATGGCATCGAGACCGTCCACCGCCCACCGTGTTGGAGTCACGAGCGAGAGCTGCTGCAGCCAGCGCGGAAACACGAAGGAGGGCACCCAGGCACCGCCGAGCATGACGAGAAGTAGCGTGGCCAACACGGCCAGACCCCTGGTGGACTGTGCGCTGCCGCCGATCGATGCCAGCATGAGGCCGAAACTGGCGTTGAGGAACGCGAATGAGATGGCAATAAGAGCAAATCCAAAAAAGTGCGCGATGCTCACATGGAATAGCGCTATTGCAGCCACATAGATCATCACGAACTGGAACAGGCTGACAAGCGTGGTGGCGATGGCGCGCGCTGCGAGAAAATTGCGCTTGGGCAAGGGCGCGGCCTGCAGGCGTCGCCAGATGCCCTGCTCGCGCGTCAGCAGCAGCACGATACCCGCATCGATGCCGGCCAACAGAATGAACTGAACGGCCATACCGGCGAATGAATGCGCATAACCGTTATAAGGTACGTCGCGTTTGCCGCTGAGTTCCCGGGTTACCAGCTCATAAGGCATCGTGAGGCCCCGCGCGGACAGGCCCGACCCCGGGGAATTCGAGGGCTCCGACAGTTGCCGCGCAGCCTGCAGCAGCGAAATCAGTTCGGGGCGGCGCGGAACCGCCGCGTCCGTGCTCTGCGTGAGTCTTGCCAGCGAGTCATCAATCGCCTGCCGTCCCAGAGGTCCGGAAAAAGCCTGCTTTGACACTTCCTGCATGCCGTATTCGGTAAACAAGCCTTCCATCACTTTGGCGCCCATGGCCTGACTCGGATCGATGAGAAGATCGACACGGGGCTTGTCCTGGGCCGAGAAAAGCGCGCGCACCGCATCGGCGCCGAACCCCGCGGGCATGATGGCAGCGGCCTGCAACTTGCCCGCGCGTACCGCCGCCTCGGCGGCCGCACGATCCAGTGTCGCCACCTCGAGGAGCGAGTCTTTTCGAAGATCGTCGGCCACCGAACGCGATACCTCGCTCTGATCCTCATCGACCACTGCGACCGACAGCTTGCCGCTCGATTGGCGATCCCCGTTGCCGCCGAACACGTAACCGAAGAAGGCGGCGATCAGAATCGGCGCCGCGATGCCGATAACCATGGCCTTGCGGTCCTTGAGGTAGAGGCGCAAGTCTTTAACGATCAAGGCGCGCATCGCCGTCAGTGCGCTTGTCGGAACGTCCGATCGTTTGTTTGCGGTTTTCATCAGGCTGCCTCCGCGTCGCGCAACGCATGCCCCGTAAGGGCGATGAAGACATCCTCCAAGCGCGGCGCGTGCGATTGCACCGCCTCGACCACAATGCCGGCGGTCGCAATCAGGGCAAGCGCCTGGGGCAGGGAGGCTTCGAGTGATTCGGCCTGCAGACGCACGCGATCGCCCAGCATCACTACAGCGCTGATGCCGGGAACCTCGCGCAGCCGCGCCAGGTTCGTTGCATCGAGGGGTGCTCGCAGCGTCAGATCTGTGGTCTTGGAGGCAGGCAGCCGCCGTCGCAGGCCCGAAATGGTGTCATCCGCAAGGACCTTTCCATGATCCATGATCACGATGCGATCGCACAGCCGTTCTGCCTCCTCCATGTAGTGAGTCGTATACAGCAACGTCTTGCCGCGGCGTTTCAGCTCCTCGAGATTGGCGAAGATCGCCGCGCGCGACTGTGGATCGACGCCCACGGTGGGTTCGTCCAGCAGGACCAAGGCCGGATCGTGAAGCAGGGCGCCCGCGATATTGAGGCGGCGTTTCATGCCGCCGCTGAAGGTGCCCACCGCGTGGGTCCGTCGGTCAGTCAGCCCCACCAGTTCCAGCGCATCGGTCGATCGTTCATCGAGCAGCCGGCCCGAAAGACCATACAAACCGCCGAACAGTTCGAGGTTGGCCTCAGCGCTCAGCTCCTCGATGAGGGCCAGATCCTGCGGCACCAAGCCGACGCGATACTTGCCAACGACCGCGTCCGGCCCGATTGATTCGCCGTCGACTCTGAGCGAGCCGGAATCCGCGCGCAGCAGCCCGCAGATCATCGACAGGGTCGTGGTCTTGCCGGCGCCATTGGGTCCCAAGAGCCCGACGGTCTCGCCATTGTTGATCTTGAAAGACACGCCATCGACCGCCACCCGATCGCCGAAGCGCTTCCGTACGTTGTCGATCTCGAGCACCTTGGATTCCTCGCAAATTGCGGAGTCTTAAATTGAAAGAACGTCATGAAAGGTTGCCCGTCGCGTGCCCGATATACAAGTGCGAGCGGCCTTTCTTGAAGATTCGCGATCGGGCATGTCAAGATGATTGCAATGTATTGACGGACTGCGCGGGCATGATGAAAGCATTGATTTTCGCATTCTTGCTCGCCAGTTCGGCGCCGGCCACCGCCGCCGTTCAACAGTCCGCCGCAACACAGCTCGCGCCCGGTGCCTGGGTGGTTCTTGAGATTCGCTCGGAGAGGCGGGAGCCGGATGGCAACAGCGTCATCTTTGAGTCACCCGCGGGGCTCATCGTCGTGGATACCGGACGCCACGCGTGGCATCGCGACGCGCTGTTGAGTCTTGCGGTCGCTCGCCGACGCCCCATCGTTGCTGTCATCAATAGCCATTGGCACCTCGATCATGACAGCGGCAATCCGTTCCTGCGCGAGTCCTATCCGCACCTTACGGTGTACGCGAGCAGTGCGATTGACGAGGCACTGCGAGGTTTTCTCGCCGACAGCCTGCGCAAGGCGCCCACATACCTCGCAGATGCTTCCCTGCCTGCCGAGACTCGAGAGGATATCGCCGCCGATCGGCTCACCATATTGAATGGGGCTGCCCTCAAGCCCGACGTCGTCGTGGCTTCCTCGAAATCGATGCGCATCGGCGGTCGAGTGCTCCGGGTGAATCTGGCTAGGCGTGCCGCCACTGCGGGCGATGTGTGGGTGATCGAGCCTAAGAGCGGGGTCGCGGCGCTCGGCGATCTGGTGACGCTTCCGGTGCCCTATTTCGAGACCGCATGCCCCGCAGGCTGGTCCAAAGCATTGCGAACCGTCACCGAAACCCGTTTCAAGACTGCCATTCCGGGTCACGGTCCTGCACTCTCCCCGGCCGAGGTGCTTCAGTATCGAATGGCCTTCGATGGGTTTCTGCGCTGCGCCGAGAGCAGCGCTTCGGCGGCCCAATGCGCTGCAGAGTGGTCCGAGGCTGTTCAGTCGTTGCTGAGCAACGGCGGCTACAGCCCGGCTCGTGCGAAGGACCTGGCGGCATATTATGTGGGGCTGCTACGCGACAGCAGCTATCAGAAGCGCTACTGCGAACTCGGTTGACTTTCCGGTTTCGCGCGGCGTTTGAGCGTAACGGTGGTCTTGGAGTCCGTTTCCATGCGTTCGGCGCGCACATCCGGCGAAACGTCCCGGGTCGGAAGAATGGTGGAGATGGCGTGTTTGTAAATAAACTGGCTTGCGTTGCCGCCCAGCAACACGCCGAATTGATCGAACGAGTCGACCCGTCCCTGCAGCTTGATGCCATTCATCAAGTACACGGTGACGGGTACCTTGCCCTGTTGGAGGCTGTTTAAGAATTGATCCTGAAGCATCCCGGTGCGCAGATCACTGATGACGAAGATAGCATCACGCCTGTGCGCTCCACAGGCAAGTGACATTTTGACATGCCCGGATTAGAAAATCGCATGGCGATCAAAAATGCCGCATCGTCCTGAGGCAATTTCAGGAAAAGCCGCACCCAGTCACGGACGGAGAGTTCCTGCCGCGCCGGGGTCAGAGGCGATGCCCGAGAGATACAGCTGGGCGTTTCGGTGCCGACGTCAGGGCCGCATGAAAAACGGTCTCGCAACCTGCAAAGGTTTGGTCCTATAAACGGCGTCGACCGCGCTTTGCAAATTCGCCGAACCTGCACGCGATGCGTGGTGGTCCATGAGTCCATCGGACTCCAATGGTGCTTTCGCCTCGAAATCAGGATCGGAACGGCAGCAGAGGCAGGGCGGCTCCCGGCGGGAGGCCGCCTGAACGGAGCGGGTGAATGTACCTAATGCGCAGCCAGGTGCACTCTGCGTGGACCGTCCGATGAGGGGTCGAGTGGATATCGGTATGTTCTTGTAGCCCGATGGCCCCCATCAGGATCTTAGTTTATCAAGGGCTTTGGAGAACGCGCCGGCGCTTAGCATCTTGTAAGTTAGGACTCTCAAGGACATCATGAGTCATGCTGAAAAAAATACTGTTGATTGCCGCCATGGCATCGTTTTTCTCTGCGCAGACTCCGGCCGAAGCGGCCGGTACCATCGCGCTGGTGGGCGGTCGCCTGATCGATGGATTTGGGGGCACGCCGCTCGAGCACAGCGTCATCCTCATCGAGGGGGACCGTATCAAGGCGATCGGGACGGAGACCTCTTTGCCGGTTCCTGCCGGGGCGACGGTGATTTCCACGGCGGGCATGTCGGTGCTGCCCGGGCTTTGGGATGCCCACGTACATACCTACCTGCTGGGTCACACGGACTATGCTCATTGGGACAAAACCTACGGCACCAGCCCGCGTCTTGCTGCCGAAATCATGCCGGCTGCGGCCCACCAGCTCTTGATGGCGGGTGTCACCAGCGCACGCGATCTCGGCGCACCGCTCGAGGCCAGCATCACGGTCCGCGATCGCATCAACCGCGGCGAGATTCCGGGCCCCACGCTCTATGTCGCCGGGCCCTTCATCCAGCACGCACCCTATCCCGGCACGGAGCACTTTCGCTGGGGCGTCAACGGCGTCAAGGATGCCCGTCAAAAGGTGGATAAACTGGCCGCCGCCGGCGTCAATATCATCAAGCTGATCGATCAGGACCTGATGCAGGAAGACGAGGTCAAGGCGGTGATCGACGAAGCCCATGCGCATCATTTGCCCGTGGTGGCGCATGCGCACCGGCCTGACGAAATCCGCCGCGGCCTCAAGTACGGCGCAGACTGCTTCGAACACACCGGGCTGGCCACCTCGCCGGGTTACCCCGACGACATCCTGGCGATGATTGCCGATCGCACTGCCAAGGGGAATCTACCGCCCCTATTCTGGACCCCAACCATCAGTGTGCTCTACAACTACGAGTACCTGCGCGACAACGCCCTGCAATTGGATGATCCGGGCTGGCAGCTCGATGTTCCGCCGGACATCGTCGCCGATATCAAGGCCTCGATGCACCACCCCGGGCAGCTGAGCTACTTTCAATTGGTGCCGCTGCGGCATCCGACGCTCGAGCACAAATTCCATCAGCTGCAGCACACTGGGGTGGTGATGTTGATCGGCACCGACAGCGGCGTGCCGATGAACTTCCACAGCACCTCGACCTGGCAGGAAATGGACACCTGGGTGAATCACCTCGGCGTCGATCCCATGCAGACCATTCGTGCGGCCACCTATTGGCCTGCAGTGCAGATGAAGGTGGACGCGAACTACGGATCGGTGAGCCAGGGAAAGTTTGCCGATATCATCGCCGTGAAGGGCGATGTGATTCGTCACATCGATCTGCTGCAGCACGTTGATCTCGTGATCAAGCACGGCATGCGCTACAAATAGCGGGCAAGACCTCATGACAGTCCCATGCGGCTGCCCGGCAGGGCGCTGTGAATTCGCGACGTCACCGGCGAGATGACCTTGAACAAAGTTACGCCCCGGGATTTCCGCAACGCGTTCGCTTCCGTCATGAAGTCGGAACAGGACGCCTTCCGTCTGGCAGTAGGCTTCGAGACCAAGTCCTACAATTTCTACATGCGTACCAGCATCTACCCGCGGGTGGGCAGGCAGCTTGGACTGCTCGCCTGGAACAAGGAGTATTACACGCTCGACGGCATGCTCTACAAGGAACGTGGCGTCGATGACACGGGGAAGTACGCAACCTATGCCAACTGGATCTCGGTGGCCATCGAACATGAGACCGATCCTGCCCGCGCGCAGGAGAAAATGAACAAGCTGCAGTCTTTCAACGCGCCCCTCAAGGTGCTGATCACCTATGCAGCGGACGGTCCGGCGACGGACACGCTGCTCAAGAAGTACGAGAATCTCATCAAGGCATCCGATGTGTTCAACGACGTGGCCACGCTCCGCCAGCAGCTGGTGATCCTGGGTACGCCGAAGACGGTGCGGGAGTGGCGCTTCTACGCCTACGAAAACGATGGCTTCGTATTGATGCTGTCGAACGAGCCGTCTTAGATCGAGGCTGCAAATTTCTGCGCCCGCAGCAACAACAGGCTGCCAGGCAGAACACTTGCGCGAAGTTCCGAGAGCGCCTGTGCAGCGTCGGCGCGCGCGTCGGCCGGGCTCCCTGATGCCGCTTCAATGCGCGCGCGCCAGTACAACGCCTCACCCAGCCATCGCGAGCTTTTCGGATCGATGGCCCTCTGGCGCGCAATCTCGACCGCTTCACGCGCATCATTCGAGGCCCGAACGAGATCACCCTGGGCCACCTCTATTTCCACCGCGGCAAACAACAATATCGACCAGGCGCGCTCGGCGCGTTGCTCGGCCGCGGGTATCAACTCCCGGGCTTGCGCGATCAGCCTCATTGCCTTCGGCCCGTCTCCTTGCGCGCTCGCAAGTCGCGCCCGCGCCGCGAGAAGCCTAAGCTGATCGGAGCGCCCCAGAGGGTGCGCGGAGAGCAGGGCTTGCGAATCCTCCAGCGCGCGCGCGGCGGCGCTGGGGTCATCCAAGTCGAGCGCCGCACGGACCGCGCCCGAAACGTATGTCGGCACGGCGGTAAACAGGCCCTCTTTGTCCGCGGTAGCGGCGGACTGCAGGAGCTTGGCGGGCGCGCCATGCGCCTCTCCGGCGTAAAGCTCGGCGAGGATTCGGCTCGCCTCCAGATAGAAGGGCAGTCCCTGACTCGGCATTTCCGGTGACGAGACCTTCGCCGCATTGTCGAGGAGTGCTCGTGCTTTTAGCGGAGCGCCGCCTTCCATGAGCGCCGTGGCGCCGACGTTGATCATGGCGAAATAGCCATTGCTGCCCTCACGTCCCAGGGCGGCGACTTCCTTGATGACCGCCTCTTCGGCCTGCCAGCCCTCGCGAAAATGTCCCGCCAGAACCTGCGCCCGTGCGTATTCGTGCGCGATGCTGGTGTAGCGTTCGGTGTGTTCGACGCCGGCGGTTCTGAGCGCCTGGGCAGTCTCGCCCAAGACGGCGATAGCTTTCGGGTAGTCGTTTTCACGTTCCGCGATGAACGCGGTGGCCGTCGCACAGGAGGCTTTGAGCCCGGGGGATGGATCGCTTACCCGGGCGATGTTGGCAAGACCCTCGTGCTCCTCGCGATGCGCGGCCGCCAGGTCCCCGGCCTCCACAGCATCTTCCGCCTTGCCGCAGGCGATGCTCGCCTTAAGATCTGGGTCATCGAGGGACTGGGCGAGGGCTTCCGCTTCCTGCATGGCGGCCGCGCCGCCCTTCATGTCGCCGGCATCTATGTAGCGTCCCGAGAGGCCGATCAGCAATCCGGCCTGCAGGTGTTTGTCGTAAGCAAAGCGCCGGTGGATCATGTCGTGTGCGCGATTCAGGCGCATCTCGACGGCCTCGCGCGACTCCTCGCTCAAGGCATCGCCCAACAGGAACGAAGTCAATTCGTTCTGAGCGCTTGCGTGATTGGCCTCGTACTCAGCAAGGTCCCGCTGCTCGCGAGCTTCGAACATCTGCAACAGGGCGAACACCGTGGTGGCGCTCAAGGCGAGGATCGCGAGGATTGCGGCGATGACGCCCGTGCGGTGGCGCTTGAGGAACTTGCGAATGCGATAGACACGGGTGTCCGCCACGGCATGAACCGGCTCGTCGGCAAGATAGCGGCCGACATCCTCCGCGAAAGCTTGAGCGGAGCCGTATCTTTCCTCCGGCGCGCGCTTGAGCGCTTTGCCGAGAATGTTGTCTAAATCGCCTTGCAGCGCGCGGCGCCGGGCCGGGTCGAGTTCCGGGCAGTCGGATGCTCGGCGGGGTTCCTCGTTGAGGATGGTTTGAACCCATTCGGCGCTCATGCGCACGACCTCGCCGCCCGGGTGGCGGCCGGTGAGGACCACGTACAGCAACAGTCCAAGCGAGTACACGTCGCTCGCCGTGGTCACGGGCTGTGCCAGCAACTGCTCGGGCGAAGCGTATTGGGGCGTGAGCGCCACGGCGCTCAACTGTGTGGCTTCGCGGTCGGGTCCCTCCTCGATCAGTTTGGCCAGGCCGAAGTCGAGGAGCTTCACATCACCTGAGGTCGTCACCAGGATGTTGGAGGGCTTCAGATCACGGTGCACGATGAGGTGACTGTGAGCGTGCGCCACGGCCGCAAGAACTTCCCCAAACAAGGTGCATCGCTCGACCAGGTTGAGGCGTCGTTCCTCACAGTACGTGTCGATCGGCGTTCCTTCGACGTATTCCAGCACCAGGTATGGCTGGTGTTCGTAAACGCCGGCATCGAGTAGGCGGGCGATATTCGGGTGCTGCAGACGCCCCAATAGGGTGCCTTCGTGGCGAAAGCGTTCCTCGCCCGCCCGCCCAAGCCACGATGCATGCACGAATTTGAGGGCGACAGTCCCCTGAAATCGACCATCGGTGCGGTGAGCGCGCCACACGCTGCCCATCCCGCCGCGCCCGAGTTCTCCGTCGATCTCATAAGCGCCCACCTGACGACCGAGCATCGAACTGGTTTCGGCGGTCTCGGGCTGGGGAAAACGGCCGGACAGGAACTCGCTGAACCACGCCTGCTGACGCACCGACAACAGTGCGCGCACTTCCTCGGCGAGCTCCGGATTCGATGTCCGAAGACGCGCCAGCCACTCCTCCTGCTCGATCGTCGGCAGCTCCAGCACATCATCCAAGGCCTTGCTGAGGTCTTGGTTGTTGGAGTTGGACATGGCGGAGATTCTCCTCGTGGACCTTTCTTTTGGCGCGCCGCACCGCTTGACGGCCGCCGCGCCCTATTTTTTCACGACAGTGCGGCGCTAACAAACCTGCCGCCTGCTCAAGAGCCGGCGGGCGCTCAGCGCGCGATTCACGGCTCGATGCGCCGGATGGGAAACTGCATTTCGACCACCGCATCCTGCATTCGATCGGCGGCGGGCAGCCGAAGAAAGTATTCGCGGCTCGGGCCCGCGAGTTCCTCGCCCGACGCTGCCAAGTAGCGGCCGATCTGGGCCGTGCAAAGGTGGGCTTCTTCAGGCAGTTCGATCCGCACTGCCACCGCCATGCGCGGCACTGGTTCGAGCTCGCGCAACGTGAGTTCGCCTTTTGGATCGAGCTTCGCACGGCAGCCATCCGGCAGCGTAAATCCGAATTCCGCATCCAGCCGATCCGATTCGAATTCCTGAGCGTGGGCGATGACGACCAGCGTCCCCAGCTCGCCGGATGGCACGCAGCGGCGCACCAAGGCGTGCGTTTCGCCCACGGTTGCCAGGGCGGCAGCGAAGGAGGGCAGGACCCTGCGCAGGGAAAGAACCCTGCGCGCGGGTTCCGCGCGCACGATGACATCCTCGCCGCTCATCTGCCCGTCGCCTTCAATCTGGCGGATGCGCGTCTCGATGAGCCGAAGCCGCGCCGTTTCTGCGGCAAGGGCGCGTTCGGCGTCGTTTCGCCTCAGCAGCAGCATGGCGCGCAGGTCGGACGCAGAAGGATTGTCGTTGACGATCCGGCCGATTTCTTCGAGCGGGAAGCCCAGCTCTTTGAGCACCAAAATCCGATTCAGCTGCGCAAGCTGAGCCGCTGTGTAGAAGCGATAGCCGGTGAAAGGATCGGCCTGCGCCGGTTTCAGCAGGCCGATCTCGTCGTAAAAGCGCAGCTGTCGGGCCGAGACACGCGCGATTCGCGAAAAGTCTCCGATCTTGAACACGAGAAGCGCCGACAGCTGCGCCGCTTCAGGCGGCGCGCCTCGCGAGGAACTTGGTGTCAAGGCCGAGCGAATCAGCGAATGTGCGCTCGGCTTCGAGGGCCTTTTGAAACGCGTGCTCGGCGAGCACTCGATCGAAGAGGGCGGCCACGCGCCGGTATCGCGTACGATCGATCTCGAAGCCGCAGTATTGGAAGTTCATCAGGTTGGACACCACCGCGATATCAGCCATGCTCAATGCATCGCCGACCAGGTAGTCGCGCTCGGCCGACTGGTTTAGGAATCCAAAGGCATCGGGGAGCGCCGTGTGCAACGTCTCGGCCACGGCGGCACTGTTCGTGGGCTGCTGCTTCATTTTTGGGCCGATCACCGTTTCATTGAAAAGCACCCGCACCACAGTGCGGAAAAGCCTATCACCCGCGTAGGCCTCCAGGGAAAGTACCTGTGCCAGCCGGCGCGGATCGGTCGGGTAGACCGCAGGTTGCGGATGGGCGCGATCGAGATACATGCAAATGGCGGTCGAATCGGCCAAGCTCACCTGATCCTCGAGGAGCGCCGGAATAAGACCCGCGGGACTTAAGGAGCGCCAGTTCGACGGCAAGGTACTGGGAAGAACCGGCACTACCGGGACGACTTCGTGCGACAACCCCTTGAGATTTGCAACGACGATGGCTTTGCGGGTGTGCACCGAAATCGGTGCACCGTAGATCTTAAGCATGGAACGTACTCCGTGAAATGAACGAGGAGTGCGCAGTCTCGCGGTTGACGCGACGTGAAGGTCAATACCACGCCCCGTCGAAGCGGGTTCGATAAATAACATTAACAAAGACATGTACAATATTGTTAAATAATAGATTAGTGCCGGATATCCAATGATCACTCACTTTCGACCGCCAGCGGGTGCGCGCCTGCGTCACGTGAGCACGGGCAATGAGGTCAGAGATTCTCGCCAGTGCCGGTCCGATATACTTCCGGAAGTTCGGCTCTGCGCGTCTTAGATTCATAACGCCGAAAGCGCAACGCGCATCAGCCCCCGCGATCGGGCGGCCGGGAGATTGTTCCACCAGCGCGGAACCGAAGGCCTTAACCGCTTGGGGGACTCGCCTTGAACCAACTCGATCGCAGCCTCGGCATGAGCGAGCAGATCTCGCGCCGCGATTTCATCAACGGCGTTGCTGTGGCGGCCGGATCGCTGGCTCTGCCCTTTTCTTCATGGGCTCAGGCGTCGGACGATGCGGGCTACCCGCCCGCGCGTATGGGCATGCGCGGATCGCATCCAGGCTCCTTCGAGGCTGCGCACGCGTTTCGCGACAGCCATCGGATCGACACTGCGAGTGCCGCCGCAACCGGTGAGGCCTATGACCTCATTGTCGTAGGTGCGGGCTTGAGCGGCCTATCCGCAGCGCATTTCTTCTTGAAGAAGCTCGGGCAGAAGGGCAGGGTACTGGTGCTCGACAATCATGATGATTTCGGCGGCCACGCAAAACGCAATGAACTGAACTACCAGGGACGCACCCTGGTCTTGAACGGCGGCACGCTCGAGATCGAATCGCCCGAAAGATACAATGCCTGGGCGCTCGAGGCCTTGAAGGATATCGGGGTCGATCTCGACCGTTACACCCGCGCCAACGCCGCCAACGAAACGCTCTATTCCTCGCTCGGGCTGCGAGGAGGATATTTCTTCGACAAGCCCACGTTTAACAGCGACCGGCTGGTGCTGGCGCCCGAAGCCGCCTCCCAGCGCGGACATCCTTTCACGGAGGAGTTCCTGCGCAAGGCCCCGATCTCGAGGCAGGCCCAGAAGGATTTGTTGCGCTTGTTCGATCCTAAGCAGCCCGATTACATGCCGGGCCTCACCTCGGCAGAGAAGAAGGACCGCTTGGCGCGGATGAGTTACCGCGACTATCTGCTGCAGGTGGCCAAGGTCGATCAGCAGGCTTACTGGTTTTTTTCGGGCATGGGGCGAGGCGTCTTTTCGGTGGGCGCCGATGCGTTGCCCGCATTGTTCGCGTGGCAAATGATGGGGGGCAAGGGAGGGGGGTTCGACGGGCTCAACCTCCAACCGTCCGCCGACGGACTGCTGGCGGATCTTCCGGGCGGACAGCATGGACGACAAAAAGAAGGCAACGGCTCGATTCACTTTCCGGACGGCAATGCCACCCTGGCGCGCCTTCTGGTGCGAAAACTGGTGCCGGGGTCGATTCCCGGGAGCACGCAGGAGGACATCGGCGCTGCGCACGTGGACTACTCGAAACTGGATCGGGCCGAAAACGATGTCCGGATCCGGTTGCTGAGCACAGTCCTGAACGTGCGCCACGCCGGGGACGCCCGCAGCGCCAAGGAGGTGATCGTCAACTACAGCACCGGCGGCAAGCTGTATGAAGTCCGGGGCAAAGCCTGTGTGCTCGCCTGCTGGAACATGATGATCCCCTACATTGCGCCCGAGTTGCCGCAAGGCCAAAGGGAGGCGCTGGCCTACAACGTAAAGGCACCCATCGTTTATACCAACGTGTTCCTGCGCAATTGGAGAGCGTTTGCCAAGCTTGGACTGTCCGAGGTCGAATGCCCGAGCATGTACCATCACAGCATCGCGCTGGCCGAACCCTGCGACTTAGGGGCGCTTGGCCACTCGAACAGTCCCGATGAACCGATTGCGTTGCGCATGATCCGCACACCCGGCGCGCCGGGCTTGCCGCGAAAGGAGCAGCATCGCATCGGCCGCGCGGAGCTTCTGGCCACGAGCTTCGAAACCTTCGAGCGCAACATCCGCGAGCAACTCGCGCGCGTCCTGGCGGGCAGCGGTTTCGATCCGGTGAAAGACATCGTCGGCATAGCGGTCAACCGCTGGCCGCATGGTTATTCCTATACCTACAACAGCCTTTACGATCCCATCGAATGGGTGTTCAGCGAAAGCAACGATCGTCCGTGCGTAAAGGCGCGGCAGCCCTTTGGTCTGATCAGCATCGCCAACGCCGATGCGGCGGCGAGCCCCCACACCGACGCCGCCTTTCTCGAGGCGCACCGCGCGGTGGAGGAGGTGCTCGAGCGGCGCACCTATCCCTTCCTTACGGGTGTCTAAGGATCTCTTTCACAAGCGTCACGACGATAAAACTGGAGGATGAAAATGCGTTTGAGCAGCCTGAATGAGGCCACGACTGGGCCTCGCTCGCTGTCCTGCTGCGACAGCGACAGCCTGGTGATGAGTCTACCGAGGGATACCGAACCATGAAATTACCACCCAACGACCGCGAACTCGGCATGGGGCGGCCTATCGCCCGCCGGGATTTTCTGCAGGGCATGCTCGTGGGAGCCGCCGCCAGCCTGTGCGGGCCCTTACAGCGATCCTACGCAGCAGAAACAGCCGCCCAAGACGCACCCGGTTACTATCCTCCGCTGCTCACCGGCATGCGCGGCAGTCACCCCGGCTCTTTTGAAGCCGCGCACGCGCTCAGAGACGGCGCAGCGGTCGCCGCACCGCATGAGACGGGCGAGAGCTTCGATCTCATCGTGGTAGGCGGGGGCATCAGCGGCCTCGCTGCGGCTCACTTCTACCGCGCCAAGCATGGCGACGCCAGCCGCATCTTGATTCTGGAGAACCACGACGACTTCGGCGGTCATGCCAAACGCAACGAATTCTCCCTGGGCGGGCGCATGGAGCTTTTGAACGGCGGCACGCTCGCCATCGAAAGCCCGCGTCCCTACAGCGCCGTCGCGGAAGGGCTCATTCGGAGCGTCGGCATCGACGTCGATGCGCTCATAAAGAAGACGCAGCATCAGGATTTCTATCGCAAGCGGGGTCTTAGCCAGGCGGTGTTCTTCGACAAGGAAACCTTTGGTGTCGACAAGCTGGTCCGCGGCCGGCGCGGTGACGCGCATGCCATCAACGCCTATCCCTTGTCGGCCAAGGCGCGTGCCGATGTCGCCCGCATCGAGGCAGGCAAGGAGGATTTCCTGGCCGGCTTAAGCTCGGCCGAGAAGAAAGACAAGCTGTCGCGCATCAGTTACCGCGACTTTCTCACGAACGTGGTCAAGGCGGACCCGGAGGTCATCAAGCTCTACCAATGCATGACGCACGGCTGGTGGGGCGTTGGCATCGATGCCGTCTCGGCGCTCGACTGTTGGGGGCAGGACTTCTCCGGGTTCAAGGGCATGAACCTCGCGCCCGGCGCGATTGCCCGCATGGGATTCACCCCGGCAGGGTTTGCGGACACCGGCGGTTCGAAATCGCTGCACTTCCCGGACGGCAATGCCACGGTGGCGCGGCTTCTGGTGCGCGATCTCATCGATGGGGCGGTTCCCGGGCACTCGGCGGAAGATGTGGTCACTTCAAGAGTGAACTACGCCAAGCTCGACAGCGGCGCCTCCAAGGTGCGGATCCGGCTGAACAGTATCGTACTTCGCGCCGCGAACATCGGTGATCTGGCCAAGCCCCAGGGCACACAGGTCACCTATATCCGCGGCGGCAGCACCTACAACGTGCGCGCCAAGCACTGCGTGCTGGCCTGCTGGAACATGATGATCCCGTATCTCGCGCCGGAGCTGCCGGGTGCTCAGAAGGCTGCCCTGCACGAACTGGTGAAGACGCCGTTGGTTTACACGAGCGTCGCCATCCGTAACTGGCAGGCGTTCGACAAGCTCAAGGTGAGCCAGGTCTATGCGCCGGGGGGCTACCACACCGATTTTTCACTCAACTGGAAAGTCGATGTGGGGGATTACAAGAGCGTCGAGGATCCCGCGCAACCCATTCTGGTGCACATGTCACGAACCCCGTGCAAGCCGGGCCTCTCCGAGCACGATCAGAACAAGGCGGGGCGCGCGGAGCTTCTGGCCACGACGTTCGAGACCTTCGAACGCAACATACGCGAACAGCTTGGGCGTACGCTCCAAGGCGGCGGCTTCGATCCGGCCAAGGACATTGAAGCGATCACCGTGAATCGCTGGCCGCACGGCTACGCGCCGGAGTACAACCCGCTGTTCGAGCCGGAGGAACCTGAGTCCCAACGTCCCTATGTGATCGGCCGCGCGCCGTTCGGCCGCATCACCATCGCCAATTCGGACTCCGGCGGCGGTGCCTACACCGACGTTGCGATCGATCAGGCGCACCGCGCGGTCGAGGAACTGCCCGGCTGAGATTAATGCATCTTCTCGTAAACAAAAATCGAGGTTCATCATGAAGGTATTTTCCGCAGCTTTGTTTTCCGTCGCTCTGTGCGTGGTTCTTCCGGCGCTCGCCGATGCGCCGAAGCCCGTCAAGGTGACGGCCGCCGAGGCAAGCGGGCCCGTCTTTAATCGCAAGGATGCGGTCAAGGAAAATGGCGCCGAGGGTCCGACGACGGACGTGACTCTGATGCAGTCGGCCGACAAAAAAATGAGTGTCGGGGTTTACAAAGCCGGTGCCAGCGACACGCCCATCGATTCATATCCGGAGGACGAGTTCTGCTACTTTTTGACCGGCAGTGTCAAACTCACATCGAGTGACGGCACGGTGCTCGAGGTGAAGGCCGGTGAGGCGGTGGCCATTCACAAGGGTTGGAAGGGCCGCTGGACGACCCCCGGCTACACCAAGTACTACGTTACCTACGAACCGAAATAATCCGCAGACAGCGGCCGCCGGCCCATTGCGGCCGGCGGCTATTGCACGGTGGAGGTTTAGCGAATCCCGGCGTCAGATCGAGTAATCGGACTCGCGCACCCAGGCGGCCGC
>DASXOQ010000049.1:0-1529 GCA_036494165.1 Steroidobacteraceae bacterium
TCGCGCAGCCCGGCTCCGCCTAGCCCGCCCTGTCGGCCGCGGGCGACAGCACCCGCGACTTCCGCAGCGGCCCCGGCACCGGTCCACCGCTCGCCCAGTCGATCAACTCGACCGTATGGACGACCGGAATGTCGGTGCCGGCAGCGATCTGAGTGATACAGCCGATATTCCCGGCTGCGATCACATCCGGCTGGAGCCGTTCGATGTTGGCGACTTTGCGGTCCCGCAACCTGTCTGCCAGTGAGGGCTGGAGAATGTTGTAGGTGCCCGCCGAGCCGCAACACAAATGCCCTTCAGGTACATCTTTGACGATGAAACCAAACTTGCAAAGCAATTCTTTCGGTTGGTGCAAGACTTTCTGGCCGTGCTGCAACGAACATGCAGAATGATAAGCAACTGTAAGGCTTCTCGGCGTGCCTGCCGCCGGCAAATCGAGCGTGGATAGATACTCACTGATGTCCTTGGCGAGCGCCGAGACGCGCGCGGCCTTCGTGGCGTAGGCCGAATCACTGCGTAGCATGAAGCCGTAGTCCTTCACCGTGGTGCCGCAGCCGGACACGGTGATGAGGATGGCGTCGAGGCCTTCGCCCTCGATCTCGCGCGTCCAGGCATCGATGTTGTTGCGCGCCTGCGCCAGCGCCTCCCCCTCGCGGCCCATGTGATGGACGAGCGACCCGCAGCAGGCCTCCCCGGCGGCGACGACCACCTCGATGCCATTGCGGTTGAGCAGGCGGATGGCGGCCTCATTGGTGGATGGCGCAAGGACCGGGTTAATGCAGCCGGCGAGCAGCGCCACGCGGCCGCTGCGCCCGCCCTGCGCGCGATAGACCTTGCCGGTTTCGGCCGCCGGCGCCGGCATTTTGGCGGGGGTCAGGCGCAGCATGGCGCCGAGCCGGCCGAGCCCGATCGCGCGCAAGAGCGGCGCGAAGGGCTTGCCCAGCCAGCCGGCCACGATGGCAAACCGGAACAGCTTCGGATCGGGCAGCGCCCGCGCCAGGAGATCGCGCATCAGGCGGTCGCCGAGCGGACGCTTGTAGGTCTTCTCGATGTGCTCGCGGGCATGATCGACGAGGTGCATGTAGTGCACGCCCGAGGGGCAGGTGGTCATGCAGGCGAGGCACGAGAGGCAGCGGTCGATATGCTTGACCACGTCTCGGGTGGCCGGCCGCTCGTGCTCGAGCATGTCTTTGATCAGGTAGATGCGCCCGCGCGGCGAATCGAGCTCGTCGCCGAGCTCGACATAGGTCGGGCATGTGGCGGTGCAGAAGCCGCAATGCACGCAGGTCCGCAGGATTTTTTCAGATTCCGCAACCTGCGGGTCCATGAGCTGCGCGAGGGTAAAGGTGGTTTGCATCGATTATACCCCCGCCCACATGCGGCCGGGATTAAGCACGCCCTGCGGATCAAAACTTTCCTTCACGCGCTTGGACAGCGCGCGCACCGCCGGCGCCTCGGTCTGGAAGACATCGACCCACGCGCGCACCGGATCAGGCGCGCGGATGAGCGTGGCGTGGCCCCCGAGCGCAGTC
>DASXOQ010000050.1:0-89205 GCA_036494165.1 Steroidobacteraceae bacterium
ATCGTGATCCGCGTGGCCGGCGGCCGTGCGGACAAGACCGTGGGCATCGTTGTGGACGCGGTGTCCGAGGTTTACAACGTCGCGACGGGCAGTTCCAAGCCTCCCCCGGATCTTGGCGGCAGCGTCGACACGGCGTTCGTCAAGGCGCTCGCGACCGTCGATGAAAAGATGATCATTCTGCTCGATGTGGACAAGATCGCTGGCAGCGCCACGGTTGCCGAGCTTGCCGCTCCCAGCGTGGTGGCTGCGTGAAGCAGCGTCGCACCAAGGCGAAGCCAAAGGCGAACGAGGCGCTCAAGCTCGGCTCGCGCTTGACCATTGCCGAGGCGGCGGAGCTGCATCGCGCATTGCTGGCGCGGCTCATGGCGGGTGAGCCAATCCTCATCGACGGCACGGAGGTGCGGGAAGTCGACACCTCGGTGCTGCAGCTGTTTGTGAGTCTTTGGCGCACGGCGGCGGCGCGCGACGTCGCGGTCGCATGGCGGGGGGTGTCCGAGGCGTTGCGTAAGAGCGCAGAGCTCATCGGCGTTGCCCGCCACATCGACCTCAAGGACAGCGCTCAGCTCGCGCACGCCTGAGGGGCGGTCGCCGTGAGCCAGTTAGAACCAGGCGGCAACCAGGTGTACGAGACTTCTCAGCGCGAGTCGGAGTGCCCGTTCGGTCTCGTGAACGGCGATGAGTGCGCTTGCGGCGAGATCCGTCGGAGGGGCGAGTGAGGCCTTCCGACTCATTGCCGGGCATCGGTGCGCCAGTAGCTCCGGCGCTGCCCGAATTTTCGCACATCCGCCGTGCCTTCGATGCGACCCGCAATGCCACGGTGGCCCGGCTGTTGCCCGGCGAGTACTACATCACGAAGCAGGATGAGCTGATTTTCACCGTGCTCGGCTCCTGCGTCTCGGCCTGCGTGCGCGACCGGAAGCTGGGCATCGGCGGCATGAATCACTTCATGCTCCCGCAGGACCGTTCTGGCGGGGGCGCCGGCTGGGCCGACAACGTCGCCAACTCTGCAACGCGCTACGGCAACGTTGCCATGGAACGTCTGGTGAGAGGCATTCTGATGCTCGGCGGCGAACGCGAGAACCTCGAGTTCAAGGTAGTGGGCGGCGGCAAAGTGCTCGACACCGCCATCGATGTCGGCGGCAAGAATGTGCAGTTTGTCAGAGACTATCTCGCTGCGCAGGGCTACCCCATCACCGCGGAGGATTTGGGCGACTGTTTTGCACGCAAGGTTTACTACAACCCGATGACCGGGGCGATGCGTGTGAAGCGACTCGCGACCACCTACAACACCACGGTTTACGAGCGTGAACAGCAGTTCTCGTTCGATCCGACGTTGGTGGGACCATGAACGGCGCAAAGAAGGTCCGCGTACTGGTGGTCGATGATTCGGCCGTCATGCGCCGTCTGCTCACCGAGATTCTGGGAGCCGATCCTGAAATCGAAGTGGTGGGCGCGGCGGCCGATCCTTATGAAGCGCGTGAGCAGATCAAGCAGCTCAATCCGGATGTATTGACCTTGGACGTGGAGATGCCGCGCATGGACGGCCTCACGTTCCTGCGCAATTTGATGCGTTTGCGCCCGATGCCGGTGGTGATGTGTTCATCGCTCACGCAGCAGGGTGCGGAGGCGACGCTCGATGCGATCGCGCTCGGCGCGGTCGATTTCATTGAAAAACCCCGCGTTGTCAATGGCATCACCGGTCTTGCGCACGAGCTAATCGAGAAGGTCAAAGGGGCGGCGGCCGCCAACGTGCGCCAGTTGGCCGTACCCCCCGAAACCGCCGTGGAACAGGTGCCGCGCGTGGCGCGCGCTTTCTCCAGCAGGCATTCGAACACCCGGCTCATCGCTATCGGTGCCTCGACGGGCGGCACCGAGGCCATCCGCGCGGTGCTCGAGAGTCTGCCGCCCGACGTGCCCGGCATCGTCATTGCTCAACACATCCCGAAGGCCTTCAGCGGCTCGTTTGCTGTGCGCATGAATGCGTGTTCGCCGCTCGAGGTGTGCGAGGCCACGGACGGTCAGCCGATTCTGCCTGGGCACGCCTACATCGCTCCCGGCGACAAGCATCTCCTGGTGGTGAAGGAAGGCACACAGCTGCGCTGCCGACTCTCCGACGCGGATCTGGTCAACCGCCACCGCCCTTCGGTGGACGTGCTGTTCCGCTCGGTCGCAGAGCAGTTGGGGGCCCATGCCATCGGGGTGCTCCTGACCGGCATGGGCAAGGATGGAGCTGAGGGCCTGAAGGAAATGCTGGAAGCGGGCGCACAGACCCTGGCGCAGGACGAGGCCAGCAGCGTGGTCTGGGGCATGCCAGGCGCCGCCTGGCAGATCGGGGCGGTGCAGTCACTGCATCCCTTGAACCAGATCGCCGACCGGATTCTGCATATTGCCAGCGCTCGCACCTATGCCGCGCACCGGGCGTAAGGCATCGGACGAATCGTCGCCACATATTCAAGATTTCAGCCTTTTGGCCGACAAATCCACTGGCAATAACGCCGGCCACGGTAGCCCCGTGCCGACAGGAGATCAGATGAGGATCGTGATAGTTGATGACTCCACCGCTATGCGCATGATCGTGAAAAAGACGCTGCGGCAGGCCGGCTTCGAGGGCCATGTCATCACCGAGGCCGAAGATGGCGTCAAAGCGCTCGCGAGCATCAGTGCGTCGGTGCCCGACCTCGTCCTGTCCGACTGGAACATGCCGAATATGACGGGGTTCGAGCTGCTCGAGGCTTTGCGAGCCAAAGGAATCGCAGTGACCTTTGGGTTCATCACCACCGAGGCGACGCCCGACATGCGTGCCAAGGCGATGGGCGCGGGGGCCAAGTTTCTCATCTCCAAACCATTTACCCCGGAATCCTTTCAGGAACACCTGGGTCCCTACATTCACTAGTGGGAATGCATCATGGCTACCGCCTATCCGCTGCCCGATCAAAAAAAGATTGAGGAAATCCTGGGGCTCCTGTTCGACGGGCTCGAAGTGAAGACCGGCGGCAGCTTCGATCAGACGCCGGCCGGGGGCGCATGGTTCGGCGTATTCGTTTCCGACGGCGGCGCCACGGTCGCGCTCTGCGGCGCGGACGCAAATCTTGCCGCCAGCATGGGTGCGGCACTCTCCATGCTGCCGCCGAACATCGCGAAGGAAGCCGCCAAGGCCAAGAAGCTGACTGACGTGATGGAGGAGAACATCCGCGAGGTCATGAATATCTGCACGCGCCTGGTGATGGACGGTGGCGCGGCGCATTTGAGGCTCGACAAGTGCTTCGAGACCAAGAGCTTGCCGCAACCCGCGGCGAAGTTGCTGACGGGTGCCGCCGGTCGGCGCGAATTCCAACTGCAGCTGCCGAAATACGGCGGCGGCGTTCTGTCCCTGATTTCAACTTGATGCTGGACGATTTGAGGAGATTTTGACCATGTTCCGCAATTCGGTGGCATCGCGACTGTTCGTGTCCTTCGCCAGCATCATCGTGCTGCTGGTGGCGGTGGTCATTTTCAGCATCAGCCGCCTGCAGCATTTCAAGACTGCGGTTGACCAGATTACGGGACCCGAATTTTCGAACTACGAGCTGGCCAACACCTGGGCCCTGAGCCTGTCCGAATCCATGCGCAAGTTCCGCAACATTCTGATCATGGAGGACAAAGATCAGATTCAGGGAGAAATCGTCAAGATCCACGCGCTCTATGAAAATCGGTTGAAGTACGCTGAGCAGCTGCGCGGCTCGATGGAAACCGCCGACGGTCAGGCGCGCCTCAAGGACGTTGCCGATGCGCAGGCGGCGCTGGATCCCCTCGATGCGCAATACATCAAGCAGGTCTTGGCCGGCGATGTGAAGGCTGCCAAGGATACGCTCCTCACGCAGGCGCGTCCCGGACAGCTTGCCCTGATCGGCGCGCTGAAGAAGCTTTCTGAATACCAGGCCGGCTATACCCGCGAACGCGCGGCGCAACTCCAGGATTCCTACCAGAGCGCCCGCAATATGCTGGTGCTGCTGATGATCGTCGCCGCGGCGATCGCTTCCGTGATGGCCTACCTCCTGACGCGTGCGATCCGAAATCCGCTCAAGCACGCCGTGGAGGTGTTGAGCGCCATCGAAGAGGGCAATTACTCCAACGCTGTGATCATCGCCTCTAGCGACGAGATCGGCCAGACATTGAGCGGTCTTGAGCGCATGCAGGTGGCTTTGCGCGAGCGCACCGCGCGCGACCAAGCGGCCGCAATGGAAAATGCCCGCATTCGCACCGCGCTCGACCGAGTCTCGGTAGGCACCATGGTCGCCGACGCCGATGGCAAGGTCATCTACGTCAACGAAGCGCTGCGCTCGACTTTCGGCCGGCTGAGCGGCGACTTCCAGAAGAGCATGCCGGCCTTCGATCCGGACCATGTTGTGGGCAGCGGGCTGGATATATTCACGCTGGTGCCCGCGTTGAGCCGGTCGGCGGCGCTGTCCGGCAACGAAGCGAGCGACGTAAAACTCGGCAATGCACACGTGCGGGTCGTTGCGAATCCGGTTGAGGACGGCGGCCGCCGCGTCGGCACGGTGGTGCAATGGCTGGACCGCACCCAGGAGGTCGCCACCGAGAACGAAGCGCAAAGCGCTGTGGGCAAGGCAATCGAGGGCGACCTTACGGTACGCATCAACGAGACCGGCAAGGAAGGGTTCTTCAAGGCCCTGGCATCGGGCGTCAATCGGCTGCTCGAGAACATGGCGCACGTTATCGAGAGCATGTCGCTGGCAGCCGCCGAAGTACGCACCGGGGCCGAAGAAATATCGCGCGGCAACGCAAATCTGAGCCAGCGCACCGAAGAGCAGGCCTCGAGTCTCGAAGAGACCGCCTCATCCATGGAGGAGATGACCTCCACGGTGCGCAACAACGCCGAAAACGCCGAACAAGCCAATACGCTCGCCTCAGCTGCGCGCGAGCAGGCCGAGCGCGGGGGGCAGGTCGTCGGTGCCGCCGTCACCGCCATGGGCGAAATCAACGCTTCTTCTAAAAAGATCGCCGACATCATCATCGTGATCGACGAGATTGCCTTTCAGACCAACCTTCTGGCGTTGAACGCAGCGGTGGAGGCGGCGCGCGCGGGTGATCATGGTCGCGGCTTCGCGGTGGTCGCTTCCGAAGTGCGCAGCCTGGCCTCACGGAGCGCCGAGGCGGCGAAAGAAATCAAGACACTCATTCAGGACTCGGTGGCCAAGGTCAACGAGGGCACAAAGCTGGTGGATGACTCCGGCAAAGCGCTCGAAGAGATCGTGCAACGGGTCACGATGGTCACCGACGTAATGTCCCAGATTGCGAGCTCCAGCCGTGAGCAGGCCTCCGGCATCGAGCAGGTCAACAAGGCCATCACTACCATGGACGATGTCACTCAGCAGAACGCCGCCCTGGTGGAAGAGGCTTCAGCTGCCGCCGAGGCCCTCACCGATCAAGCCTCGAACCTTTCGCAGCTCATTTCACGCTACAAGGTGGCTGAAGAAGGGCTGCGCCGTGCATCGCAAGGGCATCGTACCCGCCAGCGCGGCGGGAGCGGACCCGGCCCGATGGTGGAACGGCGCTCGTCCGACCGGCCCATGTCCGGCAAGCGCAAGCCGAGCGATACACCGACTTCGGCGGCTGCGCCGGCGGCGGTATTTAAGGTTGCCGCCGGCGGCGACGAATGGAAGGACTTCTAACCTAAGGGTCTTTGCGGGCCGGATGCCTGTGTGATCCAACTGGCATTTTTGCAGCGATGCGCCGCGATAATCGCCATTTGCCCTTGCTCGCATACGGCCAGGTGCTACAACCGGACATCTATTCCAATAGACGGATGATGGTGTCATGGATGGCAAGGGTGCCGATTCAAAGCTCTTGGAACGCATAGCTTATTTGGAGAAGGCCATGGGTGCTCCCGCCGGGATCCGCTACGATGAATACCGGGAACTGGAGCGGCTGCGTGCACTGGCGCGGGTGACGGCCCCGAGACGCAGCAAGAAGATCCTAACTCCTCTGCAATTCTAAAGCATTCTGTCGCGCATCTGTCTGAGCGCCCCAGGCGGCGCCGCCGAAAACCTGGTGGCGCCCGGCGGTCGTTGCCAACTTTCAATCGCGCGTGTGTAATGTGCCCATCTAGGGGGGTAAGCAACATGACAGTGCGATCGATGGTGCTCGCGATGCTTTTCATCGCCGTGCAATCCCATGCGGCCCAAGGGCCGGGCGAAGAACGCTTCCGCGCCATTTACAAAGAATTGGTGAACACCAATACCACGCTGTCCGCGGGCGACTGCACCTTGGCGGCCACGCGGATGGCCGCACACCTCAAGGAGGCTGGATTCTCCGATTCGCAGCTGCATGTGTTCACCGCGCCGGATCATCCGAAGGAGGGCGGTCTGGTGGCGGTCTATCCGGGCAAGGACGCGAAAGCGAAGGCAGTGCTGTTGCTTGCGCATCTTGACACCGTGGAGGCCAAACGCGAGGACTGGACGAGGGATCCTTTTACTCTGATTGAGGAGAACGGCAATTTCTACGCGCGCGGTGCCATGGACGACAAGGCCGAGGCGGCAATCTGGGTCGACACGCTGGCCCGGCTCAGCGAAGCTCACCTGCACCCGCGCCGTACGCTGAAGATGGCATTGACCTGCGGCGAGGAGACCGGAGGCGCCTTTAACGGCGCCCAGTGGCTGTCAAAGAATCAGCGCGATCTCATCGATGCCGAGTTTGCGCTGAACGAAGGTGCCTGGGGCGAACTCGATGCGCAGGGTCATCGGGTGCTGATGCAGTTGCAGGACGGCGAAAAAGCCTCTCAAAACTTCCGGCTGGAGGTGACCAACCGGGGCGGGCATTCATCGAGGCCGGTAAAGAACAACGCCATCTACCACCTGGCCGGCGCACTCACCAAGATCTCGCAGTACGAGTTTCCGGCGCAGTTCAGCGACGGAAATCGCGCCTATTTTGCTGGCATGGCGAAGATCCAGGCCGCTAAAGGCGAGAGTGACATTGCCAATGCAATGGCTGCCCTGGTAAAGAATCCCGACGATGCCGCAGCCATCGCGCTGGTATCGGCCAAGGACCCCAGCTGGAACGCGATGCTGCGCACCACCTGCGTTGCCACCATACTCGATGGCGGCCACGCCACCAATGCCTTGCCGCAGCGCGCCCGTGCCAACATCAACTGCCGGATCTTTCCCGGAGTCGACCAGGAGATCGTGCGCAAGAAGCTCGAAGAGCTGGCATCCGATCCCGAGGTCAAGGTCACGACGCTGGAGATCCGCGGTCCGGCGGCCGCGCCCCCGCCGTTGACGAGTGCCATCGTCGCGCCTCTCGAGAAGCTAACCGCTGAATTCTGGCCCGGCGTCCCGGTGGTGCCCATGCTGCAGCCGGGCGGAACCGACGGTATTTTCTTGACCGCGGTCGGTATCCCCACCTATGGCATTGAGGGGGTTTTCATGGGGCCGGACCTCGGCAACATTCACGGGCTCAATGAGTACGTGGGTGTGAACTCGCTGCTCGAAGGGCGCGAGTTCATGTACCGTCTGGTCAAGACTTACGCCGAGTCGCGCTAGCTCAAGAGCCGCTGCGCTTTTTGCACGCGGCCGAGCAGCTTGGCATCGCCCCAAGCGCTACTGTCCTCTGCGAAGGTCGGACCGGGCCCTTGCCAACGCAATGCCTCGACGTCGGCGAAAAGCGGCGCGTCGCTTCGAAGCATTGCCAGTTTCTTGAATAGCAGCGCCAGATCGCGGCGCTCGCCGAGGACCGCCGCGGGGAACTGCTCGATGGGACCATGGCGATTGAGCAGGGAAGCCGCGCCCTTAGGTCCAATGCCCGCGATGCCCGGGTAGCCGTCGGCACTGTCCCCCACCAGCGCGAGATAATCGGGAATCAACGGCGGATCGACGCCAAATTTGGCGCGCACGCCTTCGGCGGTGCGGATCGCACCGCTCTTGCGGTCCACCTGCACAACGCGCTCACCTGACACGCATTGCGCAAGATCCTTGTCGGGCGTCCAGATGCAGACTTTGTCGACCCGAGGATCGCGCGCCGAGATCGCCGCGGCGGATGCCAACGCGTCGTCCGCTTCGAGCTCCACCATGGGCCAGGTTGCGATACCCAGCGACTCGAGCGCCCGCTCCAGGGGGTGAAACTGCGCCCAAAGTGCAGGATCGATGCCTTCGCCGGTTTTGTACCCGCTCCAAAGCTCGTTGCGAAACGACTCGATCACATGATCGGTCGCGACACCGACGTAGCGTGCGTCTTCCTCGATCATTTGCAGTACGGTGTTGAGCACGCCGAGCATCGCGCCGAAGGGGCGATCCTCCTTGGTGAAGCGCCTGAGGCCATAGAAGTGGCGGAACAATTCGTAGGTGCCATCGATGAGGTGCACGATCATGGGGCCAATTATCTCTCGCATCGGGGGCAAATTGCTTGTGTTGGCGGGCCGTGGCAGCATCGCCCATCACTTTCACCCCGAAGGGTAGGGCATGCGCCTCGAGTCGATCCTCGGTCTCGTTGTTTCGTGGGTTATGTTGGCGGGGGCGACGGTGGGAGCTGAGGAGATCCCGGCGCCGGTCGACCGGCCCTATATCGGGATCATGGATCTGGAGGTGAATGCCTCTGATGTGCGGCAGAAGATCTTCGCCGTGCACGAGCGCATTCCGGTGCGGGCGGGTCCGCTGGTGCTTCTGTACCCCGAATGGCGCTTGGGCGCTCACGCTCCGGCGGGCGGGGCGATCGCGCAGCTCGCGGGGCTCATCCTGTCGGCAGGCCAACGGCGCATCGAGTGGCAGCGCGACCCCGTCAATGTCTATGCTTTCCACGTGACGGTGCCGCAGGGCGTGCGCGAGCTGACGGCCGATTTTCAGTTCCTTTCGCCGGTCGAGGGCAACCAGGGCGCCATCATCGCAACGCCCGTCATGCTGGCGGTCCATTGGCAGTCGCTGTTTCTCTATCCGGCGGGCTACTACGCCCGTGACATCCAATGTCGCCCCAGCGTCAAATTTCCCGACGGCTGGCAGTTCGCGGGCGCTCTCGAAGGAGCGGCGCCCGGCTCCTCGCCGGCGCACTTCAAGGTGGTGAACCTGGACGACCTCGTCGACTCGCCTATTTATGCCGGAAAATACTTCAAGCGGGTCGATGTCGACCCTAATGCCAAGGTGCCGGTATTTCTGGACATGGTCGCCGATCATCCGGAAGACCTGAACGCCTCCGAGGCGCAGCTGCAGGCGCACCGCGCGCTGGTGCAGCAGGCCTACCGGATGTTCAATTCGCACCATTACGACCACTATGATTTTCTCATGGCCTTGAGCGATGAGTTCAGTTTCTCCGGGATCGAGCACCATCAGTCGGGCGAGAACGGCGTGCGCACCACGTATTTTTCGGACTGGGATCACCAGCAGCAATGGCGCTCGAATCTGGTGTCCCACGAATACATTCATTCCTGGGACGGTAAATTCCGGCGACCTGCGGATCAGCTGACCGCCAATTTCAACCTGCCGATGCGCGACTCGCTGCTGTGGGTGTATGAGGGGGGCACCAGCTATTTCGGGCACGTGCTCGGAGCACGGTCGGGGCTGGTGGAGACTTCGCAAATGGAGGAAGGCTTGGCCGCGAGCGCGGCGATCTATGATCATCGTATCGGGCGCCGTTGGCGCTCGCTCGAAGACACCACCAATGATCCGGTGATGAACAATCGTCGTTCATTGGGGTGGATGTCCTGGCAACGCGCCGAGGACTACTACGCCGAGGGCGAGCTGATTTGGCTGGATGTGGACACTCTCATCCGAGAGTTGTCCGGCGAGAAGAAATCGCTGGATGATTTTTCACGTCTGTTCTTCGGCGTCGACGACGGGCGGCACGAGCCGTTGACCTACACTTTCGACGATGTGGCCAATGCGCTCAATCGCGTGCAAAAATACGACTGGGCGGCTTTCCTGAAGGCGCGCCTCGATGGTCACGGTCCCGGCGCGCCGTTGGACGGCTTGAAGCGTGCGGGCTGGCGCCTGAACTACGGCGACAAACCGACGCAGTTCTTCAAGGACGTGGAGGCTTACCGCAAGACCAGCGATTTCACCTACTCGATCGGTCTGTCGGTGAATGAAGAAGGACGCATCTCGGACGTGCTTTGGGAGGGCCCGGCCTACAAGGCGGGCGTATCGCAAGGATTCCATCTGCTCGCGGTCAACGGCCTTGCCTACAAGGCGGACGTTCTGAAACGCGCGATCACCGAGGCGGCGCAGAGCCATGCTCCCATCGAACTGCTGTTGAAGCAGGCCGACCGCTACAGTACGGTGCGGCTCGCTTACTACGACGGGCTGAAGTATCCGTATCTCGAGCGCATTCCCGACACGCGCGACCGGCTAGCGGATATTTTCAAGCCACTGCCGTAGCCATTTACGGGAGCAACCCGTAGATCTCGAGTTCCCCCGGGATGCTGGTGCTCGAGTCGGCGCCCCCGATGTTGTTGCCGCGGGTCCCGATGTAGACGCGGCCGTTGGCAATCGTCGGCACCGTGAACTTGACGGCATTGCCCGCCGCATTGGCGGCTACGCTGGCGCTGTCCCACAGTTCCGTGGCGGCATTCGTCGCATCGTGCGCGAACAGCACGCCCGGGCCGCAGGACTTGGACTGATTGGTGCAGTAGCTCGACGAGTCGATCGACCACACGATGCCGTTGGAACTTCCGGCCGATGATACCGAGGGGCTCGCACCCGGGAATCCGTACACGTGTGTCGAGGAACTCGACAATGCGAATTGGGCGTTTGCGGTGTTGAGGCTGAAGGCGCTCAAGGGTCCGCCGAGGCCCGCGATGTAGTAGGCGTTGTTCCAGAGTGCGCCGGTTGCGAAGATCGAGTGGCCCAAGTCGATCTTCTGCACCGCGGCGGTATCGCCGAAGCCGCCGAGCAAGTCGCGATTGATGACGAATATGAAATGGTCTTTGCCGCCGCATACCAAGGCGTGCGTCACACTGTTTCCCGCCGGCAGATCACCGAGCACTGCGGCGCCCCCGGAACCAAAGTCCTGATCGCCGGTGTTGTCGGCGCTCTCATCCGATGGCGTGAAATATTGCGCAACGGTGAGCGCGGGAGTGAGCTGCAGAAGCGAGTCGCCATAGTCGTTGTTGGGCGCGGCGCTGCTCGAGGCGTCGAACACGCCGTTGCCGGTAACCACGTACAGGTTGTTGCTGGCATCCACGGGCGGTGCGCCTCCGCCCATCCAGATCCCGCCCTTTTGCTGATTCGGCGTGCTGTTGAATACGGCGGTTTGGCCAAAGCCGCCGCTGCCATAACGATAGGCCATCATCCAGCCGTACCAGGGAGACTTGTCTTCGTGACCGGAGAAGGGCACATAGATCGTGCCGTTCACCAGCGTAAGGCCGGCGCGCTGGTGTTCTTGTCGGGTGTTGAACGTCACGGTGCTGCCGCCATCGCCGCTCCCTGCGACACTGCCGGTCACCAGGATGGGCGCGCCGGACTTCTCATTGCCGGTGGCCAGATCGATCGCATGCAGGCGGTGATAGAACACCGTCTGCGTGGAGTCCACCGATTTTGCATCCACGTACAGAGTGTTGGTCGACGGATCGATGACGGGTGTGCCGGTGACGCCGATCTCCGGAGCGATGTCGCCGTAGCCCGAGCCGATGAGCGAGTTTGGTACCGGAGTTTCGCCACTGGCGCCCCCGTGTGCTCCATCGATAAGGCTGATTGACCACAATTTCGCGCACGGCACGCTGTCGGCATCGAACGCATACAGGCCATCGTGTTCGGTTGCGACGAATACGACATTGTGAATGCCGCCGTTCACGGTCAGGTTCGCCACCCAGAGAGGTTGCGCATAGATGGCGCCGTCAACCGCGCATGCGGTGCGCTTGCCGAACTGCGAGCTGTTTACATTGCCCTTGGTGAGTGCGTACTCCTGCAGGTTAGAGCCATTGCGCGCCAGGCCGTTGTGATAGGTGTACACGCCGGCAAGGTCGGTCACGGCGACCGTGCCCTGCGCGAGCTGCATTTGATCCGCACTGAGCGCGCTGATCGCATGTTGCCCGACGGCGCTGCCCGCGACGTACACGCCGGCACTGCTGATCGTGCCGACGCTGGCGCTGCCGCCGGCGAGGCCATCCACAGACCAGGTAATGGCCGGATTGCCGGTAAAGGAAGTTGTAAACGTCTGCGAGCGAGTCAGGGTGATTGCGGCTGCGACCGGCACGGTGCTCGATTGAACCTGAATGCTGATCGTGGCGGTGGCCGGTGCACTGTTCCCGCCGGCGCCCGAGCAGACGAGCGAGTAGGTCTGCGCGAGGGTCAGCGGCCCGACGGTTTGCGTGCCGCTGGTCGCCTTGGTGCCGCTCCAGGACCCCGAAGCATTGCAGGAAAGCGCATTGGCAGACGACCAGCTGAGCGTGCCGCTGCCGCCGTTTGCAACCACCCCGGGAGTGGCGGTCAAGGTCGCGCTTGGTATGAGATTGACGGTCACACTCGAACTGCTGCTGTTTCCGCCCGGACCGCTGCAAACCAGCGAGTAGGTGGTGGGCGAGGTCAGCGCCGGCGTCGCCAAGGTGCCGCTCGCGGCCCGGTTCCCGCTCCACGCGCCGCCTGCGCTGCAGCCGGTTGCATTGGTGGAACTCCAGGCAAGGGTCGAGTTGCCGCCGCTTGCAATGGCCGAAGGACTCGCGTTCAAGGTGACCGTTGGGACGATGTGCACCGTGACGCTGGAAGCGGCGCTGGTGCCGCCTGGTCCGCTGCAGACGATTGAGTAGGTGGCCGGGGAACTCAGTGCGCCGGTGGAAGCGCTGCCACTGGCAGCCAGGGCACCGGTCCAGGCGCCCGATGCGTTGCAGGCGGTGGCATTGGTGGAGACCCAGCTCAAGGTTGAGGAAGCGCCATTGGCCACGGCACCGGAAGCGAGACTCAAGGTTACCGTTGGGGCGACATTGACGATGACACTTGCAGCAGGGCTGGTCCCTGCGGAACCCGTGCAGGTGAGACTGTAGGTGGCGGGTGCATTGAGCGCTCCCGTGCTCTTGCTGCCATTGGCTGCAAGGCTGCCGCTCCAGGCACCCGAGCCCTTGCAACTGGTCGCGTTGGCTGAACTCCAGTTCAAGGTCGCGGATCCGCCGGGAGTGACGATACTCGGCGTCACCTGAAGCGTCGCGCTTGGCAGACTGGGCGCAATGACGGTGACAGTTACGGCCGCGGCATCGCTCACGCCGCCGGCGCCGCTGCAGGAAATCGAAAAGGCGGTGGTGGCGCCGAGGGTCCCGGTGCTTGCCGAACCGCTGCTGGCAAGCTCGCCCTTCCAGCCGCCGGCGGCAGAACACGCCGTGGCATTGGCGGAATTCCATGACAGCGTGGCGCTGCCGCCGGGCGTTACGGAAGAACTATCGACGCTGAGCGTAACCGTGGGGACGATGTTGACGCTTGCCGAGGCCTGCGGACTGGTGCCGCCGTTGCCGCTGCAAATGATGGAGAAGGTCGAATTGGTCGCAAGCGCACCGGTGCTTTGGCTGCCGCTCGTCGCGAGTGCGCCGCCCCATGCGCCGGAAGCCATGCAGTTGCTGGCGCCCGTCGAAGACCACGTCACCGTGGCCTGTCCGCCGTCGTGGATCGTCGTTGGCGAGACGCTCAACGTGACGGTCGGCACAGCCGAACTACCGCCGTTTACGTTCGATGGGCTGCCGCAGGCCGCAAGCAAAAAGACGCATGCCAACGACGCGCAGCGCATAAGCAATTGCATGAAAATCCCCGAAACACTTTGTTATGCATGCTAGCGTTCGGGAACGCGCGACTACCGGTAGCTAGGTCGCAGTCGCCAAGAAGTTATGTTAACGGGACTACCACTGATAGTCGACGGAGAGGGCGAGCTCTCGTTGGGTGCGGCGCTCGATGAGCGGGCTGTGTGACGGGCTGCCGCGGATCTGATTGATGGCGGAATCGAGGTTCAAGAGCCAGTGGTTGGTGATGAAGCCGGTCGCACTGAATCCGACTCCGGCTGCCGTCATGCCGGCATGGGGGATTTCATACACCGGGTGTCCCGAGGCGATCGATTGATCCGGAGACACGCCGTACAGGGTTTGCATGTAGTGATGGGTGGCAAGGGTGATCGAAGGGCCTGCGAACATCACGAAGCGCTTGCTGGATCCAGGGAGGGGGATGTAAGCGCCCACATCGCCGATAGCTCCCTGCGCACCACCGATGAATTGACGGACATCGACTCTGAGCACCGCCGGGAAATGCCTCGAGATCACCCATGAGCCGTACACCTTCCCAACTGGCGCCGCCGGGATGTCGCCCATACCGTGCAAGTTCGCGAGATCGTCCTTCATTTTGCGCCCGAGATCGTAGGCCATCGCAACGCCGAACTGATAATGATCGCCGCGAAGAAAGTTGTAGCCGAGTCCCTCGCCGGTCGTGAGAAAAGCAACGTCACGATACTGAATGTTGATCACCGGCCCAGCCTCGATGCGGTAGGCGCGGGAGCCATCGTAAACCGGTTGCACCTCCGAGGCGACACCAAGCACGGTACGCCACTGCGGCAGATTCGGCTCGAACAGACGCGCCAGGATGATGCCACCGGAATACTGCCATTCCTGCAGCGGGGCGGGTGTCTGCGCAAATGCCGACGTGCCGAGACCAAGGAGCAGCAGCAGGCAAAGAATACGCGAAGTCAGGGTCGAGAGAGCTCGCCGCGCGGTCTGGAACGGAGGAAAGGAGAGCGCACCCTGCAAAAGCAGCGGTTTTGCGGGGCGGAAGCGCTTGACACTCCTTAACTTGAGTAAATCCACATTTAGTTTTTGCACTCGCGTTGATCGTGCGGCCCCGCGCTCAGGTAAGTCAATCAGCGTTAACTGACAGCCATGCGCCCGCTTATCTGATGTTCAAGTCGCTCCACGCACGATCTTTGTGCCGGTTTCCCCCGGGGTCCTCTGGCGCTATAGTCGCGACACTTTAATTGGGATCCCCGGAGCCTAACCGTGCGCATCGTGAAAATGACCGCCTTTTGCCTGTTGGTTTCCTTGGGAAGCCAATCCCAGGCGCAGGAGCGGTTGGGGACCGTGGATTTCCAGGTGAGCTGCGCGAGCGCGGTTCGAAGCTCTTTCAATCGGGGCGTGGCCCTGCTGCATGACTTTTGGTACGAGGAGGCCAGGCGCCAATTCGAGACGATCGAAAAGTCCGACCCGTCCTGCGCCATGGCTCACTGGGGCGTCGCGATGAGTCTCTATCACCAGATCTGGAATCGGCCCGATCAAGAGACCATTGCTCACGGGCGCCGCGAGATGCAGTTGGCGGTCGGCGCCAAGAGCGCGCGGGAGCGCGGCTACATCGAAGCTCTAGGTCATTTTTATCTGCCCGAAAACGCAGATTACTTGGCGCGCGTGACGCGCTACTCGCAGGCCATGGGCGAGCTATACCGGCGATACCTCGACGTCGATACCGGGGCCTTCTACGCGCTCTCGCTGCTCGCCGCGAAGGCGCCCGATGACAGCAGCATCGGTCCTGAGACAAAAGCGGCGGGGATCTTGGAACCGCTGTTCGCAAAATATCCGGACAATCCCGGGGTGGTGCACTATTTGATTCACGCCTGCGACACCCCGGCGCTCGCGCAGCGCGGCCTGCAGGCGGCGCGGCGCTACGGCGTTATCGCCTCCTCGGGGGCGCACGCGGCGCATATGCCAGGCCACATTTTCGCGCGCCTCGGGCTCTGGTCGGAAGACATCGCGGCGAATCTCGATTCGGTCGCCGACGCACAGGCTGCACGCCGCGCTCATCCCCACGAAGGCTTGGATCAATTTCATGCCAGCGACTTTCTGCTCTACGCGTATTTGCAAAGCGGTCAGGAGGGTCGCGCCAAACAGCTCGTCGATGAAAATGAAAAGACACTGCGCGAGGCGCAGGGCATGCCGGAGATGTCCGGCATGGCAGGCATGTTCGACTTTTATCGCAGCGAATTTCCGGCCATTTACCATTTGGAAATGCGCGACTGGAGCAAGGCTTCGCAGCTCGAAGTCGACGAGAAAGGCCCTCCTGAACCCCAGATGCTGACGCTTTGGGCGAGGATCATCGCCGACGGTCATTTGCGCGATGCGGGCGCGGCGCAACGCGACACTGAGCGCTACCAGGCCATCGTTGCGCAATTGAAGGCGGGGGACAAAGCCTACGTAGTCGATGGCACCGACCATAAGATCGATCAACTGGAGATTTCCGGTTGGAGCGCCTTCGCTGCGGGCGATGCGGGCAAGGCGATCGAAAGTCTTCGTGGCGCTGCCGATCTGCAGGACAGGGTCGGGCAGGGCGAGGTGGATATCCCGGCGCGGGAAATGCTGGCCGACGCATTGTTAGAACTCAAGCGTCCGGCCGATGCTTTGAAGGAATATCAGGCCGCGCTCAGGCTCAGTCCCAACCGCTTCAATGGTCTATTCAACGCCGGTCGGGCAGCCGAGGAACTCGGACAGCGCGACCGCGCCGCGGAGTACTACGCCACGCTCCTGAATAACACCGACCAAGGTCAGCATTCGCGGCGTGCCGAGTTTCGACATCTGAGGGAATTCGCAGCAACCGAGAGCGCAACGGCGAGTAAGAAAGGGACATGAGCACATGCCGCCCAGGCATTGGGCGGCGGTGTTTTTTCATCCTACCCTCGCCCCAACGAGAAGCACGAGGGCCGACTCATGGCAAAGAAAAATCAGGAACAATGGGGTTTTTCCACCCTCTCGGTGCACGGGGGGTACGAACCCGATCCGACCACCAAGGCGGTCGCGGTGCCGATCTATCAGACGGTCGCCTATGCGTTCGACAATGCGCAGCACGGTGCGGATCTATTCGACCTTAAGGTGCCGGGGAACATCTATACCCGCATCATGAATCCCACCCAAGATGTGCTCGAGCAACGGCTCGCGGCACTGGAGGGCGGGGTCGCGGCCCTCGCATTGGCCTCGGGGCAGGCGGCCACTACCTACGCGATTCTCACCATCGCCGAGGCCGGGGACAACATTGTAGCCTCGAGCGCCTTGTACGGCGGCACATACAACCTGTTCGCGCACACCCTGCCGCAGTATGGCATCGAGGTGCGCTTTGCCGATTATCGTCGTCCTGATTCGTTTGCACCGCTGATCGATGCAAAGACCAAGGCCGTGTTCGTCGAATCGCTCGGCAACCCGCAGGGCAACGTCACCGATCTGGAGAAGATCGCCGCGGTTGCGCATGCACAGGGCGTTCCCCTCATTGTCGACAACACGGTGCCGACACCATATCTATGCCGCCCGTTCAATCATGGCGCCGACATCGTTGTGCACTCGCTGACCAAGTATCTGGGCGGCCACGGCACCAGCATCGGCGGCGCCATCGTCGACTCGGGCAAGTTTCCATGGGCCAAGCACAAGGCGCGCTTCCGCCGCCTGAACGAGCCCGACGTGAGTTATCACGGGGTGGTGTACACCGAGGCGCTGGGGCCCGCCGCCTACATCGGACGGGCGCGCGTGGTCCCGTTGCGCAACACCGGCGCGGCGATTTCGCCGTTCAATGCCTTCCTCATCCTCCAGGGTATCGAGACTCTGGGATTGCGCATGGAACGAATCAGTGACAACACGCTCGCCGTTGCTCAGCACCTGAAGCAGCACCCCAAGGTTTCCTGGGTCAACTACCCGGGCCTCGCCGATCATCCTGATCACGCACTGGTCAAGAAATATTTCAGCGGCAAGGCCTCGGGGCTGCTCACATTCGGATTGAAGGGCTCCGGCGGGCGCCGGCTCGGCGCGCAGTTTCTCGACGCGTTGAGCCTGTTCACGCGGCTCGTGAATATCGGCGACGTGCGCTCGCTTGCAACGCATCCCGCATCCACTACCCATCGCCAGCTCTCGCCCGCCGAACTCGAAAAGGCCGGCGTGTCCGAGGAGACCGTGAGGCTCTCGGTCGGCATCGAGGACTTCAAGGACCTGCGCGCTGATCTCGATCAGGCGCTCCGCGCGGTGAGCGACTAGCGGGCAGGTAAATCGCCGAGCCGGTGCTATGATGGCGCCGGAACCAGGGAGGTTGCGATGTTCAAGAAACTAGTTGCCGAATTCATCGGCACGGGATGGTTGGTGCTTGGAGGATGCGGCTCGGCGGTGCTCGCGGCCGCGTACCCACATCTCGGTATCGGGTTCGTCGGCGTCGCGCTGGCATTCGGCCTGACCGTGCTCACCATGGCCTACGCCATCGGCCATGTGTCCGGTTGTCATTTGAACCCGGCTGTCTCCGTAGGTTTGTGGGCAGGAGGCCGCTTCAGTGCGGCGGAACTGCCTCCCTACATCGTGGCGCAGGTGCTGGGCGCGATTGCAGGGGCCGCGGTGCTCTATGTCATAGCCAGCGGCCATCCGGGTTTCGATGCCGGCGCCGGATTCGCGAGCAACGGCTTCGGCGAGCATTCGCCCGGCGGTTATTCCATGGGCGCCGCCTTGGTGTGCGAGTTCGCGCTGACCTTCGCCTTCCTATTCGTCATCATGGGAGCGACGCACGGGCACGCACCCCGCGGCTTTGCGCCCATCGCCATCGGTCTTTGCCTGACGCTCATTCACCTCATCAGCATTCCGGTGACCAACACCTCGGTGAATCCGGCGAGAAGTACCGGTCCTGCGCTCTTCGCGGGCGGCTGGGCCGTTCGGCAATTGTGGTTGTTCTGGCTTGCGCCGCTGTTGGGCGGCGCGCTGGGCGGCGCGACCTACCGCTGGTTGAGCCCCGACAGTCCTTCACCGGTGGAAGTGTCTGGTAACCGCGCCTAGCGGCGGCCGCCCACTTCGTCGAGATGCTCGAGGAGATCCAGCGGGTCTTCGTATACACGATACGCGCCCGCCGTTTCGAGCTCGTCCAGGCCATAACCACCGGACAGTAGGCCCACACCCAGGGCCTGGCAACGCCGCGCTGCCAGCATGTCCCAGATGCTGTCGCCCACCACCACCGCCGAGGTGATCGGCGCATTAAGGGCCGCAGCCGCGGCTAGGAACAAATCGGGATCGGGCTTCGCATACTTGACGTCATCACGCGTGATGACCTTGCGTACCTTCGGATCAATCCCCAACAGTTCCAGGTTTGGCGCCGCCGTTTCCATTCGCCCGCTGGTGGCGACCGCCCATGGAACCCCGGCTTCGTCGAGCGCGTCCAGCAGAGCGCGCGCGCCGGGGAGCGGCCGCACCTTGCTCACCAGCCGGCGATACGCTTGCGCGTGCAGCTCGCGCAGGCGTCCGGCGAGTTCCTCCTTCACCTCGATCTTGGTTTCCCGCAGCAGCTGGTTGGCGAAAAGACCGCCGCTCATGCCGATCTTGCGGTGGATGCGCCATACCGAGAGCGGAATCCCCGCAGCGTCGAGAGCCTCCTGCCAGGCGAGCACGTGCTGATAGACGCTGTCGACCAAGGTGCCATCGAGGTCGAAGAGATAGACCGGGCGGGGATGCGCGACGGGTTCCATGGCAAGCCTCAAACCTCCAGTTCGATCCAGGTTGGTGCATGATCGCTGCTCTTTTCCCAGCCCCGCACATGACGGTCCACACCGGAGGCGCGCAACAGCGGCGCGGCAGGACGGTTCAGCAGAAGATGATCGATGCGCAGGCCCGCATCGCGCGCATAGGCGTTTCGAAAGTAATCCCAGTAGGTGTAAATGCGCTCCTCAGGATGGCAATGGCGCAGGCTGTCCAACCAGCCCTGCGCCAGGAGTTCCCGATAGGCCATCCGCACCTCCTCGCGAAACAGTGCGTCATCCACCCAACGCTCGGGCTTATAGACATCGTTTTCGGTGGGAATAATGTTGTAGTCCCCGGCGAGCACCACCGGCTGCGAATCCTGCGCCAAGGCATTTGCATGGGTGAGAAAGCGCTTGAGCCAGGCGAGCTTGTAGTCGAATTTTGGTCCCGGCGCCGGGTTGCCATTGGGAAGATACAGGCAGCCGACGCGTAAGGCGCCGAGGTCCGCTTCAATGTAGCGGCTGTGCGGATCGGCCTCATCCCCGGGCAGGCCGCGCACCGTCTCGTTCGGCTCGCGACCGCGCGTCAAGATGGCAACGCCGTTCCAGCTCTTCTGGCCCAGCCATATGACGCCGTAGCCGGCCTCTCGAATGGCAGCCTCAGGAAAATTCTCCTGCGGCGCCTTCAATTCCTGCAGGCACACGACCTCCGGTGCGGTCTCGATGAGCCAGCGCACCAAGAGCGGCAAACGGCCATTCACGCCGTTGACGTTGAACGTGACGATCTTCATGCGCGCAACAGCACGTACAGGGCGCCGGTGCCCCCGTCGATGGCCCGCGCGGACACGAACGCCATGACATCCAGATGACGCCGCAGCCAGCTGTTCACCGCCGTCTTCAGCACCGGGCCCCGCGCGCCCGAGCGATAGCCTTTGCCATGAATGATGCGCACGCAGCGCATCCCGGCGTCGCGGCTGGCGGTGAGAAACTCCGCCAGACGCTCGCGCGCGGCGAGCTGCGTGAGTCCATGCAAATCAAGCTCGTCATCGGCGGGGTAGAGGCCCCGTTTGAGCTTGCGCATCACTTGGGTGCGCACGCCGGCGCGCTGAAACGACAGGCTCGCCTCGACGGCGGGCCCCGATTCCTGCTCCGAAGGCACGAGCAGGGGCATGTCGCTGTCCAAATTCGGCGTGTCTGCGGCCGGTTTTCGGCGCAAGCGCCGCTTGCCGGAACTTGCTGCGGCGACGCGCGGCTGGTGCTTTAGCGGTTTGACATCGCGTACCGCGGATCGAAAGGCTTCGATGTCGTCGGCGTCGGGCTTGCGGTGGGGCATCGTGCAGCGTTGATATCGGTGCGGGCTGGGGCTGCTTACAGTATAGTCCGCACGGCGATACGCGCCACCGCAGCTTTGGGCAATTTGATTCGGTGAAGATCCTCCTCTCCAATGACGACGGCTATCGCGCCGAAGGCTTGGCCGCGCTGGCCGAGGCCATCAGACCGTTGGGATCCGTCACCATCGTCGCTCCCGACCGCAATCGCAGCGGTGCCAGCAATTCCCTGACCCTTGATGTACCGGTGCGCGCGGTGCGATACGACAGCAATGCCTACTACGTGAACGGCACACCCACCGACTGCGTGCATCTGGCGGTCTCAGGTTTGTTTGACTTCGAACATGACATCGTCGTGAGCGGCGTCAATGACGGCGCGAATCTCGGCGACGATACCTTGTACTCAGGGACCGTGGCCGCCGCGGTCGAAGGGCGTTTTCTTGGCCTGCCTGCGATTGCTGTGTCGCTTTGCATGACGGCCGACAGCCCGCGCAATTTCGCCAGCGCCGCCCAGGTTGCCGCTTCCTTGGTGCGGCGCATGCGCAAAGAGCGCCTGAACCACCCCGATGTCGGACAGGTGATCTTGAACGTTAACGTGCCCGACCTGCCGCCGGGAGAGTTGCGCGGCGTCAAGGTCACGCGGCTCGGCAGCCGCCATCGCAGCAAGCCCATCGTCCGCGCCGCCGATCCGCGCGGACGCGAGGTGTACTGGGTGGGCAATGCCGGTACCGGTCAGGATGCGGGCCCCGGCACCGATTTTCATGCGGTGGCCGAAGGGTATGCGTCGGTCACGCCGCTGCAAATCGACTTGACGCGTCACGCGGCGTTGCCGGAAGTGAAGCGCTGGCTGGAGCTCGACTAGCTCATGGAAGGCCCGCGGCTGTCCGGTATCGGCATGACTTCGGCCCGCACCCGCGAGCGGCTGGTGCAGCGCCTGCGCGATCAGGGTATCGCCGATGAGCGCGTGCTGGACCGGATCCGCAGCGTGCCGCGCCACCTCTTCATGGACGAGGCGCTCGCTACCCGCGCATACGAGGATACGGCCTTGCCGATCGGATTCGGGCAGACCATATCGCAGCCCTACGTCGTCGCGCGCATGACCGAAGCGCTCATCGACAAGGGCCCGATCGGCAAGGTGCTGGAGATTGGGACCGGGTGCGGTTATCAGACCGCGGTGCTTGCGCCGTTGGTGACTGAAATCTATTCGATCGAGCGCATCGCGAGCCTGCTCGGCAAGGCGCGCCGTACGTTGCGCGAACTGAAGATCCGCAACACACACCTTAGGCACGACGACGGTAACGTCGGGTGGCCAGCGCGTGCGCCCTTTGACGGAATTTTGCTTACCGCCGCGCCTCATGCCGTGCCGCCGGCGCTCTTCGAGCAGCTTGCGGTGGGTGGCAGACTGATCGCGCCGGTGGGACCCGAGGGACGGCAGGAACTGTACCGCTACCTCAAGGGTGAAACTCGCATCGAGCGGCAATCGCTCGGTGCGGTGAGTTTCGTGCCATTGCTATCGGGTCTTCAGCGCTAGCAGCGGGTCTGCTTGGGCTTGCGTTGCTGCTCTCGGCCTGCAGCGAAGTCGAGGTGGCGCGAAGCGCCTACCGGGTCCAACCTCAGGACACGCTTTACTCCATCGCATGGCGCTTCGGACTCAATTACCGCGACCTGGCCCGTTGGAACGGCATCGGCGAGGATTTCCGCATCAGCGTCGGCCAAGTGCTGCTCTTGTCGCCGCGCGTGCCGCTCGACAAACCGGTGCCCGCGGTTTTGCCGGCGACGCTCGCTGCGCTGCCTGTCAACCAGTTCAGCTGGCCCACTGTTGCAGCCTCGGCGCCGCGAGCGGTGCAGAGCGGCGGCATTCTAATCGCGGGCGTACTCGGCCAGGAGGTACGCGCCTCGCGCGCGGGGCGCGTGGTTTATAACGGCGATGGCATCCGCGGCTACGGGAATCTGATCATCATCAAGCACGATGAGGAGTACTTGAGTTCCTATGCACACAATCGCGACAGCCTGGTGCACGAGGGTGAGACTGTGGCGGCGGGCCAGGTGATTGCGCACATGGGCGAGGGCGCCCCCCACGAGCCCGTGCTGTACTTTGAAATTCGCAATAGCGGCAAGCCGGTCGATCCATTATTACTTTTGTCGCAAAAGTAGTTTCTGGATTATCTTTGTAACTATATGATTGTGATGACTATCATCTTCTTTTACTTAACCCTATGCTGGCTTGCGAGAGGGATTCCCCTATGTTTAACTGCGGCCTCGAAGGGAAAGTCCACTCGCGAGGCGCTGCAGATCTGCACTACGAGAACCAAAACAGCAATAAGATCAACAAGAAGTAAAAGATTTCTCGATTTAGTGTCTTAGTGTAATCGGCAGTCGCCTCGCCATTTTCTCCATCCGGTTTCTTACGCCAGCAGTAACGCAGCGGCGCGCCGCTGCTCGGCGATCAACACGTTGTAAGTTCTGCACGCCGCTCCCGTGTCCATTACTTCGAAGCCGACCCCTGCTTTGAGGTACTTCGCTCCATATTGAGGATGCGGAAATTCTTGCCGCGCGCCGGTGCCCAGAAGTACCAGTTCGGGATCGAGCGCGAGCACGCTGTCCGGATCGACCTTAAGCAACGCTTCGAGCGTCACGACGTCCGGCTCGTGTTTGAGGACATTGCCGCTCACCAGTACCGCGCCGCGGTAGCCTTGATCGTTAATGATGATTTCGCCCGCACCGTATCCGCGGATGAGATAGAGGGTCGAGCTTGAGTCTTGAGTGAATCGCATGGCCTTAAGATACAAAAAAAACGCGGAGGTTCGGTGATCAGAAGTTTCCTGCGCCTGAACACGGAGCTGCTCGGCGTCGAACCGCGACGGCGCTCTGAACTCCTGGAGCGCTTGCTGGCTCGTGGTGAGGCGATTTCCGGTGCGTCCGACTGGCGCGCGCTCGGCTTTCGCGCCCTGTCTCCGGCACCGATGCCGGCGGTTGCGGCAGTGTCATTCCTCGCTTCGCAGGCACATGCCGCTCAGCCGGCGCCTGCGGACTTCACCTGGGTCTTTATGGCCACTCCCGTGCATCTCGAGCCCGGGCTGGACAACGTTCGACTGCCGAGCGATGGAATCGTGTGTTTGTCCGACGAGGAAGCGCGCGAGCTTGCCCAGGAATTCGAGCGGCTCTGGGTCGACACGCCGTTTCGGCTCCAGGCGATGGAGGGGAGCCTGCACGTCCTCTCGCGCACACCCGCGCCTGCCTCGACGCATGATCCGTCGGCCTTCGCCGGCGAACACATCGACGAATATCTGCCTGTGGGAGCCGGGGCGCGATTCTTGAAGGCACTGATGAGCGAAATCGAAATGTGGCTCTTCGAGCATCCCTTGAATCGGGAGCGCGGCCGCCTGGGCCGCAGCATCGTGAGCGGTCTGTGGCTTTGGGGAGGCGGGGAGCGACTCGAGCAATTGCCGGCGACGGATTTTCGAGCCGAGGGCACGGATGCGCTATTTGGCGCCTTCGACCAGGCAGGGCAGGACACTCGTGTTGTGGTAGCGTCGCACCCGCCGGGATCCGCCGAGTGGCAGGCCGGTGAAGAGCCATGGCTGCGCGCGTGCGTCGCTGGCCTCAAGGGGGACGATAGCCTGGTGATTTCGCTCGGGCGCCGCCTCTTGCAGATCAAGGGGCGCCGCACCTGGCGTCTCTTTCAGAAAATAAGGGCTTGGTGGGAGTACTTTGAATAATGGCCTCTAGGGTTCGGCGCCGCGAGCTGCGCGAAATAGCGGATTTCGCCCCGCGTCTGCACCCGGTGCTGCGGCGTGTCTATGCCGCGCGTGGGGTCGAGACCGAGGCGGAACTCGACCTGTCGCTCGAGCGCCTGGCCCCTGTGAGTTCGCTGGCGGGGGTCGAAGCGGCAGCGCTGCTGCTCGCTGCGCATCGGAACGGCCGGGTGATCATCGTCGGCGACTTTGATGCGGACGGCGCCACCAGCACCGCGCTCATGGTGCGTGCCATGCGCGCCCTGAAATTTGCGCACGTCGATTTCCTAGTCCCGAACCGATTCAGGTTCGGCTATGGCCTCACGCCCGAGATCGTGCAGCTGGCCGCGATCAGGAATCCTTCGCTCATCGTGACGGTGGATAACGGCGTCTCCAGCATTGCCGGTGTGAGAACGGCCCGCGAACTGGGCATCCCGGTCTTGATCACCGACCATCATCTGCCAGGAGCCCAACTGCCCGAGGCCGAAGTGATCGTTAATCCCAACCTCAGCGGCAGCCAGTTCGCCAGTCCCGCGCTTGCCGGAGTGGGGGTCGCCTTCTACGTGATGGCGGCGCTTGCGCGGCTCATCGGCGAAGGCGGCGTCCGGGTTGCCGATTGGCTCGACCTGGTGGCCCTGGGCACAGTGGCGGACGTTGTGCCGCTGGACCGCAACAACCGTATTTTGGTAGCCCAGGGCTTGAAGCGCATCCGTGCCGGGCGTTGCGTTGCAGGCATCCGTGCGCTGATGCTCGCCGCCGGGCGCGACCTGCAGGGCGTCACGGCGGCGGACCTGGGCTTTGCGGCAGGTCCGCGCTTGAATGCGGCCGGGCGCCTGGACGACATGTCGGTCGGCATCGAATGCCTGCTCAGCGACGACGGAGGCAGCGCCACTCGCATTGCCGAGGAGCTATCGAACCTCAATTCCGAGCGGCGCAATATCGAACAGCGCATGCAGGAAGAGGCGGTGATACTGGCCGACGAACAACGCCTCACCTTGAGTGACGAGGCGGGCCTGTGCCTGTTCGACGAATCATGGCACCAGGGGGTCGTCGGTCTCGTGGCCGGGCGCATCAAGGAGCGCTTGCACCGCCCGGTGATTGCCTTTGCCCGCGGCGAGGGCGCGCTCCGCGGTTCGGCGCGATCCATTCCGGGAATTCACATTCGCGATGTACTCGACGGCATCGCGACGCGTCATCCGGACCTGATCGACAAGTTCGGCGGCCATGCAATGGCCGCGGGCATGAGCTTAAAGGAAGCCAATCTCCCCGCATTTCGCGCCGCATTTGCCGAAGAAGTGGCGCTGCGCGCCAACGAGGAGCTGTTGACCGGCGTGGTTTATTCCGACGGCGCGCTCGCCGATGCGGAGCTCTCGCTGGAGACCGCGCAGACCCTTCGCGAGGCGGGCCCTTGGGGACAAGGCTTTCCTGAACCTGTGTTCGACGGCGAGTTCGAGATCCGCGATTTGAAAGTCGTGGGCGAGAAGCATTTGAAGCTGCAGGTTAGGCCCTTTGAATCGACGGCACCCCTCGAGGCCATCGCCTTCGGCTACATCGGCGGCGTCGATGAGGACCCTGACCTGAAAGTCGGCGCCCGCCTTGAAATCGCCTATCGGCTCGAGGTCAACGAGTATCGCGGCTTGGCGCGCCTGCAGTTGAATTGCCAGCACTTGGCGCGCAGTCGATGTTAGGATTATTGTCATGGAACTCAATCAACTGAAACGATTCATCAAAGATCTCGAGGAGCGTACCGATTCCTTGAGGAGGTATCTTTGATTACGACAACAAGAACGAGCGCCTCCAGGAAGTAAACCGGGAACTCGAGCAGCCCGGCATTTGGGACGATCCGGATCGCGCGCAGGAACTCGGCAAGGAACGCGCCAAACTCGAACAGGTCGTAGGCACGCTAGATCGCTTGACACAGGGCTTGAGCGATGGGTCCGAACTGTTGGAACTGGCGATCGCCGAGAACGATCTTGGCACCGCGAATGAAATCGAGGCGGATGCCAACAAACTCTCGGCCGAGGTTGAACGTCTGGAATTCCAGCGCATGTTCCCCGGCAAGATGGACTCGCACAACGCATTCATCGACATCCAGGCCGGGGCCGGCGGTACCGAGGCTCAGGATTGGGCCGCCATGCTGCTGCGCATGTACTTAAAATGGGCCGACTCCCGCGGCATCAAGACCGAAATCATCGACCAGAGCGCGGGTGAAGTGGCGGGCATCAAGGGAGCGACCATCGAAATGATCGGCGACTACGCCTATGGGTGGCTGCGCACCGAGACCGGCGTGCATCGCTTGGTGCGAAAGTCGCCGTTCGATTCCGGCAACCGCCGCCACACCTCGTTTGCCTCGGTATTCGTCTCTCCGGAAGTCGACGACGATATCGACATAGAGATCAATCCGGCGGACCTTCGTACCGATGTGTACCGCTCGAGCGGCGCCGGCGGCCAACACGTCAACAAGACCGAGTCCGCGGTGCGCATCACCCACGTGCCCACCGGCATCGTGGTCGCCTGCCAGAGCGAACGCAGCCAGCACAAAAACCGCTCCACGGCCATGAAGATGCTGAAGGCCAAACTCTACGAACTCGAGTTCAACAAGCGCAATGCCGCCGCCAAAGTGTTGGAAGATTCGAAGTCCGACGTCAGCTGGGGCAATCAGATCCGAAGCTACGTGCTCGATCAGTCGCGCATCAAGGATCTTCGCACCGGCGTTGAGATCGGCAATACCACCGCCGTACTCGATGGTGCACTCGATGAATTCATGACCGCCAGTTTGAAGCAAGGGTTGTAAGCCCATGAGTGACGATGACGACAATCATTTGATCGCAGAGCGCCGCGCCAAGCTTCAGAAGCTGCGCGAACGCGGCGTTGCCTTCCCCAACGACTTCCGGCGCGATGCACTCGCGGCAGACCTATTGCTTGCTTACGGCGAAAAAAGCAATGAGTGGCTGGAGAGCGAAGCGATCTCGGTGGCGGTCGCGGGGCGCCTGCGCGCCAAGCGCATCATGGGCAAGGCGAGCTTCGCCAAGATTGAGGACGGCAGCGGCGCCATTCAGCTGTTCCTGCAGCGCGAGACTCTGGGCGAGGTGTACGACGAGTTCAAGGGCTGGGACGTCGGCGATCTCATCGGGGCGGTCGGCACGCTGTTCCGCACCCGCACGGGGGAGCTTTCGATAAAGCTCTCGGCGGCCAAACTTCTGACGAAATCCTTGCGGCCGCTGCCCGACAAGTGGCACGGCATCGCCGATACCGAGATGCGCTATCGGCGACGCTACGTCGATCTCATCATGAACGAGGACAGCCGCCGGGTGTTCCTGATGCGCTCGGCCATCGTGCGCTACTTAAGGGCATTTCTCGATGCCCGCGGGTTTCTCGAGGTTGAAACGCCGATGCTGCACCCGATCCCGGGCGGCGCGGCGGCGCGACCTTTCAAGACGCACCACAACGCGCTCGACGTTGATATGTATATGCGCATCGCGCCGGAGCTCTATCTCAAGCGCCTGACGGTGGGCGGTTTCGAACGCGTGTACGAAATCAACCGCAATTTCAGAAACGAAGGGGTGTCGACGCAGCACAATCCCGAGTTCACCATGCTGGAGCTGTATCAGGCGTACGCCGATTACGGTGATTTGATGGAGATGATCGAGACTCTGTTCCAGGGTCTGGCGGACGCCTTGCTCGGCACGCGTATCATCAACTACCAGGGCACCGAAATCGATTTGTCGAAGCCGTTCGCCCGCATGAGCATCGAGGACATCATCCTCGCCAACAACGCGTCGCTCGATCCCATGTCGCTGCGTGATCTTTCCTACCTGCGCCGCGTTTGCGAGCAAATGAAGATTCCGTTCAAGCAGGGTGACGGGGCGGGGAAGCTGCAAATCGAGATTTTCGAAAAAACCGGCGAGCACACGCTGGTGCAGCCGACCTTCGCCTATGCCTACCCCGCCGAGGTATCGCCGCTGTCACGGCGCAACGATGAGGATCCCTTCATCACCGACCGATGGGAGTTCTTCATCGGCGGCCGCGAACTTGCCAACGGCTTCTCGGAGCTCAATGACGCCGAGGATCAGGCACAGCGTTTCAGGGACCAGGTGCAGCGCAAGGACGCCGGGGATGAGGAAGCCATGTACTACGACACCGATTATGTACGGGCGCTCGAGTACGGCATGCCGCCGACCGCGGGATTGGGGCTCGGCGTCGATCGGGTGGTGATGCTCTACTCTAATTCCGCCTCGATCCGCGATGTGCTGTTGTTTCCGCACATGCGCCCCGAATTTTGAACGATACGGCGGCGCCGATCGGCGTGTTCGACTCGGGTGTCGGCGGGCTCACGGTGCTGGCCGCATTGCGGCGTCGTCTGCCGGGCGAGGACTTTGTCTATCTCGGCGACACGGCGCGCCTGCCCTATGGCACCAAGAGCGCGGCCACGGTGGTGCGCTATTCGTTGCAGTGTGCGCAGACTCTGATCACCCGCCGCATCCGCTGTCTGGTGGTTGCCTGCAATACCGCCTCCGCTTCGGCGCTTCCGGCGCTGCGCTCGCATTACCCTGAATTACCCATCATCGGTGTGATCGAGCCGGGCGCGGAGGCCGCGGTGCGCGCCTCGCGATCCAGACACATCGCGGTGATCGGCACCGAAGGCACCATCAAGGGCGGTGCCTACCAGACGGCGATCGCGCTGCTCGACGGCCGCGCGCGGGTGGAAGCGCTGCCCTGTTCGCTGTTCGTGGCGATGGCTGAAGAAGGTTTCACCGAAGGTGCCATCGCCGAGGCCGTCGCGCGCCGTTACTTGGATCCGATCTTCGGTGCTGGCGAGGCGCCCGACACCTTGGTGCTTGGCTGCACGCATTTTCCGCTATTGAAGAGCGCGATCGCCGCGGTCCTGCCGCAAGGGGTCGCCATCGTCGACTCTGCGCTCACCACCGCGGAAGCGGTGGCCTCCTCGCTGCCTGCGCTTGCGCCGCGCGCGCCAGGTCGCGGCGGCGGGCTGCGCATTCTCGCCACCGACGGCGCCGAGCGGTTCGCGCGCGTGGGGAGCGAGTTTCTGAGAGAGCCTTTGAGCGCGAACGATGTCGAGATCGTTGATCTCTAGAGCGCGTAGGGCAGCGCCACTTCGCGCGACTCGGTGAGAGGCCCCGCCGGAGTGTCCTCGGCTTGGGCGGCGCTATCCACATTGAGCACGGCGAGCGCCTCGGCGTGCGTTTCGCCCGCGATGACTTCGGTGAGCTTGCCGGAGCGCCCATCGCTGAGTTTCACCGACTGGCCGACCTGCCACTCACCCTGCGGCAACTGCAACCGGTACATGCGCCGCTTGATGCGACCCAGGTGCTGGGTGCGGGCGATGATCTCCTGGCCCGTGTAGCAACCCTTGCTGAAGCTGATGCCGTCGACCAGATCCAAGTTCAGCATCTGCGCCACAAAGGCCTCACGGGTCGCCTCGTACACCTGCGGCAGGCCGGCGCGAATGTCCGCAAGCCGCCAGGCCCGTTCCGCGCTCCCGGTCAGCCTCAGGGCGGCGAGTGTCGCCGGCGGAGCTACGAGCAGGAAACGCGATGCATCCTTCCCAAGATGCATGACGCCCACCTCCCCCGATTGCGCGTAGGCCCCGTTTTGCGGCCGCGGCAGGGCGTGCGATTCGAGCCACGTTGGCTCGCTTGCACCGGCAAGAGCGAGCGCTTCGCTCGCATCTTCGATCTTGACCTTGGCTCGCAGCACGAATTTTCTCAGCCGCTCCGCAGTTCCCGTGATCAGCTCCTTGGGCAGGACCCCCAGGAGGCCGCTTGCATGCGGCAACAGATATATGAGAGCCAAAACACGGCCTTGCGGGGTCGAGTAAGCGCCAAAAACGGACTTTCCCTGCGCCAGCGGCCGGGTGTCGTTTGAGAGCTGTCCTTGTAGAAACTGCTCTGCGTCGGGACCTGAAAATCGCAGCACTCCCAGATGCGGGAGCAGACCCAACAGAAGCGGTGAAGCGTCGGTCATCGTGCTATGAAATGGGCGCAGCGCGTGTGAAGTCAACCCCGCTCATCTGTGCGGTTATAAATTTCAAGCGCTTAGACATGGTGAAGCGAGGGCCTTTTCTGGCAAACTTTCACTTCGTGAAGAACGATTTGCAGGATCAGCCGAAGATTGAGTCCACCGACGAGCCCGCAGAGGCAACACCTGCGAGCATCTTGCCCGCGCCGCCCGAGTTCGGCGGGCGGCAGGGCCCGGAGCCGACGCGCTTCGGGGACTGGGAACTGCGTGGTCGCTGCATCGATTTCTAACCGCGCTTTGCGCTCAACCCCTTAGTCGCAAGGAGCGATTTTATGCCTGCCCGCGCCCGGCCGACCTCACCGCATCTTTCCATTTATCGTTGGGAAATCAGCATGGCGCTGTCGATCCTGCATCGGGTCACGGGCGCCTTTCTCGCCTTGGGGCTCTTATTGCTGGCCTATTGGTGGATGGCGCTCGCCAACGGACCCGGCGCCTTCGACTCCGCCGCGCATCGCCTGGCAAGCCCTTTGGGGCTCTTGGTCCTGTTCGGCCTCAGCTTCTCGTTCTGGTTTCACCTGTTGAACGGGGTCCGGCACTTGTTCTGGGATGCGGGTCGGGGATTTGAACGCACCGAGCGGCACATGAGCGGCTGGGTCGCCATCATCGGGGCGGTTCTGCTCACGGTGGGACTCTGGCTTCTGGTGAAGGGGCATCTGTCATGAGCTTGCGCAGCCCGCTGGGCAGGGTGTTGGGATTGGGCTCGGCGAAAGACGGCACCGAGCATTGGTGGATGCAGCGCGTGAGCGCGGTGGCGCTCGTTCCCCTGACCCTGTGGTTCCTTATTTCGCTTCTGTTCCTGCCGAGTTGGGACTACGACACGCTACACACCTGGGCGTCGGTGCCCTTGACCGGGTTCTTGTCCATCTTGCTGGTGGCAGTGCTCGCGTATCACGCCTACCTCGGTACCATCGTGATCGTCGAGGACTACGTCACCACCACCTCCAGCAAGGTGCTGACGCTGATGCTGTTGCGCTTCGCCTATGTGTTGGCGGGAGGCGTCGGCATTTTCGCCATCCTGCGCATCGCACTCGGATACACGACCTTATGAGCGACTATAAATTCATCGATCACACCTACGATGTGGTGGTGGTAGGCGCCGGTGGAGCCGGCCTGCGCGCCACCTTCGGCCTCGCGGAGGCAGGTCTGTCCACCGCCTGCCTTACCAAGGTGTTCCCGACCCGCAGCCACACCGTGGCGGCGCAGGGCGGTATCTCGGCGGCCTTGGGCAACATGGGCGCCGATGACTGGCGCTGGCACATGTACGACACCGTCAAGGGTTCGGACTGGCTCGGCGACCAGGATGCCATCGAGTTCATGTGCAAGGAGGCGCCTGCCGCCGTCATCGAACTGGAGCACTACGGGGTGCCGTTCTCGCGCACCGAGGATGGACGCATTTATCAGCGTCCCTTCGGCGGCATGACCACGCATTACGGCAAGGGCATCGCGCAACGTACCTGCGCGGCGGCGGACCGCACCGGTCACGCCATGCTGCACACCCTCTATCAGCAGTCCTTGAAGCACGAGGCCAGCTTTTTCATCGAGTTCTTCGCACTCGATTTGATCATGGAAGAGGGCGAGTGCCGCGGTGTGCTGGCGCTCGACATGTCAGAGGGCACGCTGCACCGCTTCCGTGCCCACAAAGTGATTCTCGCCACCGGCGGCTATGGACGCGCTTGGTTTTCCTGTACCTCGGCACATACCTGCACCGGCGACGGCGGCGGCATGGCCCTGCGCGCCGGCTTGCCGCTCCAGGACATGGAATTCGTGCAGTTCCATCCCACCGGCATTTATGGTGCGGGTTGCCTGATCACCGAAGGCTCGCGCGGCGAAGGGGGCTATCTGACCAATGCCGCCGGCGAGCGCTTCATGGAGCGTTATGCGCCGAATGCCAAGGATCTGGCCTCACGCGACGTGGTGAGCCGCTCCATGACCGTCGAGATTCGCGAAGGCCGCGGTGTGGGCAAGCTCAAGGACCATATTCACCTGCATTTGGAGCACTTGGGCGCCGCCGTGATTCACGAGCGGCTCCCCGGCATCGCCGAGACCGCGCGCATTTTTGCGGGCGTCGATGTGAACCGGGAGCCGATTCCGGTGCTGCCCACCGTGCACTACAACATGGGCGGCATTCCCTGCAATGTGCACGGCGAGGCGGTGACCCGCACCAACATCGGCGAGGCCGTCGTGCCAGGGCTGATGGCGGTGGGCGAGGCGGCCTGCGTCTCGGTGCACGGCGCCAATCGCTTGGGATCGAACTCGTTGTTGGATCTGGTGGTGTTCGGGCGCGAAGCTGCCCAGCACTGCGCGCATACATTGAAACCGCATACGCCGCATCGCGCGCTCAAGGCTGACTCCTGCACCCAGTCGGTCGAACGGCTCGATCGCCTGCGTAACGCGAAGGGGTCCTTGGGCACCGCCGACATTCGCTTGAACATGCAGCGGGTGATGCAGGCTGACGCGGCGGTGTTTCGCACCGGCGAGAGCCTGACCGAGGGCAAGGCGAAGCTTGCCAAGGTGTTCGACTCGTTCGCCGACGTCAAGGTCGCCGATCGCTCACTGATCTGGAATACCGACCTCATCGAGACCTTGGAGCTCGACAATCTGCTCGGACAGGCGGTCGCGACCCTGCATTCGGCCGAAAACCGCAAGGAAAGCCGTGGTGCGCAGGCCCGCGAGGACTTCCCCAATCGCGACGATCAGAACTGGATGAAGCATTCGCTCTGCTGGGTCGATGAGCGCGGCAACACTCGCCTCGACTACCGAGCGGTGCATTTGAATACCTTGACCGACGAAGTCGAATCGATCCCGCCGAAGGCGCGCACTTACTAGAGGAACATCATGGCCGAGTTTTCGCTGCCGCCCAATTCCGTCATCAAGAAGAACGGCCGTCATTTCAAGGCGCCGGCGGGCACCAAGAACCTCAAGGTGTTCAAGATCTACCGATTCGATCCGGATTCGGGCGAGAACCCGCGGATGGACAGCTACGAAGTCGACATGGATGCCTGCGGGCCGATGGTCTTGGACGCCCTCATCAAGATCAAGAACGAGATCGATTCGACTTTGAGCTTCCGTCGCTCGTGCCGCGAGGGCATTTGCGGCTCGTGCGCCATGAACATCGACGGTAAGAACGGGCTCGCCTGCATCAGCGCCTGTTCGGACGTGAAAAGCGACGTCAAGATCTACCCCTTGCCCCACATGCCGGTGATCAAGGATTTGATTCCGGACCTGACCAACTTCTACGCCCAGTACGCATCCATCAAGCCGTGGCTGCAGACCCGCACCCCCGCGCCCCCTGACACCGAGCGGCTGCAGTCGAAGGAGGACCAAGAAAAGGTGGATCGGCCTTCGGCCTGCATTCTTTGCGCCTGTTGCTCTACCAGCTGCCCGAGCTACTGGTGGAACAGCGAGCGCTACCTGGGGCCGGCCGCCCTGCTGGCGGCCTACCGCTGGATCGTCGATAGCCGCGATGAAGCCACCGGTGAGCGGCTCGACAACCTGGAGGATCCTTTCCGCCTGTACCGCTGCCACACCATCATGAATTGCACCGAGGCCTGTCCGAAGGACCTTAATCCGGCGCGCGCCATCGCCGAGATCAAGCAAATGATGGCGCATAGGCGCAACTGATCGAAATGGCCATGCAAGCGGGGCGGCTGCGCTGGCGCTGTCGGCGGGGCATGAAGGAGCTGGACGTGCTGCTTACGCGCTATCTTGAGCAGTGCTTCGACTCGGCCCCGGAACCCGAACGGCGGGCTTTCGAGGCCCTTTTGGAAGTCCAAGACCCCGTCCTGTACGCCTATTGCCTGGGCCAAGCGCCGGTTCCGGGGCATCTGGCCGCCTTGATCGAACGAATTACGACCCGCCCGTCCGGTTAGAATCAAAACCTGTGCACAACGTCACGTTTAAACCCGTTTCGGCGCGGGAAAGGGAGAACTTTTCCTCGGGCGGTCGGTCTATCGCGACAGGCTGGCTGTTGAGCCTGCCGGTTTGGGTTCACTTATGAGTGTCGATGACAGTGACCTCAAACTGGTGGAGCGAGTCCAGCGCGGTGAGCGCGCGGCGTTCGATTTGTTGGTCCTGCGATACCAGCACAAGGTGCTGAAGCTGATCATGCGGTACGTGCACGATTCAACGGAGGCTGAGGACATCGCCCAGGAGGCATTCGTCAAAGCGTTCCGTGCCTTGCACTCATTCCGCGGGGACAGCGCTTTTTATACCTGGCTCTACCGTATTGCCATCAATACGGCTAAGAACGCCCTGGTAGCGACCAAGCGCCGGCCGATGGATTACGATCTGGACCTGCAGGATCCGGAACAGTACGACATACACGCCAGGCTGGCCGAATCGGAGACTCCCGAAGGGTTACTGCTTACGGATGAGATTCGCGACACCGTGAACCGCGCCATCGAAAACCTGCCTGACGACTTGAGGACGGCGATAGTGCTGCGGGAACTGGAAGGTTTGAGTTACGAGGATATCGCGCAGACGATGGACTGTCCGGTGGGCACCGTACGCTCGCGGATCTTTCGTGCGCGCGAGGCGATTGACAAGAAGCTTCGACCCATTTTTGATGGCGGCCTTGGTCGGCCTGAGGACACATGAGCGAACAGATTCGTGAGCAGGTTTCCGCGTTCCTGGACGGCGAGCTCCCCAGTTCCGAAACCGAGCTATTGTTGAAACGACTGACCCGCGATTCGGAGCTGCGCGAGAGCTTCGGTCGCTATGCCCTGATCGGCGAAGCGCTGCGCGGCTCAGGCGCCGTCAGGCTATCCAAAGGATTCGCCGACCGGGTCAATGCCGCCATCGATGGAGAAAAAGCGCCCCTGGTGGCTGGCCTGCAGAGTGCGCAGCCCCGTTGGTGGAAGCCCTTTGCCGGAGCGGCCGTGGTGGCCGGCGTCGCGGCAGTGGCGGTCCTGGCGCTCCAGCAACGGGCGGTGTCCCCGGCGGCTCACCCCATGGTGGCCAGTAACAGCGCGCAAAGCCCCACGGTGGCGCCGATCGCGACCCCGGTGGCCGTCAAGAGCAATGTCGTGCGGGTCGCCGCCAACAGCCCGGTGCCCGGGTCGAGGGAGCCGGTGAGTTATGTGACGCCGCCGCCGTCTCGTTTGACCAATTATGTATTCGCGCACAGCAAGTATTCGACGGGTTTGGGCCGCCGCGGGGTCCTTACCGATCTGTTGATCGAAGATGACGAGGTGCCGGCCGGAAGCCGCGCTGTGCCGCCCGTGCCTGCTCGCACTCCATGAGTCGAGTCATTTCCCGCCGCTTGCTGGCCCCCTGCGCCGTGATGGGCGCGCTCCTCTCCAGCACCGTGCTCGCCGCCGACGATGCCCGCGAATGGCTGGAGAAAATGAACCAGGCCCTGACGGGCAAGAACTACGACGGCACCTTCATGCATCTGTCCGAGGGACGCGTCGAGACCATGCGCATCGTGCACCGGGTGCGCGGCGGCCGAGTGACCGAGCGACTCCAGGCGCTCGACGGCTCGGGCCGCGAGTTCGTGCGCAACAACGACGAACTGACCTGCTATCTGCCCGATCAACACACGGTGCTGGTGGAACCGCGCCAGGACCGAGGCCCGTTCCTCGGGTCTTTGCCGAAATTCGGCGCCGAAGTGAATGACTTCTACCGGATCGAGTCGTTGCCGGCGAGCCGGGTACTCAATCGTCCGGTCAAGGTGATCGCCGTGAATCCGAAGGATCAATTTCGTTTCGGCTACCGGCTCTGGCTCGATGAGAAGTCGGCCATGCCCCTAAAGACACAACTCTGCGATGCCAGCGGCGCCATCATCGAGCAGATTTTGTTCGCACGTCTGGAAATGCCGGACAACATCGCGGACAGCGAATTGACCCCGGCGGTACGCACCGACGGGATGCGCTGGATCCGCCAGGGTCCGCCGCACGGTAGCTCGCCCACGCCGCTGTCGGCGTTTCGGGCCATGGAATTGCCGCCGGGCTTCCGTCTCACCATCTCCGGCGCCCAGACCTTGGGCGGCGCCTCGGTGCCGGCGAGCCACTTGGTGTACTCCGATGGGCTTGCCACCGTGTCGGTGTTCGTGGAGGCGCAGCGTGATTCCGGACCCGACACTGCGCCGCCCGCCGATCCGCCCATGCAGGGGTTGGCGCGCGTAGGTTCGGGTTACGCGTTCTCCACCGTCATCCAGGGCCACCAGGTAACGGCGGTGGGAGAAGTCCCGGCGCAGACGGTGGAATTCATCGCCCACGCGGTCAAGCTTTCCGCCGACCATTCGTCCGCCCCTCAGCACTGAGCCATGCAGCAGGCTTTGCACTTCACGCTCTATACGCGTGCCGGGTGCGGCTTGTGCGAGGAGATGCGCGAGGAACTCGCGGCGCTGCCGGCGGCCGCGGGCGTTCCGGTCGAGCTTGCGGATGTGGATCAGGACCCTGCACTGCGGTCACGCTACGGCCATAAAGTGCCGGTGCTGCTGCTGGCGGGTGAACTGGTCTGCCACGGGCGCTTGGACCTCGAGGAAGTTGAGAAGGCCCTCGCTTATCACCGTTGACCGGTATAATCGCGGGTTTGTCCAAACCCGGGTCTAGATGAAGAATATCCGCAACTTTTCCATCATTGCGCACGTGGATCACGGCAAGTCCACGCTCGCGGATCGCTTCATACAGGAATGCGGCGGGCTGGACGCGCGCGAGATGCAGGAGCAGGTTCTCGACTCGATGGACCTGGAGCGCGAGCGCGGCATCACCATCAAGGCGCAGAGCGTGACTTTGGCCTTCAAGTCCGTCTCGGGCGAGGTTTATCAGCTCAATTTCATCGATACCCCCGGGCACGTCGATTTCTCCTACGAGGTGTCGCGTTCGCTGGCCGCGTGCGAGGGCGCCCTGCTGGTCGTCGATGCCGCGCAGGGAGTCGAGGCGCAAAGCGTCGCCAATTGCTACACCGCGCTCGATCAGGGCCTCGAAGTGCTGCCGGTGATCAACAAGATCGACCTGCCCTCGGCGGATCCGACGCGCGTGATCCACGAGATTGAGGAGATCATCGGCATTCCGGCCGAGGACGCGGCGCAGGTGAGCGCCAAGACCGGTCTGGGCGTGCAGGATCTTTTGGAACAGCTGGTGAAGCGCATACCGGCCCCGCAGGGCAATCCTGAGGGCCCGCTGCAGGCGCTCATCATCGACTCCTGGTTCGACAACTATGTCGGGGTGGTGTCGTTGGTGCGGGTGATGAACGGCTCGCTCAAGTCCGGCGAGAAGATCAAGGTGATGTCGACCGGCCGGAGCCACCTGGTCGACAAGCTCGGCCGCTTCACGCCGAAGTCCATGCCGCGCGAATCGCTGGAGACCGGCGAGGTGGGCTTCGTCATCGCGGGGATCAAGGAGATCGACGGGGCGCCGGTGGGCGACACCATTACCATGGACGCAAATCCCGCCAAGGAGGCGCTCGCGGGCTTCAAGCAGGTGCAGCCGCGGGTGTTCGCGGGCCTGTTTCCGACCAGTTCCGATGATTACGAGCAGTTTCGCGACGCGCTGAAGAAGTTGAAGCTCAACGACTCGGCGCTGCATTTCGAGCCCGAAGTATCCACGGCCCTGGGCTTCGGCTTCCGCTGCGGATTCTTGGGCCTGTTGCACATGGACATCGTGCAGGAGCGCCTTGAGCGCGAGTACGATCTGAACCTCATCACCAGTGCGCCCACGGTGGTGTACGAACTGCTGCTCACCGATGGGTCGGTGATCAACGTCGACAATCCCACCAAGCTGCCGCCCGTCGATCGCATCCAGGAACTGCGCGAACCGATCATCACGGCCAATATCCTGGTGCCCCCGGACTACGTCGGGGCGGTGCTCACGCTTTGCAGCGAGAAGCGCGGCGCGCAGAAGAAGATGCTGTTTCTCGGCAGCCAGGTGTCGCTGCAGTACGAATTGCCCATGGCCGAGGTGGTGCTCGATTTCTTCGATCGCCTGAAATCCTCGAGCCGCGGCTATGCCTCCTTCGACTACGAGTTCAGCCATTTCCAGCAGGCGCCGCTGGTCAAGCTCGACGTGCTCATCAACGGCGATCCGGTGGATGCACTGTCGCTGATCGTGCATCGTGACAACGCCTACGGCCGCGGCCGCGAACTGGTCGACAAGATGCAGGAACTCATTCCGCGGCAGATGTTCGACATCGCGGTGCAGGCGGCCATCGGCAGCCACATCATTGCGCGCGCCAGCGTCAAAGCCATGCGCAAGAACGTGCTTGCCAAGTGCTACGGCGGGGATGTGAGCCGCAAGCGCAAGCTCCTGGAGAAGCAGAAGGCCGGCAAGAAGCGCATGAAGCAGGTCGGATCGGTTGAGATACCTCAGGAGGCTTTCCTCGCCGTCCTGCAGGTCGGCAAGAAAGCCAATTGAAGACACACAGTAAGGGGTTATCGTGAATGACGGCGACGGTATGTTTCTAGCGCTGTTCGGTGGGGCGGTGATTTGCGTCGTGATCATCCTGATCGACGGCTGGTTCGCGAGCCCCAAGCGCGATCCGCAGGCGGCGGGTCTCACGGAACCGATGCTGCCGCGGCTCGCCGGCTACGCGCTCATCGGCCTGGCGCTCGGCATGCTGTACCGGCTAATCCGCTACGAGATCGTCGATTTCAGTCTGATGCTGGTGGTGGCGGGCGCGGTTGCCGGCGTCATCTGGGGTTTGGATCGGCTGTTTTTCGCGAAGCCGCGCCTGTTGCGCGCCATGGCCGCGGGAGCGCCCGCCGAAGCGGTGCGCGAGCCCATTGCGGTGGAGTACGCGCGCTCGTTCTTCCCGGTAATCCTGCTGGTCCTGGTGATCCGCTCGTTTCTGTTCGAGCCGTTTCGCATTCCCTCCGACTCGATGATGCCGACGCTCTTCGACGGGGACTTCATTTTCGTGAGCAAGTTCTCCTATGGACTGAGACTGCCCGTCAGCAACACGCTGATCGTCTCCACCGGAACGCCGCAGCGGGGCGATGTGATCGTGTTCCGGCTGCCGCCGAACCCCAAAATGAACTACATCAAGCGTCTGGTGGGGCTGCCGGGCGATAAAATCCGGGTTGACGAGAACAACCTGCTGTACGTCAACGGGCAGTTGATGACGCAGAAAGCGGGCCCGGTCTACTCGGGTCCCAAGCAGGATCAGTGGAACTATGCCGGGGTGAACACGGCCTTCGAGCAACTGGGTAGCAAGAATCACCGCATCATGTTCGCCAATGGGCCGGTCAAGACCGGCGAATGGGTGGTGCCCCCGCATCACTATTTCTTCATGGGGGACAACCGTAATAACTCCAAAGACAGCCGTTATCAGGACGATTCGGAGGCTCCGGGCTTCGTTCCGGAGCAAAATCTGGTGGGTAAGGCGGTTCGGATCTGGCTTAATCTCGATACTCGTGACGGACCTCAATGGCGGCGCATCGGGAATAAGATTGAATAGGGGATCGTGGAGCGGTATTTAAGGCATCTAGGGAGCTGTCAGGGAGATTTGAATGCGTAAGCATCAGCAAGGCATGACGTTCATCGGGCTCTTGTTCATTCTGGCACTGGTGGGACTGGTGGTTTATGCCGGCATCCGTTTGGTGCCGGTGTATTTGAACTACCTCAAGATCTCGCGGACGCTGGATATGACCGCGACCGAGGTCAAGGGCGAGAACGTCGATCCGGGCAACGTCCGCCGCATCATCGATCGGCATTGGCAGATCGAAGATCCGACCGGTATCGATGCCAAGGACATCCAGATCACCAAGGATGACGATGGCATATCCATGCACGTGGTCTACGACGACGCCGTGCCGTACCTCGCCAACGTCTCGCTCTCGGTGCATTTCGACAAGACCGTGAAGATACGGTGACCGCCCTGCGCAAGAGCGAGGAGCTCGCGGTGTGGATCGAACGCGCATTCGGCTACCGCTTTTTAGAGCCGTCGCTGTCGCAAGTGGCGCTTACCCATCGCAGCGCCGACGGCGACCACAATGAACGCCTGGAATTCCTCGGCGACTCCGTGCTCAATTGTTGCGTGGCAAGAATGCTGTTCGAGGCCCGACCGGACGCCGACGAGGGGGCGCTTTCGCGCTTGCGGGCGAGCCTGGTGAGTGGCGCAACGCTGGCGGAGGTCGCAGGACAACTGTCGTTGGGCGACTACCTTCGGCTCGGCAGCGGCGAACTGAAGAGCGGCGGATTTCGCAGAGCCTCGATTCTCGCGGACGCCTTGGAGGCGCTCATCGGCGCAATTTTCGTGGACGGCGGCTTCGAAGCGGCGGGGGCCGCCGTCAAACGGCTGTTCGCCGGGCGGCTCGCGGCGCTGCCGGCCGCGGTGGAATTGAAGGATCCGAAGACCCGGTTGCAGGAGGCATTGCAGGCGCAAGGCGCGGCGCTGCCGGTCTATTCGCTGATTACCGTCGAGGGCGAGCCACACCTGCAGAGTTTCGTGGTCGGCTGCGAGGTTGCGGCCTACCAAATTTCTTCCCAGGGCGAGGGCAGCAGCCGCCGAGCCGCCGAGCAGCAGGCCGCCTCACGCGCCCTCGATCGCCTGCCCGCCAAGGTTCGGCTGTTCTCATGAGCGCCGGCGGCAAATTCCGTTCAGGCCACGTCGCCATCGTCGGCCGCCCCAACGTGGGCAAGTCCACGCTGGTCAATGCGCTGGTGGGTCGCAAGGTGAGCATCGTCACCGCCAAGCCGCAGACCACCCGCCACCGCATCTTGGGGGTGGTGAACCGCGAGTCGGCGCAATTGGTGCTGGTCGATACCCCGGGTCTGCACGAATCCACACGCCGGGTCATGAACCAATACATGAACCGCGTCGCGATCACTTCCTCGCAAGACGCGGATGTCATCCTGTTCGTGGTTGAGGCGATGCGCTTCACCGAGGAGGACCAGTGGGTGTGGGAGCGGGTGCGGGGCTTGAAGCAACCCCTGTTCGTCGTCATCAACAAGGTGGACCGCGTCAGCCCCAAGGATCAGCTGCTGCCCTTCATCGACCAAATGTCGCAGCGCGTTCCGGCGTCGGCCATCGTGCCGGTGTCGGCGCTCGAGTCTGATAATCTAGACAGGCTCCTGGATCTCATAGCCGCGCGTCTGCCGGTATCCCCGCCGCTGTTCGCCTCCGATGTGATCACCGATCGCGACGAGCCGTTCCACGCGGCCGAAGTGGTGCGTGAGAAACTCACCCTGAAGCTGCGCGAAGAATTGCCGTACGGCATCAACGTGCAGATCGAGCGGTTCCAGGAGGAGGGCGGCCGCACGCACATCAACGCGGTCATCTGGGTGGAGCGAGCGGGACAGAAGGCGATCGTGATCGGACAGGGCGGCGAGCGGTTGAAGGAGATCGGACGGCTGGCGCGGATCGAGTTGAACGACCTGTGGCAGCGCTCGGTGCATCTGGAGCTGTGGGTGAAGGTCAAAGAGAACTGGGCGGATAGCGAGATGGCATTGCGCCAATTTGGATACGAGAGCTTGTGAAGAGCGCGCGGCGCGTCTGGCTGGCGCCGGCTTACGTATTGCATCAGTACGCCTACCGGGACACCAGCCGCATCATCGAGGTATTTACGGGTGAATACGGGCGCCTGAGTCTGTTCGCGCGCGGCGCCAACGGCCCGAAGTCCGCCTCCAAAGGCTTGTTGCGGCCGTTTCAGCGGCTGCTCGTGTCCTGGTCGGGCAGGGGCGATGCCGGGCAACTGGTCGGCGTCGAGATCGACGGCGCGCTCACGCAGCTGCCGCCCTCGCGGCTGATGAGCGGCTTTTACCTCAATGAACTTCTCCTGAAACTCACCGAACGATTAGATCCCCACGCGCAGGTGTTCGACTCCTATGCGCAGTGCATCGGGGCCCTCTCCGGCGGGGCGGCCGAGGAGGCCTCGCTGCGGCTCTTTGAAAAGCGCTTGCTCGAGGAACTGGGCTACGGTCTGGAGCTCTCGCGTGCAGCTTCCGGCGAGCCCATCGAGCCTGAGGGCCATTATCGCTACCAGCTCGAACACGGCGCGCAGCCCTGTCTCGCGGATGCGCCGGGCGCGGTGGCTGGCCAGTCCCTCACCGATCTTCTGCAGGAGCGATTCATCGATGCGGTCAGTCTGCGGGATGCCAAGCGCATCCTGCGCAGCGCCATCGATGCCTGTCTGGATGGGCGCGCGCTCAAGTCGCGCGAAGTGATGCGTGCGCTGCGGCCGCGCGAGACTGCGGAGCCTTAAGGTGAGCATGACTTTGCAGGCCGGCATCGCACTCGGCGTCAACATCGATCATGTGGCGACGCTGCGCCAGGCACGCGGCGTTGCCTACCCCGATCCGGTGCACGCGGCGCTCGCCGCCGAGATGGCCGGCGCCGATTCGATCACCCTGCATCTGCGCGAGGACCGGCGCCATATTCAGGACCGCGACGTGCATGTGATGCGCGAAGCCTTGAAGACACGCATGAATCTCGAGTTGGCCCTCACCGAGGAGATGGTGGGCATCGCCTGCAAGGTGAAGCCGCAGGATGCCTGCCTGGTTCCTGAAAAGCGCCAGGAGGTGACCACCGAGGGCGGTCTTGACGTGACGGGCGCCGAGGCCCGGACCCGGGAAACCATCGCTGTGTTGAGCGGCGCGGGGATCCGCGTTTCGCTATTCATCGATCCGGATCACGGGCAGATCGAGGCGGCGCGGCGCGCGGGAGCGCCGGTGATCGAACTGCATACCGGGGCGTACGCGGACGCGCTAGGCGCGTTGCGTGCGCGCGAATTCGAGCGTTTGCGGGAAGCGGCGAAATTTGCCGCGGGTTTGGGCCTCATCGTCAATGCCGGACACGGCCTCAACTACCACAACGTCGAGCCGATCGCGGCGATTCCTGAAATCGTGGAGCTCAACATCGGGCACTCCATCATCGCCCAGTCGGTGTTCACAGGTTTGCCCCAGGCGGTGCGCGACATGAAAGACCTGATGCGTCGCGCGCGCCACCTGCGGTGATTTTCGGCATCGGCATCGACGTGCTGCGCGCTGATCGCGTGGCCGCCGTCTACGAGAAGTACGGACAGCGCTTCGTACGCCATCTGCTTCTGCCCGAAGAGCTCAGGCAACTCGAGCGCACTGCGCGGCCGGCAAGATTTCTCGCCATGCGCTTCGCCGCCAAGGAGGCCATCGTCAAGGCCATGGGCACCGGCTTTGCCCACGGCATCTGGATCCGCGACGTCGGCGTGGAGCAGAACGCCTGGGGCAAACCCGAGGTGATCTACTCGCCGCGCGGCGCCAAGGTGCGCGACGGCTTGGGGATCGGCGAGGGCCACGTCACGCTCACCGACGAGGCGGGGCTGGTGGTGGCGGTGGCGATCCTGATGCGGCGGCCGCCGGCGTGAACGTACTGGTGTTCGACATCGAGACCGTGCCGGACGTCGAACTCGGTCGGCGTCTCTACGGCCTCAAGGATCTGTCCGACGAACATGTGGCGCAGATCATGTTCACGCGCCGCCGCCAGGAAACCGGCAGCGAGTTTCTCTCGCATGAGCAGCAGAGGATCGTCGCCATTTCGGTGGTGATGCGTTCGCGCGAGCAGCTCAAGATCTGGAGCCTGGGCGAGGAGGGTTCGAGCGAAAGGGAACTCATCGAACGGTTCTTCGACGGCCTGGAGCGCTACACCCCGGATCTCGTGTCGTGGAATGGCGCCGGGTTCGATCTGCCGGTTCTCAATTACCGCAGCCTCCTGCATGGGGTGAGCGCTGCGCGTTATTGGGAAATGGGCGATTCCGACCAGAGCTTCCGCTACAGCAACTACTTGAGCCGCTTTCACTGGCGCCACATGGACCTGATGGACATCCTTTCGGGCTTTCAGAGCCGCGGTCGGGCCAGCCTGCAGGACATCGCCACGCTCCTAGGCTTTCCCGGCAAGCTCGGGATGCACGGCGGCGAAGTCTGGGAGGCCTACCTTAGAGGCGAGCTGAAGCGCATCCGCGACTACTGCGAAACCGACGTGCTCAACACTTATCTCATCTACCTGCGCTTCGAGCTGGTGCGCGGACGCCTGAACGCGACGGAGCACGCACACGAACTGGCCCGGGCGCGGCAACTGCTGGCCGAATCGACGGCGGCCCATTGGCAGGAATTCGCCGCCGCATGGCCCGCAAGCTGATGCCGGAATTCGAGACCGAGGTGGTGGATCTTGCCCACGACGGCCGCGGCGTCGCCAAGCACGAGGGTAAGGCCTTGTTCGTCGCGGGCGCGTTGCCGGGCGAGCGGGTGCGCGTCAGGCTCCTCAAGCGCCGCAGGCAATTCGACGAGGCGGCGCTCCTTGAAGTCCTGGTCTCGTCTCCGGATCGGGTCGAGCCGCGCTGCGCGCACTTTGGCCTGTGCGGCGGCTGCTCGCTGCAGCACCTTGCGCCCGCGTCGCAGTTGCGGAGCAAGCAACAGCAGCTGCTTCAGAACCTCGAGCGCATCGGCGGCGTGCGACCGGCGAACGTGCTTGCGCCGCTGCCTGGTCCTGCGTGGAGTTATCGCCGGCGCGCACGGCTCGGGGTCAAGTTCGTGCACAAGAAAGGACGCGTGCTCGCGGGCTTTCGCGAGCGGGAAAAGCCCTATCTGGCCGATCTTAAGCGCTGCGAGATCTTGATTGACGGCCAGCATGAGCTGCCGACGCGGCTCGCGGCGCTCGCCGAGTCGCTTTCCATCAAGGAAGCCCTGCCGCAGGTGGAGCTGGCGGCGGGCGATGATGCCGTGGCGTTGGTGTTTCGCGTCATGCGCGAGCCCAGCAGCGATGATCTCGAGAAGCTGTCGCGCTTTGCCGTGGACAACAACATCCAGGCCTACCTGCAGCCGGGCGGACTCGACAGCGTGAGGCCCTTGAAGCCCGATACGCCGCCGCTGACCTACCGGATCGATTCGCTCACTTTCAAGTTCGGGCCGAGCGACTTCGTGCAGGTGAATGCCGCGATCAATGCCTCCATGGTGCAGGCTGCAATCGGCCACCTTGCGCCACAGTCCGCCGATCGGGTGCTCGATCTTTTCTGCGGCCTGGGCAATTTCACGCTGCCGCTGGCGCGCCGCTGCGCCAGCGTGCTGGGGGTCGAGGGCGATGCCGCGCTCATCGCCAAAGCGCGTCAGAACGCGGCGGACAACCAACTGCCGCACGCGCGGTTTGCCGTGGAGAATCTGTTCGAACCCAAAAGCTTCGGTCCCTGGAGTGCCGAGCGCTACGATTTGGTGCTGCTCGATCCGCCGCGTGCCGGCGCGCAGGAACTCCTGCCGCGCTTCAAGGATTGGCAGCCCAGACGCATCGTGTATATTTCGTGCCACCCGGGAAGCCTGGCGCGCGACGCCGGCATCCTGGTGCGCGAGCTGGGATTCAGTCTGAAGGATGCCGGAGTCATGGACATGTTTCCGCACACGACGCACGTCGAGTCGATTGCGGTGTTCGAGGCGGGCGCATGAGTTTGGGCCTCCTCATGGTCGACATCGCAGGACTCGAGTTGACGGCGGACGATGCGCGGCTGCTGGCCCACCCGATGGTCGGCAGCGTGATCCTGTTCTCACGCAACTACCGCGACCCTGCCCAGCTGAAGGCGCTCATTGCCTCGATCCGCGCATTGCGTTCGCCGCAACTGCTGATCGCCGTGGATCACGAGGGCGGCCGCATCCAGCGCTTTCGCAAGGGCTTCACGGAACTGCCGGCGGCCCGCCTTCTCGGCCGGCGTTACGACGAGGACCGCCGCGAGGGGCTGCGGCTGGCCCAGGCGGTGGGATGGCTGATGGCGAGTGAGTTGCGCGCGGTGGGCGTTGATTTCTCCTTCGCTCCCTGCGTGGACCTCGACTACGGGGTGAGCGAAATCATCGGGGACCGGGCCTTCCATAAGGATGCGGATGCGGTGGGGGCCCTGGGGGTCGCCTACATGGCCGGCATGCGCGAGGCGGGTATGCCGGCCATCGCCAAGCACTTCCCCGGACACGGGGCGGTGGTGGCCGACTCCCATATCGCACTGCCCGTGGACCGGCGCGAATACGTCGATATGGAGGCCGATATCAGGCCTTATCGGCTCCTGATCCAGAACCACTTGCCGGCCGTCATGGCCGCTCACGTGGTGTTTCCGGCGGTGGATGCACTGCCTGCCAGCCTTTCCCGACGCTGGATGACCGGGGTGCTTCGGGAAGAGCTCAATTTCCACGGTTGTATCTTCGCCGATGACCTAACCATGGCCGGCGCAGCCGCTTTTGGCGGAATAATTGAAAGAACTCGGCTCGCGATTGCTGCAGGATGCGACGTCCTGCCCATTTGCAACGATAGACAAGCTGTACAGTCTGTAATTAGCCACTTTGGCCCGGATCTGGGCTCTCCCGCATCCCAGGCCCGGGTGGTGAGGATGAGGGCGCGCAAAGATGCGCCTTTAGAGTTGGGAGCCAGTCCACAGTGGCAGCAAACGGTTTCGGACATTGCCAAGCTTACGGCAACACCCCCTTTGGTGTTGACGGAGGAGTCGCGTGAGCGCGATTGACGAGGGCATGTTTCGCCGCCTGGTCGAAGCCTCGCCGGAGGGAGTGCTGCTGGTCGATGCCAGGAACTCCGAGCACCCCATTCTCTATGCCAATCCCGCCTTCGAGGCGCTGACCGGCTACAGCGCGCAAGAGCTCATTGGCCGTAACGCGCGCATGTTCCAAGCCGATGACCGAGAGCAGGACGGCCGCCACCGTCTGCGTGAGGCGCTCGCACGGGGTGATGCCTGTCGGGTACTACTTCGCAACTACCGCAAGGACGGCGCGCTGTTCTGGAATGAAATCTCCATCCTGCCTCTCAAGGATGCCGCGGGCGTGGTCACTCATTTTGTCGGCCATCATCGCGATGCTGGCGAGCGCTTGAAGATCGATCCGCGCGCGACACGTGATTCCTTGAGCGGCACTCATCAGCCAACCGCGCTCGTGATCCGCGACGACCGGCTCACCGGACTGTTTACGCTGCCCTATCTCGAGGAATTGCTGAAGCGTGACTGGGCGGTTTCACAGCGCGAAAAACGCAGCGTGGCGGTTTTCGCCATCGACATCGATGCGCTCGAGCTTTACAACGCGACCTTTGGACGCGCTGCCGGGGACTCGACCATCCGGCGAGTCGCGCACGTGGTGGCGGGATGCCTGAGGCGCACCAGCGATGTCGTTGCGCGCATCGATGGCGGCAGCATGTTGGCTTTCGCGCCGGGTCTCTCGCACGAACAGGCCTTTCGCCTCGGGCAGACCATGGCCGAGCGGGTGCGCGACATGCGCATTCATCATCCGCGTTCCGCGGTGCTGCGCTACATCAGCATCAGCGTCGGGGTGAGCGCGCACGTTCCGCAGGCCGAGGATCAGGCTGCGATGCTTCTAGAGCGCGCACAGCGTCAGCTGCAGTTGGCCAAGCAGGCCGGGCGCAACCAGGCGGCCTGACCGCGCGTCGATCGCTACAGCTTGTGGGTGGCGAGCAGAAGGCTGGTCTCGGTCCCCGAAATGCCTTCCACCAACCGAATGCGGCTTAAAACCTGATCGAACGCCTGCAGGCTGTCGGTGCGGATCTGGGCCACCAGATCCCAGCGACCGTTGGTGGTGTGCAGCGCCTGCACGGCCGGCTCGCCGCGCAGCAGCCGCACGACGGCCTCCAGTCGATTTCCTTCCACTGCGATGGTCATGAGCGCGGTGATGCGCTGCTCCTCGGCCTCCGGTTTCAATCTGACCGTGTAGCCGGCAATGGTGCCGTCTCGCTCCATGCGCGCCATGCGGTTTTGCACCGTCCCCCGCGCTACTTTCAAGCGCTTGGCAAGCGTTGCGACCCCGATGCGGGCGTTCTCCCGCAGCAATCCGATCAAGCGGTGGTCTAGTTCATCCATTGATCATTACGCCAGTTGTTATGAGCATAATGCCTATTTTATCATGCACTCTGGGCACTTTGTTGGCTTCTTGTTGGCTGCCTCCCACCGGATCATGGTTGCTAGAGGATTTGGAGGGAGTGTCATGGTCGATTACATCGGCGTCAGCGATATCCAGCGCATTGTCGACAAAATGGGCACCGGCGTGTTCATAGAGCGCCTCGCGCTTGAGATGGAAAAGGACTATCGGCGCTGGGGCGATTTCGAGAAGTCCGCGCGCGTTGCCAGCCATTCGCCGGTCGGGGTGATCGAGCTCATGCCGACCACCGACGGGCGTCTGTACTCCTTCAAGTACGTGAACGGGCATCCGAAGAACACTGCCGCGGGACTTCTCACCGTCACCGCGTTCGGCGTGCTCGCCGACGTCGAGACAGGCTATCCCCTGCTGCTGTCCGAACTTACCGTCACCACGGCGCTTCGAACCGCGGCGATGTCCGCGCTCGCCGCCAAGCATCTGGCGCGCAAAGACAGCCGGGTCATGGCCCTCATCGGCAACGGTGCGCAAAGCGAGTTTCAGGCCATAGGTTTCCATCGCATGTTCGGCATCCGTGAACTGCGGCTCTTCGACATCGATGCGGCCGCCACCGCAAAACTTGAGCGCAACCTGCGCGCCATGCCGGATCTTTCCGATCTTCGCATCGTGCGCACCTCCTCATCGGCCGAGGCCTGCCGCGGTGCCGACATCGTCACCACCGTGACCGCCGACAAGCGCAACGCCGTCATCCTCACGCCGCCGATGATCGCGCCCGGCATGCACCTCAACGCGGTAGGCGGCGATTGTCCCGGCAAGACCGAACTGCATCGCGATGTGCTCGAGATGGACGGCCTCAAGGTGTTCGTCGAGTACGAGCCGCAGTCGCGCATCGAAGGAGAAATTCAGGCCATGCCGGCTTCTTATCCGGTCACCGAATTTGCAGGCATTGCCGCGGGCACTGTCCCGGGCCGCACCCGCGACAGCGACATCACGCTGTTCGACTCGGTTGGATTCGCCCTGGAGGACTATTCGGCGCTCCGCTTCCTGCACGCGCTGGTGAACGAAGAGCGCGGCAGTGCGCGGCAGATCGATCTCGTTCCTAAACTCGAGGATCCGAAGGATCTTTACGGCGGCACGCTCGCCCGCGGCGCCCGCGCCCGCCTGCGCAAGAGCGCCTGACGTGCCAACCATGCGAAAAGTCACTTTGATTGGCGCTCCGACCGATGTGGGCGCGGGAGTTCGCGGCTCCTCCATGGGGCCGGAAGCGCTGCGGGTGGCCGACATTCGCGGCATGCTCGAAGCCCAGGGCGCCGAGGTCCTGGATCACGGCGATCTTGCCGGTCCGCGTAATCCGATGAGTGCTCCGGTGAATGGCTACCGGCATCTTTGGGAAGTGGAGGCTTGGAATCGTGCCGTGCATGATGCCGTGTACAGCGAACTCGGCCAGGAACGCATGCCGATTCTTCTTGGCGGGGATCATTCGCTCGGCATCGGCAGCATCAGCGCAGCCGCGCGATTCTGCCGCACCCGCAGTCGGCCGCTGCGAGTTCTGTGGCTGGATGCGCACGCGGATTTCAACACCAGCACCCTGACCCCGAGCGGCAACATGCATGGTATGCCGGTGGCGTGCGTGTGCGGCTATGGTCCTAAACCGCTGATCGAGATGTCCGGCGCGGTGCCGGCGTTGAAGCCCCGCGACATCCGCCAGATCGGCATTCGCAGCGTCGACCAGGGCGAAAAGCGCTTCGTGTACGAGGCGGGGCTGCAGGTGCTGGACATGCGATACATCGATGAGGTCGGGATGCGTCAGGCGCTCGAAAGCGCGCTCGAGGGCTTGGAGGCGGACGCGCACCTGCACGTGAGTTTTGATGTGGATTTTCTCGACCCCGATGTCGCACCTGGCGTCGGCACGACAGTGCGCGGGGGCCCCTCCTATCGGGAGGCGCAGCTGTGCATGGAAATGATCGCCGATACCGGGCAACTGGGCTCGCTGGACATCATGGAGCTCAATCCAGCTCTCGATGTGCGCAATCGCACCGCCGAAGTGGCCGTGGAGTTGGTGGCTTCGCTGTTCGGCAAGAGCACGCTGATGCGCCGAGAGGAGCCTCGCAGCGAGCGCACGACGCGTCTTGCCGGCGTGCGCTGATTCCGCACCTTGTTGTATACGCGACGACCGGGCGCGACAAGCCTTTGGTGGCTAACTTAACCTAACCCGTCCGGGGTTGAATTGCTCGCTTGGGCGCGCCATATTTGAATTCTCAAAGATCTCGAGGACTGGTGATGGCGACTGGTTGGGCAGGTGATGGCGCGGTGCAGGATCAGATCGACGCCACGGTCAAAGACGGCGTAAACCGAGCCAAGAGCCGGTTGCCGCAAGGGCCTTCGCTGCTGCAGTGTGCCGAGTGCGGCGCGGAGATTCCCGAAGCGCGGCGCGTAGCGTTGCCTGGGGTGCGTTTATGCGTGGCCTGTCAGGAGGGCGAGGACAAGGACTCCGGCCAATACAGCGGCTACAACCGCCGCGGCAGCAAGGACAGCCAGCTGCGCTGACTAATCATCGGCGGGTATCGCTCGAAGAGAGTTCGCATGATCTTCGGTGCGCAGGCGATGCTCTCAGCAGCACGCTGAGTCCACGCCGATGAGGGGACTGGAAAACCGCGATTTTGATATAGCGCTCGAAGCGCCGGCGAATGCCGACCGCCATGGAAGAGTTTAGATCAAATAACTAGTATAAGTATTTGTTTATAAATATTATTTTAATCTAGAGGCAATGCGCCGCTGAGCCGACACCAGCGTGTTGTGCAACAGCATGGTGACCGTCATCGGTCCGACTCCTCCTGGCACAGGCGTGATGTACGAAGCTTTTTGGCGAACGCCTTCGAAGTCGACATCGCCAATGATGCTGCCGTCGGGCAGGCGATTGATGCCCACATCGATGACCACGGCGCCGGTGCGCACCATCTGCGGAATAATCAATCCCGGTACGCCTGCGGCGACCACCAAAATGTCCGCGAGCAGCGTGAACTGCGCCAGGTCCCGCGTCTTCTTGTGACAGATGCACACCGTCGCGTCCTGCTGCATGAGCATGAGCGCCATGGGCTTGCCGACGATGTTGCTGGCGCCCACGACCACCACGTTGCGGCCTTCGACGTCGATGCCTTCATGCTCCAGAAGCTTCTGCACCCCGAACGGGGTGCAGGGAGAAAAAATCGTGTTGCCCGTCACGAGGGCGCCCACGTTGTACAAATGAAATCCGTCGACATCCTTGTCAACCGCGATGCGCTCGAGCACCAGGTCCATGTCGATCTGCGGCGGCAGCGGCAGCTGAATCAGGATGCCGTGGGTTCCCTCGTCGGCGTTCAGCCGGTCGATTTGTGACAGCAGCTCCTGCTCCGGCACGGAAGGGGACAGTTCCAACAGCGTCGAGCGGATGCCGACCTCCTGGCAGGCCTTGATCTTGTTCCGGACATACATGCGGGAGGCGGGATTGTCGCCCACCAAAATGACCGTGAGCCCGGGCGTGACGCCGTGCGCGGTGCGAAGCTTGGCGACGCCATCGCGATATTCACTGCGCAGCTTGTGTGCGACGGCCTTGCCGTCGATGATTCGTGCTGTCATGGCGGCGATTCTAACGGAGCGACCGCAGGATTGCTGCGCTGCCATCTCGCGGTGCGGATACGTTTAGGAGGCTTGCCCCGATGGTGCGATTCATCTTAAGCACTTGGCTCGCGCTCATCTATTCCACGGCGGCGCTCTGCACGGAAATCACCGCGCAAAATATTTCGCAGCTGAAGACCGGCGCCAGCAAGGCGCGGGTCACGGCGCTGTTGGGAGCGCCCTGGCGTACGGTGCAGTACAACGACCTCGATCGCACCGAGAATGAGATCTGGGAATATCGGGGCCGCGATGAGAAGGGCGAGTTTCGCCTGCACATCGAATTTGATGCGCAGGGCCTCGTTACTTTAGTGAAAAAGATTTCCGACCCGCACCGGTAAACACCGCCTCGCTCGTACGCGTCAGTGTCCGGCTTACACGCCTATGCGACCTTGCCTGACTTTCATAGAACGTATGCGGTATATCAGTATCCCGCGCCGACCCATTCCAATAAGCATTCCTCCGTTCATACCACGCAACTGCACACGGTGACTTGAAAGGCTAAGAACACCTCTATTTTTCAAATCAGCGAGGAGTCTCTATGTCTAGCAATCGTCTGGCTCGCGTGGCGAGTGGTTTTGCTGTCTGCGTTCTCATCGCAATCGCCTCCCGCACTGGTGCGCAAAGCAGCAGTGCTGCGGCCTACCCACCTTACGGCCCTAGCATCCCGGTGATCACCAATACCGAGGGCGACAAGGGTGCCTACAACCGAGACCTGGAGCGAGAACCGCCGCCCGGCCCCTGGGATTCCGAATCGCTCTGGAACATGCGCGTCGAAGGCCGCGACGACAATCAAGCGCGTCCCATCTATCAGCCGCTCATCGTCAACCAGAACGGCCGTGAGATTTTATATGCGGGCAACCTCGCCGGCACGGCGTTAAATCCGCTCACGGGCGTCTCGGAGTCGAACGGCACCTCGATAATCGATGTGAGCAACGTGAGGCGCCCGAAATTCCTCTTCCACATCCCGGGACCGGCGCCGATTGCCGGATCCTATGCGGCTGCGGGTGCGCAAATGGTGAGGGTGTGCGGCGGCAATACGCTGCCCAATGCATCGAGCACCGGCACCGCCGGACGATGGTATTTGCTGCGTGCCTTCGGCAACGCGGGGGCCAACGAATCGCACCAGGTTTGGGACGTGACCGATCCGGCCCAGCCGAAGATGCTGACCACGGTGATCAGCGGTTTGTCCAACACCCACAAAAGTTGGTGGGAATGCGACACGGGGATCGCCTACCTGGTCGCGGGCTCGAAGTCCGACGGCTGGCAGCAGAGCGGTTCTGCCCAGCATGTCTACATCTACGATTTGAGCAATCCGGCGAAGCCGGTGTTCATACGGCAGTTTGGCCTCGTCGGCCAGCAGCCGAGCGCCGATGTATCCAGCGCCAAGTCCTGTCTCACCGCGCCCGGCGAAAACTGCTACGAGGGGGTCACCAACCCGCCCGCGGGCGTGCATGGACCGATCTCCATGGGCACCACGGTCAACCGGGTGTACATGCCTTACGGCGTGGGAGCGCAGGGCGTGGTGCAGATCGATGATCGCCTGAAACTGGTCAACGGCTGTAAGCGCAGCGGCCCGGGCGGCAATCCGAGCGCTTCTCTCAACTGCGCCACCCGCCCGACACAGGCGGATCTGCTCTGGCCGCAGGTCAGCTGGATCACGATGAATCCCGAGAACGGTGCCCACAGCTCCATGCCGGTATACAACGTGCCCGTTCCCGAGGAGCAGACGAACTTCGTGGACGGCACGCCGCAGAGCAAGAGTCTGCTTTTCGTGAGTTCGGAGGGGACGGCCAACAACTGTTTCGGGCAGGCGCCGCATGATGCATGGCTCCTCGACATCAGCAGCGAGACCACGCCCTGGCCCATGGCAACGCTCAACGTGCCGCAGTTCCCGGGCGATTTCTGCGGCAAGGGCGCCAGGTTCGGGGCGCATGCGGTGACCGAGGCGATCTATCCGCCATACTACGGCAAGATCATCAGCGTCTCCTGGTTCAACGCCGGCGTGCGAATCTGGGATATCCGGGATCCGAAGAACCCCAAACCCATCGCCTACTACATCCAGGCGCCGAATCAGAACACCATTGCCTCGTGCTCGACGATCAATGGCGTGACCAAGTGCTTCAACGCCACCATGAACGACTACGTGGAGTACGACGATCGGGGCTATATCTATGCTGCCGATCGCGCCGGCACCGGCATCACCATTCTGTCGCTCACCGGCGAGGCGCGCGCCGCCACGCTGCCTGCCTCGGAACGATAGGGGTCATCATGAAAACCAAGCTTACGATGATGGCAGCGGCCTTGAGTCTCTCGGCGGCCACCTTCGCCCATGACGTCCCGCAGCTGAACGCAGCGATGATCGCGAAGATCAAGCCGGGCGCGACCACCAAGGCCGGGGTGCAATCCCTCCTGGGCTCTCCATGGCGCATCGCGCAGTTCAATGACTGCGGGCACGCGCCTCCGGGTCAGGCGGATGAAACATGGGACTATCGCGGCACCGAAGCGAGCGGCAGCTACCGCCTGCATATCGAGTTTGACGATCGCGGTGTGGCTCGACTCATCGCCAAGATCCCGGATCACGTGCCGGGGGGCGCCGGAACGGCGGCAACAATCGCGCCGGCTGACAGGAGCGGCGAGAAGATGGCGATGAAGATGTAGGCGAAAGCCGCGACGGCTTTTTTTACCTACTGACGCGTGAGCCCCGACAGCACCGTGACCACATGGTGCTCGCCGGGGCTCACGAACAATTGCTCGCGGTAGACGAGGGCATCGCCCACGTGAATTTCTAATTGATGTTCGCCGGGCGTAACGGTCAACTCTTCGGGATGGTCGTTGCGCGGCACCGGCTCACCCAAGGCCGAGCCGTCGACGAACACCTGGGCGCCGGTTGGAGCACCCGTCACGATGAGCAAGGTGGGCGGCGTCGTCGGATGCTTCTTGCCGAACCAGCTGCAGGCCGAGAGCAGTAACAGCGTCGCAAGTATCAGTAGTCTCAATGGAGTCATCGCCTTGCCGAAAAAAATTAGCCTAACATTAAGCGCCGAATGCAACCAGCAACCCCGGCGCAGTTCGAAAGGGTGTCGTTGACTGACGACAGGCGCGTTAGACCAAGTCTCGCGAGATGACTTCGTCCCACTCCCGCCGCTTCGCAGCCACGCCGTTCAAAAAGGCCTCCAGGCTGCCTTTGAGGTGAAAGTGCTCGGCATCGCTCCACATCTCGAGCCGGGTCTTTACCAGGGTGCGCCAGCCCTCGCGGCCCATCTGGTAGGACTGACTGATCACGGATCGCGCCGAGAGGGGATCCTCGTCCCGGATCGTCAGTTCGCGCTTGAGACTGTGCGAGAGTTCAACGTCGATCGCGTCAAATCGCAGAATCCCCTCGCCGAACACGCCGCCGATGCCCTCCGTGACATAGGTGGTCTCGCCGGCAACGTGATCCTGTCGGCTGTAGCGGCGTACGACACCCGCCTCTAACTGGGTGATGGCGGCGGCGGGTCCGTGCACCGGCGGCTCGAAATGAACAGTCGCATCGTCTCCCGTGAGCGATGGCAGCTCAAGGTTACTGTCCTTCGTGTCGATCGACAGCGTGGCGAGGTGGGGTGCGGGCCATACGATGGGCCAATAGCCGGTGGCGAGCGATAGTCGAACCCGATGGCCTCTCTGAAATCGGTGACCGCACGCATTCAGGAGCAAGTCCACCGCATAGCGATGATGCGGCGTCAGGGGCGAGGGGTGCTCGTGACTCTCGCGATGCGTAAGGTTCAACACCTGGTAGCTCACCCTTGCCGTGGTCCCGTCCGGCGCCACATCTGACAGCCGGATCGCGAGCTGCGCGACCGGTGCGTCGGCGGCAAGATTCAAGCGGACTCTCGGTGCTCCCAAGATCGAGATGGACTCCTCAAGCGCGATCGACTCGAAGCACAGCGCACCGCCGTCATCGAGCCGCTGATCGGTGGGATGCTCCCCGACGCAGCCGGTCCCCATCCACTCGCCGGCGGCCTTGCCGTGGCTCTGCGGCGAGCGCAAATGAAATTCCCGTGCCTGCGCGCCCGAGGGCCCGAGCGTGAGATCTCCCTGCAGATCGAAGCGCAGCGGTTTTTGATGGGGGCTGGGGTAGGTATTGAGGCCCACCCATCGCCCGGGCGTGTGCTCTCGGGTGCCTTGCGGCGCCACCCAATCCTCGACGTAAGCGCGCAGCACCGGCTCCTGCATGATTCCGTTGTCGAGATCCTTCAGCCAGCGGTCCCACCAGCGCACCGCTTCCTGCAGGTAGCCGATTGCGGGGCCCGGCACGCCATCGTGGGGATACAGATGACCCCACGGACCGATGATGCCCAATCGAGGCGACTTTAAATGCTCGAGCATTCTCGGCACCGCATTGGTATATGCGTCGCTCCAACCGCCGACGGCCAGCACCGGGCACCGAACGGCCGCGTAGTCCTCGCAAATGGATCCATGCTTCCAGTAACTGTCGTAGTGCTGATGGGCGAGCCACAAGGCCGGGAAAAAAGGCATGGCATCGATGCGTTCCAGCCAGCGTTTCTCCCACTCGGGACCCACGACAATGGGGTCGAGAGGGCGCGACTGATAGGCGAGCATGATGCTCCCCCACCAAAGATTGTCGTTGAGCACGCAGCCACCCATGAAATGGATGTCGTCCGTGTATCGATGATCCGTCGAGAAGGTGGTGATGATGGCCTTCAGCGCCGGCGGGCGCCGGGCGGCTACCTGAAGCGCATTGAATCCGCCCCACGACTTGCCCTGCATGCCCACCTTGCCGTTGCACCAGGGCTGCCGCGCGATCCACGCGATTACCTCAAGTGCGTCGTCCTGTTCCAGCTTGAGATACTCGTCGGCCAGATGGCCCTCGGACTCGCCGGAGCCGCGCATGTCGACACGCACGGCGGCGTAGCCTTTGCTCGCGTAGTAACCGTGCATAGGCTCGTCGCGGGCGCGGGTGCCGTCGCGCTTGCGATACGGAATGTATTCGAGGATTGCCGGCACCGGCAGACTTTGCGCTTCGCTCGGCAGCCAAAGTCGGGCGCCCAGGCGGCACCCGTCGCTCATGGTGATCCACACGTGTTCTTCGATGTTCACCGACATGAAACAGCCTCACGACAGTCGCAGAGATTGTACATGCGCGCGCCTGCGCGACGGGCAATACTAGGGGTCGTGCTCGCTCCTGTTCTAGATTGATCCAAGCGCCGTGCCAAAAAAAACCATCCTGGGTCAGCCCGCCGGACTCGCCACGTTGTTTCTCACCGAGATGTGGGAGCGCTTCACCTACTACGGCATGCGCGCCGTCCTCATTCTCTACCTGGTAAATGCCAGCGGCGGATTTGGTCTCGACGATCGGACGGCCAGCGCGGTTTACGGTCTGTACATCGCGGGCACTTACGTCTTTTCCCTGCTGGGCGGATTCATCGCCGACCGCCTGGTCGGTGCCCAGCGCGCGGTGGTGGCGGGCGGCGTGCTCATCGTGATCGGCAATGCGCTCCTGACCCTTGACAGCCGGCGCTGCTTCTTTCTGGGATTGATGATCATCGTGCTGGGCGTCGGGTTGTTGAAGCCCAACATCAGCGCGATGGTGGCGGGGCTCTACCCCGAGGGAGGGGCGCGCCGCGACGCCGGCTTCACCATCTTTTACATGGGGATCAGCGTCGGCGCCCTGCTCGGTTCGCTGGTGGTTCCCGTGGTCGCGGCCCGCTACGGGTGGCGCTACGGGTTCGTCCTGCCGGTCATCGGCATGCTCTGCGGTTTGATTCAGTTCACTCTGACCCGAAAATGGCTGGGACAATCCGGGTTGCGTGAGGTGCCGAGACCGGGCGGCGCATGGTGGACGTTGTCGCTCTTCATCGCTCTGCTGGTTGCAGTCGCGGGGGTTGCCGTCAGCGGCAAAGTCGACATCGATCCGGCCAGGCTTTCCCAGGCGGCAACCTGGGCAATGGGTGCGCTTGCCGTCGCCTATTTCGTGTTCCTGCTGGCGTTCGCCGGCTTGAATCGCGATGAGCGTCATCGAGTCTGGGTGATGATTGCGTTGTTCCTCGCCTACGCGACCTTCTACGCAGGATTCGAGCAGGGAGGCGCCTCGATGAACCTATTCGCGGAGCGCTACACGGACCGGAACCTGTTCGGTTGGGAACTGCCCGCCGGCGTTCTGCAGGGGACCACGGCGCTGGTCACCATTCTGTTCGCCCCGATTTTCGCCGCGTTGTGGACGCTGCTCGGCCGTCGCGGCAAGGATCCTGCCTCGCCGGGTAAATTTGCGCTCGGGCTTGCGCTTCTCAGCGGCGGATTCCTGGTCATGTACGGCGCTTCGCAATGGGTAGTCGGCGGCCACAAAGTTCTGCCAACCTGGTTGCTGGCCACCTACGTGCTGCAGGAGTGGGGCGATCTGTGCCTGTCGCCCGTCGGTCTGTCATCCATGACCAAGCTCGCGCCGGCACGCTTCATCGGACAAGTGATGGGCGTTTGGTTTCTCGCTCTTGCGCTCGGCAACAATCTCGCCGGCCAGCTTTCGGCCGAATACGATGCGAATGATCTTGGCACGCTGCCGGGATTGTTCATGAAGATCTTTCTCTTCTCGATGCTTGCCGCCGCGGTCATGTTGTTGTTTTCGCCGTGGCTCAAGCGACTCATGGCGGGAGTCAAATAGCCCGAAGCTCAGCTAGAGGGGCCTCAGCCGGCTCCCTCATCATGAAGAGCAGGCAATCGCGATGCATTTTCGTGGCCTACCTTGTTTGGTTCGCCCCCGACACCAGCTGCCTTTTCCGTACGAACAACAGTAGTGTAATTATGACATCGACATCAGAAGTCGTTCGCGTAGGATATTTTGCCGTTAGCCGTGCAGTTCTGTTATTGGTGAATGCCCTGACCGCCCAAGAGATCCGCCATGCGGCACCGCCTCGTCCAAATCCTGGTTGCCGCCCTGATGATATTGGTATTGCTGCCCTCACTGGCGCTCATAGCGTTGAATGCCGGGTATCTGCATGCGCCGCTGCTGCGCCTTCTCGCCTGGCAGAACCATCGTGCTTTGCAGGCGGGTGCTTTGCGATTGTCATTGCTTCGGCACAACCCGCTCGTCGAGGCGCAGGATGTAACCATCGGCAATCCTCCCTGGAGCGCTCCCGGGACCATGGGCCACATTGCACGACTCACGCTCGAATTCCGGCCCCTGTTGAGCTTTGATCACAGCCTTCTCACTCTGCGCGTCGAGGGTGCAGAACTCGATCTGAAGCGCGCCGCGGATGGCAATGCCAACTGGCAGCGTAGCGATCCCGGTGAAGGTTCTGGAGGTCCGCTGCCGTTTCTTAAGAATCTGGTTCTCAAGGACACTCATCTTCAACTCGACGATGAACGACTGCATCTTCGCTTTGACGGGAAGCTCGCGGTAAGCGGTTCCGGTGAGGAGAAGCTGCACATGGACGCTAAGGGCCGTCTGAATGAGCATGACGTTGAACTCGCGCTCGACGGCGAGCCGCTCGAGCACGCCACGAGCGCACGGCCTTATGCGTTCGCACTTGAGGAGAATTCCAGCGGTTCGCATCTGCATGCCGATGGGTCGCTGCCGCGGCCGTTTGATCTGGATCGCCTCGAAGCCACTTTCGCGGCGAAGGGTGAAGATCTTCGCGATCTTTATTTTCTGGTGGGTGCCAGTCTTCCCAACACAGGCGCCTATCGTTGCGACGGCAAGTTCTGGCGTCAAGGGACTGTGACGCGCTTCGATGCGCTGTCCTGCAAGTCGGGTGCCAGTGATGTCGATGGGGCGCTATCGATCGAGACCCAAGCCAATGGGCGCAGCCTTTTGAAGGGCGAAATCAAATCGCGCGTGCTGCGCATGGCGGATCTGGGACTCAAGGCCGCAGGCAGGGATCCGAACCCCAACGCGCCGCCCAAACTATTCTCGCAGGTCCATCTCATCAGCGAGGCGATGCGGCGCGTGGACTCGGATGTCAAAATCCAAGTCCGCCGTCTTGCCTTTACGCGCATCGAACTTGACGAGGTGACCGCGCAACTGAAGATCGATCGGGGACATATCGAGGTGCCGCGCTTCGCGGCACGTCTTTGGGACGGCGCGTTGTCCGGTCATTTGTCGGGCGATGCCAACAAGTCTCCGCCCGTCGAAGCGGTGGAGTTTCGTTTGCAGAGCGGTCAGCTCGACCAGTTCAAGCGCCCCGACGGCACGGTGCCTTGGGCTGGCGCGCTGGATGCCAGCGTGCGCGTCAAAGGCCATGGCACCTCGGTTCATGAATTCGTGTCAAGCGCAGAGGGGACCGCCAGCGCCTATGTGCCGCAGGGCGCATTGCGCGAGGCCTTCGCGGAACTCGCGGGCGTGGATCTTCGCGGCGTCGGGCTCTCCTTCAGCAAGAATCAGCGTGAGGTGGCGGTGCGTTGCGCCGGGGCGAAGTTCGATGTGCGCGACGGAGTCATGAAAGCGGATAGGCTCCTCATCGACAGCGACGATGTTCTCATCAGTGGCGAAGGGACGGTGGCCCTGGGGCCGGAAGCATACGATCTATCGCTGCATGGGCAGCCGAAGTCGTTGCGCATCCTCAAGATGCAAACGCCCGTCAAGGTGGACGGCACGCTGCTGCAGCCGAAGTTCTCGATCGATAAGAACCTGCGCACCCTCAAACTCGTGGACACCGGGAAGGCAAAGGATGTCGACTGCAAGGAACTCGAAGCCGAGTCCCGCTAGACGGAGAGCTTGGGATCGCCCTCAACGATGGTGGTGGAGATTTTCGGTTGTTCGCCCGCTTGCCAGAGCGGGGTACGGTGGACGACACGGTAGCGCAGGCTGCCGCCATCGGGGCCATCGCTGCGCTTGATGGGGCGCGGGATGCAGACGAACTCGGTGTCGAAGCGGCTGGCGCCCGCAGTGACCACGGCATAGCCGTGGCCCCCCATGTCGACGAACGCCACGTGCGGCGCATTGTCTTTGTTGGAAAGAGAGCGGGCCCGCCCGATATCGCCGCTCTGTGCATATTCGAGCGCGCTTCTTACCCCGTGATGGAGTAGCAGATTCATGCTGGCCTCGGGCGGCGCATTGGCGCGATCGGCGATGAACAGCGGCCGCAGCGGATGCTCTTTCGGGAATTTGTGTTCCAGCGCTTCGGCCATGCCGGGAGCGGACAAGGAACCTGTGACAAAGGCGATACCCACCGGTTCGAAGCGCGCCGGGGGCAGGGACTTGGCGGCAAGCCCCGCCCAGAAGCTGTGACGGTCGCCCGCTATGGTGGCAAATCCGGTGATTTTCTCGGCCTTGACGAAATCGTAGATCTCCGCTCGCTCGGTGTAAGCGCTGCTTGGATCGCCGCCGCCAAATCCGGCATAGCCGCTTCCGGGCCACGGCACGGTCAATCCAGCAGGCAGGTTCTGCGGATCGGCGCGCATGTCCAAGGTCGCCGCCGTGTTTGCCCACACCTTCCAGGTGGCGCGCGAGGCCTTCAAGTGATCCAGAAACCAGGTCTTTTGCGTGGCACCGAGCACCGTCTGCGGCGGTTCGTGTGCGCTGAAGTTGGCGATGTCATTGGCGCCGAAGCGGATGGTGGCAGGCGGCTTCGCGTCATCGAAGCTGCGCCCGGCATCGAGGATCCGTTGCACCTCTTCAGGAACGAACTCCGGAAACTCGCTGCTGGTGAAAGCTTCCGCCTCGGTTCTTCCCAGCGGATCTTCGGAGCGGTAACTGTGCTGGTCGGTTATCACGAGATCGACGTGGGCGCCGAAGCGCAGCGCGCGGTACCCGGTCAGGCTGTTGATGGCGGTGAGGTTGTTGCGCTCGAGACCCAATCCGTTGGCGTCGAAGCGCGTCACGGGGGCGTCGGAAACGTCGGGAGCATTGAACTCGTGCAACGCGCCCGAGGGCTGCAGCACGCGCGCCGGATGGTATTCGAACCAAGCCTGATTGGCCGCGACTTTGCGTGTCTGGGCAGGCCGATTGGTCCCGTCAAACTTTTCAATGCCTTGCCATCCAAGCCACGAAAATTCGTGGTTGTCCCACATCGTGACGAACGGCCAGCGGGCGCGCGCATCCTGAATGTCGGGATCGGTCAGATAAGTGCGATGCACCGTGCGATAGTCGTCGGTGGTCGTGGGGATGTGGAAATCCTCCACTTTCTCGCCGTGCGCATACCGCAGAATCTCGCGCACCTTGCGGTCGTACATCTCAGCCCGGTCCTCCGGATACCAGACCAGCTCGTAGATGAAATCGCCCAGATGCAGCACGAAATTCAAGCGATCTGCGGGGGCGGCACGTTCGTCCTCGTAAATCATCCGCCGCCACGCGTTCTGTGCGCCGTAATTGATGTTTTGACAGGAGACGAACGCGAATCTCACGCGTGCATCCTCGGCGGTCCGAGGGGCGGTGAGCGTGCGGCCGATGCGGCTGCCGTTGCCGTCTGCATCGGTGAATCGGTAGAAATACTCGTGCGAGGGTTTCAGGCCGCCGACCAGCACACGGCAGGTCCAGTCGGTCTGGGGCGCCACGCGGCTGGAGGCGACCGCTATCACGCGGGCGAAGTTTGCATCTTCGGCGACTTCGACATTGATCGGCGCCGAGCCCGAGCCCTTGGCAGGACATCGGGTCCAGAGCAACACACTGTGTGACTCCGGATCGCCCGAGGCGACGCCCTGCGGGAAATACTCCCGGCGCTCCCGCCAGGCTGAATGCGATGCCGTGGCGCTGGCACGGCACCAGACAGCCGAGGCCCCGAGCGCGGCGGCCGACTGCAAAAAACGGCGACGCTGCATGTCGGGAGTGTAACAAAGCGCCCGAGGCACGTGGTCCACCTGGAGCGGCTAATCTTTCGGATCAATGGGGTGCCTGCACCCTGTAGGACCCCAGCTTACAGTACGTTAGGGTAGGTCTCTCTTCTGCCCGGAGTGGCTCGCGCGGATGATGAATCGCGCGATGATGCGACCCTCGGAAGGGTGCGCAGCGCAAAAGGAGTTGTCATGAAAACACTGATTGCCGCGGGTTTCCTTGCCGTCCTCTTGAGTGGCTGCGCCACCGACGGCCTCAACAATCCTCACGCCGACGGTATTGCTGCTCCGCCGCCGGATCAGGGTCCGCAGTTGTGCCAGGACGGCAGCGCGCCGCCCTGTCCGAAGCGCAGCTGACCCGTCAGCTCTTCCCCTTGCTAAACACCAACAGGCGGTTGTTGGCCGGTAGGTCATGGTCGCGCGTCAGAGCCAACTGTTGGGCGAGGGCGAGCTCCTGCACCGCCTCGATGTCACGAATGCCGGATTTCGGATCGCGCTGCCTCAAGCTGGCATCGAAAAATCCATTGCTCTCGGAGGTGAACGCGCCGCCGTATCTGAAGGGCCCGTAGATGCAGAGCGTGCCGCCGAGAGCGAGAGCTCGGCCGATCCCGGCGAAGGTCCGGATCACCTCCGGCCACGACATGATGTGCAGCGTGTTGGCTGTGAAAATCGCATCGACCGGCCCGGGCCAGTTGTCCTGATTGACGTCGAGTTCGCATGCCGGATCGAGATTTGCGAGGCCAGCCTGCTTTAGGCGCGCTTCGAGATCCTGCAGGTGTTCGCGCCGCTCGCTTGGGCACCAGCGAAGGTGCTGAAGATGCGCGGCGAAGTGCACAGCGTGCTGTCCGGTGCCGCTGCCGATCTCCAAAACATGGCGAGAACGCGCAAACGCAAGCGTCAGGCACTGCAAGATCGGCTCTTTGTTGCGTTCGCAGGCTTCGGAAAATGCCAACATGCGCTCGTTATATGCAAACAGCCGAACTTTAGCTACAGTGACCTCCCCGAAAAAGCCTCACATCTCAAGGCAGGAGCTCTCGATGTCCGTTTCGATGCATGACGTTTGCGTGGCCCCGATCATTCGCGGGCTTAACAATCTTTCGGCGCTGCTCGACAAGGCCAGCGCTCACGCCGAAGCCAAGAAGTATGACTCGCTGGTGCTGGCGCAATCACGGCTATATCCCGACATGCTTCCCTTGACCCGCCAGGTGCAGATTGCCTGCGATACCGCCAAGGGTGCCGCCGGCCGTCTTGCGCAAGTGGAACCGCCGAAGCATCCGGATACTGAAACTACGTTCGCGGAATTGAAGCAGCGCATCTCGAACACGATAGATTTCCTGAAAAGCGTCACGCCGGCGCAGCTGCAAGGCGCCGAGACGCGTGATATCGAACTCAAATTCCCGAGCCGTACCTTGAAGTTCAAAGGGCTCGAATACGTCACTGATTTCGTGCTGCCGAATTTTTATTTCCATGAAACCATGACTTATGCGCTGCTGCGAAAGAGCGGTGTTGAAATCGGCAAGTCCGATTTCCTCGGCAACGTCCAGCGTTAGACCGTTAGCTGATCCACTAGCTGCTCGACGCGGGTGAAGAGCTTCTCTTCATTCCGCGCGTCGTGGCTGAATCGCAGCTTCAAGGGGCCATCCAGGCGATATTCCCTGGATTTACCCTGGATCATCTTGAGCACGCGCTTGGGATCAATTTTGTTGTCCTCATCGAAGATGACGTAGCCGCTGGTGGGGCCCGCGTCTATCTTGCGGATGCCATGCGCGCCGGCGCGCAGTTTCAGGTAGGTTGAGCGAAACAGGTTCTGCGCGAAGGCGGGCAGCGGACCGAATCGGTCGACCATCTCCACCTTCAACTCGTCCAGTTCCTCGCGCGAGGACGTGCTCGCTATGCGCTTGTAGAGCACCAGCCGCAAATGCACGTCGGGAACGTAGTCCTCCGGAATCAGGACCGGCACATGCAGATCCACTTCCGGTCCTGCATCGAGCGGCCGTTCGAGATCGGGTTGCTTACCCGACTTCAAGGCGGCCACCGCCCGTTCCAGGAGTTCCATGTACAAGGTGTAGCCGATCTCGTGGATCTGGCCGCTCTGCTCGTCGCCCAAGAGCTCGCCGGCGCCGCGGATTTCCAGATCGTGAGTCGCGAGCGTGAAGCCGGCGCCGAGTTCTTCGAGTGACTCCAGCGCTTCGAGGCGCTTGACCGCATCCGCGGTCATCGCCTGGCGGGGCGGTGTTATGAGATAGGCATAGGCGCGATGATGCGATCGGCCAACGCGGCCGCGCAGCTGATGAATCTGCGCCAGGCCGAACCGGTCAGCTCGGTCGATGACGATGGTATTGGCGGTCGGTACGTCGATGCCGCTCTCGATGATGGTGGTGCAGACCAGCACGTTGAAGCGCCTATGGTAAAAATCCAGCATCAGCTGCTCAAGTTCGCGCTCGCGCATCTGCCCGTGTCCCACCGCGACGGTTGCCTCCGGCACGAGTTCACGAACCGCCTGTGCGGTCTTCTCGATCGACTCGATCGAATTGTGGACATAGTAGATCTGGCCGCCGCGTCTGATTTCGCGCAGCGCCGCCTCGCGTACCACCGTCTCGTTCCATTCGAGAACGAAAGTCTTCACCGCCAGACGTTCGGCGGGCGGGGTGGTGATGAGCGAAAGGTCGCGCAGGCCTCCCATGGCCATGTTGAGGGTGCGCGGTATCGGGGTTGCCGTCAGCGTCAATACATCCACCTCGGTGCGCAGGGCCTTCAGGCGTTCCTTGTCGCGCACGCCGAAACGATGCTCCTCGTCGATGACGATAAGTCCGAGATTCTTGAACTTTACTTTGCCCTGCAACAGCCGTTGGGTTGCAATGACGATGTCCACTGAACCGGAGGCAACGCCGCTCAGTACGCCCTCGGCTTCCTTGTTGGTCCTGAATCGCGACAAGCTCTCGATGCGCACCGGCCAGTCGGCGAAGCGGTCGACGAAGTTGGTGAAGTGCTGCTGCGCGAGCAGGGTGGTCGGCACCAGGACCGCGACCTGGCGTCCGGCTTGGACTGCGACGAAGGCCGCGCGCAGCGCGACTTCGGTCTTGCCGAATCCCACATCGCCGCAAATGACCCGATCCATGGGCTTGTCGGACTTGAGGTCGCTGATCACCTGGTCGATGGCGGCTGCCTGATCGGCAGTCTCCTCGAAGGGAAAGCCCGCCTCGAAAGCGCGGTATTCCGCTTCGCCCACGCGCATGCTGTTGCCCTCGCGCGCGGCGCGCCGCGAATACAAGTCCAGCAGTTCCGCGGCCACGTCGCGGATGCGCTGCGCCGCCTTGCGCCGCGCCTTCTGCCATTGGTCGCCGCCGAGCTTGTGCAGCGGCGCCGTCTCGGCCGCCGCGCCGGTGTAGCGGGAGACGAGGTGCAGCGCCTGCACCGGCACATAGAGCTTGTCGCCGTCGGCATACTCGAGCACCAGGAATTCGCCGGTGTAACCTGCGACATCCATGGTCTGCAAACCGGCGTAGCGGCCGACGCCGTAGGTCTCGTGCACCACCGGCGAACCGATGTTGAGATCTGTGAGCTCCTTGAGAATTTTGGCAGGATCGCGTTCGGCGCGTCGCCGGCGCCGCTCCTGGCGCGCGCGATCGCCAAACAGCTGCGACTCGGTGAGGATTTCAAGGGCCGGCGCTTCGAGCTTCAGCCCCGACACGGCGGGCGATACCGTAATGCCGAGCTGCGCTTCGCTTGCCAGGAACGACGCGAAGCTGTCGAAAATCTTCGGGACTGTGTCCTTTGCCCTGAGCAGATCGAGAAGCAGTTCGCGCCGACCGGCGGATTCCGCGGCGAGCAGGATGCGTGCTGGATTGCCGGCAAGGTGCGCGAGCAATTGTGCCGCCGGCTGTTCGGCACGCGCATCGATCCGCACTCTGGCGGGCGCCTGGGACGCGAAGTTCTGAAAGCTGCCGTCGGTCTCCGGCGGCCACTCGAAATGATGCAGCTGAACGCATCGCCACGGTGCCATGGCCTCCTCAAGTTCGGCAGGATTCAAATACAGTTCCTTGGGGTCGAGGATCGGCCGGTGCCGGTCGTGGCGCAGCTGCTCATGGCGCTCGCCGATACCCGCCCATTGCCTCTCGGCGCTGGCCGTGGCGTCGTTGACATCAATCAGGATGCTGTTGGGAGGCAGATATTCGAACAAGTGCGAAGTGCGCTCGAAGAAGAGCGGTAGGAAATATTCCACCCCGCCGGGCGCGATGCCCTGGCTGACATCACGGTACACCGCCTGCTCGGACAGATCACCCGCGAATCGCATGCGGTAGCGGCGCCGAAACTCGCGCACCGAGTCGGCGTTCAACGGCGTCTCACGCGCCGGGAGGAGCTGGATGCGCTCAAGCTTGTCGAGTGAACGCTGTGACTCGGGGTCGAAACGGCGGATGCTGTCGACGTCGCGATCGAGCAGGTCGATGCGAAACGGCGAGTCCGATCCCATCGGAAACACGTCGATGAGCGAACCGCGTACCGCGAATTCGCCGTGCGCCACCACCTGGGTCACCGCCGCATAGCCCGCGGCGGTGAGCTGGGTGCGCAACGCTTCCAGGTCCAGAGTCTCGCCGACGTGGACCTTGAGCGAATAGCCCTCGATGTAGCTTCTCGGCGCGAGCCGCTGCAGCAACGTGTCCACCGCCACCAGCCAGACGCCGCGCGTGGCGCGCGGAAGTTCGGACAGAGTAAGAAGCCGCGCCGAGGTGATGTCCGGATGCGCCGAAAAGCTGTCGTAGGGCAGGGTCTCCAGGTCCGGAAATACCCGCACCGCAATCCCGCCGCTGGTGAAGAAGCGGATTTCGTCGCTCAAGGTCTCTGCGTCGCGCGCGGTGGGCGTGACCACCACGATGGGTACGCTGGCCGCCGCCGCGGCTTCGCTGATGGCGAGCGCGCCGGCCGCTCCGTAGAGCTTGCCCCATTTGATGGCGCGGAAATTCTGGTCGGGCAGGAAAGGATTTAGTAGCGGCATGGCAAAACACAAAAGCAATGAAACCCGCCGCGGCTTAAGCCGCGGTGGGTGGGTTCAAAATGGGATTTTACGCGATCTTGGTCGCGTTACGAATTGGCGGAACTCGGGGCCGGCTCGCTCGCACCCGCATCGTCTGACACGACGCTGTGGATCACATGGTCAGCCTCGAAATAGACCACGAATCCCGGGTATTGCCAGCGGGAAATGGGCGGCTTGCCCACCGCGGGCACCTTGCTGGTCGGCGCACCGAACTTGGTCTGCACCTGATCCATGGTCATGCCACGCGCCGGCGTCGCGACTTCGCTCTGCTTGATGGCGATGCCGTTGTCAACCGCAATGGTCTCTGCGCTTGCCATCGAGGCAGCGGCGAGGCCAGCGGCCGTCACTGCGGCCAACAGCAGGTTTCGATACTTCATAGCGCACCTCACTTGTTACCGATATCCTAGGAACGCTAGGCTCCTCAGCAACTATAACACCCCACTTTGGGTCCAATAGTTGACTCAATTAACAGTCTGATTGTATTGCTAATATAAATGTTTCAACCCCTGCCGCTGTTTGTGGGCCTGCGTTACTCGTTTGCCCGGAAACATAGCTTTTTCGTCTCCTTCATCACCTGGGTGTCGCTGATCGGAGTCGCGGTAGGGGTCTGGGCCTTGATCGTGATTCTCTCGGTGATGAACGGCCTGGAGGGGGATATCCGGGGCCGGCTTGTGAGCCTGTCGGCGCATGCGGTGCTGACGGCAGGCGGCGGCGGGGCCATCCCCGACTGGCAGGACGCCATTGCGAAACTCAAAGGCTCGCCGGAACTCACCGGCCTCGCACCGGATCTCGATACCGACGCCATGCTGAAGGGCGAGGGCAGCATGAGCGGCGCGGTGGTGAGAGGAGTCGATCCTGCCGCGGAGCCCAGCGTCTCCACCATCGGCGAGGCGATGCGCAACGGCAAGCTCACCGACCTCACGCCGGGCAGCAATCGGATCATTCTGGGCCGTGAACTCGCCGAGCAGCTGCAGGTGGAACCGGGTGATTCGCTTACCGTCATGATCGCCGGCGGATCCGCGGACAAGCCGGACACCTTCGTGCCCCGACTGCAGGATTTTCAGGTGGTGGGCATTTTCGAGGTGGGCATCCAGGAGCAGGACGGGGTTCTTGCGCTCATTAACCTTAAGGATGCGGAGGCGCTGCGCGGGCTTTCCGGCCCCACCAGCATCCGCTTGAAGTTCGACGACGTTCTGCGCGCGCCGCGCCTCGCGCAGGAGGCGGCGCAGCGCCTCGCGGCGGGCTTGACGGTGCGCGACTGGACCGAAGAGAACCAGGCTTACTTTCGCGCCATCCGCATAGAAAAAACCATGATGGGCATCCTGCTCCTGCTGGTGGTCGCGGTGGCGGCGTTCAACATCGTCGCAACACTAGTGATGGTGGTGAACGACAAGCGCACCGACATTGCGATCCTGCGCACGCTAGGACTCACGCCGCGCGAGGTGATTGCGGTGTTCATGACGCAGGGCGCATTGATCGGCTGGATCGGCACCAGCCTCGGGGTGATTCTCGGGATAATCACCGCACTCAACGCCGGGGCCATCTCGGAATTGATGGCGAGCTTCGGCTTGTACATATTCGATCCGTCGGTGTTCTACATGTCGGGCATTCCCAGCGAGATGCACGCTGGTGACGTAGTGCGCATTGCCTGCGCCGCGTTCCTTCTGTCGCTCGCGGCGACCGTCTATCCGGCCCTGCAGGCGGCACGCACCCAGCCGGCCGAGGCTCTGAGGTACGAATGATGCCGCGCTGGTACGAAGGCTACATCGGACTTCGGTATTTGCGCGCCGGACGCCGCCGCGGCTTTCTGTCGCTGATCGCCGGCATAGCTGTCACGGGCTTAGTGCTCGGTGTCGCGGTGCTCATCGTGGTGCTGTCGGTGATGAACGGCTTTGAGGAGGTGCTGCGCGACCGGATTCTAAGTCTCACCGGTCACGCCACTATCAACGGGCTCGATGGCCCGCTGCAAAATTGGCAGTCGCGGCTTGCCAAGCTCGAGGCGTTTCCGGGCATTGCGGCCGCCGCGCCTTTCATCGAAGAGCAGGGCATGATGATTCATGCCGATCATTCCTCCGGCGTTTTGATACGCGGAATCGAGCCCGCGCAGGAGCAGAAGGTGATCGACTTGGGCTCGCACCTGCTCTCGGGCAAGCTCGCAGACCTCGTGCCCGGTGCGTATAGGGTGATTCTCGGCAAAGAGCTCGCCGATGAACTGCACGTCAAGACCGGCGATCGGGTGGTGCTGGTGATCGCCAAAGGCGATGTCACGCCGCTCGGTGTGATTCCACGCATGCGCGCCTTCGAGGTGGCCGGAATCCTTTCGATAGGTATGTACGAGTACGACCGTCGCATCGCCGTCATGTCCATGGTCGACGCGGCGAAACTGTTGCAATACGGGCACGATATCAGCGGCATACGCCTCAGGCTCGATGACATGTACGCGGCTCCGCGACTTACCGAGGCGGCGGCGATTGCCACCGGCGGCGGGGTGACGGTGCGCGATTGGACCAAGGATCACGAGAATTTCTTTAAATCCATCGAAATTACCAAGCGGGTTCTGTTCTTCATTCTTTCTTTGATGGTCGCAGTGGCTGCCTTCAACGTGGTCTCGACCATGGTGATGGTGGTGAAGGACAAACGGCGCGACATAGCGATCTTGCGCACCTTCGGATCCTCCTCCGGCAGCGTGCTGTCGATCTTCATTGTGCAGGGCAGCCTTATCGGGGCGCTCGGCATCCTGGGCGGCGTGCTGCTCGGGGTGGTCATTTCGGTGAACCTGCAGGATATGGTGCATGGGCTCGAGCATCTGCTCGGATTCAAGTTCCTGGACGCGCGCGTGTACCTGATGAGCGACCTGCCCGCGCGGGTGCAAACCGCGGACGTGCTGCGCATCGGCGGCACCGCGTTTGTGCTCGCGTGCCTTTCGACGATCTATCCGGCGATACGTGCGGCCTCGCTGCAGCCGGCGGAGTCTTTGCGCAATGACTAGAGGAATTCCATGATGGCGGCCGAAGCGGTGGTATTGCGGGGTCAGGAACTGCACAAGGAGTTCGTGCAGGGCGGGGTTAAGCTGCCGGTGCTCCGCGGAGCGAGCATCGAGGTCGGCAGCGGTGAGCGGATCGCCATTGTGGGCGCCTCGGGCTCCGGCAAGACCACGCTCCTGCAGCTTCTGGGCGGGCTCGATCTGCCCACCATGGGCAGCATCGGCATCGACGGTTCCATCATGAGCGAGCTTTCCGACAAAGAGCGCGGGCGGTTGCGCAACCGTGCGGTGGGTTTCGTCTACCAGTTTCACCACCTGCTGCCGGAGTTCTCGGCGCTGGAGAATGTGGCCATGCCCCTCTTGGTGCGGCGCGAATCGCCGCAGGCCGCCAAGGAGCGGGCGCAGGCGCTGTTGGTACGCGTTGGACTCGGCGAACGCCTGACGCACCGGCCCTCGCAGCTCTCGGGCGGCGAACGGCAACGCGCTGCGGTGGCACGGGCGCTCGTCACGCAGCCGAAGCTCGTGCTCGCCGACGAGCCGACCGGCAATCTTGACGTCGCGAATGCCGCTCAGGTCTTCGAGCTGATGCTGGAATTGAACCGCGAACTGGGCACCAGTCTGGTCATCGTGACCCACGACGAGCGGCTTGCGGCACGCATGGATCGCGTCCTGACCTTGAGCGACGGCTTGCTAATCGAACGCCGCGCGAGCCACTGAACGCGCGCGCCGGCGCTTCAACTGATAGAGCACGCGCGCCCGCCAGGCAAACGATGCGAGAAGGTAGCCTGACAGGGCGGCGGTGACGCCGAGCACCAGCGCGCCGAGCAACAAAGGCGCCCAGAGCTCGCTCAGGTCACTGGCGAAGGACTGGTACTTGAACGCGTGCAGCATGGGCAGAAGGTTGACTCCCAGGAGCTTCGAGCCCACCCAGATGGAACCGGCGATCTGCGGCAGCCAGGTGAAGGGATTGCTGACGAATACCGTGGTGAACATCACCGGCAGATTCAACCGGAAATACAGCCCCACCAGAGCGCAGGTCAGAAGATGGACAGGCAGAAGCGGCGGGATGAAGGCGATGAACAGGGCAAAAGCAAACGCCCGCGTGACGCTGTAACGATGGAATTTCCAGCAGCCGCGGTCGAGCAGCATCCGGGTACAGTGCTTCAGACACCAATGCGCTTCCAGCGTGGCGCGCTTGGGCGTGACGCTCCTCAGCCAACGTTGCATGGCTCGATTATGCCGTTTTCAGGGCTCTGAAACGTGAACAACTCAGCAACTGGCAATTCAATCACTTGGGACATGTGTCGCGCTCTGTTTCTGTTATGTGCGCTCAAGTATCATGCACGGCTTCGACTATTTGACTTATAGAGGATCCCGATGTGGGAGATTATCCGCGCTGGCGGCGGCTTCATGTGGCCGATCATCATATGTTCCATCGCCGCGGTGGCCATCATACTGGAACGGCTCTGGACATTGCAGAGCAGCCGCGTAATTCCGCGGGATCTCTCCCAGAAGGTCTGGAACTGGATCGAGGCGGATCAGCTCAGCGATAAGCTGATTGTGGCGCTCGAGCAGAACTCCCCCCTCGGCAAACTGCTGGCGATCGGCCTCGCCAACCGCGACAAGCCCCGCCAACTCATGGTGGAACGTCTGGAAGACGGCGGCCGGCACGTGGTGCATGAGCTGGAGCGCTTTCTGAACACCTTGGGCACCATCGCCGCGGTGGCCCCGCTGTTGGGCCTGCTCGGCACCGTGGCCGGGATTATCCATGCGTTCAACGCCATTACCGCCAATGGCATAGGCGACCCGCGGGTATTGTCCGGGGGCATCGGCGAGGCGCTCATCACCACCGCCGCGGGCCTGACCGTGGCCATCCCGTCCCTGATCGCCTACCGGTTTCTGCGCGGCAAAGTTGAGAGATTGGTAGTGCGCATGGAGAAGGAGGCTATGAAGCTCACCGATGCGCTGGACGAACGGCAACGGATCGTCGTCCAAGAATGAACCTGCGCCCGCGCCATCGCGAGGATCCGGAGATCAACCTGATCTCGCTGATCGACGTGCTGCTGGTCTTGTTGATCTTCTTCATGGTGTCGACCACCTTCAATCAGGAGGGGCGCATCAAGGTGCAGCTGCCCCAGTCGAGCGAGACGCCGATCCCGCGCGGCAACCATGAGCCGCTGGTGATCACCGTCACCGCCGAGGGTTCCTACCGGGTCAACGAGCGCACCCTCATCAATTCGAGCCCCGACACGTTGCGCGCCGCGCTTCTCAAGGAAGCCGGCAGCGATCGGGGACCGATTACCATCCGCGCCGACGCCCGCACCACCCATCAGGCGGTGGTGACCGCCATGGATGTGGCCGGACGCTTAGGCTTCGCACAGCTCAATATCGCCACCGTGCGCGAGGAAAAGGCGCCTTGAGCGCGCCTGCGGATTCGAAGTCCAACTACGACGGCTGGGCCATTTATCGCCGGCTCATTCGCTACGCGACACCCTACAAGGGCAGCCTGACCGTCGGGGTGATTGGCGCGCTGCTCTACGCGGTGGCCAACAGCGGCACGGCATGGGTGGTGCGCAACTTCCTGCATGGCGCGTTTTTATCGCATGATCCGCGCATCCTGTGGCTCATGCCCATTGGCACCGTGGCGGTGTTCGCGGTCCGTGGATTCGGCGATTACCTCGCCAATTACCACTTCGCCTGGGTGGGGCGACAGGTCATCAAGCGGCTGCGGCAAGAGGTGTTCTCCCACTACCTGAGGTTGCCGACCGCTTTCCTCGAGCAGCAGCAGTCGGGACACCTGCTGTCCAAGCTCACCAACAACATCGAGCTGGTTTCGAGCGCCGCCACCAGCGCCACGATCTCCATCATGACCGACAGCCTCACGGTGGTTGCTTCGCTGGCCTACATGTTCCACTACAACTGGCGGCTCTCGGTGTTCTGCATCGTCGCAACGCCCGTCATTGCGTGGCTGATGAAGGTCGCCAATCGCGCCTTTCGGCGCTACAGCGAGCGTATTCAGCTCTCGATCGGGGACTTGACGCGCGTCTCCAAGGAAGCCCTGGACGCGCACCGTCTGATCAAGATATTCAACGCCGAGGCCCACCAGTCGCATCGCTTCGAGGTGATAAACGAGCACAACAGCCGCTCGAACATGAAGTTGGTGAGCGCCAAGGCTTTGAGCAACGGCGTCGTCGGGGTGATCGCCGCCACCGCGCTTGCCGGCGTCCTGTACGTGGCGGTGCTGCAGGCGTTCAAGGAAAACCTGCAGGTCGACGACTTCTTCGGCTTCCTCACCGCCCTGATGATGATCCCTTCGGCCTTGAGGAGCCTGGTGAACATGAGCGGGCCGCTGCAGCAGGGGGTCGCCGCGGGTGAGAGCGTGTTCGAGTTGCTCGACGTGCCCAGCGAAGGCAGCGGCGGCAGCTTGAACATCGCGCGGGCGCGCGGCGAGATCGAATTCCGCAATGTGAGTTTCGCCTACTCGGCTGCCAAGAGCGAGGTGTTGCGCAACGTGAGCTTCAAGGCGAGCCCGGGCGAGACCATCGCCATCGTCGGGCCCTCGGGCGGCGGCAAGACCACCCTCGCGAGCTTGGTGCCGCGTTTTTACGACGTGACCGAGGGTCAAGTGCTGCTCGATGGGGTGGACGTGCGCGATTACGTGCTCGCCGACCTGCGCTCGCAAGTGAGCCTGGTCAGCCAGGATGTTGTGCTTTTCAATGACAGCATCCGCAACAACATCACCTTCAGCACCGAGGGGAAGAGCCAAGACGACTTCGACGCCGCGACACGCGCGGCCAACGTGGTCGAGTTCGTGGAGAGCCAGCGGGACGGCTTCGAGACGCTGCTCACCGACCGGGGTCAGAATTTCTCGGGCGGGCAGCGCCAGCGCATCTCGATCGCGCGGGCGCTCTACAAGGATGCGCCGGTGCTGATTTTGGATGAGGCCACGGCGGCGCTCGACAATGAGTCGGAGCGGCGCGTGCAGCAGGCCCTTTCGACTCTGATGCGCGGGCGTACCACGCTGGTGATTGCGCATCGCCTCTCGACCATCGAGGGTGCGGACCGCATCATCGTGCTTGAACAGGGCCGCATCGTGGAGATGGGCAGCCACCAGGAACTGCTGGCCCGTGGCGGCTTGTACGCCGCGCTCCACGGGATGCAATTCAACGCCTAACTAACCTATGTCATTCGCGAGCTGGCTTGAGGGCGTTTGGTACGGATCGAGAGCGCCGCTGTGGCTCAAGCCGATGGGCACGCTCTTCGGTGCGGTCAGCGGTGCACGCCGCTTTGGCTATGCCAAGGGTTGGTTCGCCTCCGTGCGGCTCGAGAGTCCGGTGGTGGTCATAGGCAATATCACCGTCGGGGGCACCGGCAAGACGCCGCTGGTGATCTGGCTCTGCGAGGCGCTCGCCCAACGCGGCCTGAAACCCGGGGTGGTGAGCCGCGGATACGGAGGAAGTGTGTCCGGCGCGCGCTTGGTGCAGCCGTCGGACGAGGCCGCTCTGGTCGGCGACGAGCCGCTGCTCATGGCGCGGCGGCTCAACGTACCGGTGGCGGTCGGGCGCGAGCGGCCGCGCGCCGCGCAACTGCTGCTCGACGCAGGTTGCCGGGTGGTGGTGAGCGATGACGGATTGCAGCACTTGGCGCTGCAACGCGACTGCGAGATCGTGGTCATGGATGCCGTGCGGCAGCTGGGCAACGGCGCGTTGCTGCCGGCGGGGCCATTGCGTGAGCCGGCGGCGCGGCTGCGATCGGTCGCCGCGGTAGTGAGCAATGGCGAGTCGCCCGCGCTCCTGGATTTGGCGGTGCCGCAGTTCAGCATGCATCTTACGGGCGAGAGCGCCCATTCGCTCGCAGGACTTCCCGCGCGCCCCCTCGCGAGCTTCACCGGCGCCCCGGTGCATGCGGTGGCCGGCATCGGACATCCGGAGCGCTTTTTTGCCTGGTTGCGCCTCGCAGGCCTCGAAGTGATCGCCCATCCGCTGCCCGATCACGCGTTGATCAGGCGCGAGGACATTCACTTCGCTGACGGCCTTCAGGTGCTCATGACCGAGAAAGATGCCGTAAAATGCGCCCGGATCGCCGGCCGCGAGCACTGGTCGGTCCCGGTTGAGGCGGCGTTCACGGAGGTAGACGGCGCGCAACTCCTCGAGGTGGTGCTGCGGGCCATCGGCGCTTCGAACGTGGCGAAAGGGTGAACATGGATAAACGCTTGCTGGAGCTTCTGGTCTGTCCGCTGTGCAAGGGGGCGTTGCGCAGCATCGGCTCGGGCAATTCGCAGGAATTGATCTGTCGTCCGGACCGACTCGCCTATGCCGTGCGCGACGGAATCCCGCTCATGCTGCCGGAAGAGGCGCGCGTTCTAACCGCGGATGATCCGATTCTGGACCGTTAGATGTTTCACGTGGTCATTCCGGCGCGCTTCGCTGCGACGCGGTTGCCGGGCAAGCCGCTGCTCGATGTCGCCGGTCGACCGCTGATCGAGTGGGTGTGGAGATGCGCGCGCGACAGCGGCGCGCAGTCGGTACTCATCGCCACCGACGATGAGCGCATCCGCGAGGCCGCCAGCAGTTTTGGCGCGGAGGTGGCGATGACATCGGCCACCCATGCATCCGGCACCGATCGCATCGCCGAGGTGGCGCAATCGCGCGGCTTCGGACTCGACGAGGTCATCGTCAATCTGCAGGGCGACGAGCCGCTGATGCCGCCGCTCCTGATCGGTTCGCTGGCGGCCGCGGTGCGCGCCCAGGCGCTCGTGGACATCGCCACCGCCGCGACCCCGGTGAAAAGCCTGCGCGAGTTTCTCGATCCCAACTGCGTCAAGGCGGTGTGCGCACCCGACGGCCGCGCGCTCTATTTCAGCCGGGCGCCGGTGCCGTTTCCGCGCGATCACGCTGCGCAGGGCACTCCGGGAGAGTTTGCGCATGCCTTGCGGCACATCGGCATCTACGCTTACCGGGTCCGTAGTCTTCTGGCATTTTCGGCGCTGCCGGCAACACCCCTGGAACTGAAGGAGAAGCTCGAACAGCTGCGCGCACTCGAGCACGGCATGCGCGTCCAGGTGCTGACACTGCACGAGGCGCCGCCGCCGGGCGTCGATACGCCGGAGGATTTGCAGCGCGTGCGCCAAATCCTGGAGCACGTCTCTTCGTAAATCTGCTCGCAACGCAACACGCGCGTTGCTGTCCTACACGGACATATTCAGCTGTCCCGGTGCGCTGGCTCACATCCGATGAAAGTTTTTTGCGTCGCTGGCGAGAGAGATGTTACAAGTAAACCCGCAAATCGGATTCATCCAATCTCGGTCAAACACGGGGAATCATCGAGTGACGAAAATTGTGAACTGGTTGGTGGCAGTTTCCTTGATTGCTGTTGCGGGGGCCGCGCAGGCCGATGACAAGTACTACATCCAGAGCGGCATGTTTCCGTCCATCGGCGACATCATTGCGACCGGCTTTTTTGAAACCAGCGGCGTCGGCAACAACACTGTCACCGGGTTCGATCTGACGCTGAAGAGCGGCAGCCAGTCCGTCACGCTTTGCAGCAGCGCGCTTTTCGGCTGCACCTTCAACGATTTCATCACCGGGCAATCGGGCATCGTCGATACAGGTTCCCAACTGATCTGCACTGCCAACTGTCTTTTCTATGACGACGAAACTAGCTTCACGACGCCGTCGGGATTTCTGTTCAGCGGCGGCAGTTCGGGAGCCGGATTGGAGACGGAGCAATACCGCCTCAATGGCTATCAGCACACCAACGATGTTGCCGCGCCCAAGGGCAGCTTCGTGATCGGCGGCAAGAGCGCGATGGCGGCACCTGAGATCGACCCCGTATCAGCTGCGAGCGGCCTTACGCTGCTGCTCGGCGGCTTGGCCGTATTGCTGGGTTCGAAGCGCAAGCAGCTGCCGCGCGCAGCCGAAGTCTAAGTCGAGCGGATCCTATGGCGAGCGGTCGGCAGCCGACCGCTCAATCCCATCCGGGGCGGCCGATGCTCACACGCCCGCGCTGTAGATAAGATAGTCGACGAGCCCACCAAGGCAAAACAACATCGCCGCTGCGGTCACTACGACTATCCAGATGAGCATGATGCGACTAATGCTCTTCATCGCGGCCAGAGCTGTCGTTTGCAAATATCCCTTGGGCATGACGATCCGTTCCATCGGGATCAGTTGAACCGATGAAGCTGACTTGAGGCTGGCATTCGCCACTATGTTTCCTTGGCTGATGACCGCTTAATAACTGAGCTTGATGACGTTGGTATGAACCGGCGCGTATTGCCCGGTATGATGAAAGCGCAGTTAACTTAACCGGGCCATTCATTGGAAAACACGGCAGTCTTGATGGTGTGCTTCGGCAACATCTGCCGCAGTCCCACCGCAGAAGGGGTGCTGCGGCATCTGGCGCGACACGAAGCCCCGTCGCTCGACCTCAGCATCGATTCGGCAGGCACTTCTGACTATCACTTGGGTGCGCCCCCCGATGAGCGATCGCAGCACCACGCCAGGCTTCGCGGCATCGAGATCGGCGACTTGCGCGCCCGCCAGATCGCGCCGCGCGACTATCGCGATTTCGATCTGATTCTGGCCATGGACCGCGAGAACCTGCGGAGCCTGAAGCAGCGGGTGCCGCTGGACGGACGGGCGCGCCTCAAGCTGTTCATGGAGTACGCGCCGGACCTCAAGGAGGTCGACGTGCCCGATCCTTACTACGGCGATGCCGCCGGCTTCGAGCGGGTGCTCGATCTCACCACGGCTGCCGCCCGCGGCCTGCTGAAAGCCTTACAGCAGCGTGCGTAGCAGCCAGTAAAGCGCGCCGGCGAGCGCAATCGAGACCGGCAGGGTGAGCACCCACGCCATGAGCAGATTGCGCACCGTCGACCATTGCAGCCCCGACTTGTTCGCCACCATGGTGCCGGCGACGCCCGAAGAGAGCACGTGGGTGGTGCTCACCGGCAGGCCGTACATCTCGGCAGCTCCGATGGTCGCCATGGCGACGATCTCCGCCGAGGCGCCCTGCGCGTAAGTCAGATGCGTCTTGCCGATGCGCTCGCCCACCGTGACGACGATGCGCTTCCAGCCGATCATGGTGCCCAGACCGAGTGCAATCGCCACCGCCACCTTCACCCAGTTGGGGATGAACTTGGTGGAGCGGTCGAGCTGCTTCTTGTAGGCATCGAATGACTGCTTGTCCTCGGCCGTGACCTTCAGGCTCGTGGCTTTTCCGAGATAGCGCAGGCCTTCGCTCACCACGTACATGTCGTTGCGGATGTTGACCATCGAGCCCGGCGGCACCTTGGCCATGGAGTGATACTCGCCCACGCGGCCCGCGATCGACTGGCTCAGGGCTTCAAGGGCGGCGATGCCGGGCGCAGTGACCGTGCGGGTACGTACCACCTCGAGCGCCGCCGCGTGGGGATCAGCCGGAGCGGCCTCCGAGGTGTAGTGCGAAAAGGCGACCTGCGCCGTCTGCGAGGCGGCGAGGAATTGATTGACGTCGGCCTCGTGCATGGTGCGGTTGAGCGCATAGGCAGTCGGCACGGTGCCGATCAGGATCAGCATGATCAGGCCCATGCCTTTCTGACCGTCGTTGCCGCCGTGGAAAAAGCTCACGCCGGTGCAGGTCAGGATCAAAAGGCCGCGGATCCAGAGCGGTGGCGGCTTGTTGCCCTCGGGCTCCTTGTAGAGCGCCGGCACCTTGATCACGGATTTGAGGACGGTGAGGAGCAACCAGGCCAGGCTGAAGCCGATCAAGGGCGACAGCAGCAAGGTCTGGCCGATCTTGGCAGCCTGCGACCAGTCCACGCCGCTGGTGCCGGTGGCGTTCGCGGCCATCAGCTGGTTCATGAGCCCCACGCCGATGATCGAGCCGATCAGGGTGTGCGACGAGGAGGAGGGCAGGCCGAACCACCACGTGCCGAGGTTCCACAGAATGGCGGCGATCAGCAGCGCAAACACCATCGCGAAACCAGCGCCGCTGCCCACTTGCAGGATCAGTTCCACAGGCAGGAGCGAGACGATGCCGAAGGCCACCGCGCCGGTGGAGACGAGCACGCCCAGGAAGTTGAAGCATCCCGACCAGATGACGGCGAGATTCGGCGACATCGAGTGGGTGTAGATGACAGTCGCCACCGCATTGGCCGTGTCGTGGAAACCGTTGACGAATTCGAAGCCGAGCGCAATCAGGAGCGCGATGCCGAGGAGGATGTAAGGATAGGCGTGGGTATCGCGAACCACCGACAAGTCGTCGGCCAGGTGATAACCCGCGTAGATGATTCCTGTGATGACCACGACGGCCGCCAGGACGTTGAACCAGGGGCTGGAGGTCTGGGTGCCGAGCGGCGAGACGCGTTCGCCGTCCTTCATCCCCAAATGCCCTTCGTTGACGGATGAGGCGTTCGTGGCCATGTTATTTTCCCGGTATGGATGTGCGTATGCGGAAGCCGGGAACGTTAGATGCTTAATATGACGGTTGGATGACATCCCCGGATTTACATGCCATTTACCATCTCGCACGCGGCTGCCGTATTGCCGTTCACCCGTCCCTTGGCCCGCTGGCATCTGTTGTCGGCGGCCATCATCGGCTCCATGGTCCCGGACTTTCACCTGTTCGTGCCCTGGCACCTGGAGCGCTTTGAAACCCATAGCGTCGTTGCTCTGTTCACCTTTTGCCTGCCGGTGGGGCTCGCCACCTACTGGCTGTTCCAATGGCATATCAAGGTGCCGGTGGTCGAGCTGCTGCCGGATGCCGCCTACCGGCGCTGGCGCGCCTTTGAGCGGCCGGCGGAGTTCACGAGCTTAAGGGCTTGGGTGCTGGGGGCTTTCGGGGTGCTGCTCGGCGCGTTCAGCCATCTGACCTGGGATGCCTTCACGCATGAAAATGCTCGCGGCGTGCGCATGCTGCCCTTACCCGAGGATCCGGTGTTCCAGGTGGGTCACCACTTCGTTTATCTGCCGCGGCTGCTGCAGGATGTGAGCTCGCTCCTCGGGCTCCTGGTGGTCATCCTGATCGTCGCGTGGGGGTTCAGGCCCGATGGACGCGGCCCCGCCGAGCGGCGTCTGAAACCGTTGGAGCGGCGGCTGTGGTTCAGAGCCGCCCTGTTGACCACTGTGGCGGCCATTGCCGCCGCAGCAGTCCTAACCGAGCAACCCTATCCCTGGCACAGGCCGGGCATGGTGGTCTATGACCTGGCGATCGACACGTTGCGCGGCCTGGCTATCGCCGCGCTGCTCGTGCCCATTCCCGTGCGCATGCGTCTGCGCCGGCTTGGCGGCTAGCGATCGTCGGGGGTCGAGCTCGAGCTCTCGCCCGAGGACGACCAGACCACGTATTTGTGCTCCGAAGACGCCGCCGCGGGTGCCGCAGGCGCGGGCTCGGGAGCACGCGGCGGCGGGGCCGCCTCGCGCGGTGCGCTCTCGGCTGGCGGGCTAGGACGCTCGCGCACCTCGCCGGAAGCCTCACCGCCGGCCGGCTCGGCAAAGCCGCCGCCGTTGGCACCGTTGCCGCCGTTGGAGCCGCCAGAGGCGTTGGGCTGCGCAGGGCCGCCCTCGGCCCCGTCGCGGCGTCCACCGCGTCCGCGGCGTCGACGGCTGCGACCGCCGCGTTCGCCGCGATCCGGACGCTCACTGCGCTCTGGACGTTCTGCTCCTTCACGGGCAGGCTCCGGCCGTGCGGCCTGCTCCGGACGGGGCTGGGATTCGTTTCTCGGCCCTTCGGCTCGCTGCGGGCGCTCCTGTGCGCCCTCGGGCCGGCGGTTGGGATCGTTTCGCGGGCGGTCGCGCCGCGGATCCCGATCGCCCCTCGCGCTTTCGCGGCGCGGCTCACGCTCGCCGCGATCATTCCGGTCGCGCGGATGCCTATCCCGATCGCGGTTGCGGTCACGGTCCCGGAATCGATCATGGCGCACGTCACGCTGAGCGCTGCGCTCGCGCGGGCTGCTCGCCGGCTTCACTTCGGCGGCCGGCGCTGGTCCGGTGCCGAAGAAGAAGCGCCACAGCTTCACGAAAATCCCCACCTGCGGCGTCTCGACGAGGGCCGCGGGCGGCGGCGGCGCTGCCGCCACGGGCATGGGATTGTTGGGCGCTGCCGACTCCGGCAGGATGGTCGGCACCAACGGGACATCGCCCTGCGGCTTCTTGTCCCGCTCGCCGATATTGGTGTCATCCAGCGGGGGTGATTCCGGGATGGTATAGCTCACCGTGTTGTTCTCCGGGAGCTCTTTCTCGTCGTCGCGTACCCGGCGCAGCGAATAGGCGGGCGTCTGCATGTGCGGGTTCGGCACGATCACCAGCGAGACCTTGTCGCGGGTTTCGATCTGGTTGAGCCAGTCGCGCTTCTCGTTCATCAGATAGGTGGCGATGTCGACGGGTACCTGGGCAATCACGCGCCCGGTGCGCTCCTTGCGCGCTTCCTCGCCGATCAGGCGCAGCAGTGCGAGGGACATCGACTCGACGCCCCGGATGTTGCCCATGCCGCCGCAGCGCGGGCAGTTGATGTGCGTGGTCTCGCTCAACGCCGGACGCAGGCGCTGGCGTGACATTTCCAGCAGACCGAAGCGCGACAGGCGCCCGATCTGAATGCGCGCGCGATCCATCTTTACCGCATCGCGCAGCATGTCCTCTACCGCGCGTTGATTCTGCTGCGACTCCATGTCGATGAAGTCGATGACGATCAGGCCGCCGATGTCCCGCAGCCGCAGCTGGCGCGCGATTTCCTCGGCCGCTTCAAGATTGGTGTTGCGCGCAGTGGCCTCGATGTCGCCGCCGCGCGTCGAACGCGCGGAGTTGATGTCCACGGAAACCAGCGCCTCGGTGTGATCAATCACCAGGCTGCCGCCGGAGGGCAGGTTCACCTTGTGCGAATAGGCCGACTCGATCTGGCTTTCGATCTGGTAGCGCGTGAACAGCGGCACCGGATCCTGGTAGAGCTTGAGTTTGCGCTGCGCATCGGGCGGCATGAAGCGCTGCATGTACTCCTGCGCCTTGTGGAAGGCTTCCGGCTGGTCGATGAGGCACTCGCCCACATCGTCGGAGAAGTAGTCGCGCAGGCCGCGGGTGACCGCATCGCTTTCCTGGTAGATGAGGAAGGGCGCCGTGCGGCCGTCATTGGCCGCGACGATCGCATCCCAGGCGGCCTTCAGGTTGTTCAGGTCCCACTGCAGTTCTTCGGTGCTGCGGCCGACTCCCGCGGTGCGCACGATGGCGCCCATGCCGTCCGGGATCACCAGACCGCTCATCGCGTCGCGCATCTGTTCGCGATCTTCGCCTTCGATGCGCCGCGACACGCCGCCGGCCCGCGGATTGTTCGGCATCAGCACCAGGAAGCGGCCGGCCAGACTGATGAAGGTGGTGAGTGCAGCACCTTTATTGCCGCGCTCCTCCTTCTCGACCTGAACGATGATTTCCTGGCCCTCCTGCAGGAGGTCCTTGATGTTCCGGCCCTGCCCGTTGGCGCCGGGGCGGAAATATTCCTTGGAGACTTCTTTCAGCGGCAGAAAGCCATGGCGCTGGGCGCCGTATTCGACGAAGGCCGCTTCGAGGCTGGGTTCTACGCGGGTGATTCGCCCCTTGTAGATGTTGGATTTTTTCTGTTCCCGGGAGGGAATCTCAATCGATAAGTCGTATAGCTTCTGACCGTCGACGAGAGCGACTCGCAGTTCTTCTTCTTGAACTGCGTTGACGAGCATTCTTTTCATGGGCCCCAACTAAAAAGGTAGGAGCCGAGGAGAGCTTGGAAATTAAGAGAATAGAGGCGGGGGCGGAGGCCACGCTGGAGGCGACAAAGAGAAGGGCGCTCATCGCGAAGCCCGCGATCAGCATCCACTCGACCCAATTCTGCCAAAACGTATACGGCAAGCCCGATGCCTTACTTCTCGGTTAACCGCTTGTCAGCCGCGGCAGCCTTTAAGTTTGAAGGTGCGCGCGTCCGTCTCATCGGCCGAGCGATGGTCTGGAATTCCAGAACCAACTAATATGCGGCGCTCCCTGTAGGACCGGGGGGCGCCACCGAAACCGGTGTCGATTCGCATTACCTGCTTGACACGGTAATGACACGGTAACAGACCCCGTATTGAGGGTCAATGTAATCAATGCCTTAGATCATTGCGCTGCGGCTTTACGGTAAAAATCATGACAGATAAGAACGGCTTATCCGCGAACGCCCCCCGCGCACGCAGCGCCGTGACGATGCATAACGTGACGGCTGACGAGGCCGGGCAGCGTGTCGATAATTTCCTTATGCGCACCTTCAAGACCGTGCCCCGCAGCCGCGTCTACCGGCTGCTGCGCAAAGGCGAGGTGCGCGTCAACCGCAAGCGTGTCGAGGCCGAATACCGGCTGCAGTCGGGCGATCAGGTGCGCCTGCCGCCGGTGCGCATCGAGGCCAGCGCCGAACCCGGCCGCCCCTCGGACAGCTTGATGGCCCTCATCGAGAAATCGGCGATCTACGAAGACAAGCATGTGCTGGTGATCGATAAACCCGCGGGCGTTGCGGTGCACGGCGGCAGCGGCATGAGCTTCGGGGTGATCGAGGCGCTGCGCGCATCGCGGCCGCGGGAGACCCTGGAACTGGTGCACCGTCTGGATCGCGACACCTCCGGGTGCCTCATGGTGGCGCGCGACCGGAGCAGCCTCACCAAACTGCATGCGCTGATTCGCGAGGGCGGCATGCACAAGACCTATCTGGCACTGGTGGCGGGCAGTTGGCAATTGGGCACCAAGCGCGTCGATGCGCCCCTCGCCACCGACAATCGCCAACATGGCGAGCGCCACGTGCGCGTGGCGAGCGCCGGCAAGGACTCGGTGAGCGTGTTCAAGCCCGTCCAGTTCTTCGGCAAGCTGGCCACCTTGATGGAGGTGGACATCCCCACCGGACGCACCCATCAGATTCGCGTGCACGCCTCGTATGCCGGGCACCCGCTCCTGGGCGATGACAAGTACGGCGATCGGGACAAGAACGCGGAGCTCAAGGCCGCGGGTCTTAAACGCACCTTTCTGCACGCCCAATCGGTGGCCTTCGAGTGGCCGGGAACGGGGGTTCCGTTTCACGTGAGCAGCCCGCTGCCGGACGAACTCAAGGCGGTGCTCGATCAGCTCACCCACCTTAAGAGCAAGACCGGCAAGAATCCCAAGCGTACGCGCGATCGGCGCGCGCGCAGTTAGGGCAGCTGAAAGCCCACCAGCCTCAAGACCGCCGCCAGCCGGATCAGCGGCAATCCGATCAGCGCGGAAGGATCTGTGCTGGTGATCGACTCGAACAGAGTGATGCCGAGCGCCTCGCTCTTGAAACCGCCGGCGCAGTCGAAGGGCTGTTCGCGATCCACGTAGCGTTCGATGGCATCGATTTGCAGGGGCCTGAACATGACGCGCGTGGTATCGGTGAATTCGTGCAACGCCTCGTCCTGATGACGGTACACGGCCACGGCGGTCAGAAAGCTCAAGGTCTGCCCGGAACAGCCCTTGAGCTGCTCGATGCACGTGGTGCGGTTGCCGGGCTTGCCGAGGATGCGCTCGCCGTCGGCCTGATCGACGCGAGCGGCCAGCTGGTCGGAACCGATCACCCAGGCACCGGGGTGCCGCTCGCCCACGGCGCGCGCCTTGGCACGGGCGAGCCGGGTGACCAGATTCGCGGCACGTTCGCCCGGCTGCGGCGTTTCATCGGTGAGCGGAGCCTCCACTTGGAACGGAATCCCGAAGCGGCTCACGAGCTCGCGCCGGTACTTGGACGTGGAGGCCAGAATAAGTTCGTGCGGAGACTTCAAAAACAAAGACTTGCACCGGATTCATTTTGACAGGCTAGGTAGCGGGCCCTATTATACGCGCCCCATGCCAGCGGGCTTGTCAGACCGAGTTGATTCCGCGCGCTTGGCCGACGAGGGCGCGGCCCTCACACGGGTCTATCCGCTTCGCGAGCTGCCACGACTTAAGGACGTGCTTGCCGACAGCGACGGGGCCCTGAAGGCCTCGTTTACGTTCGCCAAACTCGCGAACGGCGATGCCGGCGCGCGCGTGTCGATCGAGGCTGCGCCGCACCTTGTGTGCCAGCGCTGCATGCAGCCCTTTGCGGTGCCGATCAGCACCATGAGCGCCGTGGAGTTTGCGCAGAGCCAGGATGCGGAGCCGGTCGATCCCGAGCGCGAGATCTACCTCACCGAGGGCGGCATCGTCTCGCTGCGCGAGCTGGCGGAGGAAGAGTTGTTGTTGGCGCTGCCGATTGTCGCGGCCCATGATTCGGACGGCGCCTGCAAGGCGGCGCCCGAGGAGCAGAACGATCGCACCCGACCGTTCGCAGGATTGAAGGATTTGTTGAAGAAAACTTGATAGGACACAGCACTCATGGCAGTTCAAAAAAGTAGAAAGACCCCGTCCAAGCGTGGCATGCATCGCTCGCACTCCGCCTTGTCGACTCCGGCCGTGTCGGTCGATGCAAAAAGCGGCGAAACCCATTCCCGCCACCGCATTTCGCGCGACGGGTTCTACCGCGGCAAGAAGGTACTGAAGACCAAGGCGGACGCGGAAGCGTCCGAGGAATAGCCAAACCACCCCATGGCGATCGCGTAAGCGCTCATCGTGCCTGCGCAGCTCAACATCGCGGTCGACGCCATGAGCGGCGACCGGGGGACGTCGGTCTCGGTGCCGGCGGCGCTGGCGGCCGCGCGTGAATTTCCCGATGTGCGCTTCACGCTGATAGGGCGCGAGGCGGATCTCAAGCGCGAACTGAACGGCGCCGCCCCCGCAAACATCGCCATGCTCCACGCCAGCGATGTGGTGGAGATGAGCGATCATCCGCGCGATGCCCTGCGGCGGAAGAAAGACTCTTCCATGCGCCGGGCGATCGATCTGGTCAAGGCCCGCGAGGCGCATGCCTGCGTGAGCGCCGGCAACACCGGCGCGTTGATGGCCACCGCCCATTTCGTGCTGAAGATGCTCCCCGGCGTCGAACGTCCGGCCATCGTCTCGCTGATTCCTTCGCGCGGCGGCCACACCTACATGCTCGATCTCGGCGCCAACGCCTCTTGCACGCCGGAACACCTGCGCCAGTTCGCCATCATGGGCTCGGTACTTGCGGCGGATCTTGAAGGCGCCCACGAGCGGCCGCGCGTCGGCCTTCTTAACATCGGCGAGGAGGAGATCAAGGGCAACGAGACGGTGCAGGCGGCGAATGAGCTGCTCGCGCAATCCGACATCAATTACGTGGGTTTCGTCGAAGGTCACGACATCTTCTCGGAGAAGGTGGATGTGGTGGTGACCGACGGCTTTACCGGCAACATTGCCCTGAAGGCCATGGAGGGTGCGGCGCGACTGATCGGCGATGCCTTGCGCGAGGAGTTCTCGCGCTCCATGTTCCGCAAGCTCGGCTATCTCGGCGCGCGCCCCGCGCTCAATGCGCTGCGGACACGAATAGATCCGCGTCGCTATAATGGCGCCAGCATGGTGGGATTGAACGGCATCGTCATCAAGAGCCACGGCGGTGCCGATTTGTTTGGATTCCAGCGCGCCATCGAAGTGGCGGTACTCGAGGCTCGCAATGGTGTTCCGGCGCAAATCGCCGAACGCCTGGGTGGTTCACACACGGCCTGAAGGACATCGATGTACTCACGAATCGTCGGCACCGGCAGCTTTCTACCGGCAAAAATACTAACCAACGCCGATCTCGAGAAACTGGTCGAAACCACCGATGAATGGATCCGGACCCGCACCGGCATTTCCCAGCGTCACGTGGTGGCGCCCGGCGAAACCACCACGGATCTGGCCGAGCAGGCCTCGCGGCGCGCGCTGGCCGATGCCGGCGTAACTCCCGAGGAAGTCGATCTCATCTGCGTCGGCACCACGACCCCGGACCTCGTGTTCCCGAACGTGGGCACGCTGTTGCAGGACCGGCTGGGCATCCATGGCTGTCCCTCATTCAGCCTGGAGGCGGCGTGCACCGGATTCGTCTACGCGCTCTCGGTGGCGGACAAGTTCGTGCGCCTGGGCGAAGCCAAGTGCGCGCTGGTGGTCGGCGCCGAGACCTTGACACGGATAGTGGACTGGAACGACCGGGGAACCTGCGTGCTGTTCGGCGACGGCGCGGGGGCGGTGGTGTTGAAGCCCGCGGCGGAGCCCGGGGTGATCAGCACCAAACTGCATAGCGACGGCAAGTACAAGGATCTGCTGCTCTACCCGGACGGCGTCTCGAAGGGCTTTGACCTGGTCCGCGCGGGTACCGCCGGCGTGCAGATGAAGGGCAATGAGGTGTACAAGGTCGCGGTGAACACCTTGGGGGGCCTGGTCACCGAGACGCTCTCGGCGCACGGCATTCCGAAGCAGGACCTGGACTGGCTGATTCCCCACCAAGCCAACATCCGCATCATCGAGGCCATCGCGAAACGCCTGGACCTGTCGATGGACAAGGTCATCGTGACCATCAACACCCACGGCAACACGTCGGCCGCCTCGGTGCCCCTCGCGCTCGATGTGGCCATCCGTGATGGACGGGTGAAACGCGGCCAGCTGTTGCTGCTGGAAGCCTTCGGCGGCGGATTTACCTGGGGTTCGGCGCTGATCCGCTATTGATTCCTCGCGTGACGGGGCCGTCCGAGCCTCGGTGCCACACGGGGAATAAAGGCAAAAAAACGCCGCGGGGTGACCGCGGCGCTTAATGCTCGTCAGTTAAATCGATTAATGGAGAATCGATTTACTTCGAAACGGACTTCTTGAACATGCGATCGATCTTCTCGTTGATCGCTTCGATGGCGGTCGAGTTCGACTGAGCCGTCGACAGAGCCTGGTTCGCAGTGCTCTGGGCGCCCGAGGCAGCGGAAGCAGCCGAGGCAGCAGCACTATTGGCCGACGCCGCGTCGCTCTGCGCCTTGGCAACGTCGCCCTGCAGCTTGCTGACCTGGGACTTCAGATCGTCGATCTGCGCCTGGATCGGCTTCAGGTCGGTGCAACCGGCAAACGCGAGGATGCAAGCCGCAGCAGCAGAAGCCTTTAGTGTGGTTGTCAAATTCATAGCAATATTCCCCTAGGGTTAATTCATTCGTATCGGAAAAGTCCGAAGTGTTGCTGCCTCACAAGTAACAGTCATGCTGGGTCGACCTATGCGCCGCAACACAGTCCTACATAAAGCCAAAATCGCGACTCGATTGCAACTGAAAATAGCTAAATGTCGTGTATCAGCGACGCATTTTGCCGTAGTTCTCAGCTCACAAATTAAAAGCTCATTAAAAATTCGCGGCCAACATGTAAGTTTTACAGCAAAGGCTGCACGCAGATTCAGGCGGTAAGCAGTTCCCCGATGGCTCGATGCGCTTGATCGATTGCCGAGTCCGTATAGGCCAATGCGCCCGCGTCTGAGTTGGCGATGCTGATGCGTCCGAAGCGCGCACGGCCAATGACATTGGGGCGCTCTGCATCGGGCACCTCAGGTTCCCAGAGCGGATTGTACTCCGGTGCGTACCCGTGGCCCCAGCGATTCACCGTGATGGCTGCGATGTCGCGTGCCGCATCGAAGCCGCCGGGGGACAGGATGC
>DASXOQ010000051.1:0-1511 GCA_036494165.1 Steroidobacteraceae bacterium
GTCACGCTGCTCAACGTCGAGAAGATCGCGGTCGAACTCGCCGAATATTCCAGGGGCGTGCGCGGCCATGTCCGCATGCTCGCGAATTTGTCGGCGATCGTGCAATTCCTGCCGGAAGATCTCTCCGGCTTTTTCGCGTCGCATGGATTGCTGCGGGTCGATCTGCAAGAGCGGGCGAGCCGGGAGGTGGTGCGGGGCATCGAGGAGGGCGCGGCCGAGATCGGCATTTGCTCGGGCGCGGTCGAGAGCAGGGGTCTCGAAACGTTTCACTACCGATATGACCATCTGGTCGTCGTGGTGCGGCCGGATCATCCGCTGGCGGATCGCGACACGCTGTCGTTCATCCAGACGCTGGATTTCGATCATATCGGGCTGCATGCGTCGAGCTCGATTTATCTGATGTCGCAATACGCCGCGGTGCAAGCCGGCAAGTCGATGCGGTTGCGCATCCATGTGCCCGGCTTCGATGCGGTGTGCCGGATGGTACAGGCGGACATGGGCGTGGGGCTCATTCCGGATCGTGCATTCGAGGTGATCGGCGCCGGGATGAACCTGCGCGCGATCCCGCTGCGCGATGCATGGGCGCGGCGAGAGCTTCGCATGGTGGTGCGAAGTTCCCGCGAGCTATCCGCCACCAGCCGGTTGATGCTCGATCATCTGCAAGCCGCCGAACACGCATTCTCCCGCAACGAACATAGCGTTAGCCAATGACAATTGGACGGCGCGCGGGAATGTGCGGCAAACCGCGTCCGCATATCCCTGTTATGATGGGGGCAAGCAAAAGTCGTGAGGCTCGCCGGCAGCAATCTCGGCAGTGGATACGGCAACGGTGTTCACCGCTGCCGCATCCAGGCTGGTGCAATTGAGTGAATGTCTCATTTTGCACTGCAACAAAACGAAAAACGGTTCCTGCTAAAGGGGCAATGGCATTTCCGGCGGCATGTCTGTATTGGTGCCGCGGGCAATTTTGGGGCTGCGGTCAACCGTGCCCTGCACTGAAACGCAGGAGGAAACATGCGTAGTTGGATTTTGGCGGCCGCTTCGGTTGCGGCCGTTTCTGTAGCGGGCCTGGCTTTGCTTGGGCCGGCATCGGCGGCGGATTCGCCGATCGTCATCAAGTTCAGCCACGTGGTGGCTTCCGATACGCCAAAGGGCAAGGCGGCCGACAAGTTCAAGGAACTGGCGGAAAAATACACCAACGGCAAGGTCAAGGTTGAGGTCTACCCGAACTCGACGCTCTACAAGGACAAGGAAGAACTCGAAGCGCTGCAGCTTGGCGCGGTGCAGATGCTGGCGCCGTCGAACTCCAAGTTCGGCCCGATCGGCATCAGGGAATTCGAGGTGTTCGATCTGCCCTACATCCTACCCGACCTCAAGACCCTGCGCAAAGTCACCGACGGTCCGCTCGGCGCCAGGCTGCTCAAGCTGCTCGACAGCAAGGGCATGACGGGTCTTGCCTATTGGGACAACGGCTTCAAGCAGATGAGCGCCAACAAGAAGCTGATCGCTCC
>DASXOQ010000052.1:0-2014 GCA_036494165.1 Steroidobacteraceae bacterium
CGCCTCGATGCGTGCGAACGGCGCACCGACGAGGGATGTTGTTCGCGGACGGCGAAGTCGTGTGGTCCTGACGCCTCGACGCCGGCGTCAAGTCAGCGGAGGTTTGGTCGGCCCGACCGGGCGCAGACTAACCTTAATCCGCTGGCGACGGTGACAAGAAAGCCCGATCACCGGCTATTGAATGCACATATCTTTGTTGCAGATTTCGGCAAAGGCTGATTCCCTCGATTGCGGTGGTGATTTGGAGGGGGTCTATGCCTAGGGAGATTGGACTGGGGCGATTTGGCGATCGCCGCCTTGAAAAAGGGGGGCGTCATTGCACGAGGCGCTGGTTCGACAGCCAGGCTCGTGTATTCGACGGCTTGGGGGGAGCCGAGCGCGAGAGGTTCAGTTCACGCGCTTTCTGCGCAACGAAAGGGTAAGCGTTGCAGAGATGGCGAGCCATGCGGCTGCGCGCACGGCGGCTCGAGTTGCTGGCCGCGAGATCATCGTGGTTCAGGATACCAGCGAGTTGTTCCTTGGCGGGCGGCGGGCCAAGGCCAACGGATATGGACCGGTCGGCAAGGGTGGTGGAACACGCGGGCTGCTGCTGCATGCGGCGCTCGCGATTGACGCCGGCAATGACGCGTTACTGGGGCTTGTTGATGCGCAAGTCTGGAATCGCGACAAGGGCAAGGTGACGGCCCGACGCTCGCGCGTGACAGCGGACAAGGAGTCCCAACGTTGGCTCTCGGCGACGGCGAAAGCTGGCGAGGCTCTATCGGCCGCGCGGAGTATTACCGTGATCTCCGACCGGGAAAGCGACATCTACGAGCACTTCGCACGACGTCCGGCGAATGTAGAGCTGATTGTCAGAGCCTCTTGGGATCGCCAGATCAAACTGACGTCGGGGAAGTCTGAGCGGCTGTTTGCGTTCGGTGATCGCTTGCAGAAGCTAGCCCGGTTCAGCGTGACCATTCCTGCGGCGCCGGGCCGCAAGGAGCGGACGGCTGAGCTTGTCCTGCGCTTCTCGCCTGTGACGTTATGCAGGCCACATCCAAGTCCTGCCCCTGATCTGCCCGACACGATCGGCCTGACCATGGTGGATGTTCGAGAAGTGTCGTCGAACCATGATGGCAAGCCGATCCATTGGCGGCTACTGACCACACGCGCTCTGGCGACCCCAGACCAGGCACGTCGGATCGTCGATCTCTATCGCAAGCGCTGGACTATCGAAGAGTATTTCCGCACGCTCAAAACTGCGGGTTTTGACATCGAGGCAGCTGACATTGGTGAACCTGAGGTCATGATCAGGTTCGTCGCTGCAGCTGCCGTGGCAGCGGCGACAATCATGCAGTTAGTCCGCTCACGCGATGGAACGACCCAGGAAGAATTGATCGACGCCTTCGATCCCGACGACCAGCCTGTGCTTGAAGCCCTGTCTGCCCAACTCGAGGGCGCTACGGCGAAACAAAAGAATCCGCATCCAAAGGGTACGCTCGGCTTCGCTGCCTGGGTCATTGCCCGGCTCGGAGGATGGACTGCCTACTACGGAAAACCCGGCCCAAAGGTGATGCGACTCGGCCTCGAAGCCTTCCGCCGCATCAAATACGGCACCAATCTGAAGCTCCAAAATGTGTGAATCGAATAGCCGATCACCGGGGAGAGCTCGAAGGAAACCGTTAAAACCATTGCGTGCGGGAATGCCGGGTGACTCCGGTGAACCTGTGGTGACTAACTCGTGTGCTACTTTTACATTGCACGCGAGGCTGCGGGTGCATTGGGCGCCCGGCATTCCCCACGCCCTCATGGGCGGAAGGTTCTTGCACAACTCGGGCGCATCACGCCGCGAGAATGCGAAGGTATGACGAGAGTGAGCGAGTTGCCTGTTCGACACCGAAATTTTGCCAAGCGCGCGGCTGCGTCGAAATTACTGCGTCGGCCCGATCACCCAGGACACGCTGACCGTGATGTGAAGCGTCTGTTCGCCCGGCGCGATGGGGGTGGCCGCGGCAAGGCCCTGCGACATCCTGCG
>DASXOQ010000053.1:0-109295 GCA_036494165.1 Steroidobacteraceae bacterium
ATCGTTCAGGCTCTACGTGGAGGAGGGCGAGGACCACGGGCCGGTGTTCGAGTTCAAGGTGGCCGACTTCGCCGCCGCAAGAGCATCGCTGCTGCAAGCGGGTTGTAGTCTGCTCGAGGAAGATCCCAAGGTGCCGCGCTGCTACCTGAAGGATCCGTACGGCCTGGTGTTCAACATCGAACAGGCGTGACTCTTAAACCTCAGCGCGGATTGCTGGGCGGCGGCGGTGTTTCGGTAGACGCCGGGGAAGCGGCGGGCGGCGGGGGCGTGACGTTCGGCGCCGCCACCTGGGGTCGCGCGGCCGAGCCTGCAACCTGCGTCGGGTTCGCATCCGCAGCCGGCGCGTCGGGATTTTCCGCCTCGAGGCCGACCGTGGCGATCACGCCGTCGGCCTTCTGCAGCACCTCGCGCGCATAGTCCCAGTGAATCGCAACCGTGGTGTCTCCCACGGCGGCCTGCAGCAGTTGCGAGAACTGGTCGATGTTGGGCTCGAAGCTCTGGCCCTGCGAGTCCACGGGCGGATGGGCCTCGAGCAGCAGTTCGCCGTCCACCCAGGCGACCTTCACCGGTTCGTTGATGAGCCGCACCGGCGTGCCCACGGGTATCAGCGGGAAGAGTGCGGCCACATCCGCGGGGTACATGCGGATGCATCCATGCGTCACCGCGAGCCCCACCGCGATGGGATTGTTGGTGCCGTGAATGAGGTAAGTGCCGTTGCCCGCGGCGAGGCGCATGGCGTACTGGCCCAAGGGATTGTCGGGCCCGGGGGGTACGGTGGCCGGCAACGGATCACCGGCGGCAAGATGCTCTTTGCGCACCGACTCGGGCGGATACCAGGTCGGATCCTTCTGCTTCTGGATCACATGGGTCACGCCCAGCGGGGTGCGCCAGTCCATCTTGCCGATGCTCACAGGATAGGTGATGACTTCGACGGGGCCGCCGCGCTTCGGCTTCGGGTAGTAGTACAGCCGATGCTCGGGCAGGTTGACGATGATGCCTTCGCGCGGGCCCGGCGGCAGGATGTGCCGGCCCGGCACGATGATCTTCTTGCCCGCGCCCGGCAGCCAGGGATCCACGCCGGGATTGACCCGGATGATCTCCTCGGAGCCCAAGCTGTATTTCGCGGCAAGATCGTACAGCGTGTCTTCGTATACGGTCTCGATGACTTGATCGTCGCCCACCACTACATCGTCCTTGGACTTGAGGGTATAGGTGGTGGCGCCGGCGATTTCCGTGCCGGCGATGAGCGCGAGGCTGAGTAGAATTGCGGTCGTGCAGAATCGATTCATACGGGCTTTAGGTTAACACGGCGGACTTAAGGGAGCGCGAATGAGAGCGGTCAAGCGGCTGGGCGGGATTCTCGTAATCTTGTTGTCAGCTTCGCTCTGTCGGGCGGACTCCATGCCGGCCGAATGGCTCACCCCGATCGAGCCGTTCCACATCGTCGGCAACCTGTATCACGTCGGCAGCCAGGATCTCGCCTCTTTTCTGATCGTGACCCCTGAGGGCAATATTCTGATCAATTCCGGCACCGAAAGTTCGCCGCCGCTGATCAAGGCCAGCATCGAGAAGCTCAAATTCAAGTACACCGACATCAAGGTGCTCTTGATCAGCCATGCGCACAACGATCACGACGCCGGCAGCGCCGCCATCATCAAGGACACCGGTGCGAGGTACATGGTGATGGACGGCGATGTCCCGGTGGTGGAATCAGGCGGCAAGACCGATTTCGCCTATCCTTCGACCCTCTACCCCAAGGCGCACGTGGACCGGGTGCTGCACGACGGCGATCTGGTGCGCTTGGGGGGCGTCGAACTGACGGCTCACAAGACGGCGGGACACACCCGCGGCTGCACCACCTGGACCTTCGTTGCTGAGTCCAAGGGCGCAGTAGAGCACGTGGTCATCGTCGGCGGCTGGTACGTGAATCCCGGCTTCAGGCTGGTGGACAAGGCCGCCCGGAAAGCTTCCTACCCGGGCATCGCCGCTGATTATCGGCATACATTCGAGGTGTTGCATTCGCTGCCCTGCGACGTATTTTTAGGTGCGCACGGCAGCTACTTCGACCTGGCGGAGAAACTTACGCGCGCGAAATTGAAAGGCGAGGCGGTGTGGGCGGACCCTGCTGGGTACCAGAAGAGCCTGAACGAGCGGCAGCTGGACTTCGAACAAGAGCTCAAGAAGCAGCAGGGCGCCTCCTAGTCACTTCTCCTTGGGCGGATTTTTCCGCCGCGCCACCGCCTGCCGCAAAATGAATTCGATCTGCGCATTCACACTGCGCAGATCGTCCGCCGCCCATTTCTCGACGTCCTTCCAGAGATCCGGCGACACCCTCAGCAGGAATGGCTTGCGCTGTTCGGCCACGTCAGGTGTAGAGCGTGCCGGTGTTGATCACCGGGGACGCTTCGTTGCTGCCGCAGAGCACCACCAGCAGATTGCTCACCATGGCCGCACGCCGTTCGTCATCGAGCACCACCACGTTGTTGCGGTCGAGCTCATCGAGCGCGGTGCGCACCATGATGACCGCATTCTCGACGATGATGCGGCGCGCCGCGATCACCGCCTCAGCCTGTTGTCTTCGCAGCATTGCCGGCGCGATCTCAGGCGCATAAGCGAGATGCGTGAGGCGCGCATCCTCGACCGTTACGCCCGCCTTGGCGAGGCGCTCCTGCAGTTCCTGCTTCAGCGCGGCCGCCACTTCGTCGGCGCCGCCGCGCAGCGTGATCTCGTGACCCTCGCCTTGATCGTAGGAATAGCGGCTGGCAATGCTGCGGATGGCCGATTCACTCTGGATCTGCACGTAGCTCGAGTAATTTTCCACATCGAACACGGCCTGCGCGGTGTCCTCGACCCGCCATACCACCACCGCGCCGATCTCCACCGGATTGCCGCGCTTGTCGTTCACCTTGAGGATGTCGCTGGAGAAATTGTGAGCGCGCAGCGAGATCTTGGTGGGCAGGAAGCTCAAGGCGAGATCCACCGGCGTCATGGCGCTTTTCGGCTTGTGCTGCGAGCTGCGCGGCGCGCTGCCGCGCCGACCCGCGTAGAACGGATTCGCCCAGTGAAAGCCGCTTACCCTTACCGTGCCCTTGTAGGCGCCGAACAGGATGAGCACGCGCGCCTGATTCGGCTGCAGGGTGAAGAAACCCGACAGCACCAGTACGGCGAGCAGTTCCGTGCCTACGGCGCCGATGACGCGCACCGGATCCTGGTGGGCTCCTCCCGAAATGAGCAACCAGATACCGAGTCCAAGCAACGCGAAGAACACCAACAACATGACCCATCCCGAGGCGACATCGACCTGTCGCTCACTCGAGCCGGGCTGGACGGATTGGCTGGGCATGATGGCTCCTTGCATATGATATTGAAGTGATATCATATTGAAATCATCACGACCGCGCAAGTTAGACCCCGACAACGGTTAAATGGCGGCCGTTTTCCGCGCTGTGCTAGGCTTTCCGCTCGTGAACGCGCATGCCCCGCTGCTGGCTCAAGATGAGCCGGGACCTTGCCTTGAATCGAACGCCGCCGGCCGTTCCAGCTTTCTCATCGTGGTGGACCACGCCAGCGCGCGCATCCCGAAGAAACTTCGAAATCTCGGCGTGGCCGAAAAAGACCTGGAGCGCCATATCGCCTGGGACATCGGCGTGCTCGCGCTCGCCCAAAGGATGTCGGACGCGCTAGATGCGCATCTCATCGCCCAGGCCTATTCGCGGCTGGTCATCGATTGCAACCGCGATCCGGACGTGGATAGTTCCATCCCGAAGATCAGCGAACACACCGAGATTCCCGGCAACCAGCAGTTGAGCGCGGACGAGCGCCGCGCGCGGAGGCAGGCCATCTTCGATCCCTATCACGCCCGGATCCGCGCGGTACTCGATGCCAGGCTTGCGGCCGGCAGGCCCACCATCCTCGTCGCTCAACACAGCATGACGGATCTGTACAAGGGCTCGCGTCGTCACATGCACGCCGCCGTGCTCTACAACAGGGACCGGCGCTTCGCCGCCCTGACGCTGGAGGCGTTGCGTCGCGAGGCTCATCTGACGGTGGCGGACAACGAACCCTACTTCGTGAGCGATGCGACTGACTACACCGTGCCGAAGCACGGCGAGGGTCGCGGCCTGCCGCATGTCGAGATCGAGGTCCGCCAGGATCTCATCGCCGCAATAGAGGGCCAAGAGGAATGGGCCGAACGCCTGGTCCGGGCACTTAAGGACGCCGAATCCGCTTTCTCGAATGCTTGAGGCCGCCGACACGTGACCGGCGTCCGCGGCGTTGTCACCGAGCTGGGCTAGAATTCAAAGCCTTGGGATACGTCTTGGTGGCATCGTCCACCGATGAGGGCAGGACGGAGATTTGGGAATGTTGCGCTTAACGCACGGACTGGCAGCTATCGGTTCTCTTTGGGCGGTACTTGCCCACGCACAGATCGCGAACGATGCCATCGTCGCCGCGCAGGCGGGCACCGACAGCCCCGAGCCCATTGCCGCCACGCGCAGCACCAATTGCGTAGCGCTCAACATGGTCGACAACCGCCTGCAGCCGCCGGATCTGTACCAGGCGGTGGGCGCCTGCGTGATCACGGATCATCTGGACGACGCGGTGCGCCTCTTCGTCATTGCCGGCGCCTTGTGGCGCTTCGATGCGCAGCGGGTTACCGATCCCAGCGCCACACTCGCCGGCAGTCAGCTCGTCGTCAACACGTTCGCGCCGCTCCCCGCCGAGCGCCGCGGCGCCTTCAAGCGCATGTTCGATCACATGATCGCAAGTCCCGAGGAAATCGCGCGGGTCTGCCGGCGGCTTCAGCAGATGGGAACGCCGCAATATTTTCCGCGCTATATGGTGCTGTCGGGCGCGCGTGCCTTCAATGTGCAGGATCCCTACAAGGATGCCTTGATCCCGAACTTCGATTCCGATGAGGCCTGGAACAAAGTGCTGCACCAGCAGGTCGGTTGCCCGTGATGCGCATGAAACATCGTTCCGACGGCAGAACCTAGAACTTCAAGGCCGCGGAGTCTCAGGCGTCGCCGAGCGTTGCGCCAGGCGGCGTTCCTCTTCGATCACGAATATGCCGCTTGCAATCACCACCACGGCGCCGATGATGAGATTCACGGTGGGCGAGGCGCCCCAAAAAAGGCGGTCGATGATGAACGCCCAAAGAATGCTGGTGTACTCGAACGGTCCGACGACGGAAGGTGGCGCGCGGCTGAAGGCCACCGTCAGCCAGAACTGACCGAGCGCGCCCGTGATGCCGATGCCGGCAAGCCACAGCCAGTCGATGCCGACAATCGGTCGCCAGTCGGGAGCGGCGATGAGCGCACAGCTGAAGCCCACGATGAACAAGTACCAGAACACCAGCGCCAGGCTGGTATTGGTGCGGCTCAAGGCCCGCACCGTGAGCGCACTCAAGGCATAGCACACCGTGGAGAGCATGGCGGCCGCGGCCGCGGCCAAGGTGTAGGCGCCCTTGCCCCAGGGCTTCAGTATCACGATGACACCGCCCAAGCCGATGAGGATGGCAAGCCACCGGCTCGGCGACACCTTCTCGTGGAAGAGCGGCACCGAGAGCGCCGTCATCAGGAGCGGCGCGGTGAGATAAATCGAATAGGTCTGCGCGAGGGTCAACCGGTGCACCGCGTAGATGAACGAGGAGAGCATGGCGATGCCCAAGACCCCGCGCAAAAGATGCCATTTGACACCCTGCATGCGCACATCGCGCCAGGAGCCGCGTGCGCCGATGACAATGAGCATGCATACCAGCGATGACAGCGAGCGCAGCGAGGCGACCTGCACGGGAGGATAGCGCTCCGTCAGGCTCTTCATGAGCGCATCCATGATGGAGAACACGGCCACCGCCGCGATCATGTAGGCGATGCCACGCAGCCGCTGCATGGAGTGCGTGTGGGGTGTTTCGATGGCGGTGCCGGTGGCGTTCACGGAGATGATTGTAAATGCGTTGCTCGCCCATGTGAGGGCGTTCGCTGTCACCGCATCGTCACATCGGCTTGGATCGCTGCGGCCCGGCTATTCCGGCAAAGGTAAGGAGGGCATCATGTCGGCGGGATCCTTATCTCGATGCCGTCTTTACTTCCAGATCCGAAAACTCACTGCCGCGCCTTCGGTTCGGCGATGCGCGACAGGAATTTATTGTTACCCATGGAATCCGTCTGCAAGGACTTGATTTAGGGCCATGCCGCCTTGACTATGATGAGTGATACGCCAGTCGATCAAATGAGGCTTTTATGAGCAGCAAGCCTGTGAGGCAACCCGGTCCCGATCACCCGATTACGGTGAGCGCCAGCGCCAAGCACATTACGATCATGATCGGCGACACCGTCGTCGCTGATACGCGCCGCGCGCTTGATTTGAAGGAGGCGACCTATCCGGTGGTGCATTACATTCCCCGAAGCGACGTGCACATGGCGCTGCTCGAGCGCACCCCACACTCCACCTATTGCCCGTACAAGGGCGACTGCGCGTACTACTCGATTCCTGCGGGTGGCGCGAAGTCTACCAATGCGGTGTGGAGCTACGAACACCCGTATCCGGCGGTCGCCGAGATCAAGGACTACCTCGCCTTTTATCCAGACCGGGTACAGATCCGCGAAGGCAGCGTTTGATGCGATGCGCTCTAATTAAAGCGCATTTAACGTAAGTTTTTCATTCGGTCAGGCGCGCGCTCAGAGGCTTGATTTCCCGCTATTCGCACGGCGTTGGGGCGATGATGCTTACCAAAATCCGACGCTGATTCCGACACCCATCCCTGACTGCCGCTGAACGTGTCGCTGCAGCGCATTCGCTGAAACTATTCCTCAACAAGGGTTTCAGGAAATGCGAAATGTCAGTGAAGGCAATCAATCAGAACAATTTCCTCGCGGGAGTTTCCTTTTCTTTGATGGCGCTCTGCATCGCTATCGGCTTCAAGAGCGAAGCGGCCACGCCCCCTGAGGCGCGCACAAATACCGCCGTCGTGACCAAGGCCGCGTCGCAGGACGTGGTAGCGGACACTGATTATTCGGTGAAGAAGCCGGTTGCCGATCGCACCGGCAAGCGCCGTATTGGCAGGGCATCCTTCTATGCGGATCGTTTTGCCGGCCGCAAGATGGCGGACGGCAATCGTATGGATATGAAGGGCAGCAATGCGGCCAGCCGCACCCTGCCCTTGGGCACCACCGCGAAAATCACGAACTTGAAGACCGGCAAGAGCGCCATCGTCACCATCCAGGATCGCGGACCTTACGTGGACGGTCGCCTCGTGGATTTGTCGCAGGGAACCGCCGCAAAGATTGGATTGACGAAACGCGAGGGCCTCACCAAGGTCGCGGTGTCGCCGATTACCGTTCCGATGCCCGATGGACGCATTAAGCTCGGTGCCGCCGTGAGCGAAGAGCCTGAGTTTGCACAGAACGAGCGCGCCAAGGTCGAGCGTGCAGGTGGCGGTACGTAAGGCCTAAGCCACCTGCGGGGTGGCGCCACTCAAGAGCAATTTGAATCGCTCGCGCTCGATGTTGCCGCCGCTCACCACGAGACCCACTTGCTTGCCCGCCATGCGCGCGCGATCCTTGAGGAGCGCGGCGAGCGGCGCAGCGCCGGCGCCCTCGACCACTTGATGAGTGTCGTCGAAGTAGGCGCGCACGGATTCGGCGATCTCATCTTCACTCACCCGCACAAAGCGCGCCGCGCCCCGCACCATGGTGGCGACCGCCGCGTCCCCGGGCTCGCGGGTGGCCAGGCCGTCGGCAAAGGTGCGAGACGAAGCCGAAGGGACCGGCCTCTTTGCTTCGAAGGAGTCGGCGTTGGCGGGCGCGCTCACCGGGCTCACGCCCACGATCTCGGTCTTGAGCCCTAATGCGTCGCGCGCAGCGATGAGACCGCAGATGCCCGATCCCATCCCGACGCCGACATACACTGAATCGAGCGGTTGCCCCGCCCTGAATAGTTCGAGCGCGTAGCTCGCGACCCCGGCGACGAGGTCGCGGTGAAACGACGGCACGAATTCCAGTCCTTCTGACTCGGCCAGGCGCGCGGCCTCGTGCCGCGCCTCGTCGAAATCCTTGCCGAATTCCACCAAGCGGGCGCCGAAGCCGGCGATGGCGCTGTTCTGATCGGGCGAGTTGCCCTTCGGCACGTAGATCACGGCCTTGAGCCCGGCGCGCGCCGCCGAGAAGGCCAGCGACTGGCCATGATTGCCGCGCGTCGCCGTGATGATGCCGGGCACATGAGCGCGTTCGCGGCGCAGGCGATCCACGTACACGATGCCGCCGCGCACCTTGAATGCGCCGGTGGGCGTGTGATTTTCATGCTTCACCCACACGGTTGCGCCGGTGCGGGCCTTGAGTTTGGGCCATGCGTAGAAGGGCGTGGGCGGCATCACCTGATACACCAAGCGCGCCGCCTGCTCGAGCTCGCTCAGATCCAATTGGATAGGTTCAGTCATGGTTCTGAAGAGCCTTGCCGGGATAGGCGTCCGACACGGACTTGCCTTGAAAGATCACCGGCGTGCCGTTGACGAGTACGTATTGCATGCCGCTGCTCGGTGCGCGCGGCGCCTGGTAGGTCGCGTGATCCACCACGGTGGCAGGATCAAACACCACGACGTCCGCATCCGCGCCTTCCTGCAGCCGACCCTTGAGGCGGGCAGCTGGCGAGGATTTCTCCAGCCGCTGGGCCGGCATCAGGCTCATCTTGCGGATCGCATCCATGAGGCTGATGCTGCCAAGCTCGCGCACGTAGCGGGCTAACACCTTGGCGTAGGTGCCGGCGTTGCGGGGATGTCCCGGGCCGCCATCGCTCGCCACGATGACCAGCGGATTGGGCATGATGGCATCCACGGTCGCCTGCGAATTTATGTACATGAGCACCAGCTGCGGCTTGCTCGAGGCATGGAGTTCATCGAAGCGTTCCTTCGTGAGCCGTTCGCCGGTGTCGGGCAGCGCCAAGTCACCGTAGTCGATGCCGTTCTCTTCGCGCCAGCCCGGGTTGAAGGCTGCGGAGTTGATGAAGGTCATGGCCGCCCCATAGGGGTAGGCCTCGGTGGTGACATCGAGGCCGCGGGCCCGGGCGCCTCCGATCATCGCGAGGCACACCGGGGCTTTCTTCATGCACATGCTGTTGATGTGCACGATGTGCAGCGATGCGCCGCTCACCGCCGCCGCGCCGATCACTTCTTCCACCGATCCGACGCCGGAATTAGGGTCGCTGAGGCTCGCGCCGCGAATGTGCACGAACACCGGCACTATGCGTTCGGCCGCAATGTCGAACATGTCGATGACTTCTTCGTGGCTGGCGCCCGGTGTGTACTCGAGCCCCATCCCTAAGCCGATGGCGCCGGCATCGAGTTCATGCTCGAGCCGCGCCTTAATGAGGCTGATCTGCTCTTCGCTGGCTGCATCGTTGGTGGCGGGCCCCGCCTTCGGCAGAATCTCGCCCTCCGGCAGGGGCGAGCCGAAGGCGGCCGCGCGCGCTGCAGGGTGGCTCGCAGAAGTGCCGTAATTGACGATGGCGTGGCCGCGCTTGGCGGCGAGGAACTTCGCGACATCGGGAACGCCGATTTCGAGCTCCAGCGCGCTGGTCACGCCGTCGAACGCCTTCAGCCGCCCGGATTCCAGGTCTTGCGCGTGCTGGTGCAGATCGATGAAGCCCGGCGCCACCACCAGCCCCTTGGCCTTGATGACGCGCTCGCCCGAGAGATTTTCCGCGCTGATGCGGCGGATCTTGCCCTGGCTGATACCGACGTTGCGCACCCCGTCCAGTCCGGTTTCGGGATCCATCACGCGGCCGCCTTCGATGACGATGTCGTACGTCTCGGCAAGAGCAGTGGTGGAGAGGAGCAGGGCGAGACAACAAAGGAGAGTGCGCATGGGGGAAAGTTTAGCAGCGGACCGTTGAAGGTTGCACGGCAGGGAGCGCCTCAACGTCCTTTCGCGACTTTTGGTGGTCCGCTACAGCAGGAGCGGTTGGTCCTGGCCCGTGACCGGATCGATGTTGGCCGGCGTGTTGTTCTTGGGGCTGTTCACCGCGGTGGAGACTTCGTAGGCGTCCATGACGTCGGCCGGATATTGTTTGAGCACCGCTTTGGCTTCTTCTTCGCTGCCCGAAAGCCACGCTTCCTGATCCTCGCGTTTCAAGATCGCGGGCATGCGGTGCGGATTGCCGCCGGTGTTGTGGATGAAGCGCATCAGATCGTTCGCCGGCATGGTGATGTGCACCACGCTCTCGATGGTCGTGCCGTCCGGCTTCTTGGAGCGGTCCCAAAGCGCGGCAAATGCAAACACCGGCTGATCGGCAAGATGAATGTAATAAGGCATCTTGCGGCCGGCCTCGTTGGTGTGCCACTCGAAGAACCCGCTCGCGATCTGCAGGCAACGCTGGCCGCGCTGCCAGGGTCCCCGATAGGAAGCGGCGCTCGCCACGGTTTCGATGCGCGCGTTGATGGTGGAGAATTTCGGCGGCTCGCCCCGGGCAAAGAAGGGGATCAGGCCCCAGCGAAGGGTATCGCCGCGCTTCTCGCCCTCGATGCTGCGAATCACGGGCACATTGTGAGTGGGTGCCACGTTGAACGAGGCGGGGAACTGCCACTCGGTGTTCACCAACGTGAATTCGCGCTCGATCGAAGCGTCGTCGGGCGATACATAGCGGCCGCACATGCGCCAAAGTATCGCCTATTTGCGCGCTTCGTTGCCGATGATTCGCACGGACCGTCGCGCCGGCTGGGTCGGCAGCTGTTCCATAACGATCTAAAGTAGGGAGTCAAATTTCCGCCAAACCGCACGAACTACTAGAACAATCGCCAGGTAAGATCCGAATTCAGCAATCAAAGCGCAAATCCCCGCGAATATCCCATCCCCGACTCCAAGAACCTGCAGCAATCCTATGGGCGCGGTCGCAACGGTCCAAACTGCGCCGCCGCTTCCATGAAATCCGCCGAGCATGACGAACAGGAAGAGAAAAGCTAGAGCCAACGCGATCGTCCAAGCTCCGGAAATAAGCAATTCCTTGCCCCATGATTTTGGGTTTGCCATAACTATTCCCTGTGCCCGCAAATCCCACCAGATCCATCCATCACTTCATCCTTGTGCTCATTCGATGCACGCCACTGCCAGCTATTGTTGCAGCGCCTTCTTCGTTCGTCCTCGATCTTCGAATGTCGGGTCCGTCACAGTCTGCCCATCGGTGCGCGCATTTGGCAACGGGATGCGCTTCACGGTTTGTGCACGGCGAAGCCACTCGCGCGTTGCTACACTCGAACCGACGCGCCGCTTGCGATGAAGTCCGTGTAGGACACACTTCATTATCAGAAGCTGCAGCCGTCACTTCGATTGAACATTCAATTTCTTCAGGAGCCATCCGTGCATCACCGCGTGACGCCCTCTCTGTCTTGCGCCCTTACCTTGGTCGCGTTTCTCACTCTCGGCCCGGTGAGCTTGGCTGCGGTGAACGATGAACTCGAACCCGAGACACCCGCGGCATTCCTGCCCGGCGGCATGCTCGGCGTGCAGATCGGCGCCTCCTGGGAAGAGAGCAAGAAGAACAAATCCTTCGAGAACCTCAATTGCCAGGTGGTGGAGCCCAAGGCGGACGATGCCGACGAGGTGTGTTTCTTCAAGACCGCAGCGGCGAGCCGCGTGGGCGGAGCTGCCATCCATGATGGTTTCATGGTGCGCAAGGGCGATCAGCTGGTGCTGATCGGCACCGGCATCGCCATCAAGGATGCGGACGACCCGCTCGCCGATTCGGTGGTAAAGAGCTTCCAGTCGCAGATCCACAGCAGGTTTCAGCAGCTGGAGGACCAGGTGCTGTTCGTGAAGATGCCGGCGCGGCGCATGAACGCCCAAGAACTCGCCGGGTTCTCCGAGCATGCGCCGGTGCTCCTGGTGCAGCTCGAGCACAAGAGCCATGAACTGGCCGTGCTGTATGGGTATCTTGCGCCGGTGAATCTGTTCGGTTCGCTGTCCGCGGAATAATAGTCTCCCCGCACTTAAGAGCTTATAGTTCGCCTTCGGCGAACTAGCGGAGCTCTTTAATGGTGCACCTCGAAACAGCGTGGCAGCGCTGCCTGATTTTTTCGGCGGCTACCTTCCTCGCAAGCATTGCCCGGGCGGACCAACCGCTGCTCCATGAAATCAGCAGCGCGCCGAGTGCCAGTGAGATCGAAGCCACGGAGAAAGCGCTGGTCGGCTTCGGTACCCGGCACTCGCTCTCCGACACGGTCTCGAACAAACGCGGCATCGGCGCCGCGCGGCGCTACACGCAGGCCCGCTTCGAGGCAATGAGCCGCGCCTGCGGCGGTTGCCTCACCATCATCACCCCCTCACAGAACTTCACGGGGCCGCGCGCGCCGAAAGGCGTCGAGATCGTCGATGTGGTCGCGATCCAGAAAGGCACCTCCAATCCCAACCGCGTGGTGGTGATCACCGGGCACATCGACTCGCGCGTCAGCGATCCCTTGAATGCCAGTGCCGATGCGCCGGGCGCGGACGACGACGCCTCGGGCGTTGCGGTGGTGCTTGAGTCCGCGCGCGTGTTATCCCAGCATAAGTTTCCGGCGACGCTGGTATACGGCGTGCTGTCAGGTGAGGAGCAGGGCCTGTACGGCGGCAAGGTGCTTGCCGACTATTCGAAAGCCCAGGGCTGGCGCGTCGAAACCGATCTCAACAACGACATCGTCGGGGGCACCCAGGGCATGAACGGGGTGGTCGACAACACCCGGGTGCGCCTGTTCTCAGAAGGCACCCGCGACACCGAGACGCCGGATGGCGCCAAGGAACGCCGCTTCGAAGGCGGCGAGAACGACTCGCCGTCGCGAAACGTGGCCCGCTATGCGAAGGTCCTCGCCGAACACTACATGCCGAACTGGACGGTGGCGCTGGTGTACCGGCTCGACCGTTTCGGCCGGGGCGGTGACCACTCGGCCTTCAATGCCGTGGGATTTCCCGGCGTGCGCTTCACCGAGAACGCCGAGGACTACCGCCATCAGCACCAGGACCTTCGCACCGAAGGCGGTGTGGAATACGGCGACACACTCGCGCACGTGGATTTTCCCTATGTCGCGCGCGTCGCCGCCACCAACGCGCTGGTGGCCGCCGCCCTGGTATCGGCGCCGCCGCCGCCCAAGGACGTGAAGATCGCCGGCGCGGTGACCCCCGACACCACCTTGAGTTGGTCTTCGGATCCCGGCCAGCCCAATGCCAGGTTCAAAGTATATTGGCGCGATACCACGGCAAGCGCCTGGAGCGATTCGAAGGACGCGGGCAGCGCGACCTCGCTGGTCCTCCACAATGTCGCCATCGACGACTTCGCCTTCGGCGTCGCCAGCGTCTCAACCGAGGGGTTCGAGAGCCCGGTGGTGTTCCCCGGTTTGACGGGCGCCTTCTGAATCCCTATTTCCTCGTGGCCGGTGCCGGCCTCATCGCCGGCACCATGAATGCATTGGTGGGCGGCGGCACCTTCGTTACGTTGCCCGCGCTCATCGGCGCGGGCGTGCCCTCGGTGCAGGCCAATACCTCGAGCACGGTGGCGCTCTACCCCAGTCAGATCGTGGCCGCCTTCTCCTACCGCGACGGCCAGACTTCGGTCGCCGGCGTGTCGTTGAAGGCGTTGCTCGTCACCACCTTCTGCGGCGGCGCCGTCGGCGCGCTGCTGCTCTTGCATACCTCGAGCGCGACGTTCGACAAGGCGCTGCCCTGGCTCTTGGCGCTGGCGACCCTGACCTTGATGTTCGGGCGGCGCTGGGGCGAAGCGTTGCGGCGCCGCGTGGCGATCGGACCGCGCGCGGTGCTGGCGCTGCAGGCCCTCCTCGGGGTGTACGGCGGTTATTTCGGCGGTGCCGTGGGCATCATGATGATGGCCGTGTGGGGACTGCTGCACAACGCGGACTTGAAGAGCATGAACGCGCCGCGCACGCTCCTGGTCACCGCCGCGAATACCGTGGCCGTTGCAATTTTCATCTTCGCGCGCGCGGTGTACTGGCGCGAGGCGCTCTGCCTCATGGCGGGGGCCCTCGCCGGCAGTTATGCCGGCGCCGAAATCGGCAAGCGGGCGCCGAATCACATCGTGCGCATCGTCACCCTGTGCGTCTCGACTTTCATCACGCTGGCTTTTTTCGTGAAGGCATATTTCAGATGACGCGGCTCTTCTACGGGTGGTGGGTGGTGGCGGCGGCCTTCACCGTGTGCTTCGTCGGCTTCGGCAATGCCTATACGTTCAGCGCATTCTTGGGCTCCCTACAGCACGATTTCGGCGCCACGCGCGCCTCGGTTTCGCTGGTGTTCTCGATTGCGGGGTTCCTGTATTTCGGGCTCGGCGTATTGAGCGGACCGCTGGCGGACAGGATCGGGGCGCGACCGCTGGCCCTCTTCGGCATGGTGCTCGTCGGACTGGGGCTGATCGGCGCGAGTTTCGCGCAGGCGCTATGGCAGGTATATGTGGCCTACGGGATCGGCATCGGCTTTGGCGTGGGCGCCGCCTACGTGCCTTGTCTCGGGCCGGTACAGCGCTGGTTCGTGAAGCGCCGCGGCTTCGCCTCCGGACTTGCGGTGGCCGGCATCGGCGTCGGCACGCTGGTGATGCCGCCGCTCGCCACCTGGCTCATCGGCCTCGAAGGCTGGCGCCGCGCCTATCTCATCTTGGGGTTGATCGCCATCGTCCTCGGCGTCGGCATGAGCCTTTTCATCGTGGATCACCCGAGACAGCGCGGCGTTCATCCCGACGGCAGCGCGCAAGGCGCCGATGTGATCTCGCATGGTCACGAATGGGCCGAGGCATTGAAGAGCCGCACTTTCCTGACGTTGTACATTGCTTGCCTCGTTTCCTCGTTCGGCCTGTTCGTGCCTTTCGTGCATCTCATTCCGTACGCCATCGATCACGGCGTGCCGGCCGGCGCCGCATCGCTGCTCTTGGGTCTTATCGGCGTGGGCAGTACCGTGGGGCGATTTTTTCTCGGCGGACTCGCGGACAAGGTGGGACGCATCAACGCGCTTCTGCTCATGTTCCTCGGCATGGGCGTGTCCTTAGGGATCTGGGCCTATTCTTCAGGCTTCGTTGCGCTGGGCGCCTTCGCTCTGGCTTACGGGTTCTTTCAAGGCGGGTATGTCGCCATTGCGCCGGCGCTGATCGCGGATCTTTTCGGCGGCAAAAATGTATCGGGCATCATGGGCGCGCTCTTCACCAGCGTCGCCTTCGGAACTCTCGTCGGGCCGACGCTCGCAGGCTATGCCTACGATGTCAGCGCGAGCTATCTTCTGCCCATCTTGGGCGCCATGGGCCTGAACTTCGTTGCCGCGAGGATTCTCGCTGGCCTGTCGCGTTCGCTGCGCCGAACATCCCCTCAAGGCTCGTAACTGCTCGACAGCGTGCCCTTGTCGCGGGCGATGGGAAGCAGCGTCGGATAGAACTGCACGAAGGTGGTGTCCACCGCCGCGTGGCTCTGATGACAGCTGTAGCAGGCCTCGGTTTGCGGCACCCGGCTGCCCACGCCCTTGTCATCGAACTGAAAGAAAGACCAGCCGCCTCGGCTCTCATCCTTGACGTGCACCTCGCGCCCCATGACCTCTTCGCCCTGGAAGTTGCCGTGTTTGTTGATCGAGCCCTTGTCCTTTGCGCCGCGAGCCTCCAGCACCAGCAGGGTCTTGTCGGGCCAGGTGCCGGTGGCGAGAAAGGCCCGATAGGCCGACGGCGCCACGAAGACGTTGTCGAACATGTGATGCCCCGGCATGGCGGCCGCGCTGTAACTCATGTCAAATCCGCTGGTTAAGTAGATCCACTCGCGATAGCTGGTGGGAAGCACGAGATGCTCGCCCTGGTAGCGGGGCGCTTCCGAGGCATCGGGCGTCTCGGCGCTGCCGATGCAACTAAATGACAGCAGGGCGGTCGCAAGCAAGGCTGTGTAAGTGTTCATGGCAACGAGTATGGCGGTGCGGCACATACTAAGACCATGTCGCTGACTGCAGCAGGCTGTCGTTTGGCTGCAAAGCCGATCGATGTCTTAAGGAGTCAGAGTAGGATCCTCGTCCATGGAAGACCCTCGTCCGCATCGCCACCCCTACCTCTACATCGCCGCCGTCTGGCTGGCGGTGGGCGCGGTCCAAGGCATCCAGACCGTCTACGGCATGCGTGCCGCCGGCATGCATCACGCCTGGGTGCGGCTGTTTTTCTGCGAGATCCTGGATGTGCTGCCCTGGGCGCTCGCCACCCCCGCGGTGCTCAAGGCCAGCCGCACGCTCCCGGTCTACAAACTGAAGGGGTTGCTCACGCACCTGAGTTTCATGGTGCTGATCGGAGTCGCTTCCGCGCTCTGGGACACCTCGCTCGAACACTGGTTCACGCCGTGGGCGCCCGACAATCTGCCGGGCCCGTTCCTCGCCACCTGGCTGCAGAAGAGCTACGGCAATCTTTTTGCTGCGCTGGTCATCTACGCGCTGCTCTACACGGTGTGCGTCGGGGTCGACTCGCGCCAGAAGCTCGCGCGCCAGCGTGCCGAAACGCTGCGCCTGAATGCGGAGCTGGCCAAGGCGCAGTTGCACGCGCTTCGTTGCCAGATCGAACCGCACTTCATCTTCAATGCGCTGAACTCCATCTCCGGCATGGTGCGCGAGAACAAGAACGCCGGCGCCGTGAACATGATCGCGGCGTTGGGCGATGTGTTGCGGCGCCTGACGCGCGAGACCGAGGCCACGGTCACCTTGAAGCGCGAAATGGAGTTCCTGGAGAAATACTTCGAGATCCAGAAGCTGCGCTTCGCCGAACGCCTGAATGTCGTGGTGACGGTGCCGGAGGAGCTGAACCTCGCCGAGGTGCCGAGTCTGGTGCTGCAGCCGCTGGTCGAGAACGCGGTGAAGCACGGCATATCCCAGTGCGTGCGCGGCGGCACGGTGCAGGTGGCGGCCGCGCGAGACTCGGGCGAGCTCAGTTTGAGCGTCTACAACGACGGGCCGCCGCTGTCGGAGAGCTGGGAGAGCGGCGGCGGGGTGGGTCTCTCGAACCTGAAGAGCCGCTTGAACCTCATCTTCGGCGCGCAAGCGCGGCTCGATGTCGCGAGCGACGGCATCAGCGGCGTCAGGGTGTCGGTCACCCTGCCGTACCGCGAGTCGCTGCTCGCTGCGGCGGAATGACCATGCGCGTGCTCGTGGTGGACGATGAGCCCCTGGCTCGCAGCAGCTTGAGGATGCTCCTGAAGGAGGACCCCGCCATCACCTGGATCGGCGAGTGCGGCGGGGGCGAGGAAGCGTTGGATGAGGTCAAGCGCGCAAGACCCGATCTTATGTTTCTGGATGTGAAGATGCCGGAGGTCGATGGCTTCCAGGTGCTCCAAGCGCTGGGCGCCGAGGCGCCGGTGACCGTGTTCGTCACCGCGTTCGACGAGCATGCCATCCGCGCCTTTGATGCGGGCGCGATCGACTATTTGTTGAAACCCTTCGACGATGCACGCTTCACGCGCGCCTTGAAGCGCGCCAAGGAGCGTTTGTCGCTGAAGGCCGAGGGCCGCTTTCCGCCGCTCAAGGTCAAGGCCTTGGGCCGCACCCTCTATCTCGAACAGGCGGACATCGACTGGGTCGAGGCCGCCGACTACTACGCATGCGTGCACGTCAACGGCAAGTCGCACCTGTTGAGGAAGAGCCTCAAGGAACTCGAGTGCGAGCTCGACCCTAAGCTGTTTCTGCGGGTGCATCGATCGGCCATCGTCAATTGCTCCAAGGTGCGCGCCATCCATTGCGCGAACGATGAGGGTGAGGCGGAGTTGAGCTCTGGGGTACGCGTGCCCTTGAGCCGCCGCTACCGCGGCGAACTCAAGCAGCGCCTGGAGGCGCGCGCCTAGAAGGCGCCTGGATACTTGCCGCCGTCGATGACGATGTTCTGCCCGGTGATGTAGCTTGCATGCACGCTGCAAAGAAACGCGCAGGTCTGCCCGAACTCGGCCGGGGTGCCGAAGCGGCGCGCCGGAATTTCCTCGCGCGATTCTTCCGCCGCTTTCTCCTCGCTGATGCCCTGGCGTGCCGCCGCATTCTTGACCCCTGAACGCAGACGCTGCGTATCGAAGCTGCCGGGCAGGATGTTGTTGATGGTCACGTTGCTCGCGATCACGGTGCGGGCGATGCCGGTCAAAAAGGCGGTGAGTCCCGCGCGCGCGCCGCTCGAGAGATCCAACCCCGCGATGGGCATCTTCACGCTGGTGGAGGTGATGTTGACGATGCGGCCGAAGCCGCGCTTCACCATCGGGTCCAAGACTTTCTGCAGCAGCTCAATGGGCGTGATCATGTTCATGGTGACTCCGCGCAGCATGGCTTCGCGGTCGAGCTCGCGAAAATCACGGTACGGCGGGCCGCCGTTGTTGTTGACGAGGATGTCCGGTTCGGGACAGGCCTTCAGCAGCGCCGTCTGACCTTCGCGGGTCGAGATGTCGGCAAGCACCGCGGTGACCGATGCGCCCGTCGCTTCCCGAATCTCCCGCGCGGTGGCCTCGAGGAGTTCCTGGTTGCGGCCGTTGATGGTGACTGACACACCGGCCTCCGCCAGCGCCCGGGCGCATCCCTTGCCGAGTCCCTGGCTGGACGCGCACACGATTGCCGTTCGCCCGCGTATTCCTAAGTCCATGCTCATCTCCACTGAAATATTTACAAAACGCTTATCCCCGGCACCTTGTAATAACAGCGCGGGGTTCCAATACCCGGTATATCGTAACGGCTATTCATCACGCAGGGAGAAACCGTGTCCATCCAACGATTCGAAACCGGTCCGCGCATGTCGCAGGCAGTGGTGCACAACAAGACCGTCTATCTTGCGGGCCAGGTCGCCACCAAGGCGAAGAACATGGGAGTGGCCGAACAGTGCGCCGACATCCTGGAAAGCATCGACCGTCTGTTGAAGCTTGCGGGAACCGACAAGAGCCGCATCTTGTCCGCGACCATCTGGCTCACCGACATGGCCACTTTCAATGACATGAACAAGGTCTGGGAGGGCTGGGTGAGTCCGGGCATGACGCCGGCGCGTGCCACGGTCCTCTCCTCGAAACTCGCCGCACCCGAGTACAAGATCGAAATCGGCGTGATCGCGGCGCAGCCTTAGGCGTCCATGGAACCCAATTTCGACACGAAACCGAAACTCTTGGCGGTGCTCGAAGAGTTGAAGCCGCTCGAGCCGATTTTTCATACGCCGGCGTTCGGCAAGAGCCTCGGCGACTTCGAAAAGCGCATGCACGAGGATTACTGGGAGACGGGCGCTTCGGGAAAGCGCTACAGCCGCGCCTACATCCTCAACATCCTGGCGGCGCGCGCCGCCAATCCGGAGGAACTGCACTGGCGCACCACGGACTTTTTCGTGCGCGAGGTCGGCGCTGAGAACTATCTACTCACCTATACCCTGACGCAGGACGCGCGCATGAGCCGCCGCGCCACCTGGTGGCGGCGAACTGCAGGCGGGTGGCAGGTCCTGTATCACCAGGGCACGCTGGTGCAGCCGGCTTAAGAACCGCATGCTCGAACTGCAGAACGTCTACAAGCGGTTCGAAGACCGCGTCGCGCTCGAGGATGTGAATCTCACCGTCCCGAAGGGCGTGACGCATGCGCTCATCGGCTCGTCGGGTTCCGGCAAGACCACGCTCTTGCGCGTGACCTTGGGGCTCATCCCCTTCGATCGGGGCTACGTCAAAATCAACGATCAGGCGCTCCTGTCCTTCAAGCCCTCCGAATGGGCGGATCGCATCGGCTACGTGCCGCAGGATGGCGGACTTTTTCCGCATCTGTCGGCGCGCAACAACGTGGCCCTCACGCCGCGCCTGCGCGGCTGGCGCAATGACAAGATCGGCGCGCGCATTCAGGAACTCGGCGCCCTGGTGGAACTCGATGCACCGATCCTCGAACAATTTCCGCACGAGTTGTCCGGCGGGCAGCGCCAACGGGTTGCCATCATGCGCGCGGCCATGATGGATCCCGACGTGATGATGCTCGATGAGCCCATGGCGGCGCTCGATCCTTTGATACGCCGCACCCTGCAGCGGGAGCTGAAGTCCATTTTCCAGCGCTTGGGGAAAACCGTGCTCCTGGTGACCCACGACTTGGGCGAAGCGGTGTACCTCTCCGAACAGATGACGCTCTTGAACGAGGGCAAGATCCTGCAGACGGGGACTTACCGCGAGCTCTTGCTCGAGCCTAAGAATGCATTCGTGACCTCCTTCATCAACGCGCAGCGCACCGTACCTGACATGGCGGAGGTCACATGGGGTGGATGAAGCGACTCGCGCTGCTATTGCTGCTGCCCTTGGCCGCGCACGCCGAGGCGCCCATCGTCATCGGCGGCAAGATCTTCACCGAAAGCTATGTGCTCGGAGAAATTGCGGCACAGAGCATCGAGGCGAAATCCAAGGTGCCGGTGGACCGCAAGCTCGGCATGGGGAGCACCGGCATCTTGTTCGAAGCCTTGAAGAGCGGCGCCATCGATGTGTACCCCGACTACACCGGCACGCTCGCCGAGGCCATTCTCAAGCGGCCCGATCTTAAATCCGTGGAGGAGATCGGCGCCGCGTTAAAGCCGTTGGGACTGGTGATTTCCGCGCCCTTGGGTTTCAACAACACCTATGCGCTCGCGGTACGCGCGAAATACGCGGAAAGCCATGAGCTCAAGACCATCGGCGATCTGCGGCGGACGCAGGATAGTGTGCGCGCCGCGTTCAGCTACGAGTTCATGGATCGCAAGGACGGCTACGCCGGGGTGGCGGCGCGCTACCAGCTTACCTTCAACCCGAAGAATGTGAACCGCATGGAGCACAGCCTCACCTTCCAGGCCATCGCGGACGACACGGTGGACGTGATCGATGTCTATTCCACCGACGCCAAGATCAAGAAGTTCGACCTCAAGCTGCTGGCCGATGACCGCGGCTATTTCCCCGTGTACCAGGCGGTGTGGGTGGCGCGCCAGGCATTCGTCGATCAGCATCCGAACGAATGGCAAGTCCTGAAGGGGCTCGAAGGCACCATCAACGAAACCACGATGACGGACATGAACGCTGAGGCGGACCTGGACAAGAAATCCTTCAGCGCCATCGCCGCGAAGTTCTTGGGCGCCGAGGCGACGAATCCGGAAGAGGGCATGTACTCGAAGATCTGGCGGCGGACCTGCGAGCATCTCTGGCTGGTGGGGGTATCGCTCTTCTTCTCCCTGGTGGTGGGCATTCCCTTGGGCATCCTCGCGGTGCGGTTTCATGCCGCAGGCCAGGGCATTTTGATGGTGAGCGCGCTCATCCAGACCGTGCCCTCGCTGGCGCTGCTCTGCTTTCTCATCCCGCTCTTCGGTGTCGGCACCAAGCCCGCGCTCGCGGCGCTCTGTCTCTACAGCCTGCTGCCCGTGGTGCTCAACACCTTCACCGGGGTGCGCGGGGTCGATCCCATCCACTTGGAGAATGCCCGCGCTTTTGGACTGAACGGCCGGCAGGTGCTGTTTCGAATCGTGCTGCCGCTCGCGAGCCCCACCATGCTCGCCGGCATCAAGACGGCCACCATCGTGTCCATCGGCACCGCAACCCTCGCCGCACTGGTGGGAGCGGGCGGCTACGGCGCCCCCATCGTGTCGGGGCTGTCCTTGAACGATGTGCCCACCATTCTCACCGGCGCGATTCCCGCGGCGCTGATGGCGCTGGTCGCGCATGGACTGTTCGAAGTCATGGGCGTGCTCTTGATTCCCAAGGGCCTCCGTAAGCACAAGGCCTAGAAGGCACGAATCGGGTATAACCGAACAGCAAAAGGAATCGGCTGCTTCAGTTGGGGAACACCTAGGGGAGGGACGCCATGGGTTTCATCCGCGCTGCAATGGCAAGCAGCCTCGCCCAGCTCACGTGTGTTGCGGCGGCTCTCGCGGCTCTCGCGGCTCAATCGGCAACCCTTTCGGGTTCGGTCATCGGCGATGACGGCAAGCCGGTTCCGCAGGCCACCGTGTTCGTCTACGCGGCCCATTTGAAACAAGGCTATGCGGTGGTATGCCCCACCTGCTGGATCGATTGCGGCAAGCACACCGAGACCGATGAGGCGGGACATTTCGCCATCGAGGGCTTGAACCCCGATCTTAAGTTTCGAGTGCTGGTAGCCAAGGATCAATATTCGGCCGCTCAAAAGGGCAATCTTGATCCGGCCCAGGGGCCCGCAGGGCCGATCAAGCTCAAGCTGCGCGAGAAGGCCACGGATCCTCGCATGTTGGTGCACGGCCGCGTCATCGACGCGGACGGCGCGGCGGTCAAGGGCGCATTGATCGAGCCCGAGGGCGCGTTCAGCGCGCCGGCGAACGCCGTCTTTGGGTCCGTCGTCGGCGAGCGATTGGCAGTTTCCAATGCGGCGGGTGAGTTCCAGTTGGCCACCAGCGAACCGTTCGACCAGGTTTTGCTCAATGTCTCGCCGCGTGGGCTTGCGCCAACGGTGGCAATGATCGAAACCGGGGAAAGGGTCAGCACCGTCAGAGTGGCCGCGGGCGCGACTGTGATGGGTCGGCTGCTGCGAAAGGATGGCGCCCCCGTGCCCAACGTCGAGATGGCGCTTGCTCCCCGGTATCAGGAGGGGACCGAGATGGCGTTGGGGGAAATTCGGGTGGGGACCGACCCGAGCGGCAGGTTCGCGTTCACCAACGTGCCCCCGGGCCACCTGTGGCAGCTCTTTCCCACCGATTCGGTGGTTCCCTTGAACCTGGCAGCGCAGCCTGTCCAATGCCTGACGCGCGCCGATGGCGAAGTGGTGCAGGTCGGAAAGATCACGTTGACGAAGGCCCTCACCTTGAAAGGCCGGGTGGTGGACTCCGATGGCAGCTACACCGCCGTCTCCCTGGACGGCGTGACCACGAGCGATACGCGGATCGCCCGCTTGGGAAAGGACGGTTCGTTCGAATTCCCCGGGGTCACCCCCGGGCCGCACCGGCTCATGCTGAGCAAATCCGACGCCCTTTTTCAGTTCGGTGAGCCGGTGCTCGAGGTATTGATGGACCGCGACCAAACGGTGGTATTCCGCGCGGTTGGAATGCGAGACAAATCGGAGTAACTAGATGTTTAGTAAGAAAATTATTGAAGATATCGCGCGTGATACACGACGGTAAGTTTCCAGTCGGGCGTGCGGGCTCTATAGCTCACAAACATCAATAAAATTATAGAGTTATAAGCAAATTACACCCAGAAAAGCGTGCTGGCCTTGGTTACCGGGCGAAAGGTGCACCGAGCGGGGGCGAGAGTGCGACCATACCGCCCTCTTTAAAAACTGGGGATGGGTTCACATGGCTTCGCGTACGTTGAAGTTGGCTGTTTCGTTGACGCTTGCCGCTGCGGCGAGCCTGGCCCAGGCACAAGGCGAGGCGCCGGTGCTGCTGAAGGCCAATCATCTGTTCGATTCGGTTTCGGGAAAGCTGACCGAGCGCGGCATGATCCTCGTTCAGGATCACAAGATCGTGGCGGTCGGGAGCGAGGTGAAGGCGCCGGCGAATGCAAAGGTCATCGACCTCGGGGAGGCGACGCTGCTACCCGGCTTCATCGATGCGCACGTGCACTTGGATAGCGAAGCCTCGGACAATTATTTTGAGGATTTCTTCAACGGCATCATGCGCTTTCCGCCCGAGCAGGCGCTCTGGGGTGCCAAGTACGCCCGCGACACGCTCGAGGCCGGCATCACCTCGGTACGCGACTTAGGGGGCGGCGACTACATCGCCTTAGGGCTGCGCAATGCCATCCGCGACGAGGCCATTCCGGGTCCTCGCATGCTGGTGGTGAACTACGCGGTCGGCTCGACTGGAGGCCATGCGGATCAGGACCCCTATCCCTGGCAACGCATACAGGTGGCCGGCCCGATCCAGGGCGTCTGCAACGGCGCCGACCAGTGCCGCGAGGCCGTGCGTTATCAGCTGAAGTACGGCGCCGATGTCATCAAGTTCATGCCTTCGGGCGGCGTGCTATCGCTGTCGGATCCGGTGGATGCGCCGGAGCTCACGCAGGAGGAGATGAATGCCATCGTTTCCGAGGCCCACACCTGGAATCGCAAAGTGGCGGCGCACTGCCACGGCGACAAGGCGGCCAAGATGGCCATCCTCGCGGGCGTCGATTCCATCGAGCACGGCAGCTTCTTGAAGGACGACACGCTCGAGGAGATGAAGAAGAAGCACGTGTATCTCGTGGCGACGCTCTTTGCCACCAGTTGGACACGGGCGCACGGCGACACTTTCCCCCCGGCGATCAAGGAAAAGGTCCTCGCGGCCTCATCGGCGGCGCAGATCATGTTCCAGCACGCGGTCAAGATCGGCGTGCCCATCGCCATGGGCACCGACGCCGGCGTCGAGCCGCACGGTCAGAATGCCGAGGAGTTCGTGCTCATGGCGAAGAACGGCATGCCGGCGGCGCAGGTCCTGATGGCGGGCACCGCCTCCGGTGCGGATCTTCTCGGCATGGCCGACAAGGTGGGGACGCTTGCCGCCGGCAAGCTCGCCGACATCGTCGCGGTGCCCGGGAATCCGTTGAACGACATGTCGCTCACGAAGAAGGTGTTCTTCGTCATGAAGGACGGCACGATCTATCGAAACTCGCCCGCGCAATAACGCGGGCGTAAGTTCAGCCGCTGCCCTTTAACTGCCACAGCAGGAACGCGTAGGTGTCCGCCGCCTCGCGGTCCTGCTGTGAGCGGGTGGAGCCGACGCCGTGACCGGCGTCGTAGTCGACCCGCAGCAGGATGGGTTTGCCCGATGAAGTCGCCGCCTGCAGGCGCGCGGTCATCTTGGCCACATGGAAGGGCGCGACTCTCGGGTCCGTGACGCCGGTGGTGAGAAGCACGGCAGGATACGGGGTGTGGTCCTTCACCGCCTGATAGCTGTCGATGCTCTTCAAGGCCTTGTACCCTTCCGGATCCGTGATGGCGCCCCATTCGGGCTCCTCGCCGTAGCCATTTTGCTCGGCGACGTAGCGCAAGGGATTGGACCAGCCCACGCCGTCCACCACCGCGGCGAATAGATCGGGGCGCTCGGTGAGCGCCCGTCCGACGGTGATGCCACCGGCGGAGCGCCCGCCGATGGCCAGGTGTTTGGGCGAGGTGTACTTCTTCGCGATCATGTCCTCGCAGACCGCGATGAGATCGCGCCAGGTATTGGGCTTGTTCTTGAGCTGTCCCGCCTTGTGCCATTCGCGCCCGTACTCGCCGCCGCCGCGCACGTTGGCGTAACCGACGATGGCGCCCTGATCGACGAGGGCCAAGCTGCGGCCGGCGAAGTTCGGCGTGTAGGCCGGGATGCCGTAGGAGCCGTACGCGGAAATCCAGGCAGGTGCCGTGCCATCCTGCTTCAATCCCTTCTTGTAGATCAGCGTGTAGGGGATCTTCACCCCGTCCTTGGCGCTCGCGAACATGCGCTTGGTTTCGTATGAGCTCACATCGATGTCGGGCTTGGGATTGATGTGGGTGTCGGCAAGCGAGCCATCGGCAGCCACCTTGTAAACGGCCGGCGGACTCAACCAGCCGGTGAGGGAGAAGTAAGCGCCGTCCTCGTCATGCACGGTGTGTACGGTGCCGATGCTGCCGTCGAAGGGCAGCTTGATTTCATTCACCGTTCCGTCGCGCTTCAAGCGTCGCAGGCGGCTCACACCGCCGTCCATGATGTGAAGATAAATCCCGTCCTTCGCGATGGCGACGTTCTCGATCACATCGCTTCCCTGCGGCACCATCACCTTGGCGGTTTGAACGTTGGGCGCGCTGAGCGAGACCTTCAATACCCGCCCGCGCGGTGTGCCCTTGTTGGCGACGAGGTAAGCCTCGTCTCCCTCGACGTCGATATCGGTGATCTCGTCCTCGAACTTCGTCAGTTCCGTCCACTTGGGCTTTCCCGCGAGCACCTCCGCGAGCGGCGCCGTATAGGATCGGAACTCCGGCCGCACGTCGGAGAGTGTGAGAACCGCGTACTTCGAGCCGAAGAAAGTCTCGATCCGCGGCTCCTGGATTTTCTCGAATACGATATCCGCGGCGAGGCCGCGCTGCATGATGATGGGATCCTTGTTGGGATCCGTTCCCAGCTTGTGGAAGCGGGTGCGGCTGTCTAAGAAGCGCTCGGGCGTGTCGACCTTGCCGGTGAGCTGGCAGTAGAAGAAACCCGAGCCGTCGTCGAGCCACGCCGGACCGGCGCTCTGCGTATCCGGAATGCGATCCGGCAGATCCTTGCCGTCGGCGACGGTGAGCACGTGTAGCAGCGAATCCTCGCTGCCGTTCTTCGACAATCCATACACCACATACTTGCCGTCGGGCGAGGGCTGCCACCAGTCGAGCGAGGTGTGACCTTTGGGTCCGCTTAAGAGCGTGGGATCAATGAGCACCCGATCGGCTCCCTTGGCATCACGCACGAAGAGCTTGAAGTTATCCGCACCCAGAGGACGCTGTTGAAAGAAGGTGAGTCCGCCCGCGCGCTCGACTTGTGAGGTGGTGACTGAATCCCCTGAGAGCGCCTCGATGCGCTTCAAAAGCGCGGCGCGTCCGGGGAGTTCATCGAGAATGGCGCGGGCGTGATCGTTTTGCCCCTTGAGGAAGGGCAGCCAGTCGGGATCCTTGCTGTTTTCCATCCAGCGGTATGGATCGCTCACCGTGTCGCCGAAGTAGGTGTCTTTGACCACATCCACGCGCGCCACAGGCGCAGGCGGAATGTTCGTGGTCTGGGCGGTCATGGCGAGGAGCGTCTTGGGCAGGAGCGATGCTCCGGCAGCGGTGGCGCTCAAGCTCAAAAACTCGCGGCGGTCGATCATGGGTTTCATAAACGGGCTCGCTTAGGTTTCGCGGAGGCCGCCATTAGAGCAAAGGCAGAGAAGCCACGCCAATTCATTCGGCGGTACCGCTTGCCCATGACGGAGGACCATCTGGAAGGATTTTGCAGAGTTGCAGCGGAAAACTTGCTCGCCATTGGCGTTAGTCGGAAGATCGGGTTGGTCCGTGTCCGAACAGTGGATTCTGCTTTAGTCGATGAAAAGGACACTTGAATGCATCCTCGCACCAAGATTCGATAGAAGCCTGGGACGTTCAGTTCACTTAGTAAGAGCCATGACACTTAATCGAACGGCGTTTTTTTCAATTGCAGCGGCATGCGTGACGTCGGTCACTTATGTGTTCTCAACTGGAGTCGATTGGACCGTTGCCGTCCGGAGCGGCATCGTGGCGTCGTCGTTTGTCACAGCCCTTATTTTGTCTGCGTGGACCTGCGTGCCGTATCTCATGCTCTTGCCGACTGCCGGACGACATGGCTCGCCGCCGTTCGCGATTTTTGCCCTCTTCTGTATCTTGGCATTTGGTCTGTACTCAATGCAGCAGGGCCGACACGAGCCGGGCGATGAGGGCGGGTCGTACATCGTCGTGCCCTTTCAACAGCTCCTGTGCGCGATTGTGATTCTATTTGCTTGGTTTGGTATGCGTGGAGTTCGTGCTCTGAGGATTAAAAGATGAAACATCTTTGATCGGCGATCCAGGATTAGCGCTTGAATCGCACCTGACGACCGCATATCCGGGCGCGGGACAATTTGGTTTGGTTTATTTTGTCATCCACAGCGTCAACGCTGGTATAGCGTAAAAGGAACGACGCGACTTTACTGGCATGTTCCGTGGAACCTTGGAGATTACCTTTTGGGCTCCGAACTCGAGTCTGTGCAGTTTGGCAAGCAAGCAAGAACATTGATCTATCGCGACGAGGTAGGCCCGCTAGTCTATTGCTTCGATGTATCTCAAAACCGAGTGGAAGGTAAATATGAACTATATCTTGATACGCTGCCTGGTATAGAAGGCGGGCCGTTCGAGATTCAATCACCCGATGATGAAACGAGAGCAGCGCGCTCGCTGGAGGCAGTGGCAGCCTATGTCGCGAAATGCGGCTACACACTCAGGCTACTTAAGCGCAGTTGATCTAAACGCAAACAGAGGATTCGAGCTCCACGTATGATGCTTAGGGCTTTCGGTTCTATATCCGCGAGTACGAGATCATCTCGGCACGCTAGCGCTGAGCATGTTCAGAAGCTCCAAAGCATCATGCCACAGTACCTGAATGCCAATACAAAAAAGCCGAAACGCCGACAATCAAACGATGATGGTCGCGCCGGCCGCCCCTATCAATTTCGCAAGCTTCGCCGAGTAGCGTCAAAAAGAATAAATAAGGCGGTAAGGAAAATAATCGGGCACTCGCTAATGATGGTCGTCACCGTTGTTTTGGTTGCTTGCGGCGAGAAGCCGCATATCAAAGACGCGTGCGATGTAGTCCCGGTTTTATCGTCCGGTGCATCCGATAGTGCGCAAGCGGTCGCAGTGGATGTAGTCTTGGAATGGGTCACTACATCGGATGTGCATACTTGGCAGTGCAGGGGCGAACCTCTGCTAGCGCAGGTGGCGTCAGCCTTCTCCAGCAGCGTATATCGTGTTTTGGCTGCGATGCTGGCGCGCGGAGCAATCCCAAATTCAATGGCCGCCGACGGAAGGACCGCGCTCCACATAGCGGCGTTGGCGCGGGATTTGGACTCGGTAAAAGTACTCATTAGATTTCATGCGGACCCCAACATTCCTCGCGCGGAAGGCTGGACGCCGCTAATGGATCTTGCTGCCGCTCGGCGTGCCCCTAGCGATCGTCAGGATCGTACTGGCATCGCGGTCGCCAAGGCGCTGATAGATGCCGGAGCTGAACGACTCGCCGTCAATGGCGGTGGCAAAACCGCCATCGACATCGCGACTGACGCGGGCAATGAACCTTTGAGAGCGTTTCTGGCAAACCCTCATCGATAACTTGGGAGAGCAGATGAGTTCGCAGGCTCGCTCTTTAAAATATAAGCCGTCGGATACGACACATGCACAAGCACGCCGCAAAGACCATAGATGATTACCTCAAAAGCGTCCCTCCGGATCGCCGTCGGGCGCTTCAAGACCTTCGCAAGAAGATTCGCTCCGTTATACCCGGCGCACAGGAGTGCATCAGTTATCGCATACCCGCATTCCGCCTCAATGGGGTCGTGGTCGCCGGTTTCTGCGCCACCGCCAGGGGTGGTTCGTTTTTTCCCTTCAGCGGATCGACGCTGCGGACGCTTCGTACCAAGCTAGGTCGTTATGAACAGACAAAGAGCTCACTGCACTTTTTGATCGACGATCCGTTGCCGATTACCTTGGTGCGACAGCTGATAAAGGCGCGCATCGCAGAGATGGTTTCCTAAGCAGTGGAACATACGGTCGACAAGTACCCTGAATGGAGTTTGTCGTGAACGCGCTTGGCAAATTGGTCCTGGTTTTCTGCGCGAAAATTGTCGCCATTGCTCTCAGTGGTTGCGTTGTCTTCGTGCTTGCTACGCACTTTCACATGGGCAGCGCTTCGCCGGGATTGATGGCGATCGCACGGTCTGCGATGTCGTTTTGGATACCGCTTATAGTTATCGTTTTCGTGGGACTACCCTTACTGAGCGGCTGCAGGATAATGTGGATGGCACATCGACAGGCTTCGGCTATGGATTGTCTTTGACGCGACATTTCGAATTGCCCCAAGATGACCGAGAAAGATTGGTAAGACAATCCCGGGAAAAAGGCAGCGCGCTGTAGTCGTCGATGTATCGGCAATTGGTCGCGCAGATTCGGTGAGTTCGCGCTACGCGCTTAGTCATGGTGTCCATCGCAGTTGAGATCGCCTCGTGTATTAGCTCTACGGGCTTCGTTAGCTCGGGGCTCCGAACGAGAGGGTCCCCAACAGCTCCGAAGCACCATTCCACAGCACCTGGATGCCGATGCAAAAAAGCAAAAACGCCGATAACCTCACGATGATGGTCGTGCCGGTCGCGCCCATCAATTTCGCAAGTTTCGCCGAGTAGCGATAAAAAAGATAAATCAAGAACGCCAGGATGAAAGTTGCGGCCAGCGTTTCCACGAAAAACGCCACCGAGGAGGCATGAAACCCGAGCGGCCGCTGTGAACCGATAGAGATCGCCACCGATATCGTTCCAGGCCCAGTGGTCAGCGGCATAGTCAAAGGATAGAAGGCGAGTCGACTCGGCGACACATCCATGGTCTTCGGCCTCGGAGTCTCGCTGCGGCGCTGCTCGGTGGCATCCGGTTGATTGAGCATTCTCCAGCCCGAGGCCGCCACGATGATGCCGCCGGCGACGCGCAGCACCGGAATGGAGATGCCGAAGAACTCGAGCACGTACGCGCCGATGTAAAGCGAGGCAGCCATGATGGAAAAGGCATAGATCGACACCCAACGCGATACTGCCGCGCGCACCGGCGGCTCGAGTTCGCGGGTCGCGCCGAAAAAAATGAAGGCGCCCGACAACGGGTTCACGATGGAGAAGAGCGCGGTGAACGCCAGGAGAAATGTGGTGAGCTGATGGACCATCCGTAAATCTTAACCCTTGCGGAATGAAGCCGTCCCAGGATAGCGTGGCTGCAATGACTGCCACCACCACTTATAACCTGCGCCGGGTCTTGGGCGTCGGGTTCGGGCTTGCAATTGCGTTCGGTGGCACGGTCGGGGTCGGCATCCTGCGGCTGCCTTCGACGCTGGCCGCCAACCTGGGCGATGCCAAGCTCATCGTGCTGTTCTGGATCCTGGGCGGGATATATGCGCTGTTGGGCGCGGTGTCCGTGGCCGAGCTTGCCGCCATGATTCCTGAAGCGGGCGGATTTTACGTGTATGCGCGGCGCGCCTTCGGCAAAGGCGTCGGCTTCGTGGTGGGATTTGCCGACTGGCTGAACGAGGTCTCGGCGCTGAGTTATGCGGCGCTCTCGGCCGGCACGTTCGTCGGCGAACTCGCCCCGTCCGCGGCCGGGCACGACAAGATCGTGGCGCTCATCTTTCTCGCGCTTTTTACCGCGCTTCACTGGATCGGCATCAGATTGAGCGGCGTGCTCACCCGGCTCATCAGCTTGTGCGTCGGGCTGATGATGATCGTCATCATCGTGGGCTGTTTCCTGGTGACGCCCTTAAGCGCGCCGGCGGTAAGCGCGCCGATCGCGACCGGAGGCTTGTTTATCGCGGTGGTGGCGTCCTTGCGCGCGGTGTTCGTGGCTTACGACGGCTGGTACTCGCCTATCTACATGGCCGAGGAGAGCACCTCGCCGGCGCGCACGCTGCCGCGCGCCATCATCGGCGGCACCCTGTTGGTCGCCGCCGTGTACATCCTCTTGAACGTCGCCATCTTGCGGGTGCTGCCCATTCCGGTGCTCGCCGCCTCCACGCTGCCGGCGGCCGATGCGGCGCGCGTCATCATGCCGCAGGGCGGAGGGTTGCTCGTCACCGTGATTTCCCTCTGCACCCTATTGAGTCTCATGAACGCGATTCTTCTGATGACGCCGAGAATCATGGTGGCCTTGGGGCGCGATGGCCTGTTGTCGGAGCGTGCCGCGCGCGTGAGCGCGGGCGGGGTGCCGAGATTCGCGCTCGCGGCCACCAGCATCTTCTCCGCCGGCTTGATAGCATGGGGATCGTTCGACGAGATTGTCGATATCGCGGCCGTGCTGTTTCTGTTGGTGTACGCTGCGGCTTATGTCTCGCTTCTGGTGCTACGAAGGCGCGAGCCTGACGCCGTGCGGCCTTATCGTGCCTGGGGCTTCCCGGTGAGCACCATCGTCGTTCTCGGCGGGTGCCTGTCGCTCTGGGTGTCATCCATCTACAAGGATCCTAAGACCGGCCTGCTGGCCGCGCTGCTGCTCGCGGCCTGCGTGCCGGTGTATGCCATCTTGAAACGCAGGCGCACGCCGCCGGCGGCGGGAGTCTGATGATGAAGCACAGCATGGCGCTCATGGCGCTCTTGTTAAGCGTTGCGAGCGTGTCGCATGCGGCGGAAGACCGGGCGGAGTTTCGCGACATCTTCCGCGAGCTCGTCGAGACCAACACCACTCATTCGGTGGGCAGCTGCACCCAGGCCTCCGAGCGCATGCAGAAGCGGCTGAAAGGCGCCGGCTTTGCCGATGAGGATCTGCATCTGGTGGTGGCTCCCGATCATCCGAAGGATGGAAGCCTGGTCGCGGAGATTGCAGGCTCCAATAAGAGCGAGAAGGCGGTGCTCCTGCTCGCGCATCTCGACGTGGTGGAGGCCAAGCGCGAGGACTGGACCCGAGATCCCTTCAAGCTCACCGAAGAAGGCGGCTATTTCTACGGCCGCGGCACTTTCGACGACAAGGCCATGGCGGCGGCTTGGGTGGACATCCTCCTGAGGCTGCACCGCGAGGGCTTCAAACCCAAGCGGACCATCAAGATGGCGCTCACCTGCGGCGAGGAGGGCGGCGCGACCTTCAACGGCGTCGAGTATCTTCTGAAGACCGATCGGCCGCTCATCGATGCGGCGTTCGCCTTGAACGAGTTCGCGTGGGGCGAACTCGATGCCAATGGCAAGCGCATCGACATGCTGGTGCAGGTGGGCGAGAAGACTTCGGTGGACTACACCCTGGAGGTTACCAACCGCGGCGGACACAGCTCGCGCCCGGTGAAGGTGAATGCGATCTATTCTCTCGCCGCGGGTCTCACCAAATTGAGCGACTTTTCGTTTCCGGTGCGCTTGAACGACACCACGCGTGCCTACTTCAGCCAGATGGCGGGCATTGCCGGCGGCGAGCGCGGGGAGGCCATGCGGGCCATCGTCAAGGATCCCAATGATGCCAAGGCGGCGGCCACCCTGTCGCAGGACGTGAACCTGAACGCCATCCTTCACACCACCTGCGTGGCGACGCTGCTCTCGGCCGGACACGCCACCAATGCGTTGCCGCAGCGGGCGAGTGCCAACGTCAACTGCCGCCTCTTTCCAGGGGATGACGCGGAATCGGTGCGGCAGACCCTCACCCGGGTAGTCAACGATCCTTCCATCAAGGTGACGCTCGCGGCGCCGGCGGATCCGACCCTGGAGCCGCCGCCGTTGACGGCCGCCGTCATGAAACCCATCGAGAAGGTCACCCAGGAGTTTTATCCCGGCGTGCCGGTGGTGCCCATCCTGCAGGCAGCGGGCACCGATGCCATTTATCTCACCCCGGCGGGCATCCCGACCTACGGGGTGAGCGGTATGTTCCTGGATCCGGATCTGTCCAACGTGCATGGCGAGAACGAGCGCATCCACGTCGATTCGCTCTATCAGGGCGGCGATTTCCTCTACGCGCTGGTGAAGGACTACGCCGCTCATTGATCGATGCCTCGGCGGCCCAGGTTTTAAGCTGTTGATTGAAAAGAAGGATCCTCACGGTTAGGAATCCGTTAGCCGGCCGTTAGGCTTTCGAACGCGGCGCCTGCTCTCATGGCGCCAAGTTCGAAACCCGGTGGTCACATGTCGTTCCGCTTCGCCTCGATCCTTCTTCCCCTCGGCCTCATCGCAAGCGCTACCGGCCTGGCGCAAAGCCCCGTCAATTCCTCCTCGGGCAATATCCGGTGGGCCGCGGCGGATCCATTCACCATCCCAGCCGACAATGCGCCCGTCGAGAAGGCCATCGACTATCGACTGCTGCCTGACGTAGTGGGCATCCACTTAGGCATGCCAGCCGGCGATGCGCTGGCGGCACTGTCGGGTCAATACAAACCCATTCAGCAAAGTCCGCTGGTGCGCTTTCCCGGCGCCGCACAGCCGGCGTTGATGGAATTCAGCTTCGCCTGGAACGGCCTGGGCTTTCCTTACGAAACCATCGTGGTCGAAGCGACGCCACCGCCGCAAAAGAGCGCGATATGGCGCATATGGCGGCGCTTAGGCAATGCCCAGCATCCGATGCTGCATTCGGAAGTGCTGTCGAGCCTCCGCCAAAAATACGGCAAGGAAACCGCGGCCTTCGGCGGCAATGCCAACGGCGAACCCATGGGCTCGAATCAGGGCCCCGATGCGGCCATCGAAGCGCTTTGGTGGATTTTCGACGAGCAGGGGCATCGCACCCCCATGCCTGCCGCCGGGGTGGGCGTGCTTCGTCCCTGCCTCGAGGTCTTCGCGCGCGGCGACATCGAACGCTCGCAAACGATTTTCCGCGGCGGCCCGGCCAACGAGCCGGTGACGCAGCCCGGCATCTGCACCGCCTCGCTGGTGCTGGTGCGCGCCAGCTTCGGCACCCAGCAGATGCTGACCTCCTTCACGGTGGATGCGGTGGATATGCCCCTCGCGTCCCGCGCAGCACGCGCCACGGAGCTCATGGTCAAGGGTGCCGACGCGCACGCGCGGCAGCAGGAGCTTCAGAAAGCCGGCGAGAACAAACCAAAGCTTTAAGGTGCCCGTATGAAATCACTGCTCATCGCCTGTTCCCTGTCCGCGTTCCCGTTGATGCTGCATGCCCAAGGCGCAGCGCCCGACATTGCGGGCTTTCGGCCCGGCACGCCGGCGGCCGATGCCTATAAGCAGCTGCAACAGTACGCCGGCCCCGGCCGGCGCATCGTGGTCGGGCATCAGAACGTGCCGGACTTGAATGCCGGGCCCATCATCCACGAGTTGCAGATGAGCGAGGGCGATCCGGACAGCTCCGCGGAGGTGATCGAACTCGATCTCACCCTGCCGCCCGAGCCGCAGCGGGTATGGCGGGTGGTGCGCATGGTGCGCCTCGCCGCCGGCCACGAAATGCTGCCCCAGGCGCTCATCGAAGGTCTGCGCACGAAATACGGACCGGAGCAGCGTCCCATGAGCGACACGGTGCGCGGCATGTGGTGGTTCGACCACGCCGGAGCGCGCCAAGCGGTGCCGACGAGCATGACCTGCGATGGGGTCATACCTACGCCCAAGATCGATGGCGGCATTCAGTACACCACCGGCGCCGGCACGCAGCGCTCCGATTTACTGTTGCCGCTGCAGCGCGTGGATGCGAGTTTCGCGCCCTGCCGCACGCTCACCGAGGTGGGTGCGCTCTATCAAACCGAGCAGGCGCACCACCTGGTGATTTCATACATCGTGCAGCTCATGGATCTTGGCATCGAAGCCCATGCGCATGAGGCCACCGTGGCGCAACTGGCCGACCGGGCAGCCGCGCGCGAGGCCGCTACGAAGAAGCGCGCGGCCCAGGAGAAACCGTCGCTTTAAGTCACGGCGCGCTGCGTGCGGAAGTTGCAGCGGGCAATGCGGCCAATGCCGCAGGCACCGATTTGAGGTCGTAGTCGGGCGATGCGTTGCCGCGTGCAACCGCGTCGGCCTTCTTGAGCAAGGGCAGTGCCGCCGCCGGCTGTCCGCTCTCGATCAGGAGCCGCGCCTGCTGAAACGCCAGGCGTCCGTCCCAGTCGCTGCGCTGTTCGGCCGCATTCAGCACCGGGATCGACAATTGATCGAGCAGCCTGCCGGCCTCATCGGCCCCTTTACGCTGCTCGAGAAGATTGGCCGCGAGCCGGTAGCGCAGGTGTTCGACCTGCGGGTTGTCCTCCTTGAGCACGGCGCGGGCATCGCCCAGTGCGTTTCTCAGCATGCCCTCGGCCTCAGGGACATGGCCGCCGTACTGCGTCGCCACCGCCGCGCCCTCGAGAAACGCGATGCTGGTCTGGTTGGTCGCTCCATAGAGCTCGACCATGCGCGCATGCAGACTGGAGTAGAGCGCCGCGGATTCCGCGAAGCGCGACTGCAGCGCGCGCAGGTTCGCAAGCACGCTTTCGGCAAGGATGGTGCGGCGCGACTTGTCCCCCCACGTAGCTTTCACGGTGGCGATCGCGGGGACGATCAAGGCTTCTGCTTCCTGATAACGGTGCATGGCCACCAGACAGTTGGCGAGCAGCACTTGGGTGTTGAGCGTCTGCGGACTGCCCGGCCCCAGCCGCTTCTCCTGCCGCGCCTTCAAATCCCGGAGCGTCGCCTCGGCCTCCGTGGTCTTGCCCAGCATGATCTGCGAGTCGGCCGTGTCGAATTGCAGCGTGTCGTGGAGCGCGGCGGGTACGCCCGGCGAGCTGTCGGCGAGCCTCAACGCCCGCAAGGTCAATTGATAGCCGCCTTCGACATCCATCTGGTCGGCGGCGATCATGCTCCTGACCTCCAGCAGCCTGACTTGAAGGACGGGGTCCGGATGCGCGAGCCGCGGCAACTCCTGTTGCGCTTCATCGAGCGCACCGGCCGCCGCCCGGTAGTCGCCGATGCGGGAAAGATCGTTCGCCATCCAAATGTGCGATTCGGCCAGATGCGCAAGATCGACAGGGTCCGTTTTCTTGAACGCGAGGATGGCCTTGCGTGCCTCGTCGACCGCCGCCTTGGGATCGCTCAACTGCGATAAGGCCTTTTGCATGGCCAGATGCAGCGCCGCCTGAATTTCCGGCGAGCGATTCGCAAATTCCGCATCGATGCCGGGGATGGCCGCGTGCACGGCCTCCGCGACGGAGACATCGCCGCGCCCGCTGATGTTGGGGTCGGCCGTGGCGATGAACTTGTCGATCATGAAGCGATTGACGGCGGTGGCGATGTCGGCCTCACGCTGCGCCTCGCGCCGCGCGATCGACTCGCGGTGAAACCCCCAGAGACTTGCACCGGAACCCAGGAGCAGCGTCACGGCCGCGGCGGCGATCCACGGGCGTCGCGCCCGTGTCCGCACCAGGCGCTCGGCATCCAACCGCGCGCGTTCCGCGGCGCTCGCCAGGGCGGCGCGTTCCTCGCGGCGTTGGCTGAGCGTGCGCAGACGTTCACAGAGTTCGCTCACGCTGCCGAGCCGCCGCTTCGGATCCCCGTCCGTGGCCGCCGCGATGTCTTCGCGCAGCAGTTCATCGGCGATCATCTGCTCCCAGCCCGGTGCGAGCGGGCGCCTCAAATCCCCCGCCAGCAGCTGGAACAGCATCAGACCGAGTGCATAGAGATCGCTCTGCGCGTTGGGCACCTCGCCGCGCAGCACTTCCGGGGCAAGGTAGAGTGCCGTGCCGCTCGTGTCGGACGAGCCGTGGGCCACGGTCAGGCCAAGCGCGGTGATGCCGAGCCCTTCGAGCCGCTCCGGTTCGAGGAGATGGCCGCTGCCGAAATCTGCGACGCGGATCTTGAGTCCATGCGGTGAACTCATCACCAGCACGTTGGCGGGCTTCAAATCCTTGTGCAGCACGCCCACGCCGTGCGCGGCGCCCACGGTAAGTGCGATCCTTAGGAGCAGCGCAACGCGCTCCTCCTGCGAGAGGGCCGGGAGGCCCTCGGGTTCGGCCGCCCACTGCTGCAGATTCTCGCCGCCGTACTCGCATTCGAGGTAGAAAGGCGGCGTTTGGAAATTCCAATCGATGATGCGCGCGAGGTCATCGCGCTCGCCCAGCGTCTCGCGCAGCACCCGGTACAAGGTGGCCTCGCGCTTGAGCGTGGCGAGCCGCTCGCCGTCGGCCGCGAATTTGTAGACCCGGACTTCTTTGGTCTTGTCGTGCCGCGCCAGCCAGACTTCGCTGTGATGGGAAATGCCGAGCTGTCTCTCGAGACGAAAATTGGCGCGGCCCGGCACGTGAGCGCCTAGCGAGAAATCCAGCTGGCTCGCATGGCGCCGTCCGGTGGCGATTCGTTCCAGGGGACCCGAGAGCCGGTAGCCGAGGCGCGGCAGCGTGACGATCCGCTCGCTCGCTTCATCGCCCAGGCCTTTGCGGAGTTTGGCCACCGCATTCGCGAGCACGTTGTCCACCGTGGGACGATTCCCCCACACGGCATCGAAGAGTTCTTCTCGTGTCACCAGCTCATCGGGATGGCGCAACAGCTGCAGCAGTACCTGCAGCGGACGCGGTTCGAGCTCGACCACGGCGCCGCCGACGCGTAGCTCCAGGCGCGCTTCGTCGAATTCCGCCGCACCGAATCGATATCGGTACAGCGTCGATTCGCTCTCCGGTTTCGGCCCGCCCGTTGGATCAGCGCCACGCATGGGTTCTTGAAGTCGCTAGGTCGTGGCCGGTTGCGCCTTGAGGGCGGCCTCGAGCAGCTTCTGGGGGGTGTACGCTAAGCCGGAGGGCGTCAGGCCCAAACGCACCACCACGAGCCCACGCGATCTGACCACGGCCACGGTCTGCCCATCGTGGCCGGATAGATAAAAGGTGTCGGCCGGAATGCCGAACGCGGTGTCGGGGTTATGGCCCGGCGTGGAGGGATCCGAGCCCCACAGCCACACGAAGCCATGGCCGTACTGGCCCTGCGAGGCCGCGAGCGGACGCGCCATCTCCGCGACGAATCCCTCCGGCAGCAGCCGCTCGCCGCGCCACATCCCGTCTTCGACCAAAAGTTCTCCGAAGCGTCCCCAGTCGCGCGCCGTCGCATACATATAGGAGGATCCGACCAGCGTGCCGTATTCATCGGTCTCCATGACGGCACCTTTTATGCCGAGCGGCTGGAACAAGCGTTGCTCGACGAACTGCGGGCCGCCGCCGGCATCCTGCACGATGCGCGCCACGATGTTGGCCGTGCCGCTGGAATAGCTCCACACCGTCCCGATCGGATGTTCGAGCGGTTGCGCGTGCGCAAAACCGGCGACGTCCGGTTCCAGGTACAGCATGCGCGTCACATCCGACACCGCGCCGTAGGTTTCGTTGAAATGCAGGCCGCTCGACATGGACATGAGGTCGGTCAGCTTGATGGCGTCGCGCCCATCGCCCTTGGGCCAGAAGCCCGACTGCTCGAGCGACAGCTTGCCGTCCTTGACGAGAATGCCGACGAGCGCAGCGGTCACGGTCTTCGACATGGACCAGCCCAGGAGCGGTGTCTCGGCGCCAAAGCCGGGCGCGTAGCGTTCGGCCACGATGCGCCCGTGATCGATGATAAGGGCCGCGCGTATTCCGGGCCCGACCAGGGCGTCGTCATCGACTACCGCCTGCAAGGCGGGGATCGGCACCGCTCGATCGAAATAATCCGCAGCTCCCCCCGGCGGTGCAGTGCTCTCAGCCTCGGCGTTCGCGCTCGGGATCACGCCCAAGGATTGCAAGGGCAGCTTGCCGTCCGGAAGCGCCGCGCAGCCGGCACCCGGCCGATAAACCGCGAGGCCGTCGCCGATGAATCCCAAGAAACCGGCACGCACGGTATGGCTCGCGCCATCCAGCGACACATGCAGCAGCTTCATCACCCCGACCCCTGGGGCCTGCACATCGGTCTCGAGCACATCCTTAGGATCCCGATGCGCCAGAAACACATTCGAGCAGACGATCTTTGCGGCGTAGTTCGCGCCCACGCGCAGCAGCGCCGGCGGATGCGAGGAGAGCAGGGCAAGCACGATCACCACCAGGAACAGCAGTCCTAAGGCGCCGCGGCGAAGCGCCTTCATCACCAGTTGAGCTCCGCCAGCAAGGAGGCATAGGTGTCGATGCCGTCCCAGAGATTCTTCAGGCGCAGGTTCTCATTCGCCGCATGCTGGTTGTCGTCGTGATTGGCGATCGGAATTCCGACGATGGGCACGTGATAGAGCTGATCGAACATATAGAGAGGCACGCTGCCGCCCAAGGAGGGGGCGACGAGCACCGACTGGCGCGCACCCGAATTCGCCGCCGCGATCACCGCCTTGGCGGCAGGCGAGGACATATCCGAGCGCAGCGCCGGATAGCCTTCCTCCCATTTAAGATACGCGATCTTCGGATGCGCCAGCCGTGCCTCGGCGTCGGGCGGATGGGAGCTCAAAGTGTAGCCCTTGGATTTCAGGAAGCCTTCGAACAAATCGCGGACGCGATCGGGGGTTTCGTTCGGCACCAGCCGGAAGTCGATGGACACTTCCGCATCCACCGGGATGGCATTGGCCGCTGCATCGCCGACCTGACCCGAACGGATGCCGCGCACGTTGAGCGCCGGCCGCATCAGGCTCGTCAGCCAGGATTGCCCGCCTTCGGTGCGCCCCAATCCGAACTCGCGTTTCAGATCTGCATCCACCGGCGGCATGGCATTCAAGGCGAGTTGTTCGGTCTCCGTCACCGCTCGAACGTCGTCATAAAATCCCGGGATCAGGATTCGGCCTTCATCATCCCGCATCGCGGCGATGAGATTGGCGGCTTCGGTGGCCGGATTTGGCACCCAGTTGCCGTAGTGGCCATCATGCAGCGCGTGATTGGGGCCATAGAGGGTGACATCGACGCCGATCACGCCGCGCGCGCCGAAGTAAACCTGCGGCTTTCGCGACTGGTGCACCGGGCCATCGCCAATCAGCCACAGATCGGTCTTCAAAATGTCGCGATGCTCGCGAAGATACGTGGCGAGGTGAGTGGATCCGGCTTCTTCTTCGCCTTCCCAGAGCACCTTGACGTTGACCGACGGCGAGCGCTTCAAACTCTTCAGGGCATCGAAGGCGATGAGGAAGGCCTGGATGGTCGCCTTGTCGTCGCCCGTGGCGCGCCCGTAAAGACGCCACTCGGGGTCGAACGGCGGTGTGTGCTGATGCCAGTCGATGCTCTCGTCCTTGAGCGAGGCGCCCGCGCGCAAGGTCGGGGTGAAAGGGTCCGAACTCCATTGCGAGGGCGTCACCGGCTGTCCATCGTAATGAGCGTAGTAGACGACGGTGCGTTTGGCCTTCGGCACCTTCAAATAGCCGAACACCGCGGGCGCCACGCCCGGCGCCCCTGTGAATTCCTTGACTTCGAAGCCGCGGGCCTTCAGTTCCCCCTCGAGGTAGTGCGCCGTGGCGGCAACGCCTTCGGGATTTGCAGCAACGCTTTTTTGCGATACGAAGGCGGCGAATTGATCGACGATTTCGGATTCGTGCTGGGCACGATAGGCATCGACGTCACCCGGAAGGTCCGCGAGCGCAGCACCCGATCCTCCCATTGCACTCATCAGCAAGACGGGAACGACATAGTTTTTCATGGCTTCTTGAGGTCCGTGCAGTCGACTGAACCACGATGTTGAACAGCTTTGCCCGAGGATGCAAACGTAGGACGTGCGAGGTCCGCGGCTGCGCGCGTCCCAGATGCCACCCCCATCGTTGCGCGCTGCCAGTCAGCGGCTGAGCCAGTTCCACGAGGGCTTGTCGAGTTCCTGCTGGCCGACGATGCGGGTGTCCCCGAGGTCCTTCTCGAGCTCGAGCGACAGGCAGTCCTCGTCTTCCTTGAGCGCAGCGATCAGCCTCGAGCTGTGCGATACCACGATGAGCTGGGTGTTGATGGCGGCGTAGATGATGAGGCGCGCCAGCGCCGGCAGAAGATCGGGATGCAGGCTGGATTCCGGCTCGTTCAATACCATGAGCGCGGGCGGCCGCGGCGTCAGCAGCGCCGCGGTAAGAAGCAAATAGCGCAGCGTGCCATCGGAAAGCTCGGCGGAATCCAAGGGCCGCAGCAGCCCGTGCTGCCGCATGGACACCGCGAATCGTCCATGGTGCGATGTGACTTCGACTTCCGCGCCGGGGAAGGCATCCGCCACGGTTTGGCTGAGCGCCTGCGCGTCGCCGATTTCTCGGATGGTTTGAAGCGCGGCTGCGAGATCCGAGCCGTCATGGGTCAGTACCGGGCTATAGGTGCCGATGCGGGCCTGCCGAGCCGGGGCATCGGCGTCGGTGCGGAAGTGATCGTAGAAGCGCCAGCTGCGAATTTCTTCGCGCAGTCTCAACACCTCGGCCGCGCGTTCAGGATCCGCGATCATCTCCATCATGCTCTCGAAGGGCTTGAGGTTCGAAGCGATCACATCCCAATCGCCGTTGTCGCGCCGGACGCGCACCACGGCATTCTTGCGCTCGACCATGAGGCTCGAGGGCCTGAGCTTCTCACCATGCCAGATACATTCGGTCTTGATTTCAGGATCCTGTCCGAACGCCGTGACCCGCGGGATGGGAAGCCCCAAGTCGACGGCATAGCCGAAATCCTCGCCGCGGACCCCGAGCTTGAGGCCCACCGGTTCCTTTCTTGCCGTTCCCTCGATGGGCTCGTCGCCCCTCTTCATCCCGGCGGAAAAGGACTCCGGTCCCGCCCAGAGGGTCGAGGCCAGTCCCCCTTCGCGCGACAACGAGGCCACCAGGGTGCCACGGGCGGTATCGGCCAGGAGCTTAAGCGCCCGGTACAGGCTCGATTTGCCGCTGCCATTCGGCCCTGAAATCAGGGTGAGCTGCTTGAGAGGCGTCACGAAGCGACGCAGAGACCGATAGTTGCAGATCGCGAGGGTATTGAGCATGCGTGTGTGGTTGTTATCGCACCCTGTATCGATCGCGATGTAAAGTGAGCCCCATGGTACTTCCCGCCAATGACCGGCTCGACGACCTCTATGCTATCCAACGCGTATTGCAGGAGGAGGTCAACCGCTTGCAGGTTATGTTCGATACGGAAGATGATCTGTCAGGAAGTGTCAGGCGCTACATCTTGAACATTCAGATCGAGGCCCTGCAGGAAGAGGGCACCAAGCTCTCGGCGCGCATTTCCGACATCTTGGAACGCGATCTGCAGCGCTGATGGCACAGCATGCCCTCCTTTCCCGGCTTGAAGCACACCCTGGCTGTTCAAGCCTTCCATAACCGTTAAACTTCGAGGATTGGGAAAAACGCTGGATATAAGGCGTGGGATTATGAGTGGATCGCAACCGGATGCACCTGCAAATGCGGAACGCCGTGCTTTCTTGGGTCTCGCCGCAACCTTGGGTCTGACCGGCATGGTCTCAGGCAAGCCTCCCTCCGCCCCTCGCGCTCTGCCTGAGATCTGCGCGCTCGACGCCGTTTCCTTGAGCGCCGCCATCCACGCGAAGCGACTATCGTGCGTGGAGGTGATGGGCGCCTATCTTGATCACATCGGCAGGATCAACCCCAAGGTCAATGCCATCGTAGCGCTCCAGGAGCGGGAGCTCTTGTTGCGCCAGGCTCGGGAACACGATGAGCTCTTATCGCGCGGCAATTCCAAGGGCGTGCTGCACGGTTTTCCGCATGCGGTCAAAGACCTCCAGCCGGTCAAGGGCATCGTCAGCACCCAGGGCTCGCCACTCTTCAAGGATTTCGTGCCCAGCGCCGAGGGCCTGATGGTGGAGCGACTGCGCGGCGCCGGCGCCGTCTTCATCGGCAAGACCAACACGCCCGAATTCGGGCTCGGCTCCAACACCTATAACAGTGTCTACGGCGCCACGCGCAACGCCTACGATTTGAGCCGCTCTGCCGGCGGAAGCTCGGGCGGTGCGGCGGTGGGTCTGGCGGTTCGCATGCTGCCCGTGGCCGATGGATCCGATTACGGCGGCAGTCTTCGCAACCCGGCCGGTTGGAACAATGTCTACGGTTTTCGCACCAGTTTCGGCTGCGTGCCGAACGATGCCAAGGATGAATGGCTCCCCTCCATGGGGGTCTTGGGTCCCATGGCCCGGAACGTTCAGGATCTGGCCATGCTGCTTTCGGTGCAGGCGGGTTATGACGATCGCGCGCCGCTGTCGGTGCTTCAAGAAGGATCGCGCTTCAACGAGCGCCTGGAACGGGACTTCAAGGGCACGCGCATTGCCTGGTGCCGAGACTTCAAGGGCACGGTACCGCACGATCCCGAGGTGCTTGCCACGTGCGAGGCGGCCTTGAAAACCTTCGAAAGCCTCGGTTGCATCGTCGAAGAGGCGAGCCCGGAGTTTTCGGTCCCCGCGGTGTGGGACGCCCTGGTCAAGCTTCGCGGGTGGCAGATGGGGGGAGGCCTTCACGAGTTCTATGAGGATCCCAGGAAGCGCGCGCTCTTGAAACCTGAGGCCGTGTTCGAAATCGAGACCGGCCTGAAGCTCTCGGCCTACGAGATCTCGCACGCCTCGAGCGTGCGCACTCTATTCACCCATGCCACGCGCAAGCTTTTGAGCCGTTACGACTATCTCATCGTGCCCACGGCCCAGGTCTTTCCCTTCTCCGTGGAGGAACACTGGCCCGAGACGGTGGCGGGCATGCGCATGAACACCTATCACGAATGGATGAAAGGGACTTTTCTCGTCACCATGGCCGGTATGCCGGCACTCGCGGCGCCGGCAGGCTTCAGTGCCCAGGGACTGCCCATCGGACTGCAAATCGTCGCCAACCATCACCAGGAACTTAAGTGCCTGCAGCTTGCCCGGGCCTACGAGCGAGCCAGCCGTCACAACGAGCGACTCTCGCCGCTCTTGAGTTAAAGGGACATCATGTTATTAAAAACCATGGGCCTCACGGCCATGTTGCTCTCCGCTGCCGCGTCCGCCGCACCGCCTGCGGCCATCGACAAGCTCACCGACGAATTCGTGTTCGAAAACCTGGCGCTCTCGCCGTCGAGCGCGACGCAGGTGGGGTATCACCGCCATCACGGCGTTGAACTCGATGACCTGCTCGATGATTTCAGTCCCAAGGGCATCGAGGCGCAGCTTGATCTCATCAAGCGTTTCGAGGCCAAGCTTTCCGCGCTCGACGCCTCGAGCCTGGACGCGGAAGGGCGCGCCGACGTCGACATCATGAAAACGGCGAACGATGCCAACAAGCTCGAACTCACCGAGATCAAGAGCTACACCCACAATCCCACGGTCTACGTCGAACTCCTCGGCAGCTCGCTCTACAACCTGTATGTGCTGCACTCGGCACCGGAGCCTGCCCGCTTCAAGCACATCATCGAACGCTTAAAGCACACGCCGGAACTCGTGCGCCAGGCCGAAGCCAATCTCATCGATGCACCGGAGATCTGGAACCGGGTGGCGCGCGAGGAGAATCAGGGCAACATAGAGCTCATCGACACCACGCTCAAGGGCGCCTGTCCGCAAGCGCTGCGCGGCGATTTCGATGCGGCGGCAGTCGATGCGCTCACCGCCTTGAAGTCTTTCAGCGGCTGGCTCGAATCAACGCTTTCCAAGAAGCAGGGCGATTGGCGCTTAGGCAAGGAGCTTTACGCCAAGAAATTCAAGTTGACCCTGGTGACCGGCAAGACACCCGAGGAACTGTTGCGCGAGGCGGAAAGCGATCTTACGAGCGTGCGCGCCGAAATGGTGAAGCTCGCCGCGCCCAAGACCGTGGAGCAGGCGCTTGCCGAAGTAGCAAGCCACCACGCGACGAGCGTCACCTACATGGATCAGGCCCGCAAGGATCTCGCCGAGGCCACCGCATTCGTGAAAGAAAAGGACCTTCTCTCCATTCCCGCGCACTCGAACCTCAAGGTGATCGAGACGCCGGTGTTCATGCGCGGCGGCTATGGGGTGGGCGGCTTCAACTCGGCACCCACGCTTGAGCCGCAGCTGGGCGCCTTCTACTGGGTGACGCCGATCGGCAACGACTGGCCGCAGGCACGCATCGATTCGAAGCTGCGCGAGTACAACGATTCGGGACTGTTCCACCTGACCGTGCATGAAGCCATGCCGGGACATTATGTGCAGGCGGAGTTCGCCAATGCCATGGAGCCGCGCTCACGCCGACTGCTGCGGGCGATTTATGGCAACGGTCCCTACGTCGAGGGCTGGGCGGTGTATGTGCAGCAGGTGATGGCCGAGCAGGGTTTCAAGAGCGACACCTTGGGTTACAAGCTCACGCTCGAGAAACAGATGCTGCGGGTGCTCGGCAACACCATTCTGGACGTCAAGCTGCAGACCATGGCCATGAGCGATCAGGCGGCCATGGATTTGATGACCCACATGACCTATCAGGAGACCGAGGAGGCTACCGAGAAACTGCAGCGCGCCAAGCTCTCTTCCTGCCAGCTGCCCACCTACTACGCGGGCTACAAGGGCTGGATTGATGTCAGGAAGCATGCGGAAACTCGCTTAAATGCCGCTTTTAACTTGAAGGCCTTTCATGAAGCGGCCTTGCGCGAAGGGGCGGTGCCCCTGCCGGTTCTTGATCAGTTGATTAACAAATAGGCCCTGGCGGTATACTCGGACCACCATGAGCGCCAATCTCAAATCCCTGTCCACCGAAACCGAACAGCAGCGTCGTGCGCGGGTGGATCTGGCCGCCTGCTACCGGCTGGCGGCGCATTTCAATCTGAACGAAGGCATCGACAACCATCTGACCTTGCTGGTGCCGGGCCATAGCGACCGCTTTTATCTCGCGCCGTTTGGCTTGCACTGGTCGGAGGTGAAGGCCTCGGAACTGTTGGTGCTGCATTTCGACGGGCGTGTGCTCTCGGGCGGGGGTCCTGTGGAGGACACCGCCAAGTTCATCCACACGCCGGTGCACAAGTTATCGCCGCAGGGCACCTGCGTGCTGCACACCCACATGCCATATGCCACGGCGCTCACGATGCTCGAGAACCCGACGCTGGAAATGGCGGTGCAGACCGCGCTCGGCTTCTACAACGACATCGCGTACGACACGGATTACAACGGTCTGGCGCTCGACGCCTCGGAAGGCGAGCGGCTGGCAAAGGCGTTGGGACCGAAAGGCGTGCTCATGATGGGCAATCACGGCGTGCTCGCCGTGGCCAAAACCCTGCCCGTGGCCTTCGAGCGGCTCTACTTCCTGGAACGCGCGGCCCAGGCCCAGATACTGGCGCTGTCCACGGGCCGGAAGCTGAAAGTGCTGCCGCAGCCCGTGGTCGAAAAGACTTTCGCCCAGTTCGGTCACTGCGAAGTCATCGAAGGCCGCACCCGGCCGGAAATGCACTTCGAGGCCTTGAAGCGCCTGCTCGATCGCACGAATCCGGGCTACCAGCACTGAGTACCTCAACTACCGCGGCCGGTGTCCTGCGCGCCGCCCGCAGCCCGGTGGTTTTTCTGCTGGCGCTGGTGCTGTTCATCAACTACGTGGATCGCGGCACGCTTTCGACCGCGTTGCCGCTGATCATCGGCGACCTGAAACTCGACGATGAACAGGCAGGACGATTGCTGTCGGCGTTTTTCTGGACCTACACCTTGATGCAGGTGCCGGTAGGCTGGCTCGCCGAGCGCTTCGGCGGTCACCGGGTGCTCGCCATCGGGCTGGTGCTCTGGGCGGGATCGACGCTCCTCACGGGCGTCGTGCACTCCTTCGCCGCGCTCATGGTCTTGCGGTTGATGTTGGGCTTGGGCGAGAGCGCGGGATTTCCGTGCGTATCCAAGATCCTCGCCGTGGTGGTGCCGGCGAACGGCTTGGGTCTTGCCAACGGCATCGTGGGGTTTGCGTATTTGTTCGGCCCGGCGGTGGGCACCTATTTTGGCGGCCAGCTGATGGCGCACTACGGTTGGCGCTCGGCGTTCCTGGTGTTCGGCGCGGCTTCGCTCCTCTGGTTCATACCCTGGTCGCGCGTCGCTGGCCGGGTGGCCGCCGTGCATGTGTCGTCCAAGGCGGATGCGGACTCGCCGACTTTTCGCGCCATCTTGAAGACGCCGGCCATGTGGGGCACGGGACTGGGGCTGTTCTCCTCTAATTACGTGTTCTATTTCATGCTCACCTGGCTCCCCACCTATCTCATGCGCGAGCGCGGCTTGAGCACCGCGGACATGGCGACGATGGCCGGGCTTGCCTTCTTGGCCAACGCGGTCTCGGCCCTCGGGGCCGGCTGGCTCATCGATCGCCACATCGCGCGCGGCGGGTCCAAAAACTTCGCCTACAAGTCGGTGATGGCGATGGCGCATGTGGGATCCGTGGTGTGCATGCTGTGCATGGCCTTGGGTGGAAAGGATCTCGCCTTGGCGAGCATGTTCGTTTATCAGGTGCTTTGCGGCGCCTCCTCGCCCGGGGTCTACGCCATGTCCCAGACGCTGGCCGGACCCAAAGCCTCGGGCCGCTGGGTGGGCGTGCAGCAGTGCATGGGAAGTTTTGCCGGCGTGGTCTCTCCCTGGGCGGCCGGCGCCATCATCGATCACACGCATCGATTCACCAACGTGTTCCTCGCCGCGGCTGCGGTGAGTCTGTTGGGGCTCGTCGGCTGGGTGTGGATGATCCCGAAACTGCAGGAACTCTCCTGGCCGAAAAAGGCGCCCGCCGCCCAAGCTCCCGTGGCTTTGACTTAAAGCATTTGGAAGCGTGAACAAGTCCGTGGGGAAGATCACCCATGTCGCCCGTGACGAACGTCGGCGCGTGGCGACATGCCGCATCCGCCGCGGCACACGTAACATCTTGCCCTTCATTCATGACGTAAGGCCCGATGCTTGAACGCTTCCACTGACGCCCGCGACAAGACCCTGGAAGCCCTCGCGCAGGTTATCCGCGCGCTCGCGAGCGAGGTGCGCGGCGTCTCGTTCCACGATTTCGGCGCCGACACCTTGTGGATGAGCGAGGATTTTTTGCTGCCTGAGGATCACACCTTGGTGGAGGAATCGCTCGCGGGAAAGGCCGAACTGGGCGTGAGCTACGCCGAGCGCGAGGAAGGCATCGTCGTCATGGCCATTCCGGTGCTCGATTCCTTGGGAGGCATCGCCGGGGTGGTGCGCCTCACGGTGGACGAGGCAGGGAGCACGCAGCAGGAAGAACCGTTGCACACGCGCCTAGGTCCCGTGCTCGCCTGCGTGGCGGCCGAATTCGAACGGCGTCAGAGCGCACCCTCGCTGCCGAATAATTCCGCCGACTGGCTTGCGATCGAGCAGGCGCTCGATCAGGAACGCTTCGAACTGTTCCTGCAGCCCATCCGTTCCTTGAACGACTCGACATCCCTCGCCCATCACGAGGTGCTGGTGCGTCTGCGCACCGCGGACGGCGAACTCATCGAACCCAAGCGCTTCTTCGCCAAGGCGATGGAACGCCAGCTCCTGCCGGCCATCGATCGCTGGGTGCTGCGCACTCTCCTGGTGTGGCTCGCCAACAATCGCAAGGTCTGGGGCAAGGTGCCGGCGGTGTTCTGCATCAACTTAGCGCCGCAGTCGATGACCGACGGGCATTTCATCGCCTACCTCGAGGCCTGCGTGAAAAAGAGCGGCTTGCCGCCGCAGGCGCTCTGTTTCGAGATCACCGAACGCTTCGCCTCTTCCGGCAGCATCAGCGTGGCCGAGTCCATGCGGCGGCTCGAGGCCTTGGGCTGCGAAGTGGCGCTCGATGATTTCGGGGGACATGCCGCTTCCTATGGGTATCTTCGCGCCGTTCCCGCGCATTACTTCAAGATCGACCGGGCATTGGTGGGCGCTGCGCCGAGCGATCGCATCGCTCGGGCGACTATCTCGGCAATCGTACGCATGGCCGAGGACTTGGGTGTCCATACGGTGGCAGAGGCCGTGGAACTCCACAGCGAACTCGAGGCGATGCGAAGCCTCGGAGTCAATTTTGCGCAGGGTTATCTTCTAGGACGTCCGCACGCGCTCGAAGGCTATTGCTTCTCGGCGCCGAAGAATGCCTGAGAATTAACTCGGTTAATCAGCCGACGTTCCGGCCAAGTGGCCGATTTGCATCTTGCCCGGATCAAAGTCGCGGACCGACTCATCCTTCCAAGCAACGGCATGCCAGCCCATCAAATTGCTGCATACGCCCGGGCATTCTCGGTTCGGACGAAGAGCAATGACATATGAGGGCTTCGCCTTGGCTGTCAAAAATAGATAGATGCACGCGTAGCCCAATATCTCTTCGCAATGATGTAAAGATCATTCCTGACGACGCATCATGTAGCGGACAAATTGGATATATCTGAACGCAAATTCATCCGCAAGCTGGCCTTAAGATGCTGAATTAGGCGCTCTTAACTCGCCCTTGCCGGGATTGGGCTAGAGTGAAGCTCGAGGCTCTATACAACAAAGGAGGAGTCCCATGTTCGGCTCCGGATTGCTGCGTCTGAAAGTCACCTTTCTATCTCTCGCGCTGTTGGCCGGCGCGCAATTGGCGCAGGCCCAGGAAAGCGATCCGCCCACGCGCGTGGCGCGTCTGGCATATCTTGACGGTGCGGTGTCGCTGCGTCCGAGCGGGGCCCAGGACTTCGTGTACGCGGATCTCAATCGACCCCTCACCAACGGCGATGAGCTCTGGGCCGACAACGACGGGCGCGCCGAGCTCGAACTCGACGGTTCAGTGGCGCGGCTGTCGCGCGATACCTCGGTGAGCATTCTGAACCTGAACGATCACGTGACGCAGCTGCAGCTGTCGTCCGGCTCGCTCATGGTGCACGTGCGTCGCCTGGGCGACGATGAGAGCTACGAGATCGACACACCGAACATCGCCTTCAGTATCTTGCGACCCGGCGTGTATCGGCTCACCGTAACGGGCGACGGCAGCTCCACTGCTGTGGCCGTGTATCGCGGCTACGGCGAAGCCACCGGCGGCGGTTCCGCCTACAGCGTCAATCCCGACGAACTCGACACCTTCAGCGGTAGCGACACACTCCAGGCGGACAGCGCCCCCTTGGGTCGCGAGCGCGACGATTTTGCGGACTGGAGCGACCAGCGCGATCAACGCTACGACAATCCCCAGTCGGGCCAGTACGTCTCGAACGATGTGGTCGGTGCCGAGGATTTGGACAATCAGGGCAGCTGGACGCCGACGCCAGAGTACGGCAGCGTGTGGTTTCCCGCGGGCGTGGGTCCCGAATGGGCTCCGTATCACTTCGGCCATTGGGCCTACATTGCGCCTTGGGGCTATACCTGGGTGGACGACCGGCCCTGGGGGTTCGCACCGTTTCACTACGGCCGGTGGGTGTCATGGCGCGGTCGCTGGGGCTGGGTGCCCGCGCCGCCGCGCGCCGAAGGCGTCGCTTATGTGCGCCCGGTTTACGCTCCGGCGCTGGTGGCTTGGGTGGGCGCCGGTGCGGCGGTCGCCTGGTTTCCCTTGGGCCCCCGCGAAGTCTATGTGCCTTCGTATCCTGTGAGCCGTGGCTATGTGGATCGCGTCAATATTTCCAACACGCGCGTCAACACCACCGTCATAAACAACGTCTACAACACCACCATCGTGAACAACACCACGGTGCGCAACGTCACCTATGTCAATCAGCGGGTCCCGGGCGCCGTGATGACGACCACGGCGACGGCATTCCAGTCGGCGCAACCTGTGAGCCGGAATCGCGCCAAGGTCGATGCACGCGGCTTCGAGAATGCGCCGGTGCGGGTCGCGGCACCGGCCATCGTGCCGGCACGCCAGGCTTTCCTCGGGCCCCGCGGTCCGGGATCGCGGCCGCCGCAGGCGGTGCAGAGCCGCGTCATCATCGCACGCATCCGTCCGCCGGCGGCGCCCCTGCCGATTGCGGCGCGCGAACAGGCGATCAGGGCCGACGGCGGCCGAGTGCCGGCGTTCAAGCCCACGCCGGCGGCCGAAGTGCGCACGCCGGTGAGGATGGCGCCGCCCGTCAAGACGCTGGTGAGCGCACCGCGTGTGAATGAGACCGTCTCGCGGACGTTGCCCGCACCGGCGCAAGTTCCCGCGCAGAGCCGTCCGCCGGTTCATGTGAACGAATTGCCGCCCATGAGTCGCGGCGCATCGCCCGCGGAGGCCAGTTCGGTTCTGGAACGCCAGCATTTGCAGGAGCAGCAGCAGCTTCAGGCCCACCAAGCCTCCGAGCGCGCACAGATGCAGGTGCAGCAGGAACGCGAACACCAACAGTTGCAGGAGCAGGAGCAGGCGCGGCAGCGTGACGCGCAGCAGGCTGCCGAGCGAGCCCGCGCCGAACAACAAGCCGCGCAAGTGGCCCAGCAACGGCAAGCGCAGCAGCAAGCGGCCGATGCGCAACGTCAGGAGCGCGAGCGGCAGATTGAGGCGCAGCACCAGCAACAGACTCAGCAGTTGGCGCAGGAACACGCGCGTCAGCAGCAGGAGATGGCGGCACGTCAGCAGGTACAACAGCGCGAGCAGCACGTGCAGGCACCGCCGCCGCGAAAGCCGCCGCCACCGCCGAATCAGAAGCAGCCCTAAAACGCAAAACGGCGTGTCGCGTCGCGGCACGCCGTGGCTGATCGTGGAAGGCGGGTCTTAGGGGGGCGGCCCGTCGCTCATTTCTTCGCGAAAGGCGGCCTGAAGAAATCGGCTGCAACGACCATCGGGATCGCTCCGGGCTTGCTCTGCGGGCGATATCGGTGTCGCGGCGACATTGGCGAGCCGCCGATAGGCGGCGGCGAGCATGATGAGATCGGTGCGCACGTCCGAGGAGTGCACCATGCCGGCGAGCTCAAGAATCGCTCGACAGTCATCGCTGTAGGGATGTTCCCGGCCAGGGGCCGGCTCGTCTGCTGCCACGATTAACGCCTGTAAAACTCCAACGCGAAAGAGTAGCGGGGTGGCCTATAAAGCCTAGTTCTCGGATCCCAGACTCGGTCGTCAGATTTTGCTGACGTGCATGCCTACCAGTTTGGATTTGGGAGCTGGCTGAAGACTTCTTGCAGTGCGAAACCCCACTGCGTGCGGATCATCTTGAAGTACTCGTTTTCCAGATCGAGGCTGATGTGGGTGGCAAGCTTGAACTCGTCGCGCCGGACGATGGCGAGGTCCAACGGCGGTCCCACCGAAAGATTTGAGCGGATGGTCGAATCCATCGACACCAGCGCGCATTTGGCCGCTTGGGCGAGGCTGCTGGAGCGCGAGATGACCCGGTCGATGATGGGCTTGCCATATTTCGATTCGCCGATCTGGAAGTAGGGCGTATCGATCGAGGATTCGATGAAATTGCCGGCCGAGTAGATGTGAAACAGGCGCGGCTCCTCGCCGTTGATCTGGCCGCCCAAGATGAAGGTGCCGTTGAACTCGTGACCGTGTTCCCGAAGGTCTTCAGCGTCGCGTTGGTGGATCTCGCGCAATGCATCGCCGACCACGCGTGCCGCATTGAACATGTTTTTCGCCTTGAAGATGGGGGCCCGATCGTGATGATCGTCGGGCTCCTCCTGCAGCAGATTCACCACCGCCTGGGTGATGGCCAGATTACCGGCCGACATCAGCACCAGCACCCGGTCGTTCGCACGCTGGAAGGTCGCCATCTTGCGAAACGTATTGATTTGATCGACGCCGGCGTTGGTCCTGGAATCGGACAACATCACAAGACCGGTGTCGACTAAGAGGCCCACGCAATAAGTCATGGCGCGAAATTCTACACCGGGGGCCACGGGCCTTGCGCTGCGAAGGCTGTGAGGTAGGTCACTGTTGCAGGGATTCGGCCACCGTGACGTTGGCTTCCATCTTCTCGCCGCCGCCGCCCTGACGCATGCCCCGCACTGGCGCGGCATCGAGATAGTCGCGGCCGACGGCGAGCCGGCAGTAGCTGCGCACTGCGGGTCGCTGATGCGTGATATCGATACTCTGCCAGCCGAATTCCGCGCCCAGCCACACGTCCGCCCAGGCGTGACTCGCTGCATCGCTGACATCGCCGGTGTACAGATACCCGCTGACGTAGCGCGCCGGAATCCCCACGGCTCGCGCCGAGGCGATAAACAAGTGCGCATGGTCCTGGCACACGCCGACGCCGCTCTTGAACACGGTAGCTGCGGTGTCGTGAACTTCGCTGATCCCGCTTTTGTAGCGCACCTTCTCCGCGACCGCCCGGGCGAGGGCCTGCGCGCGAGCGTTGGGCTGCGAAACCGATGCCAGCGCCCCCTGCGCAAAGGCGCGAATGTCGTTGTTCGCGAAAGTGAGCTTGGTCGGCGCAAGATAGGCCAAGGGTGAGAGCGTGCCGTCGTCCTGGCGTGCCTCGCGGTCCTCCGTTTCGACGACGCCTTGCACCACGATCTGAATCTCCCGGTGCGGCTCCTCGATCGTCAGAAGGTGCGAGATGTTGTCGTATGCGTCCAACTGTTCGAGCCGCCGCCCTGGCGAGGAAATCTGCCAGTTGATAGAGCGTTGCGAGGGATCGCGGCGCGGGGTCAGGTGCAGGCTCTGCACGCTGTACTTCACAGGGCGCTCGTAGCGGTAGTGGGTGACATGTCGGATGTGCAGGTGCATGCGCTATCCCTCCGCAGGTGGAACTAGGAAGTCAGACGAAATCCGGTCGCCGAGATCGTGCAGGCGCTCGAGAAACCTTTGTAGGAAAGAAGGAATCCCGGCGGATCTCAATTCCTCCATGCGGCCGAAGTGCAGCATGGCATGGATCTCACCCGCCCGCCGTTCGGTCTCTGCCGACTGCTGGTTGGCCACGGAACGCAGATTTGCATACAGCTCCTTGCAGCAGCGCAGCAGCGAGCGCGGCATGTCGTCGCGCAGAATGAGCAGGTGTGCGACCTGCACCGGCGTGATCACGTCGCGGAAAATCCGCCTGTACACCTCGAACGCCGAGAGCGCTCTGAGGAGTACGCTCCACGCGTAAGGATCCGGAACGCGGGCTGCAGCAGCGCCCGGCATCAGATCGGCCTGATAGGCGATCATGATGCGAGCCGTAGAGTCGGCGCGTTCCAGGAAGGTGCCGAGGCGCGTGAAGTGAAACGCCTCATCGCGCACCATCGTTCCGATGGTGACGCCGCGGGTGAGATGCGAGCGCTCCTTCACCCACTCGATGAATCCGCCGACGTCGACTTGCGCGCCGCGGCCTGCAATGTGTGCGCGCGCATCGAGCCAGGTGGAGTTCAGCGTCTCCCAGAGTTCCGAGGTCAAGGAACCGCGCACGGCGCGCGCGTTTTCACGGGCTGCCTTGAGACAATTCAGGATACTGCCGGGAAAGTCGCGTTGGACGGTCAGAAATTCGAATACAGCCTTGGGCGCGATGTCTTCGTAGCGTTCGCGGTACGCGCTCTCCACGTGGAGGGCGCTCATGGTGGAACGCAGCGACTCAGCCAGGGACTCGGGCTGGTGCGGCAGCAGCGACATGCGGTAGTGGGCATCTACGAGACGCGCCAGATTCTCGGCCCGCTCTATGTAACGGGACATCCAATACAGATGGTCGGCGGTGCGGGACAGCATGGTGTTAGCTTTCGAGCACCCAGGTGTCCTTAGTGCCGCCGCCCTGGGAGGAGTTCACGACTAAGGAGCCTTCTCGCAGCGCCACGCGAGTGAGTCCGCCGGGTACGATCGTGACATCCCGGCCGGACAGCACGAAGGGACGAAGATCGATGTGACGGGGTGCGGTGCCTTGATCGACGAAAGTCGGGCAGGTTGAGAGGGCGAGGGTGGGCTGGGCGATATACCGTTCGGGTGTGGCAATGATCTGTTGACGAAAGAGTTCGATCTCGGCCTGACTTGCCGCAGGTCCGATGAGCATGCCGTAGCCGCCGGCGCCATGAACTTCCTTGATGACGAGTTCGGGAAGATGGGCAAGCACGTATTTGAGGTCGTCGTCTCGGCGCAGCATCCAGGTGTGGACGTTGCCGATGATGGGCGCCTCTCCCAAGTAGAAGCGGATCATTTTCGGGACGTACGGATAGATGGACTTGTCGTCCGCGACCCCGGTGCCGATCGCATTCGCAATGGTGACATGGCCTGCCCGGTAGGCCGTAAGGAGGCCGGGGACTCCCAGCAAAGAGTCCGGGCGGAATACCAGCGGATCCAGAAAGTCGTCGTCAATGCGCCGGTAAATAACATCTACCCGCCGCGGGCCCTGGGTGGTGCGCATGAAAACCGCCTCGTCGCGCACAAAAAGGTCCTGCCCTTCCACCAGCTCGATGCCCATCTGTTGGGCGAGAAAAGCGTGTTCGAAATAGGCGCTGTTGTGAGCTCCAGCGGTCAATAGCACAACGGTCGGGTCTTGGACACCCGTCGGCGCGACGCTGCGAAGATTTTCGAGTAGGACGTCGGGGTAATGGTCGACTGGTGCCACCCGGTGTGACGAGAACAGCTCGGGGAACAGCCGCATCATCATTTTGCGGTTCTCGAGCATGTAGGAAACGCCGGACGGCACGCGCAGATTGTCTTCCAGCACTCGAAATTCGCCAGCCTCGTCGCGAACGATGTCGATGCCGGCGATATGGGCGTAGATGCCATTAGGAACATCCACGCCCTGCATTTCCGGGCGGTACTGAGAATTGCACAGGACCTCTGCGGGTGGAATGACGCCCGCCTTCAGGATCTGCTGTTCGTGGTAAATGTCGTGAATGAAGGCATTGAGTGCGCGCACGCGCTGCTTGAGGCCGGATTCAAGACGCAGCCATTCTCCGGACGGTAGCACCCGCGGTACGATATCGAAGGGGATCAGCCGTTCGGCGCCTTCCTCTTGGCCATACACGGCAAAGGTGATGCCGACGCGATGAAACAGTGCGTCTGCCTCGGCTCGCTTTTGCGCAAGGCGTTCGGCGGGTTGCGCTTTGAGCCAATTTCTATATCGATGATAGTGCGTCCGGTCGGTCCCGTCGCCCAGGTGCATTTCGTTGTACGGTCCTACCGACAAATTTATCGATCCCCAAGGGCTTCGCGCACGCGGTAAGCATGCCAAACGAAGCGCCATCAGCACATCATGGACCTGCGATTTTTTCGCTGCAATGCTGCACCGATCGGTGGCGCATCGTGCACCTGGATGGTGCGCTAGTCTCTCAGATGCTCGGTAAGTTTCGCAGCGATCGCCGCGCGCGGGTCCTCTGGAAAACGGGAAGTGAAGTCGGACAACAGCGTGCGGGCCACGCCACGTGCGCCGCCGCCGCGGGCGGCCAGCTGAGCGATCGCGAGCGTGTCGCCTGCGCTCTTGGGCCTGAAGGAAGAATCCATCTTAAGTCTCTCGCTGACCGCGTCCAATGCTTCGCCGGTTCGCTTACTCTGCAGCAAGCGTTCGATGAGCTCCTGAGTGAGTCTCGTGGTGTAGCGGGCATCCTCCCATGAGGTCGTCCGGTCGAGCAGCCATCGATAGGCATCGGGATTGAAGTCATGATCCTCAAGCCACCCGTGCAGCAACTGCCAACTCTTGTTGTGTTCGCGGGCACGCAAGAGACCATAAGCCTCAGTCACTAGCGCTTGATCAGCCTTTAGGCTGTCGTGACGTTCCTTGGCAGCGGTGCGTTCCGGTGACCTCCAGGTTTCGAGCCCGACTTCATCTCGGCGTTCGTAAAGGGAGCCGGCGAGCACGCTGAAGACCGAGAGAGTGCCGAACATGCCGATGGCGATATCGATTGACCGCCAAAGACCCATTCGTGCGAGAGCCGCAATGATGATGGCTTCAAGAGCAATGAATGCCAGCAGGATGGGATATATCGGTCCCAAGCTCCAGGCCATTCGCGCCCAAAGGAAAGGGTTCGCAGCGCGAATGATGTTGCCTTCGAGTCCGAGTACGGCGATCTCGGCGGGCATTAAAATCAAGAATAAGGCACCGAGCACCGACGAAAAAACGACACCGATCGAGGTGTAACTCCAAATCACAGCACCCAGCGCAAGTCCCATGATCGCGACTTGTGCCAGCGGTCGTTGTTCGTCGACCGGATTCATCATCTGGATGTCGAGGACAGGCGGATCATCCATTCCCCGACTTACATGGTCGAACAGAATGAAGGCGTACTTGTAGAACCAAGAGAGCAAAACAAGAAGAAGAGGCAGGCCCATTAGGCCAGCGCGCATCGCCAGAGAGAACAACAATGCGAATCCGACGACAACGGCAATCGCGCCGCCCCGCGCGGGCCTGACGAGGTGGCGAAAAAGACTATGAAGAGTATCTTTTGACGTTGGATTTGAACTCAACACAACGGTCAGTAACCTTGGCGAAGCGCAAAAATTTTAGTCCGGAACAGCACGCAGAGGATCCCCTCGCTCGGTTACTGAGACTAGTTGTATCACTTGCACTCGATCGCGGGTTCAGCGTTCAGGACGTCGAGTTCATGCTGCGCCTTGCGGCAACCAAGATCGGAGCGGATAGGCAAGTCAACACAGGAAGACGATTAAACATCTCGGGCATAGCCGCTGCTACTGGGTTATCAAGGTCAGATGTGGCAAATCTGTGCGTTGCTTCTAAACGGAATGCGAGGTGGAAGCAGAAACCGATAGATCGCATTGTTAGCGGTTGGCAGAGCGACCGTAGATACTTCGCCGACAACAATCGACCTTTGGACCTGCCAATTTACGGCCGCGCGCCGTCGTTTCAGTCATTGGTTGCAAAATACGCAACGGGCTTTCCCGCGAGAGCAGTGCTCGACGAGTTGTTAGCTCGAGGGGACGTGACTGTGCTGCCCCAACAGTATCTACGTATCTCAAACCGGAGGAAGGAGCCCTCGAATGACCTTCCGCAAATTGAAGACTTGATCGACCTTTTGCGCAATAACGAAGCGGCAGGGCAAAGCGCGCCCCCCCGACCTAAGCGGACAAATTTAAAGCGGAGCTGAGCCGCCACTACCGGCAGCGCTAGTCCTCCCGTCCTGTAGGCGGGAGATCCCCGATCTTGTAGGCGTTTTCCTACGAGAATCCATTAAAAATATAGTGTTGTATATCACCATTACACCGGAGTAACGTGAAGTCGAACACATAATTAGTTGTATTATGTCGACCGGTGGAGCAATCTGTTAAAGGCAATCTGCTAGCGGCGATGCGTCATGTGCTGCGCCCGTTATGTCGCATTGCCATAAGGAATGGGATCGGATTCGACGATCTGACGAGCGCCCTGAAGAGTGCGCTCGTGCAGAGCGCGCGAGCCGAGTTGGTCGCCGAAGGAACAAGAGAGCCCTCGGAAGAAGAGGTGGGATTGATGAGTGGGATGACTGCGCAACAAGTTCGCGGCGCGCGCGAATTTGAAAGCACTGTGAGTGCGGCGCCTAACTATTCCTGGGCCGCGGCTGAGGTGCTTGCTGGCTGGCATTCCGACGTCTTCTATCTCGGACCGTACGGATTGGTTCTAGATATTCCCATTACTGCTGAGACCGCGTCTCATGGACTCGAAGCAAGAAGCTTCGAATCTCTAGTCCGAAAGTACGCTGGCCCTAATGTTTCAGCAGGAATCGTTCTTGACGCCCTGGTTAAGTCTGGAGCAGTTCAGAACCTTGGCAATGGGATTGTCCGCTGTATCGACAGGACCTATATCGCCGAGCGCCTAAGCCCGGAAAACATCCAGATTTTCGCTGAGGCCGTTCACAACGTCATCGGAACGATGGCTGTCAATTTAAAGCGGACTGTCCGTGGCAGCGGTCTGCTACAGCGAACTGTGTTCGCTGATTACGGCTTGGCCGAAGGCGACTTGGCGAAATTCAATATTTTCATTCGCAAGGCAGGGGAGAAATTTGTCGATGAGGTCGACACCTGGTTTGCGAAGCATTCGAACAAAGAACAACAAGGTCCAATTAAGACCGGAATTGGCCTGTATCACTACGTAGAGAACGATGACGACCGCGAGGCGTATCTGAAATCGTTGCAGGAAGGAGCGAATAATGGGAATTGATAATGCAAGGAAAGCTGCTCTCGTAGCTTCCCTATCACTCGTTAGCCTAGCGGTCGGCGCGAGTATTTGTAGTGCGGCTGAGAGTCACGGAGTCACTTTGCTTCGAGGACCCGTCGATAGCATCCGTGCGGGCCAGATCAATGTTCTGGGGCAGTGGATCGACGCGAAGGGCGTTGCCCCCGCATCACTTCAGGATCACATGGTCGCGGTTAGCGGCTCGATCGATCAACACGGCGGTTACATCGTTGAGTCCGTGAGCGATCTCAGTTCTGCGAAATACGTTGCTGGCGCAACCTCGGTCCACATGACTGGAGTGATCGACTCGATCAATAGGTCGGTTGGTACGCTGGTCGCAGGTGGTATCACTATTGATTACACGGCAGCGATGCACTCATTGCAGCCCTCGGACCTTGTGGTAGGTAAAGCCATATCCCTCGACGGGGTGCGATATTCCGCGATCAACAAGATTTACGCATCGAGTGCGGTTGTCAGCCTTCGAGGCGTCGTAGGCACAGACGGAGTTGTTGGAACCGACGGCGTTGTGGGCACTGATTCCTTGCGCGCACTTCGCGGAGTCGTAGGTACCGATGCGAGCAATACCCGAAGGGGCGTTGTCGGTACAGACGGTGTGGTTGGTACCGACGCAACTCGACGAGGCGTAGTTGGAACAGATGGCGTTGTAGGGACCGACGGGGTGGTCGGTACCGACGCGGCTCGCCGTGGTGTCGTGGGCACCGACGGCGTGGTGGGTACCGACACGATCTTTGCTCGCCGCGGGGTTGTTGGAACTGACGGCGTAGTCGGGACTGATGCAACTCGTCGCGGTGTTGTTGGAACTGACGGCGTAGTTGGGACTGATGCAACTCGTCGCGGTGTCGTCGGTACTGACGGCGTAGTTGGGACTGACGGTGTTGTTGGAACGGACACTGTATTTACCCGTCGTGGAGTAGTGGGCACCGACGGTGTGGTAGGAACCGATGCAAGCCGTCGCGGCGTAGTCGGAACCGACGGTGTCGTCGGCACCGATGGGGTAGTGGGCACGGATACGGTATTCACACGTCGCGGCGTTGTAGGAACTGACGCAGTTCGTCGCGGCGTTGTCGGTACTGATGGCGTAGTCGGAACCGATTCGACTCGTCGCGGTGTCGTGGGCACTGACGGTGTTGTTGGTACTGATGGCGTTGTTGGAACTGACGGTGTGGTCGGAACCGATGCGACTCGCCGTGGTGTGGTTGGTACCGATAAACTCAAGGCGATGGGAGTTGTTGGTACAGACGGATGGAACCAAAAAGCCTTTTAAGCGGCTCCAGGTACTTTTTTCGCGAGGGATCGTGAGATATCACGATCCCAGCTCCTCCGGATCGCGAACGCGGTTCCAATAATGTTAGTTTGCTGGCGCTGCGGCGCGTCGTTAGTAGCATTGTCGCTCCCGCTCCGCCGTCTTGAAGTCTGCATGGCTTGTAACGCCGAATTGCATGTCTGCAAGATGTGCGTTGAATACGACCTCTCCTATGCCAAGCATTGCCGGGAACCCACGGCAGAGGAGGTCCGAAAGAAGGACGAGGCGAATTTCTGTGACCACTTCAAGCCCAAGCCCAACGCCCACATCCCGCGGGACACTGCAGCGGCCGACAGTGCACGCGCAGCACTAGCCGCTCTCTTTAAGAAATAGCCTGGAGCGCCTCTTCGAGGTAAGCAGAGGGTGTTCCCTTGGGAGATGCTCGGGAGATTCGGCAACCTGTATCGGGGCAGCTTCGCCGCAGCGCGCCCAGCATTCCCGCGCGCCCTCGCACTTCCCCACAGAATTCCGTGCAATCCGAACTCGCGTCCGCGACGTGGAGGCTCTGTATCCCCATTTCTTGAACACATTCTTGTATTTTAAGGGAATCCCGCATACCCATACTCCGGGTATACTCCTACATTAGCTTGGGCGTATAAGCTAATCGGGACCGCCTATTTGCGATCCCGGAGTTACGAAAGGATGGCGACATCTCCGGATTTTTTGCGGCTCGCGTCAAACGCGGCGCGCGCATTAGCCGACACCGCCCTCGATAGCCTGAACAATGCGGTGCTGGTGGTCGATACGCGTCAAAAGCACCTGCCCATCGTCCTCGCAAACGCCACGGCCCGACGCTGGTTTACGAGTAAGCCCAATGAGCCTTCGGCCATCCTAGAGTCGTCTCTCTTCACCCTGCTTGCTCCGCCTTCTATTCCGGCCGCTGAGTTCACGGTTTCGGCCGTCGCGGAGACCGGCCAGACCGCCGACCTGCAGTTCCTATGGCGCGCCATCGGTGGCACTCAGCCGGCAAACACCGACATGAGGCTGTTAGAGACCGGAAGCGGACAACGCCTGGTGATGCTCACCCTGGCGCCCCCCGTCCAAAGTGATTTCGAGGCGGTAGTGGATCAGATTCCACTGAGTTTGCTGCTGCTGGATACGGATCTTAAGGTGAGCTTTGCCAATGCCGGGGCGCTTCGCTCCCACGGGGAGTCGATCGAAAACTTGAGGGGCCGAATTGCCTTGGATCTCAAGCCGCTTTCCGCCGTGAACACGGATGTATTCAAAGAGGCATTGAGCGGCCGGCGCTTCCACGACGATGCATTTGCGGTCACCGATCCGCGCGGCCCGACTCGTTGGTTTGAGCTGGAGGTGCAGCCGCTGCAGAGTGGCGGATCAATCAGCGGACTGGTGGTGCTGTACGGTGAAGTTACCGAGCCCAGGCTTCGACGGCGCGCGCAGGATTCCGGCGAACGGCGGCTGCTGGCCCTGACCGAGCACGCCCGTGACATCATTTCCATTGCGGATCGCGAAGGGCGCATCCAGTACGTAAGCGCCGGGGTGCGCAATTCCCTGGGATACACCAGCGAAGAGCGCCGTTCCAATTACTTCTTCGAGCACATCCATCCCGATGACTACCTCGATGTGCGCACCAAGTACGAGCAGTTGGTCGCTGCACAGATCGAGGGCTTCTCCACGGAATTTCGCATCCGTCACAAGGACGGCACTTACCGTTGGCTGGAGTCCAGTTACAGCTCTGCGCTCGACAATCCGCTGATCGGCGGCATCGTCATCAACTCTCGCGACATCACCGAGCGGAAACACGCCGAATTCCGCCTGGCGCAGCGCGAGGAAGTGTTCCGGCTTGCCGCTGATGCGGTGGACGGGGTGATCTTCGAATGGGATATTCCGCGCGGTGTCGTGCATCGCTCGCGCGGCGTTCAAGAGGTGCTTGGCGTGGCGCCTGAGGATCTCGAGGCCTCCATCGACGCCTGGCAGGAGCGGGTGCATCCGCGCGACTACGCGCAGGCCCGGCGCACGGTAACCCTCGCGCTCATGAACGGCCGGGGGTGGACCAACACCTACCGAATTCGGGATGCCCGCGGCCGCTACAAATCGATCCTGGAGCGCGCGGTCATCCAGCGGGGTTCGAGCGGCGATCCCATGAGGGCCATCGGCTGCTGCGTGGACGTCTCGGAATTGCAGCGGCTCACCGACATCCTCGCCGACACCCAGCGTGCGGCCAAGATCGGCGGCTGGGAGTACAGCTTCGCCACCCGCGAGCTCACCTGGACCGAGGAGATGTTCCGCATCTACGACACTTCGCCGCCGGATTTCAAGGTGACATGGGATGCGATGCTGAAGCAGTGCACGCCGGAGTCGGCCCAGCAGCTGCGCAGCGCCATCTCGAGGGCGGAGTCCCCGGACTGGCATCTCGATCTTGAAATCGAGATCAATACCTTGAGGCAGCGGCGCCAGTGGGTGCGCATCATCGGACACGTCGAGCATCTGGACGGCAAGGCGTCCCGCGCCTTCGGCTCGGTGCAGAACGTCCAGGTTCAGAAAGTGGCGCAGATGGCATTGGAGTCCAGCACCGGCTGGCTCAAGCTGTCCATGAACATGGCGCACATGCATGCCTGGCGCTGGGACCGGATCCGCGACATCTTCGAGTTCAACGCGGCGCTCGACGGCAAGCACTCGCATCTGCCGAGCGTTTATCCGAGCATGCAGGCCATGCTCGCCAAGGTTCATCCCAAGGACCAGATGGCGGTGAAACGGGCCATCGATCTTGCCTTCGCGCAGCGCATCGAGGTTCGCGAGGAATTCAGGCTCATGGGCACCGACGGCGAGTACCGCTGCTATGCCACCATCGCGCGGCCGCTGTTCGACGGCGGCGAGGTGCCGCGCGGCCTGGTCGGAGTCATCCAGGACATCACCTTGCGGCGCGAAGCCGAGCGGCGGCTGCGCCAGTCCGAGGAACTGCTGCGCACCACCACGGCCAATACCGCCGACACGCTGTTCCTGGTCGACACCGATCTTAAGGTGCGGTTCATCAACAAGCCGGTCAACGGCCTAAACCCTGAGCAGGTCATCGATCAGGACATCGAGGTGCTGGTGCCGGAGTCGGCGCGCACCTGGGTGAGAGATAAGCTCAAGGACATGCTCGAGAGCGGCGCGACGTTCTCCTACGAATTCGACGTGGCGGAAGGCGCCGCCATCCGGCACTTCGAGAATCATGCCATCGTGGTGCGCGAGGACGGCATCGGCACGGGTATCTCGATTTCCATGCGCGACATCACCGAGCGCAAGCGCCTGGAGCAGGAAATTCTCGACATCTCCGGCCGCGAGCGCCAGAGCATCGGCCGCGACCTGCACGACGGGCTGGGCCAGGAGCTCACCGGGGTCGCCCTGATGCTCCGCGGCCTGGCGAAGCGCATCGAAAGCCGCTGCCCGGACGTCGTCGACTACGTCGATGAGGTGGTGGGCCTGGTCAACCAGTCCATCGAAACCGCACGCGGGCTCGCCCGCGGCCTGCTGCCGGTGAGGAGCGATACGGGCGGCATCACCTTTGCGCTGCGCACGCTGGCGGCGCGCAGCCGCGATCTTTACCGTCTGGACATCGAGTTCAAGGACTTCGTGACCAAGGATTTCGCGATGGACGAGACCAGCGCGAGCCACCTCTACCGGATCGCCCAGGAGGCGCTCACCAATGCCGAGCGCCATGGACGCGCCGGGCGGGTCACCATCGAATTGACCGGCAGCGCGCAGCATTTTGCGCTGCGTATTACAGACGACGGCGTGGGCCTCAATGCCGCGGCACCTTCGTCCCCCGGAATGGGTCTTAAGACTATGAGGTATCGCGCCGGCATGATCGGCGCGACGTTTGAAGTCGAGGCCAACGAGCCGCACGGCACCGTCATCAAGGTGATCAGCGAGCGACCCGTGCCGGGTTCTTTACACTAGGGTTTTTGGAGCCATACGAGGAGATAACAATGATGGCAGCCAGCAGCACGTGGGTTCGGTCGTCAGTCTCTCAAGCGGGAGGTGGGGTCGTCGGTACGGGCAAGCGCCGCGTCAGGCGCGTGCTCATCGTCGATGACCACCCCATCGTACGGCAGGGATTGCGCCGCATCATGGAAAACGAAGAGGACCTGGTGGTGTGCGGCGAGGCGGAGACCGCCCGCGACGCGCGAACCGCCATCAAGGAGCTGAGTCCGGACGTCATGATCGCGGACATCAGCCTGAAGCAGTCGGACGGCATTGAGCTGGTCCGCGATGTCAGGGCCCACCATCCGCAGCTGCCGATCCTGGTGCTCTCGATGCACGACGAGGCCATTTACGCCGAGCGCATGCTTTCGGCCGGCGCCAACGGCTCCATCATGAAGCAGGCGGCGAGCGAGCAGTTCCTGGCCTCGTTGCGGCGGGTGCTCGACGGCGGGATCTACGTGTCCGAAGCGGTCGGCAACAACATGATCCAGAAGTTCGCCGCCGGCGGTTCCTACGTCTCGGCCAATCCCATCGATCGCCTGAGCAACCGCGAGCTTCAAATCCTGCACATGATCGGCAAGGGCATGAGCACGCGCGAGACCGCCCAGTCGCTGAACCTGAGCATCAAGACGGTGGAGTCGCACCGCCAGCGCATCAAGCGCAAGTTGAACCTCCATACCGGGACGCAATTGGTGCAGTACGCCGTGAACTGGTTCACGGGCCGGGAATCGGGTGGTAGCGCACCCACGTTTCCGCAAGATCCGGGGAGCTGAAACCCCGCTCCGTACCGCCCCCTCAGGCGGGCGGCAGGTAGCCCAATCGGCCGCCTGCCGTCCTGCGCGACTCCGCAGTTTTTCATTGTTTTCCCGACGCGTATCGAAACTGTGAGCGCCAGTGCCCGGAATCCCGCAACCCTTTGGGCGCATAGTCAAGTCGTTGCAACATTCGCCGATATCTCGATGCACATAACGCATTTGCTCGCGGGGCTGAATCGATCGTGTCCGAACCGGAATCTGTGACACAAATCACACTGGAGTCCTCTCCGGCCATTCTGCTGGCCGAAGATGACCCGGTGACGCGCATGCTGATGACCCGCTTCCTGAAGAACGCGGGCTATCAGGTCGACGCCGTGGCCAATGGCTCCGAAGCCCTCGACAGGATGACCAAGCGCTACTACCCCATCCTGGTCACCGACTGGGAGATGCCGGAAATGGACGGCATAGCGCTCTGCAAGGCGGTGCGCAACATGCAGCTGGACGGCTATGTGTATGCGCTGCTCCTCACCGCACGCGACGCCAAGGAGCACATCATTGCCGGGCTCGAGGCGGGCGCGGATGATTACCTGGTCAAGCCCGTACACGAGCCGGAGCTCATCGCGCGCCTGAATGCAGGCCGCCGCATCCTCACCCTGGAACACAACCTGCGGGTCGCCAACCAGCGCAACCGCATCCTCTCCATCACCGACGCGCTCACCGGCGCCTACAACCGCCGCTACCTCATGGAGCAGCTGCCGCGCGAAGTCGAGCGCTGCCGCCGCTATGCCTATCCCTTGTCGGTGCTGATGTGCGACCTCGATCACTTCAAGCAGATCAACGACCAGCGCGGCCACGCGGCCGGCGATGATGTGCTGCAGCAGTTCGCGGCCCGCGCCCAGAAGTCGATCCGCTCGAACAGCGATTGGATCGCTCGCTACGGCGGCGAGGAGTTTTTGATCGTGCTGCCGGAGACCGAGTACAAGGACGGCATGTTCGTGGCCGACAAGATCAGGAGCATCATCGGCGCATCGCCTTTCAATACCCGCGCTGGCGACACGCCGGTGACCGCGAGCTTCGGCGTCGCCTCCACCGGCCCGAGCGGGCCGGATCTGGTGCTCAAAGTCGAGACGCTGATTCGGACCGCGGACGAGTGCCTCTATCGCAGCAAGCTCGAGGGCCGCAACCGCTCCACCGGCCAGGAAATCACCTCGGTCCTGCAGAAGACCGCGAACGGCTGATCAGCCGACGCGTTTGAGCTCCGCGTTCACCGCCGCGAGCTTCTCCGAAAGATCGTGCACCAATCCGTCGATTGACGTGACGCTTTGCGTGCGCGCGGCCGATTCGAGCTGCGAGGCGGCGGCCGACAAGGGGAAGGCGTGAATGTTGGCCGAGGCCCCCTTCAAGGCATGGGCGCGCTTTCGGATGGTCTCGTAGTCGCGCAACTTGAGCGCCGAAAGGATGTCCGCCAGGCATTCATCGCCCGAGCCGATGAAGGTCACGGCGAGCTCGCGCTCGAAGTCCAAATCGCCGCCCGTGATCTGTTTCAAGGCGGCGAAATCCACCGCCGGGGTCGGGGCTTCCGGTTTCAAATAGCGTGACAGCACGTCGATCACCTGGTTAGGTTCAATGGGTTTGCCCAAGTGCGCATCCATGCCGGCCGCGGCGCATCGCTCGCGATCCTCGCTCATGACATTGGCGGTGAGCGCGATGATGGGCAGGCGCTCGGCCTTCTCCTTCTCTTCCTGAGCACGGATCAGGCGCGTGGCCGTGAAGCCGTCCATCACCGGCATCTGGCAATCCATGAGCACGATGTCGAAGCGGCCTTGGCGCAATCGTTCCAGCGCCTCCTCGCCGTTGCCGGCGGTGGCGACGCTGGTGCCAAGCTTGGTCAGGAGGCGCTGCGCCACTTTCTGATTCACCGGATTATCCTCCACCAGGAGCACCCGGCTCTGCGGGAAGGTCGGCGTGGGAGCGGCGGGGCGCCTGTCCGAATCGGCCTGCATCGCGCCGCCCTTCAAGACGTTCAAGACCAGCTGCGACAAGGCACTCGCGCGGATGGGCTTCAGGCCCACGGCATTGGGGCGAAACTCGTGCTCGTCGTTGTCGCGCTCCGCCCCGAACATGGAAAGCAGCACGAAGGGCAGCGTGCGGTAGCGCTCGTCGCGCCGCAGGATCCCGAGCAAATCCCAGCCATCGCGGCGCGGCATGTGTTCGTCGGCGAGAACCAAGTCGAAGTGCTGCTCGCGAAGCGCACCGAGCGCCTCATCCGCGCCGCCCACCAGGGTGGTTTCAAACGCGAACATGTTGAGCTTCTTGGCAAGGCTCTCACGGCTCGCCGCCACATCGTCCACCACCAGGAGCCTTAAGCCCTGGCCCACCGACTCGCGCGCCGGCTGATGGCCCGCCGGCTCCACGGCCACCTTGATCCAAAACGTGGAACCCTGGCCGGCTTCGCTTCTCACCCCGGCTTCGCCGCCCATGAGCTCGGCCAGGCGCTTGACGATGGAGAGGCCGAGGCCCGTGCCGCCGTAGTGCCGCGTGGTGGAGGAGTCCACCTGCGAGAAGGTTTTGAACAGGCGGTCCAGGCGATCCGGCGGAATGCCGATGCCGGTGTCGGTGACCTCGATGGTCAACTGCACCTGATTGCCCTCGTCGCGCGCGGCGAAGGCATTCAAGAGGATGTAGCCCTCGTGGGTGAACTTCACCGCGTTGCCGACGAGGTTCAACACCATCTGTCGCAAGCGGCCGGGATCGGAGCGGATCACGCCGGGCAACGTCGGATCCAAGGTCACGATGAGCTCGATGCCCTTGGCGGTGGTTTGCAGCGCGGTGGCGGCCACGGTCTCATACAGCAAGTGCACCAGATCGAATTCCACGTGCTCGAGATCCAGCTTGTCGGCCTCGATCTTGGACAGATCGAGCACGCCGTTGATCAACGACAGGAGCGCCTGGGCGCTGCTCTTGATGATGTCGAGGTATTCGCGCTGGGTGTTGTCGAGCGGCGTTTCGGCGAGGATCTGCGACATGCCGATCACGCCGTTCATGGGCGTGCGGATTTCGTGGCTCAAGTTGGCGAGAAAGCTCGATTTGGCGCGATTGGCCGCCTCCGCCGCGTGCTTGGCCTCGAGGGTGGCCTGTTCGGCGAGCTTACGATGCGTGATGAGCTGCATGGCGCCGGCGAGGCGCAGCGGCGTGCCGTCGGCGGCGCCTTCGGCCTGGCCGCGCGAGCGGATCCATTCGTAATGGCCGGCCCGGTGCCTGACGCGATGCTCGATGTCGAAAGGCGCGAGCTTGCGGCACTGCTCGGCGATTTGCGTCTTAACTTGCTCGCGATCCTCCGGATGAATGAGGGCAAAGAAGTCCTCGAGCGCGCCCGGCAGTCCTTCAAGGTCGTAACCTAGGAGTTCGGCGAATTTGAGGCCGTACCAGACCGTGCCCGCGGCGAGGTCGATCTCCCACAGGCCGTCCTGCGTGCCGGTGAGCGCGCGTTTCAGGCGGCTCTCGATGGAATCGAGCGCGGCCTGGGTGCGCTTCAGGTCGGTGATGTCCACGAGCGCCCCGGCGATGCGTTCGATCGCCTGGTGGCGGTTGAAACTCACCCGGCCGCGCTCGCCGATCCAGCGCTCGGCCTCGTCGGGCAGCCGCACGCGGTACTCGCAAGTATAGGTAGGCTCGTCGGGCGTGGCGGCGAGCGGGGCGCTCCGTACCCTGGCGAAGTCCTCAGGGTGCACCCGGCCCATCGCCCGGTTCAAATCATCCAGCGGCGTGTACTTGGAAATGCCGATCAGTGGAAACAGGTTGTCCGAGCAGCTACGGCGGTTCAACTTGAAATCGAAATCGAAGGTGGCGACCCCGGCGGCCTCCTGCGCCAGGTTCAAGGAGTCCTTGGCGTCGGCGAGCTTGGCTTCGAGCGCTCTCCTTGCGGTCACATCGGTGACCGAGCCCACCACCCGGGGACCCGCGTTGGCATCGTCGGCGAACACGTGGCCCTGGGTGGAGAGCCAGCGAACCTCCCCCGAGAGGTGCAGCACCCGGTACTCGTGGCTGAAGGCGCTGCAGCCGGCGGCGGCGGCGCTGAAGGTGTGAACCACGTCCTCGAGGTCGTCGGGGTAGACCGTGGCTAAGAATTCGTCGCGCGAGAGGGTGAGTTCCTCGCCTTCCTCGAGCCCGATGAGTTCGAAAAAGAGCGAGGTGCCGCGGATGTCTCCGCTCCTCAAATTGAGTTCGAACACCCCGAAACCGCCCGCGGCCTGCGCGAACTCCAGAAACTCGCCGGAACGGGCGGCAAAGGAGGGCAAAACGGCCGCCGGCGCGGTCGATTGCGCATCCGAGCGGGTCCGCATCGTGTCCAGCAGCTTTTGGCGAATCGACCAGGAACCCATACAAATCCACGGCTTGAACGGGCCAGAGCCCACCATGAGGGTATCGGCCGCCGCAAGCCCCGCTTTACACTAGCCGGAACGTGAAACCTTCAAAGGGACTCGCCCATGAAAGCCGCCAAGATTTTGAGCGCTGTGATCGGGGGATTGGTGGTGCTGTTCATCGCCGCCCTGGTGCTGGTATGGCTCTTGGTCGACCCCAATCACTACAAAGGCCAGATCGAGGCGGCGGTGTTGAAGGCCACCCACCGGAATCTGGATCTCAAAGGGGACTTGAAGCTCTCGGTCTTCCCGTGGGTGGCGCTCGAGCTCGGGCCCGCCACCCTCGGCAATCCCCCGGGCTTCTCCGATGAGCCGTTCCTCGCCTTTCAGCACGCGGCCGTGCGGGTGAAGCTGCTGCCGCTCCTGTCCAAGCAGCTGGAAGTCTCCAAGATTGAACTCGACGGCTTGGATCTGCGCCTGCAAAAGAATGCGCAGGGGCAGGCCAACTGGGATATGAGCCAGGGCAACGAGAAGGCTCCCGAGAAGAATTCGTCATCGGGAACCGCCGGCACCTTGCAATCCATCGGCGGCATCAAGATCACGCACGGCCGGGTGAGCTACGCGCAGGCGAAGCTGCTCCTGGAGAACTTCAATTTCGAGACCGGCACCATCTCATCCGGACGCGATGTGCCCATGACCGTCTCCTTCGATGCCAAGACCGCCGCCCAGGCGGTCACCTTGAGCGGCAAGTTCAACTTCGCCATGGACACATCGAGCGAGACCATGGGCCTGAAGGCGCTCAATCTCAACGGCACCCTGACGCTCGAGCACGATGCCAGCCCCATGCACTGGGAGATGTCGCTGCCCTCGCTCGACTTGAATCTCAAGGCGCAGACGGTGAGCGCGCCGGAATTCTCCGCCAGCGTCTCCTCGGCCAAGGTCTCGGGCAGCTTGAAGGGCAGCAAGATCTTCGACAAGCCCGATGTCGCGGGATCTTTGGCGCTGGCGCCCCTGGTGCTGCGCGAGTTCGCGCAGCGTTTCCACGTGGATCTTCCCAAGACGCAGGATCCCAAGGCCTTGAGCGCGTTCTCCTTCAATTCGAGCTTCGCCTACGACGGCGATGCGGCGACGCTGAACGGCATCAACATCAAGCTCGACGACACCACCATGAAAGGCAACGTCAAGGTGGAGTTGGGCAAGATCGAGCGGGTCACCTTTGCGCTCACCACCGATCGGATCGATCTTGATCGCTATCGGCCGCCGGCCGGCGCCACGCCCGACCCGCAGAGCAGCGAGGCCAACAAGCCCGCGCCGCAGAAGGCCGACGCAACGCCGCTCGAGGCGCACGGCACCTTTGCCTTGAGCAGCGCGCATGCCGCGGGCTTGGACTTGTCGAACCTCGCCGTCACGGTGGATTTGAACGATCACATCACCCATCTGCATCCGCTCGAGGCGCAGCTCTACGGCGGCAAGTACTCCGGCGATCTGACCTACGATGCGCGCACCGCGACGCCGGCGCTCTCCATGGACGAGCATCTGGCGCAAGTGGACGTGGCGCAGTTGCTCGCCAACACGCATCTGAAAGGCCGGGTGTCGGGAAAGGCCAGCATCAACATCAAGGGCACGGCGCGCGGTGCCGAAGCCGATGCCATCATGAAGACCTTGAACGGGCACTTCGATGCCAACGTGGCGAACGGCGCGCTCGAGGGGCTGGATTTAAGCTATGACATTTCCATGGCCCAGGCGCTGCTGTCCAAGCAGGCAGGCACCTCGCAATCCAACACCAAGCGCACGCCCTTCGATGCGTTCAAGATGTCCGCGCAGATCGTGAACGGGGTGGCTGAAACCAAGGACCTCATCATCTCCTCGCCGGTGCTGAAGGTGGCCGGCCAAGGCACCGTGACGCTGCCGACCAGCGGCATCGACATGGCCTTGAACGCCAGCGTCATGAAGACGGCCACCGCAAGCGCGCTCGACATTCCGGTCAAGGTCACCGGCAAGTACACCGATCCGACCGTGCGGCCCGATGTCGAGGCCCTCGCCAAGGGCCAGGTGAAGCAGAAGCTGCAGGACGTGCTGAAGAAGAACGGACTGCAGGGACTCTTCAGCCATTGAGCGCGGCGCGCACTTTCAGCGAGCGGCTGCTCGCCTGGTTCGATGTCCACGGACGGCACGATCTGCCGTGGCAGAGGAACATCACGCCCTACCGGGTTTGGATCTCGGAGGTGATGCTGCAGCAGACGCAGGTGGCCACCGTGATTCCGTATTACGCGCGCTGGATGGCGCGCTTCCCGGACGTGGCAAGCCTTGCCGCCGCTTCCTTGGACCAAGTGCTGCATTTATGGACGGGGCTCGGCTACTACGCGCGCGCGCGAAATCTTCACGCCTGCGCGAAGATGATCACGCAGCTGCATGGCGGGGAATTTCCCCGCGAATTGGAACTCGTGATGGCGCTGCCCGGCATCGGCCGCTCCACGGCGGGGGCCGTCTTGAGCATCGCGACCGCGCAGCGCTTTCCCATTCTCGATGGCAACGTGAAGCGGGTGCTCGCCCGCGTGTTCGGCATCGAAGGCGATCCCGGCTCCTCCGCCGTGCTCGATAAGTTCTGGCAGCAAGCGGAACTTTGCACGCCTCGGAAGCGCGTGGCCGACTACACCCAGGCCATCATGGATCTGGGCGCCACGCTCTGCACGCGTTCGCGGCCTGCCTGCACGGTGTGCCCGATGAATTCGGACTGCGTTGCCGCGCGCGAGGGGCGCCAAGGCGAACTGCCCTCGCCCAAGAAAAAGCGCATAAGACCCGTGCGCGAGGCCACCCTTCTCATCGCCACCAGGGAGCGCGACCACGGCATGGCGGTGTATGTGGAGCGCCGCTCGTCCAACGGGATCTGGGGCGGGCTTTTCTGTCCGCCGCAGTTCCCCTCGCCCGAGGCGGCGCTCGAATGGGTGCGCGCGCACTTAGGTCCCTGCGATGGAGCGTTTCAAGCGCTGCCGGCCATCCACCACGGATTCACGCATTTCGATTTGAAGCTGCAGCCGCTCGTGATCGAATGCGCACCCCCCGCTGCCGTGAACGAGGGCGAGGCGCTTTGGTATGCCCTCGATGCGCCGCCCACCTTGGGGCTGCCGCAGCCCATCAAGGCGCTGTTCGAGCGACTGCGCACTTCGGCGCCGATCGCCTGCGCGGAGTAGAATCGGCCCATGGCACGACAAATCTACTGCACGTTGTTGCAGAAGCAGGCTGAAGGGCTGGATTACCTGCCGTATCCCGGCGAACTCGGCAAGCGCATCTACGAGAACGTATCCAAGGAGGCCTGGGCGCAATGGTTGGCGCACCAGACCATGCTCATCAACGAAAATCGCCTCACGCCCATCGAGCCCAAGGCTCGCGCCTTCCTGGTGGCGGAAATGGAGAAATTTTTCTTCGGGGCGGGATCATCGAAACCAAAGGACTACGTGCCCAAGTAGTTCGGTGGCATCCGTAGACGCTCAACCGGCACTCGAAGTGTGCGCCAATGCGCAGCGCTCCACAGGTCCGCGTTCGCGCGCACGGCGCGCTAGCATGGAACGCTGGGACTGGTGTGGCGTTCATCCCATCGATGGCGATTGCTCAAGGAGGTTTTGAATGACCGAGGCGAGGAGAAGCCGCGCGGCGCTGCCGTTCATTTTCGTCACCGTGCTGATCGACATGCTGTCCTTCGGCATGATCATTCCGGTGCTGCCGCTCCTGGTGCAGAACTTCGCCGGCGGCGCCGGCAAGGGCGCCGCCATCTACGGCATCTTCGGCACCGCCTGGGCGCTGATGCAGTTCATCTTCTCGCCCGTGCAAGGCTCGCTCTCCGATCACTTCGGGCGCCGTGCGGTGATTTTGATTTCCTGCTTCGGATTAGGACTCGATTTCATTCTCATGGCGCTCGCGCCCAATCTTTGGTGGCTGTTCGTCGGGCGTGTGATTTCCGGCATCACCGCGGCCAGCATCTCGACAGCGGGTGCTTATATTTCTGATATCACGCCGCCCGATCGGCGCGCCCAGGCCTTCGGCATCATCGGGGCCGCCTTCGGGGTGGGCTTCGTGGTGGGGCCCGCGATCGGCGGCGTGCTCGGCGACATTTCGCCGCGGCTGCCGTTTTGGGCCGCGGCCGTCATGTCGCTCGCCAATGTGTGCTGGGGTCTGTTCGCATTGCCGGAGTCCCTGCCGCTCGATCGGCGTTCGCCTTTCAGCTGGAAAGCGGCGAACCCGGTGGGTGCCTTGAAGCTTTTACGCTCGCATCCCACCTTGGCGACGCTGGCCTCGGGATTTTTTCTCATGAGTCTCGCCCACGACGTGCTGCCCTCCACCTCGGTGCTCTACATGCGTTATCGCTACGCATTCGACACCAAGGCGGTGGGCTACGTGCTCGCGGGCGTCGGCATTTGCTCGCTCATCGTGCAGGGCGCGCTGGTGAAACCTGCCGTCAAACTGCTTAAAGAACAGGGAACGCTGGTGGTGGGGCTGCTCTTCGGCGCGGCGGGCTTTGCCATCTACGGAGCGGCGCCCACGGGCGGGATTTTCTGGATCGGCGTGCCGGTGATGGCGCTCTGGGGCATTGCCACGCCCTCGCTTCAGACCATCATGAGCCGCTGCGTTTCGCCCAGCGAGCAAGGCAGGCTCCAGGGCGCGCTCTCGAGCCTGACCGGGCTGGCCAGCGTCATTGGACCCACGATATTCACCGAGACTTTTGCGGCATCCATCGACAAGAATTCACAGTGGCACATGCCCGGCGCCCCGTTTTATTTGTCCACGCTGTTCCTCCTCATCGCCATCTGGCTGGTGCGAAAACCGCGGGAATCTTCGGGAAATCTCGCATCCGAGCCCGCCTCTTAAGACCAAAGCGAAGCGCCGCTTGATCCAAGCAGGTGCAACACCCGGCGGGGGTGGTGTTTAATGGCGTGTGCATCCGATCGATAACCCGATTTCCTGCTCTTGCCCGTCCGGCGCCCGCTCCCCGCGGCTTGTCATAAGAGCGCGCCCATGAACCGTCTGGCGGACTCGCTCGCCTGGCAGATCACGGTGCTCGCCCTCTGGGCCCTATGTGCGATCGCGGCATTTCCGTTCGCCTCCCACGTGCATGAGCAGCTGGACGCCACGGCGCGGCTCAGGCACAGCGACTGGGCGGAGGTCGAGAAGACCCTGAAGCAGCGCTTTCACTCGCCGTTCTCAAAGACCGCGCTCCTGCACGTGAGCGGGGAACCGGATCCCAAAAGCGACGAAGGCCGCGAGCTTCTCAAGCATCTGGTCGATCAGTTGAAGGCGGTGTCCGGCGTGCAGGGCGTCATGTCCTATATCGATCGCGAGGACTCGCTGTTCCTGGGCACGGACGAGAGCACCATTCTCATCGTGGGGTTGAGCAGCGACCGGCCCGGCGATGAAGTGATGCTGCAGGTGAGACAGACCACCGACCAGCTGCTGAAAGAGCTCAAGCCCAAATACGCCGATATTGCCTTCGGCTGGACCGGGGAAGCGGCGGTGAATGCCGACATGCGCCGCATGAGCGCCGGCGAGACGCGCGCCGCGGAGCTTCGGGTGCTGCCCATCACGGTGCTGCTGCTCCTCTTCGCGTTTCGCAGCGTCATCTCCGCGCTCCTGCCGGTGCTCTGCGGCGCGCTCACCATTCTCTTGTCACTCGGCGTGATTTCGGCGGTGAACCGCATCTGGCCGGCCTCGCTCATCGTGGTCTCCATCATCAGCATGGTGGGGCTGGGACTGTCGATCGACTATGCGCTCCTCATCGTGAGCCGCTACCGCGATGCCTTGAGGCAGGGGCAGGCGCGGATCGAGGCCCTGCGGGAAGCCTCGCGCCACGGCGGGCGCACCGTGCTCATTTCAGGCTCCGCGGTGGCCATCGGTTTTGCCGCCATGCTCATGGTGCCGGTGAGCGAAGTGCGCTCCATCGGATTGGGCGGATTGCTGGTGACGACCATCGCCGTGCTGGTGGCAAGCTCGCTCCTGCCCGTGGCGCTGGCCTGGATCGGTCCCTGGCTCGATGCGGCGCGCATCGGTCCGCCGCCCAAGGAGGATGCGGGCGATCGCTGGCGGCGCTGGGCGGGGTTCGTCTCGCGGCATCCGCTCATCGTGCTTCTCGTGGCGGGCGTGCCCTTGCTGCTGCTCGCCGCGCAGGCCGTGCACCTTCGCACCGATCTGCCGCGCGGCCGCTGGTTGCCGGAAAGCGCGGAGTCGGTGCACGTGCTGCGCGACATCGACTCGGTGTCGCGCGGCAACTTCGGCCAGATCATGCAGGTCATCGTGAGCATGCCGAAAGGCGTCCGCGTGGATGAGGACGACGGTTGGCGCGCGACGCAGAAGCTCGTGCGCCACTTCGCCAAGGATCCGCGCATCCGCCACGTCTGGTCGATCACCAACATCAACGTGGTGCCGCTCGCCGGACCCGAACTGCTGGCCAAGATTCCGCAGGCGGTGCGCAAGCAGTTCATCACCGAGGACGGCAGTGCCACGGTGTTGGAGCTCATGCCGAGGCCCGCGCTGGTGGCGAAGGATGCGGCCGTCATGGCGCGGGAATTTCGTGCGGCGAACGCCTCCGAGATTGCGGGCGTGCCCGGCATCACTCTAAAAGTGGGCGGCGTGCCTGCCTTCAACGTGGACTACGAGGATGCCATCAAGAGCAGCTTGGGACTCCTCGCGGCGGTGGTCATCGGCGCCACGCTCCTGGTGCTCTCCATCTCGTTCAGGAGCGCGCTCATCCCCTTGAAGGCCGTGGCCTTGAACCTGCTCTCGGTCGCTGCCGCGTTCGGCGCCGTGACGCTGGTGTTTCAGGACGGGTATGGCGCGCATCTCATCGGATTGCCGCATGCGCTCGACGGAGGATTTCCGATCCTGCCGGTGCTGGTGTTCTGCATCGTGTTCGGCCTCTCCATGGACTACGAGGTGTTCATTGTGGCGCGCATCGCCGATGAGCGGCGCGCCGGCCTTGCCGACGGCAATGCCCTGATCGAAGGCATGGCGGGCACCGGACGGGTGGTCACGTTTGCGGCGGCCATTATGATCACCATTTTCGGCGGCTTCGTTTTCGGCGAGTTCGTGCTCATCAAGATGCTGGGCTTTGCCTTAGGCATCGCGGTGCTGCTCGATGCCAGCGTGATCCGCCTGGGGGTGGGCCCGGCGCTCATCCAACTCGCCGGACGCTGGAATTGGTGGCCCGGAGATCGCTCCAAATCCTGACTATTTTCTTTCCGCTCATCGGTGGCTTCGCTGTAATCTTCGCTGTCGTTGTACGCCGGGAGAAAATGAAAGATGACGTCCGTTTCGGCCGATCGAACTTTCCAGTTGAGCGATGGCGGCATCCTCAAGTACTCCGTGGCCGGGGAAGGCGAGCCGGTGGTGCTGCTGCATGGATTCGGCCTGGACTCTTCCATGTGGGATCCGCAGTGGGATGCGTTCTGCCAGCGCTTTCGCACGCTTCGTTACGACCTTCGAGGCTACGGCGGCTCCAGCCTGCCGACTGGGCCTTATTCGCACCTCGAGGATTTTCACGCCCTCACCCGATCTCTCGGCATGTATCCCGCGCACCTCATTGGTCTTTCCATGGGCGGCCGCTACGCCTCGCGGATTGCGGCACATGCGCCCTCCGCGGTGCGTTCATTGACCTTGGTCGACAGCGCGCTCGACGGGCATGTCTGGAGCGAGGAATGGCTCGCCCGCTGGCAGGCCATCGCCTCGGCGGCACGTACCGATGTCGCTCGCGCCAAAGAACTCTGGCTCACCCATGACATCTTCGCGCCCGGCAGGCGACACGCCTCGGTCGCCCATGAACTCAAAACCATGGTCGAGCGTTACTCGGGCTGGCATTTCATGCATCGCGATCCGGGCGACACGCCCTCACCGGCCACCGCCGAGGTGCTGTCCCGCATTGCGGCTCCCACGCTGGTCATCGTCGGCGATCAAGACATTCCGGATTTTCAGCTCATCGCCCGGCGCATGGCGGACGATATTCCAGAGGCGCGGTTGCAAGTGATGCAGGGCGCCGGGCACATGGCGAACCTCGAGAAGCCGGATGAGTTCACCCGGCTGGTGCTTGCGCACCTGGCCCAAGCTTCCGCGCAAGGCTCGGACGAGATCGCGAAGGCCGGCTAGTTCAGTTCGGTGTCGGGCTTGCGTTGGCCCGGTACTCGGCCGTGACCTGATCCGCATCGGGACTCGAGGCGGCCCGCCCGCGGATGAATACCAGCGGCAAGGGGCTTTCCATGACGCGCTTCAAGCGAGCCAAGGTTTTTTGATCGATTTGCCCCCCACTGAACGACACATTGTGGGTGCGCACCACCGGCAGACCTTTCTCCCCCAACTGCTTCGCCAGGCGGTCGGCCTGCTGTGCGGCGGCGTGGGGGCAGTTCTCGGCGGCGACCACATAAATGGTGTCGGGGCTCTGGTTGGCGGGCGCCGGTATGTCGAGGAATCCATAGGCATCGCTGCTCGCCAAGAGCGCAATTGTCGCCCGATGTTCGGCATAGGCGTGATAGCCGCCCCAGGCGGCGCCCAAGACCATGACTGCGCCCAAGATCTTCATAAACACCTTCCTTGTCCTGCCTGCCGCCATAGTCTTAAAGAAGGCCAAATCGGCGCAGTAACGCAGGTCTCGTCCTGGATGAACCGGCTTTATAAGGCTCCGGCCGGGTGGTCAATATCCCGACCCGGTCACAATCGGGCCGCCGTCGCCGCCTCCTTTTGGTGCTTGGGGGAGGGAATAAGCCTCGCCTCAAGGCTTGAGGTTCTGACCTCGGCCGGGCGTCGGAGCCTTTGGTCCCCAAGCGTACTTAAGCCTTTGTTTCAGCACCCTGGCAACAAATGTGTTAGCTTAATGCCAGATCGTTGACGTCCCTGGACCGACCCCGAGTCGGACCGAGCCACCCGCGATCAGGTGACAGGACCATGGTTTGTTGGCTCGCGAGACGATCTCTCCCTGACTTCATTGCTATGCCTGCCGTGTAGAGAGGCGCGTAAGAAAGTCTCCAGTTTCTGTCGCGCCGCCAAAGTCATTAGGAAGCTTCTTTTCATGGCCAAGATTTACGTTGGAAATTTACCCTTCACCACTACGGATGAAGAACTGCGCTCCCTGTTTTCGGAGCATGGCACCGTCGAATCGGTCTCGCTGCCCACGGATCGTGAGACCGGCAGGCCGCGCGGATTCGGCTTTGTCGAAATGAATCAAGCCGATGCCCAGCGGGCCATTCAAAACCTCAACGGCAAGGACATGGGCGGACGTGCGCTGCGCGTGAACCCTGCGGAAGACAAGCCGCGCGGCGGCGGGGGCGGTGGTCGTCCCGGCGGCGGTGGTGGCGGCGGCGGTTATCGCGGCGGTGGCGGCGGTGGTGGCGGCGGCGGTCGGCGCTATTAAAGACTCACGTTGCAGCTCCGGCGATGCGCCGGAGCTGCACTAGGACAAGCGATGCCGGAGAACACCGGATCTGATCGAAACGCGCCTGCGTATATGCCGGCCGTCGGCGAAAGCCAGGCTGACTTCAGGCAGCGTATGAGCTTGCAGCAAGCCCAGGCCCAGGAGCGGCGGCAGCAAGAACTCGGCGAGCAGCGTTCCCCCCGGCATGCACCCGCCGACCGGATTCGCATCTGGGAACGGCTGCATCAACTCAAGATGCCCCGCAGCACCACGCATCAATTACTTGAGGTGATTGCGGCCAATACGGGTTTGAGTCTCGAAGATGTGCGCGCCGAGCAGCACGCGCGCGCAGCCGCCAAGGCAACCGCGCCGGCAAGTTGACGGTGAGAATGGCCGCGCGGAAGAATCCCAACAGCGCCTTGCCGCGGCGCGAACAGCTCATGGCCGAGCATCTGCGCGCCACCCCGTTGGCGAAGCTCTTTCCGAAAATAGAACAATTGCGGATCGAGATGGTGTTCAGCGAGCCCGACGGTCGCCTGCCGCCTCCTTCGCCGCAGTTGCGAACCCTGTTTCCAGCCGCGCCCGCTTTCTTTCGATTCGCGTGTCCGTGCGCGGATTGCGACGGCATCTTCGACCTCACTGATGCCATCACGGCGCTGGTGGGCAACGGCACGGGCAAGAAGGCCAGCGTATCCGTCGAGGGGCGATTGATGTGTCAGGGCACTCGGTTTCGCGACCACGCGGTGCTGCAGGCTCCCTGTCCGATGGCGCTCAGTTACAAGCTGCACGCCGAAGCGCACCGCCCGGCCTAGAGGGTCAAGTCCTTAAGAAGCTTCACTCGAAGCTTCTATCCTAAACCGCAGAGGCAGACGCGTCGGCCGCCGGCGAGGTTTCCTCGCGCGCAGGCGCTGCGGCTTCGCCTTTAAAGATGAGCGTCGCCCTGTGCCAATCCGGGACCGATGCAATTTTGAGGTACCCGGCGAGATCTGGCAGACGCTCGATTTCCGAGGCCATCACAGCCGGCTCAATCCGAAGCTGTTCACCGTGTGAGACTGAGGAATGCCACTCACCCACGCGACGCGTGGTGGACACGGTTGCGTGCATCACCTCGCGTTGGCCGATGAGCTTTGAGGCAAACTCAGACGTACCTCCACGTTCGCTTGCCGAGCAACGCAATATGAGCGTGTTCGCGCAGTTCTCGACGATGGTCTCGGCAGAGCCCTTGCCGTACTGGCCGGAGACCTGCGCAATCGACTGAAACCCGAGGACGCACCGGCCGCCGAATTTCCTCAAGCGGGCCAAGGCGTCCTTGAGGCCGTCTATCGCCCCCAAGGCATCGAGTTCGTCCACGATGAACCAGAGGCGCTGATCGCCTTCTTCGCAGTTCATCGCTTCGAAGATGCTCAGGCGCATCCAAGCGGAAATAAGCTGGCGGAGCGCCGCGATCTCCACTGCCTTGTAGGGAAGGAAAAGCACTCCGCCGCTGCCGCCCGAAGCCACCGCGCGACCCTCCCTCACCCACTGCCGTACCGATAACGGGCTTGCCGCGTGCTTGGTGGTGTACTCGAATACGCGGACCGCGGATGAAAGCACCGCCTGGGTCGAGCCCAGCATTTTCTCGTTGCCTTCCTTGAAGAAACGCGACGCCGCCGTGCCCTCCAGCAACGCGCGCAGTTCCTCGTCGGGTGCGGCGTTGAGCAGACGCGAAAGCTCCGCATCGTCGAGAATTCCGGTGCGGCGCATCTGACGCATCACTTCGGTAAAGAGGGTGCGCGCATATTCGCACCAGACGCGGTCCTCTCCGCCGGAATCGGGGATCAACGCGCGGGCCAGCTGATCGATGTCATAGTCTTCGGTGATTTCGCCGAAGATGTTCCACTTGCGCGCGTTGGCATCGAAGGGGTTCAAGATCACATCGCCCCGCGCAGGATTGAAATAGCGCTTCATATACCCACCGTCGGGATCGGCCACGATCACCCGGTCGCCGCGCGCCAAGGCGGAGTCGAGGATCTCGCGAATCGCCGTGCTTTTTCCGGTGCCCGTGGTGCCGATGATTTTGAAATGCTTGGTTTCATCTTCCAAGGGAATGGACGAGCCTGCGAGCGTGATGCCTGAGGGAGAGTTCGACTCCCCCGCGATCATGGAGGAACTCTTGGCAACGAATGCTCCGCGCCGGTGCCGCGGTTCATCCGCCGCTCGTTGCTCCGCGAGCGCGTATCCGGCGAGAAGCCCGATCGCGACTGAAACGAGCACGCCCAAGATGAGTTCCATCCACGCGCCGTCCATATGCAGGGTGCGGAGCAGTTCATCGACGAGGAAGTTGGCGAGCGCAACAACCAGAAGGAGAGGTACTGCCGTCAGCATTGCGACCGGGTATTTGGTCGAGGGAGCTTTCGACCGGGCGAGACCGATGAAGGATGCCGAGAGCACAATGAGGTAGACGAAGGTCAGTCCCGAAGTGCCGTGGGTGAGCGACTGAATTTGCGGCATATAACTCCCTTAAGCACGAAATCCGGTCCGGTACGATTTGAAATCCAGTGACGGGCAGGTGGGCACTGACCGAATAGATTATTTAAATTCAATCACTTGCCGACCCGTCTTGTGTTTCCCAAGTCGAACAAATGACGAGCATGCGCACATCTCAGGACCGTCGCAAGCCGTGGCCGACACCCGCGGCAGAATACTTTCGACCCGTGCAGTGCCTCACCCTTCCATGGGCGTGGACCCGACGCCTGCCGACCGGTCAGGGTGCATTCGCGTCCCCCGTTTAGATATACAGTCGCACCCTTTGGCCGTCCGGAGTGTTTGTTTTGTACACGATGCACGTATCGACAGCCGCCATTGAAGCCCTTGCCTCGACGGCGGCGTTTGCGATCGGGATGATGATCGTATGAAACGCAGGGACTTCGTACGGCTTGGATGCGCGACCGTGATAGCGACGAGGGGGAGTGAGCTGGCGAGCGCATTCGCGCGGTCGCCAGCGCCCCAACAGGCTGCGCCGCGGCAACATCCGCCGATGAGGCCGTCGGAGCCCAACGCCTTCGGACGCACCGCGGATTTCACCCTGCGGATCGCGCCGATGGTGCTCGAGTTATCGCCTCAGGTGGTACTGAGCACCATCGGTTACAACAATCAGATCCCCGGCCCGCTGCTTCGGGTGCGAGAGGGCCAGCGTGTCGCGGTGGAGGTGGTGAACGATACTGATGTTCCGGAATACGTACATTGGCACGGCCTGCTCGTTCCCTCGGAAATGGATGGCGTCGAGGAACAGGGCACACCGCCGGTGCCACCGCATGGCCGGCGACGGTATCAATTCGTGGCGAAGCCGGCGGGTTCGCGGTGGTACCACTCCCATACGATGGCCATGCTCGATCTGCACCGGGGCTCCTACACTGGCCAGTTCGGGTTTTTCATGATCGATTCCGCGAACGATCCTGGAGCTTACGATCAAGAGGTCTTTCTGGCGCTGCGCGAATGGGAGCCGTATCTGACCACGATGGATCAGGACGAGGGGATGGCGGATCCCAACGATCCGATGCCGGAAAAGCCGGCCAAGCCCGACCCTCGTCCCAACGGGCTCGAGGTGGGCGCGCCTCTTTACTCGATCAACGACAAGATGCTCGGCGCCGCGGAGCCTCTGCGCGTGCAGCCGGGTCAGCGCGTTCTCATGCATCTGCTCAACGCCAGCGCGTCGCAAATACATCGCGTGGCCCTTTCAGGCCACAGCTTTCAGGTGATCGCCCTGGATGGCAATCCGGTGCCGACGCCTCATCTGGTCGAGGTGATTGAGATCGCTCCCGGCGAGCGGGTGGATGCGATCGTGGAGATGAACCGGCCGGGCGTATGGATCTTAGGGGAGCTGCGCGAGGTCGCGCGGCGGTCCGGCATGGGTATCGTGGTGGAATACGCCGGTCAGCAGCAGCGGGCGCAATGGCTTTCGCCGCAGAAAAGCCACTGGGACTACACAATATTTGGCAAGGAGGCGGCGCATCCTAAGCCGGATGAGATCATCGACATGGTCTTCGAAAAAGTGCCGGGCGGGCCCCACGGCGTGAATCACTGGCTGGTCAACGGCAAAGAATATCCGCATGAGCGGGAGTTCGTGTTCCGGCAGGGCAATCGCTATCGGCTGGTGTTCCACAATCGCAGTGACGACTCCCATCCCCTGCACATGCACCGGCACCTGTTCGAGCTGGTCGAGCTCAACGGCAAGCCCACGGCCGGTATCAAGAAGGACACGGTGATCGTTCCGGCCTTTGGGCGGGCGGTGGTGGATCTGGTCGCCGACCAGCCGGGATTGGCGCTGTTTCACTGCCATATCCAGCAGCACATGGACTTCGGGTTTAAAGCACTGTTCCGGTACGCCTGAGTTACCCAATCCATCAACCGGAGAACGGCGGATTCTGAAGGCCGCTCTGGTTTATCCGCCCGATGACTAGGCAATCGAGGACGGACTTCCAACGAGGCCGTCCGGCGCCTCACGCCTGCCGGATCTTGTCCCGGCTGCATTCACGCATTCGACATAAATACGAAATATTCCAAGTATCAAATATGTGGCTGTCACCAATCATTCATAAGTCCAAGCGGAGGAAGGCATGAAGACCACCCGGGGAAGTTTTCGAACGGCCGTGCTGATGGGAACGGTCGCGGTGCTTGCGGTCGCCGCTGGAGCGCAGGCAGAGCATCGAGACGGGAACGATGATCGGTCATCGAGCGACAATGCCTGGCCATACGCAACGACACCCCACTCCCCCGTGTTGGCGGTGGTCGGCGATGTCGCCTGCCAGCCGGGCGACGAGCCGAGTGATGAGAAGGCGGGCGAAAACTGCAGCGGAGACACCGCCCAGAATCTGATCGCCTCCCAGGCGGCCACGGCGCAGCAGATCGAGAAAATGAAGCCTGACCTCGTTGCGCTCGTCGGGGATGAGCAATACCAGGTGGGCCAATATTCGGACTTCGAGAACTCATACGAGCTGTCGTACGGCGCTTTCAAATTCATCACCCGTCCCGCGCCCGGCAACCACGAGTTCTATACCGAGCACGGCGCGATCGGCGTTGCCGGCTACGGCTACTTCTCCTACTTCAACGGCGTCCAGCACAATGCCGATGGAACCGTGAAGACGGCGACCATCGCCAACAACCCCGACACCGCGGGTACCTTCACCCAGCCCGTGCCGTATTCGGACGGGCAGGCGGGGCACTTCGCGCAGTCGGGCGGACTTGGAAACACGGTGCCGGCGGGCGGTCCTGTCGGGGTCGGCGACGGCTGGTATTCGTACAACTTAGGCGGCTGGCACCTGATCTCGCTCAATATAGAGTGCGAGACGCAGCCGGGCGGCTGTTCGACTTCGGGCGCCTGGCTTGCCGCCGAACTTGCGTGGCTGAAGAAGGATCTGGAGGAGAACCATACCGCCTGCACGCTGGCGTACTGGCACCAGCCCACCTACAGCGCCGCCAATGGTCTCGGCGAAGAGGGCATCACCGCGCAGGCCTTCTGGCAGCTCCTGTACGAATACAACGCGGACTTGGTGTTGAACGGACACGATCACCTCTACGCCCGTTACCGCCCGCTTGACCCATCCGGGAATTTCGACCCGCGGCGGGGCTTGCGCGAATTCATCGTGGGTACCGGCGGTGAAACTCTCGATACCGTCGTTACCACCGGCACGGCGTCCAATCCCGGCGGCCAGGCGAACTTCAACTCGGTGAATCTCGAGGCCTCGAGCGGAGAATACTGGGGCGTCATGGGCTTGACGCTCCATCAGAATGGTTACGCTTGGGACTTCGAGTCGGCACTGAAGGACCCCGCACAAACGGGCGGTCCGGCCACGTACAGCGACAAGGGCTCCGGCAGCTGCCACGGCGGCGGTAACCGTTGATGAGCCGATCGGCTTCGTCCCGCCGGCTTTAAACGCTTCCTTTCACCCCTCAATCCCCCTTCGCGAGCGATCGCGACGGGGGATTTTCTTTGTGGGCAGATCATCGGTAGCTATCGCTCGGTTGACTGGTTCCCTTGGAACGCCGTCTGGACGCCTCTAGTCGGCGATGTCCTCGCGTCCGTTTCTCGTCGCCGCGGATCCCCGAAGTATACTTAGCTCACATGGGCACCCTGATCCGAGTACTCGCGATCCTCATCGGCTCGTCATTGATCCTCGCTGCCTCGACCCAAGCAGCGGGAACGAGCGGCGCTGAACGGCGAGTGGCACTGGTCATCGGCAACAACGAATACCGCTTTGTGGTCGGGCTCAACAATGCGGTCGCCGACGCGCGCGCCATGAAGCGGGAATTGGAGGAACGGGGCTTCCAAGTAGTCTATCGCGAGAATGCCACGCGCAGGGTCATGGACGACGCCATCGAGGAATTCTTAGGGAAGCTGTCCACGGACGCGGTCGGGATGGTGTATTTCTCCGGTCACGGCGTGCAGATCAACAGTGCCAACTTCCTCATCCCCACCGACCTGCAGGCGGACAAAGAATCCGATGTGGCATACGATGGCATCGATCTTGGCAAGCTGCTCGATCGGATGGCGCAAGTGCAGCCGAGATTCAGCCTCGTGGTCGTCGATGCCTGCCGCGACAATCCCTTCCGCAGCAGCGGCAAATCCATCGGCAGCAGCAAAGGCCTGGCACCGCCAATATCCAATGCCGAAGGGGTCATGGTGGTGTATGCAGCGGGAGCGAATCAGCAGGCGCTCGATCGCCTGAGCGCGCACGACACAGATCCCAACGGATTATTCACCCGCGAATTCATCAAGGCGATGCGCAAGCCCGGTTTGAACGTGCAGGACATGATCAGTGAGGTGAAGCTCGCCGTGATCGAGCAGGCGAAATCAGTCGGTCACGTGCAAACCCCCGCCATCTACGATCAATCGGTCGGTACATTCGTTTTCTCGGCGGGCCACGGGGTGGCGAAGCCCCTCCCACCGGCCGCGGACGGCGGAGGGGTTCGCACGAGCCCGGCGCCGGCCCCTTCCGAGCCTTCCCCAGGATCCGTTGGCCTGCAGCGGCAGCCTGTCGACATGGCCACGCTCGCAGGCTTCCTCGCCTCGGCGGATGTGGGCGCTTTGAAGAGCTTATCCGCCGGATCTTTGCCCGCCTCGAGTGTCGAGGAAGCGCTCCGGCAACGAAGCGGCGATGGGAAGAGCACGGTCGCGAGCAGATTTTTCGAAAATTCCACTCATTCGAACGAGGCGGTCGCCTGGTTCGACGCCGCGCTCGGCGCCGGAGTCGACCCCAACATGACCGTGCCCAACGCCGACTACGTCCAGGAGGGAGTCCTGATCGAGGCCATGCGCGCGGGAAACGTACCGGCAAGCAAGGCGCTGCTGCGCCGGGGCGCAAGTCCCCACGCGTATCAAAACCTCTTCTTGACCACCTCCAGTCAACCGCGCTTTCTCTTTCCACTCCGTTTCATTGCTGAGGATGACCGCCTCTCCTTGAATGAAAAGCAGGATCTCGCCAAGGCGTACCTCAATGCCGGCGCCGTCGTTCCGAAGGCCGTACCGCCCACGGGCGGAAGCGGCTGGGATGCGACCATGCTCGAAGTCAACAATCTTCAGGACAAGGTCGCACCCAGCTTGGGAATGAAGTTGCCGCCGACACCCACCTTGTGCGAACGCCCGGCGGGAGCGATTTGCAAGGCAGCCTCGAAGGGCGGCGAGGATTGGTGTGCCATCGTGGCGGCCACGCCGAAGAAGCTGAACTTTGTCTACGGCAAGAGCAGCAGCTCGCCGCTCTACGATGTCGAACTTGAATACCTGCTCGGCATCGAAAACAGCAAGGCCTATTATCTGGCGCTCACCAAGCGCATCACTTGGGACTATGTGTTGGTGGAAGTTTCCAAGGACGCCTCGAGCTGGACGGTGCTGCGGATGATGTCGCCTGAGTCTGGAATGGGAATCTGCAAAAAGAGCGATGACGGTTTTCAGCCGGAGGAATGCTGGCGCCGAGTTCCGCTGCGGCGAGTGGCGGGAACTGATGAGATGCGTTTCGAGGACTGGGGCCTGTCGTGGAAAGTCTCGAAGGACTCGTGCGCGGCGGCTCGGCCGAACTAGCCGATCGTCTGGGATTGGAATCGGCTACCGCATCCGGGGTGTCCCTAACCTTATTGGGCCCGCTTTCCCGAAACGAGTCCCTTACGAGCTAAGTAGCTTGCGGGCGACCTCTAGAAATCGGTCGATATCCTCATCGTTGTTGAACACGGCCGGGGATACGCGCACGGTGCCGTTCCGCGCCGTTACGTTGATCTTATTTTCTGCAAACAGCGCTCTTATCTTGTTGGTCGGTTGGTCGCTGTAAAACGCCACGATGGGGCAGCGGTTCCCTGGAGGCGTAAAGAGACGGTGGCCCATGTTGACAAGCTCATGCTGCAACTTGAGCCCCAGTCGCACGCCGTGCGCATCGATGTTTACCATGCCGAGTCCGTCGATGTACTTGAGGCTCGCCGCAAGCTCCGCGGTGGCGCCGGTGGATGCCGTCGCGGATTCGAAACGGCGCGCATCCGTATAAAGTTCGTACTCAAAGTGCGGCAGGCGATTCGATATTTGACCTTCGCCATAGCGGTCGAGCCGCAGTCGGTCGAATAAAGATCGCTTTACATAGAAGGGCGCGACGCCATTGCGGCTGAGCAGCCATTTGTAGGCGCCCGAACAGAGAAAATCCACCTGCGTCGCCTTCACATCCACGATGATGGAGCCGACTGCTTGAATGGCATCCGCGTAGAGGTAGGCGCCGTGTGCATGGGCGAGCTCGGCGAGCGCGCCGAGGTCATGCACGTAGCCATTCTGGTGGGAAACCAGGGCCACCGATATCAACCGCGTGCGGCTGTCGACGAACGGCTCGACGTCCTTGGCCTCCACCGCGCCATTGCGGTGCGGCGCGATGCGGAAATCGATGCCGAGTTCCTTTTGCAGCACGCGATACAGAATGAATTCGTTGTCGTAATGCAAAGACGAGATGACGACGTTGTCGCCGGCCTTGAGATCCAGTCCCCTCGCAATCACATTTTCCGCTTCGCCCGTGGAGTGCAATAGGCCGATTTCATCCGTGGACGCGTTGATGAGCCGCGCGAAGCCGGCGCGCACCGCATCCGAGTCCGGATCGGCGAGCGGATCGGTCTCCTTGCGGTGCAGGGCTGCGATGCCGGCCATGACCACCTGGCGAGGGATCGGCGCGGAATACGCGGTGTTGAGGAACACCTGATCCGTCTTGACGATGGCGAAATCGTCGCGGACCGCCGCTTGATCAAAGTTTGATTTCCCCGGCCGATTCGGTGCCGATGCATCTAGGCGCCGTGCGCCCGCGGCACGCGCGGCAACCGAGGTGAGGCCGGCAGCGGCGGATAGAAAAGATCGACGGCTAAAGGACACGCGTTCTCCATCTAAGCCATTTCAAAGATGGTAGCACTGTCATCGTCATCGTGACTGCGGACGGCAGCCCCCTGCCGACAACCGAGTGATGCCTTGTTGCGAAAGCTGCAACGCACCGCACCGGAATCCGCGCTACCCAATAGGCACGCGCATGCTCACCCTCTTGTGTGCTGGATCCGGTCAGAACATCCTGACTCAGCAGCTGCAATCGCTCTTCGGAGGTCTACATGAATCGAGCAGGGCGCCTGAATGCATCTAAGGCGAAATTGGTGATCGCCACACTGTTGGTCGGCGTGACCTTGTCGGGCGCTCTATTGCGCATTCAGGCATTCGACGCCGCGGGAGAGGTCACAACAGAGTCTCAGAATCCGCCGCCCTCGAAAATCAAGGGACCTTTCAAACTCACTACCATCGGCGAGTTGCTCTACTCACGGCCCATGGCAACGAGCCTTGATGAGAAGTTCCAGGCAGTGGCGAAGCTGGTGCGCGATTCCGACCTCACCATCGCCGACCAGGAAGGGGTGTTTCTCGATCTCGCCAATTTCAAAGGCATTCCGGGGAGCGGCGGTCTGATCGGTCCTCCCGAAAAGGCGATTGACGAGAAAGCCATGGGTATCAATCTGGTGGCTCTCGCGAACAATCACACCAACGACTGGGGCTATGAAGGCCTGGCCGAGATGCAGCGGCTGCTGGATGCGGCGGGCGTCGGGCACGCAGGTTCCGGGCGTACCCTCGCGGAGGCCCGCAAGGCCGCCATCGTCTCGACGACAAGGGGACGGATCGCCATGGTCTCCACCACCTCGACTTTCAATTTTCTCTCCAACGCCACCGATGCCTACGGCGAGGCGCCGGCGCGTCCCGGCATCAGCGCCTTGAGGCTAAGAAGGATCGATCTCGTGCCTCCCGAGCAATTTTCGGCGTTGCGCGCGCTGGCCATCGGCTCGACGAAGTTCTCGCATCACCCGCCATCTGCCGATGCCCTCGAAATCGACTTGGACGGCTCAACCTACCGCCAGGCGGCAAAGCCTGGAATCCTTTGGGAGATGAATGCCTACGATCACGCGGAGCTGATGCGTGCCATCCAGGAGGCCAAGCGGAATGCGGATTTCGTGATTTTCACCATTCACGCCCACGAAAGCCCGACGGGGGTGGACGATGACAACCCGGAAGCGGCGCAATTCCTGGTGCAGCTGTTCCACGACGCCGTCGATGCCGGCGCGGACTTCCTCTACGGCCATGGTCAGCACTCCTTGCGCGGCATCGAAATCTACAAGGGCCGGCCGGTGTTCTACGGTGTCGGCGCCTATTTTCTCTCCGGGGACTTGAAGATGATGGGCGATGCCGCGACGGAGGTTTATCAGACGCCAGGCAGCGCGGCGCCGCCGAAACCGTCGCCGGATCGCGAAGTCACCGCCAATCCGGGCGGCGTCAATCCACCGGTCTGGTACGACGGCATCGTCGCAACCAGCGAATATGAGGGGCCGACGCTGAAGACGGTGCGGCTTTACCCGCTCGATCTCGGCAACACCTTCGACAAGGCGCGACGCGGCATCCCGCACTTCGCGGATCCGGCCACGGCCGAGCGGATCCTGAAAAAGCTTCAGACCATCTCCGCCCCGTTCGGCACGAAGATCGACATCGATGGCTCCATCGGAACCGTTCGAGCGAACTGAACCGCCGCCGTTACAGTTTCGCCGTAAAGCTTATGAACACGGTGCGGCCGAGCGGGTCGTACATCGCCGGCCAACTGTTGGTGGGCGAATAGGCGAGTCCCAAGAATATCGTGTCCAATACCGGCGGATCCTTGTCGAGGATATTGTTGATGCCTGCGCGCAAGGTGACGTTGTCGCGGATGTGCCAGGCGGTGGCAAAATCGAAATAGCTGTAGGTCGGAATCTTCGCATCGATGATGGTGCAGCAGCCGCCCCCTAGGATGGGGTTGCTGGAGTTGATGTCGGCATTGACGTGACCGAGATAACGCCATTGCAGCGACAGATCGACGGACCAGGGAGTCGACCAGGTCGAGCGCAACGTGTGGCGCCAGTGCGGTGCCGGTATGCCGCAGGTCGGACCGAAAAGACCGCCGCAATCGTAGCTGCCTTCGGAAGGCACCGCGGTCTCATCCAGCGACAGGCGCGTGCCGACAAAGGTGGTGTCGATGCTGCCCCAGGTCTGCAGCGGCAGATTGTAATCGGCCTGGAAATCCACGCCGCGTTTATGGATGGACGTCAGGTTTTGGTTCACGGCGAGAATGTACCCCGAAGCGCCGGTGATGCTGCCATTCAAGGGATTGCGGGAAATGTCGTTGCAAAGCTCCGTGATGTTGTCCGCGTAACATCCCTGCAAGGTGGTGCTCGGCGACAACGTGCCGACGGCATTCAAGACCTTGATGTCCCAGTAGTCGATCGAGGCATGGAAGTCCGGAATGAAGCGCGGAGCGAGCACGAATCCGAAGGTGGTGGTGTGCGCGACCTCGGGCTTGAGCTGCGGGTTGCCGCCGGACTTCATGTTGCAGGCACCCGCGGGACAATCGACGATGTGGCCGTAGATGTTGCTGGCGAACTGGCTCTCCGAGACGCCGGCCGCGGCGAGATTCGAGGAGCGATAGCAGGTGGCGGCCGAATAGGACGGCGTGGCGCCGGCACAGGGATCCTCGAAAGGCGCGCCGCCGATCGACTGCGGGATGAAGAGTTCGACCACGCTCGGCGCCCGCTCGGTGCGCGCATAGGCGCCGCGCACCCGAAAGTCGCTCGTCAGCGCCCAATTGACCCCGAATTTGTACGTACCGGACGAACCCGAAAGATTGTAGTCGGACCAGCGGTAGGAGCCATCGACCGAGATGTCCTTCATGAGGAAGCGGTCGGTGACGATGGGCACCGACACCTCGCCGTAGGCTTCCTTGACGTCGGTGGATCCCGCGACCGAGGGGATGCCGCCGACACCCAAATCGCCGGAGGTGATGGCGGCGTCGGGGGAGTCGTTCAGGTAGTCGCGGCGGTATTCGGTGCCGACGGCGAGGCCGATTCCCTCGTCCGTCCAGGGGCTCTTGATGCCGTAGCTGCCGAGTTTGCCGACCAAGTTGGCCGAAACCACTTGCTCTGTGGTGTAGCCGGAGATGTTGCCGTCTTCTTCGATGTAATTGAACTGCTGCGGCGTGATGCCGGCGCTCAAGGGCTTGAAGATGTTCAAGGGCACGCAGCCCGCCGCCCGCGCGGCCGCGTCGGCGCACATCGCGCCACCCGAGCCGTCGGGAATGGCATTGAGCGCGTTGGCAATCTTGGAGAGCGACGCCGCGCCGCTGGTCTTGGCCGAACTGTCGGCACGGCCATACTGCGCATAGACATCGTACGACCAGGCATCGTCTATGTTGCCCCTGACACCCACATCCAATTTGAAGGAGTGGTGCACGAACAAATAGTCGCGCGGCTCGTTCTGCAGGCGATAGCCGATGGAGAGCAAATCGGAGAGCATGCCGGCATTGCCGGCATTGGGGCCGCAAATGGCCTGTTGTTGCGCCGGGCTCGCCAAAGGATCGGCGCAGTTGATCTGATTGATCGGACCGTTGTCGACGAAGAGCCCGCCGGGGGCAAGCTGCGCCGTGGCCGAGTCCTCCTCAAACATGAAATCGGAGTAGGCATGGATATGATCGGTCACCGCATAGTCTGCAAAATAGCCGCCCTGATAACGCGTGTCCTGGCGCTCCAAGTACTGCTGCGGCGCGAAGTTGTAGGCGCGGCTGGCCGCGCCCGGCGGCGTGTTGCCGTAATAGTCGACGAAATTGGTCGATTGCGGGTTGTTCGAGAGCGTTTGCACCACGGGATTGCGGGTGTTGGAGGAAAGCCAGTTGCCGGCGGCATTCTCGTTACCGTAGAAGTTGCCCTGAAAGTTGCCGTACGCGGAGTTCGAGGAGCCGAGGCAGAAGTGGCCGTTGGCCCCGACGTTGTTGAAGGTGCTCGCGATGACGCAGGACTCGGTGTCATAGGCGCTCTGCAGCACGGGTTTGAGATCGACGTAGCTTAAGTAACCTTCGATGCTGCCCCGCCCATCGGCCAGTTGGGAGCCGAAGGTGAGGGTGACGTGCTTGTTGCGTCCCTGGATGGTGTCGCCGCGCGGCGCCGTCAGGCCCGCCTGGGTGAGAACGGTATCGGCTGCGGCATTGTTGTTGTCGTGCTGCGCGAAGCCGTACTGCGCGTCGATCTGCAACCCTTGGAAGTCGTGCTTCATGATGAAGTTGACCACCCCGGCGATCGCGTCGGAGCCGTAAATGGAGGCCGAGCCGCCGGTGAGCACATCGGCCCTTTCGATCAAGGACGAGGGGATGAGGTTAAGATCAGCGACCGGCTCCTGTGCGTCGCCGGGCGGCATGCGCCGGCCGTCGATCAACACCAGGGTACGGGTGGCCCCGAGGCCGCGAAGATCGACGGTGGCGATGCCGGTCTGGGCATTGCCATTGCTGAATTGCGTGTCGCTCGGCGAAACCGAGGGCAGATTGTTCAACAGCGTTTCAACATCGACGGTGCCCTGGAGTTTGAGCTCCTGCTGACCGATGGTCAGTATCGGGCTGATCGCGGCGGTGTTTGGCTGCGGGATGCGCGAACCGGTTACCACCACTTCAGTGAGAGCCGCCGGTTCGCTTGAGTTCGCCTCCTGCGCCGACGCAGCGGCGGCCGCCAGCGCGAGCGTCGCGCCCAGGCCTAACCACACCATCATCCTCTTAAGACCGCTTGGAATTTGCATGGATCTTCCCCTTTTCCCGAACTCGCACGCCTGGTTTTCTAAACCACTGAACCCTGAAAGAACGCAAGGCAATTCCGGGTGTAGTTGTTGGCGTAATACCGTGAATTGAAGCTAGCCGACAGGGCCCAAACGGAGCTAGGACATAGTTGCGATGGCGGCGTTGCAGAAGCCGCAACAGGCCGAATCGGCCTTAAAGATCCCTGCGATCGATTCAGGGCATCTTTGCCGCGGCGGTGGTGGCGAATGTCTGCAGCAATTGATCGATGAAATTGGTGACGATGCGCGGCGGATGGTGCTTGCGCAGGGTGATGACATCGATCGTGGCATCGCTCAAATCCGGATGGTCGATCGGGACGGCCGTAAGAGAGTTCTGCGTACTGTCACGCAGAACCGCCCGATAAGGCAGGATCGCGATACCTGCGCCCGAGCGCACGAATTCACGCAAGGCCTCGAAAATGTTCGAGGTAAACGCCGGGCTCAAGGTGGCGGTGAGTCCCGCTTCTTGCGCGGCGCGATCGAAAATCCGGCGCACGCCGAAGGTTACATCGGGCAGCGCGAGTGCGCTGCCGTCCAGATCCTTCAGCGTCACGGTGCGTGCCTTGGCGAGCGCATGGCCGTTCGGAACCACCAGCATGATGGGTTCCGGGATGCTGGCCACTTTCACGATATCGGGCTGGGGCGGACAGCAGAAGGTCACGCCCAGGTCGCAGTCGCCCCGCCTCACATCGTCAACCACCTGCGGGGCCGGAACCACGGTGAGCCTGAAGGGAACCGCGTCGTATTTTACGCGGAACGCAGCCACCGCCTCGACCAGGCCGCCCGAGACGATGCTCTCCACGGTTTCCACGCGGATGAGCTTGCGCCGGCTGCCGCGCCAGTCGTTCAGGTCCGCTCGCAGGCTGTCGTAATCGAGGATGACCGATCGCGCATATTCAGCCACCAGGTTCCCGGCGTGCGTGAGCTTCACGCCGCCGGACGTTCTATCGAGCAGAGTCGTTCCGATATGGTGCTCGAGGAGCGCAACTTTTCGGCTCACCGAGGAGGGCGCGATCTCGAGCAGTTCGCTCGCCTTGCGGATGGAGCCTGACTGCGCCACCGCGTGAAATGCCCTCAACTCGCTGGGGAACATAATGCCTCCAACCCGCATCCGATAAAACCCGGCAATAATGATTAGGCGCCCGGGTTGCGCCTCAAGTCGTGCTATCTGGGCCGCATTGTCGTCGCGGCGTTGCGGTTCACGCAACAGCGTGGGTGGGTCTTCAGTATTGCTGGCTCTTTAAGCGTGTGGTCAGCTACCAGCCCCGAAACCTCCGCCACATTGCCGCCACCGAAGCTCGCCAACCAATTGATGCCTCAGGGATCGAACCAGTGAAGCGTGTGGGATTGATAGGTTTTGGTGCGATCGGGCGCTCCATCGCGAGGCTCTGGGGCACTTTGCCGCCCGACTCATTTCTGTTGACCGGGGTCTGCGCCCGCTCGTGGCACCCCTCCGAGGCCAAGCCGGCTCTGCCGCCAAGCACCGCGCTCTGCACCGATGCAGACCAGTTGCTGGCGCTGCAGCCCGACTACGTGATCGAAGCCGCCAGTCACAAGGTCATCGAGGCGCATGGGAGCAAAATCCTGCGATCCGGTTGTTCGATGTATTTGCTCTCGGTGGGGTGTCTCGCGGAGGAAGAGTTGCGCACCTCGTTGATCGCTGCCGCCAAGGAGGGTGGCAGTCAGATTCTGGTTCCGGCCGGGGCGCTCGCGGGCTTCGATGGGTTGCTCGCGTTGGCCGGCGATGGGCTGCGCTCGGTCAAATACACCTCGAGGAAGCCGTGCGAGGCATGGCGCGGTACCGCTGCGTCCGATGCCTACGATCTCGACGGCCTGACGCAGGCCACGGTGATTTTCAGCGGCAGCGCCGGGGAGGCGGCACGCCGTTATCCTAAGAACGCGAATCTCGCCGCGGCGGTGGCGCTTGCCGGATTGGGATTTGAACGCACCGTGGTCGAGCTGATCGCCGATCCAGAAGCGCACGGCAACTCGGGTTCGGTCGAGGCGATCAGCCGCAGCAGCACACTGAACTTAAGCGTATCGAGTCGCGCCTCCAGCAACCCCAAAACTTCCGCCAACGTCGGTCCGAGCGTCATATCGGCCCTGCGCAATGGGGCCGCGTCCCTGCGGTTCGTTTGAGCGCAAGGGGCTCGATCTGGCGGTAGGCGTTCGGTAGTCTCATCGATCGCAATCCGACAAGACTGCAACCGACATGATCAGCGTTGAGCCGCCCACGCCGAGCGCAAACCCGCGGGAAGAGATGTCCTCGCGGCAGTGGCTCGCCGTCGGCGTCTGCGTATTGCTCAACATCGTCGACGGGTTCGACATTCTGGTGATGTCCACCGCTGCGAGTGCGGTCCGACAGGAGCTGTCGCTGTCGGCCACCAGTTTGGGACTGGTGTTGGGCGCGAGTCTCGCAGGCATGATGCTTGGTGCACTGTGTCTTGCGCCCTTCGCCGACCGCTACGGTCGGCGAAGGCTGATCCTGTTGTGCCTGACTATCGGTTTGGTCGGGATGATTGCCGCCGGTTTCTCATCCGGCCCCGCGGAACTCGTGGCGTGCCGCCTCGCCACGGGCTTGGGCGTCGGTGGCTTGATGCCCGTACTCAATACCATTGTCGCCGAGGTCAGCACCGCTCGGCGCCGTAACCTCGCCATTACGCTGCAGGCAATCGGCTATCCCGCCGGCGGTCTCGCCGCCGCCCTCGTCGGCAGCACCGTGCTTAAATCCCACGGCTGGCGCTTGCTGCTGCAGTCGGCCTGCCTGCCGGCAATCATCGGGTTGCTTGCGGTGCTGTTGTTCCTTCCCGAGTCCGTTTCGTTTCTCTTGTTGCGTCGTCCCGCCGACGCCTTGACCCGGATCAACGCCGCGTTGCGGACTTTGGGCAAGCAGCCGATGACGGTTTTGCCGCCATCCGCGCAAGGGCAACCCAAGAGCTCCCTGCGCGCGTTGCTCTTGGGTCCTTATACCTCTGCACTGGCGTTGTTCGCGTCGGCGACATTTCTGACGCAGTTCAGTTTCTATTTCTTCATAAGCTGGCTACCCACGATTCTCCAGCCACACCTCGCGGCAGGCTCTAAGGCCGGGGCTGCCATGGCGCTTAATTTCGGCGGCATCGTAGGGGATCTGATATTCGGCGCCTTGTGTCTGCGGGTGCGCGTGAGACCGCTGACCTTGAGTGCCCTTGCCATCAGCTTCCTGAGCGCTTCGCTCTTGGGCCAGGTGCTGGAAACCGAGATGCTGGCCATGACCCTCGTGATGGTTGCGGGCGCCGCATTGTTTGCCGCGATGGCCGGCATCTACGCCATTGCGCCTGATGTGTTCCCGACGCTCATCCGGGCGTCGGGAACGGGATTTACCTTCAGTCTCGGCCGTCTCGGCGGGGCGCTGTCTCCGCTGATCGGTGCCTATGTCCTCAATGCACTCAGCATGCAGCTTGGGCTGGGTTTGATTTCCATGGCGCTGCCGATGGTGGCCGCGAGCGCGCTGTTGGCGGGGCTGCGCCTGCAGCAGCGAAGGTTGCAATGAGCTGCTCCACCTTAAGCCAAGAACTTGCGAGCCGTATGCCACGTGCGGAATCCGCAACGCGCCGTTGCCAAGTTGGCTCTGCTCCTCAACGGCAGAATGGCGGAATAGTGCGGCTGATACCTTGCGGCATCAGCCACGCGGAGCGTGCGCGGCGCAAGCGCTGACTTTAGAACTCGGAGGCCACGTGCGAATCATCGTTTCTTTTCTGCTTGCGGTCGCCTTGTGCAGTGCTGGCGCCGCTGGAGCAGGCCGCCCGGAAGGGGCGCCGGCCAAATGCGACGTCAAACTCACCCTTTTGCCCACGAAATCCGGCGACGACACGATTGGATCGGTACGCGTCGATCTGGCATTTGCGTCGATACAAATCGCCCCGAGCGAGCCGCTACTGGGTCTTGCACTCCTTGCCGACAACGTCGATACCATTGCGACCACGTTGACGGAACTTCAAGCCCGCGATGACAAGGGCGAGCTGAAATTAAGCGCGCGCGATGTGGACATGCCCACCGAGGCCGCGCGGGATTCCGAGGCCGGCGGCCAGAGCCGCGAGTGGTTCGCCGATCGAGTTCCCGTGGGCCGCGTGACAATCCGTTACACGGTTCCTGCGATGGCGACGCTGCCGCCGCGCGGCCCGGCGCCGCCGCTCGACTTCAGAAACGACGCCGGCGGGGTATCCGCCGGCGGCAACGTGTTCCTGTTGATGCCGCCGGGGTCCAAGCGCTATGCGGTAACCACGCGCTGGGATCTATCGCACTTAAAGCCGGGAGCCATCGGTGTGTCCTCAATCGGCGAGGGTAACGCGGCAAGCGTCGCGCCGATCAGCTCGGCCGAACTGCGCGAGTCCTATTTCATGGGCGGTGCGGTTCATCGCTGGCCGGCCGAGGACAATTCGAAGGGATTTTTCTCGGTCTGGCAGGGGACGCCACCCTTCGATGCTGCCGAGCTGATGAGCTGGACACAGCGCTTGCATGAGCGCTACGCGCAATTCTTCGGGCAGAAAGCCGGTGAGCGTTATGGGGTCTTCTTAAGGTACAACCCGGTGAATGCGGGCGGTGGGACAGGTCTCTTTCACAGCTTCATCCTCACCTATGGTTCGGGCGCCGGTGCCGATCCCGAATATTTGAAAAGCACGCTGGCTCACGAAACCTTCCACACTTTCCAGCCGTACATCTCGGTGCCTGCGGGCAAGGAGTCCTCTTGGTACGCGGAGGGATTGGCGGTGTTCTATGAAGCGCGACTGCCGCTGCGCTATGGGCTGACCACGCCGAAAGAATTTCTGCAGGATCTTAATGAGCATGCGTCCAGGTATTACTCCAGCATCATGGCGACGCGGCCGAACCGTGATGTCGCAGAGCACTTCTGGGAGGACACGCGCGTGCGTACGCTGCCCTACGATCGCGGCATGCTGTATTTCGCCGTGGTGGATGATGCCGTTCGAAAGAAGAGCAACGGCAAGCGCTCGCTCGATCAGATGATCCTCGACATGCTGCGGCTGGAGAATCAGGGCAAGGGACTTACCAACGCGGATTGGGAGTCGGAACTGCGAAAAGAACTCGGGGACGGCGCAGTCGGCGAATTCCATGAGTTCCTGGATGGGAAGATGCCGATTCCTGCTTCCGACGCATTTGGTCCGTGCTTCGCGCGGGGCACGGCACGCGCCCGGCGTTATGAGCTCGGCTTTGCGCCCGCGGTGCTGAGCGAGCCACGGCGCGTCATCAGGGAGCTGATTGCGGGCTCTGCTGCTGCCAAGGCAGGTCTCAAGAATGGCGATGAGATCGTCAATCCGGTGCCGCAAGACGAGATCCAGGGGAATCAGACCGAAATGCTGAAGCTCAACATTCGACGCCACGGCCGGGAGTTCCCGATTTCTTACCTGCCGCGGGGGGAGGAGGTGGAGATTTATCAGTGGTCCCGGGTACCAGGCGTTGGCGATGACCGCTGCGGCCTTTGAGCTTTAATAAGAGTTCTCACCTTAACCTGCTCGGCGGGCGCAACTCAATAAGTCACTGATTTATTTAAAATTAATGGTGGCCAGGGAGGGAATTGAACCCCCGACACGCGGATTTTCAGTCCGCTGCTCTACCAACTGAGCTACCTGGCCTTTCGGAAGAGCCGCGTATTAAACAGGTGCGGCGCCCCACCGTCAACGCGAGCGGGCACCCGCGCTGTAATCCGACGCATATTGGACTACCACTGATAATGACAGTTATCGCATGTCGATCGTGATACGATTGGAGCATGAAATTGGAATCGACGTTCCCGGCGGGTGAATTCGATCCGAAGCCGCTCGTACCGCAACCGCTGCTCGAGGGTCCACTAGCCGCGCTTTTGGAATGGCAGGCGATGGCGGAGGGGGCTTATTCGCCGAATACGCTTAGGGCGCAGAAGGCAGACGGGGCGATCTTTCAAGGCTTTTGCGAGTCGCGCGGCGAAACGTATCTGCCGGCAGATCCGAAAACGATCCGAGCGTTCATCGAGAATTGCGTAGAGGCGGGGAAGAAGCCCGCGACGATCAAACGCTATGTGGCGACGATTGCCCGAGTGCATATCGCCGCGAGCTTGCTCAATCCTTGCTCGAGCGAGGCAGTTCGCCTCGGCTTAAAGAAGATGGGTCGGGAGACTTCTGCACGCCAGGACCAGGCGCATCCGCTCGGGTGGAAGGACATCAAGGAATTTATCGACAGCGCCGGCGTTGGACTTCGGGCAGATCGCGATAGGGCGATGCTCTGCGTCGCCTATGAAACTCTGGCGCGACGCGGCGAGCTCGTGGCGCTCGACGTTAAGGATATTGATTTTCATCCGGATGGGACGGGGATTGCGCTGATCCGGCGAGGTAAGACGGACGAAGAAGGGCAGGGCAGGTCTGCCTATCTGTCTCGGGAAACCGTCAGGTGGCTTAAACGATGGATGGAGAATGCAAAGATCAGTGAAGGGGTTGTATTTCGTCGATTGGTTGGCAGCGATAAGGTCGGAAGCGAGCTAAACCCTGGAAGCATCGCGCCGATATTCAAACGAGTGGCGAAATGGATAGGGATGCCGGAACGATTTGTGAAACTTGTGAGTGGACACTCGACGCGTGTGGGGGCGACGCAAGATCTGGCAGCTCTTGATATCGACCTTGCTGCGATCACTCAAGCCGGCGGGTGGAAGTCGACGCGAATGCCGTTGCAGTATGCAGAGAAAATCAATGCTGCGCGATCAGGAATGGCGAGAGCGGCGGAAAAATCGGGCAGAAACTCGGCGAGCTCCTGAGGACAGTTGGTTCACACAGCGCCGGCTTCAAAGAACGAACATCATCGCGCGATTTATTGAGGTTATTTAGCGGTCTTTGGTTAGGAACGGAAACAGGTTTCGTTGAGCACTGAGCGAGGGAACGCGTGCAAATTCGTCATTTCTTAGTCAGAAACTTCCGAGGAATCGCCTCGCTCGAATGCAGGCCAGATCATTCGTTTTGCTGTCTAATTGGGCCAGGAGATTCAGGCAAATCGACTATCCTCGACGCAGTTGAAGCAGTACTGTCATCCCGTTGGTTTTCATTCGCCGAACCGGACTTCTTTGGTTGCAACACGGGCAATGCGATCTCGATTGAGGTGACAATTGGCGAGCTATCCAGGGCCCTAAAATCAGACGAGAGACTCGGCCTATATATACGAGGCTGGACTCCCGAAGGTAAGTTGCACGATGAACCGGAGGATGGCGATGAGCCGGTTCTTACCGTCCGACTGTCTGTCGATGCGACGATGGAACCAGTGTGGGAACTTGTCTGTGACCGCGTAGAAGACACCCGTACGCTTTCAAATAGGGATCGCGCACTGTTCGGGCTCGTTCGCCTAGCCGGCGAAGATGCACGACATTTGGCTTGGGGCCAAGGGTCCGTGCTTTCCCGATTGAGCGGCGACACCGACGAAGCGGCCGCCCGATTAGCAGAAGCCTATCACGCAGCGAGAGCAAGCGCCAAATTGGACGAGATCGAGACATTGGCAGACGCCGCTGAGTTGGCTGAAGGATTCGCCAAAGGCCTCGGCGCGTATGTTGAAGGCGTCTACATGCCTGGATTGGAGCTTGGTCGCTCGGGACTCTCTTCCGGTTCTATCGCGCTTCACGACAGCGGCGTGCCCTTACGACTGGCGGGACTTGGCACCCGTCGACTGGCAACGCTTGCAATTCAGAAATCGGGCATCGCAGAGGGCGCAATCATTCTCATCGATGAGATCGAACATGGGTTAGAGCCTCATCGCATTATGGGAGTCATCGCTCGGCTCAAGGCGCAACAAACTCAAGCGCTGCTCGAGCACAAGCCGCTCGGTCAAGTACTCATGACCACACATTCTGATATCGCGCTAGCGGAGGCTGGCGGTGATTGTTTGCGTGTGGTCCAGACAAAACGCCCAAGCCGGCAAACGGTTTTCCTGCGCCCTTCGGCACCTGATCCGATCCGAGCACTCATGAGATTTAATCCCCGAGCGTTATTTGCAAGGCGCATTCTGGTAACAGAAGGCTACACCGAAATAGGCATGCTCTTGGGAATCCGAGAATACATGCCGGCTCGCCACGAAAATAAACCTATCGAGCAACTTGGGGTGGCAATTGCGGACGGCAACGGCAGTCAAGCATGCGAGATGGCATTGGGACTGGCTGGCCTGGGTTATTTAACCGCAATTTTCCGCGATTCCGATACAACGCTAACCGCTGAAAACCAAGCAGCCCTTCTTGCGGCTGGAATAAAGACATTTGAATACGGAAGTGGCCTTAATACCGAACAGGCTATATTTTCGGCCGCGCCTCACGATCTCGTTCAGGAAATATTATCCTACACCCGTGCTGAGCGCGGTGACGACTCGGTCGACATGAGCCTCGCAAATAAAATTCCCGACCTTCCTCTCGGAGTCATCAAGACTCACTTTGCCGGGTGGCAGTTAATTACGTCCCTAACGGATACTCAACTACGGCACGCGCTAGCCGAGGAATTTCACCGCAAGAAATGGTTTAAAGATCAGCGACTAGGTCGCGGATTGGCCCCTCTAGTTTGGAAGCTTGCTAGCCTGAATTCGTCTTGCCCGCTTGCTCAGACACTTGCTAGCGTGGAAGCGTGGTTATATGCCTGAGCCATCAGAGTTATATGCGCTCGGCAATGCATCGATAGTGGCTCCTGCGGGTCATGGAAAAACAGAAACAATCGTCAAAGTCGCCGCATTGGGGAACCGCACACTTATACTGACGCATACGCATGCCGGAGTGCATGCAATTCGAGCACGTTTGAAGCGCCTCGGCGTACCACACGCCCGCGTAGCTGTTGACACTATCGCCGGTTGGTCGATGCGTTATGCGCACGCTTTTCCGGGTGTTGCACAACCGCCGGCTGGCGTGCCACAAGGAGCTCAGTGGGACCAGCTTTACAGCGGCGCAACGCTCGCTCTTGGAGTCGATGCCGTAAAACAAGTCGTAGCTGCTTCCTATGACCGAATTCTAATCGATGAATATCAGGACTGTAACTATCTACAACACGATTTGGCTATCGGCCTATCAGCAATTGTGCCAACACTGATTTTCGGCGATCCGATGCAGGGCATTTTCGAGTTTTCAGGGGCTACGCTCAGTTGGGACGACGAAATTCATCCTACGTTTCCGTTCTCAGGAACGCTGAATACGCCGCATCGATGGAACGCAAAGAACCCCGAGTTGGGACATTGGATCGCGGAAACACGGGAAAAGCTTATTCAGGGTCGTCCAATAGATCTCTCTGATTCTAGAATTACCTATAGACAATCAAACAACGCATTCGATATGGCAACATTATTTGACGGAATAGATGGCAAGGAAGGAAATTTTGCGGCTATACATTGTCGCAAGGGCATATGTTACCAATTGGCTAGGGCGAGCGGCGGAGGCTATCAGGCAATTGAAGAAATCGCCGCGGGCCGACTGCATCAATTCGCACAAGCCTGGGATGGAGCAAACGATGTCAGCAGTCGACACAGAGCCATTACCACGCTAATGCAGGATTGTTTCAACGAGCGTCAGGCCCAGGCAGCCGATCCCGAAGATCCCGAGGACACAGAAGTCACGGCGACTCTGCGAGGTCTCCTACCTGCTCTGGTGACGGGCAACGGCGCGGAAGCGGCAGCCCAAATCTTGGCGCTTTCACGGAAGCGACCGCGTTGGCGACTCTTTCGCAGCGAGCTTTGGCGCGATGCGGAACGCGCAATCGCGGAACTGGCAGCCAATCGCGCAGAAAATATGGCCGCAGCGACCGACAGCGTTCGACAACGTACAAGCGCCTCCGGTCGGAAGCTCCCGAAACGGACCGTATCCACACCACTCCTATTGAAAGGGCTTGAGTTTGACCACGTGATAATTCCCGACGCTACGCACTTTGCAAACGAACAATCGGCCCAAGCCAAGCTCTTTTATGTCGCCATTTCTCGGGCAACGCAGTCGCTGACAATTAGTTCCTCTCAAAGAATAATCTCGTTTCCTATACCGAACTCCTAGTTTATCGTGAGTTTTTGTAATAGTCGGCGGGACAGCCACGTGTTTGCTGCGCGATGTGGCGATCGGATTAACAGGGAGTGAAGTGCCATGCCGTTACCCGACTACGACGAAACTCTCATGCGCTATGGCCTCACGGGATTGAGAGCTAGAGCGGACATTCAAGTTACAGACAGCGGCGACATCGCCGTGACTCGCGACGGCGATCTGCAGATGGGGGATAGGCAGACCAACGCGTTGTTCAGACTTGTTGAGAGATGGCGTTGGAATGAGCCGACCGTTCGTGAGTTGTTCGACATGATATTGAACTCGGCGCGCCAGCTCGATGACCTCAACGAAGCTAGAGCGGACAATAAAGGTCCAGTGTTGCACATCGATCCGAAGGCCTTTCACGAGATCAGCGACCTGATTTTGGAATATCAATCAATTACTTCTGTCTTGGCCGGATCGATCTTTGTTGTACTGAACAATCTCCTACAGCGGTTCAGGCAGGACCTAGATGCGGAGGAATCGGAATGGCGAGCGGCGCATCCTATCTTCGAGTCCTACTCGCTGGGGCAAATCGTTTCTTCAGCGGCAGCAAATTTCCGGCATTCCGATGAATGGGCAAGCGTGAAGAGTCCGACGATGGTGCAGCGTCAATCAATGGAAGTAATATGCGGACTGCTGAAACGCCCGGTTCAGATGCAGAAGGGCTACCCGACTATCCGTTCGAATGTTTGTGGCTCGATTCTGATTACCATAAGCGAAAGCTCCTTCGACCGTCTTAACCAATTGGTATTCGACTTCGCCAAGGCACTAGCAAAGTACCCAAAAGGTCCCTAAAGCGGAGGCATCATGACGGCGGAATAGTTGCTCCATCTTCTTCGCACAGGGCGCACGCGCGAGTCGAGTCTCATCGAGCGAAAGCCGGGCGGATCCAAGACGCCAAGACAGAGGACTCTAAGTCGATGACATTGCGCTAGATGTGACCCAATGCACAACAGATCATTGATGTCTCGGAGGATGCTATTGAGCTATTCTGACGGTTGGATGTGCCACGGATGCGGCGGTAATGGCGGACTGGTTTCGAAGTTCAAACAAGACAGTTGTGTTTAAAACCATTGGAATCGACGCTGTTCCGTCGGAACACAGGGAGTGTCTGTTGTGATCGGCGAGACGCTCAAGCAGCTCAGCCTCAAAGTTTCACAATATTTCCTCGATTTCTTGGAATCAGACTTTAAGCGCCAACAGGCACCCCGGCGCCGAGTAATTCTCCAGACCGCCTCTGGCTTTAAGGCAGGCATGCCGCTATCGCCATATCGAACCCTGCTCGACGCTGTTTGGCACGCTATCTCTAAGCCTTGGGAGGAGTCGGAAATCTCAATTACACCGCGGGCATTTACGAAGACTCTAAGTCAGCCCTTGCGGCTAATTCTTAAGGAACAGGTCGGCGCACTCAGTAGAGAACAGCTCGAGCCCGTAATTGTCGCGGTAGTCCAGCAAGCTAAGAAGACTTTGCCAAAAGCAGTCTCTCACCCGGAAGAATGGGTCGCCTTGGTTCGCCAGGAGTTGGCTGACAACATCGGCTCTCACATCGTTCGACCCATGTTGGCTTTTGTCGATGCCGCGCTCAAGGACCAGGCTTACTCATCAATCGATTCAATTTTCAACGCGGAAGGGGACCTGATTGGGGCACTTGCTGAGCCCTTGGATGCTCAACTACCGGAGGTTTTGGCTCGCTTTTCGGTAAGTCGGGACGTCGGCGAGCTTACCCAAACATCCATTAAACTGTTGAACCTAGAGTTCGTCAGACCCGCGTTAAGCACGTTTTTCGAATCCTTCGCGGCGTCGGATGCATTTCTTGAATTTCGAGATCTAGAGACCTATGTCTCGACTTCGGAAGGAAATCAGCTTTACCTGTACATCGGCACAATAAAGTACGGATCTGCCATCTACCCGATGCTGTATGTGCCGATCGAAACCCGCCGAGACGACCAACACGGTACCTATACGCTCAAATTTGGCAACCAGCTCTATGCCAATAAGCGCGCAGTCGATTTTGTCCTGCAGGAACTCGGTTCGAGGCAGCAGCGACAAACCTTGAGTCCCATACCTGAGCGAATCACCTATCTCTCGACCGCAGAATCAATCGCCCAAGCCGTCTCGCCGATTTTCAAGAGAATCACGCATGCGTACGGGTTTACGGACGATTTACAGTTGGCTTCAGGGCCGGTTACACAGCTAACCGACACACAGGTTTCGATCTCAAACGGGTTATATTTTTGCGCCTTTGAGAAGTCCGATGAAGCTTTGCTCAATGACTACGAAGAGATGATCTCTCAAATCCGGAACAATAAGCCGGGAGTCGTCGAGTTGTATCAATCCATTATTCAAGGAGTTATTGAAGGTAATCCAGTGAGCATTGATGCGGCAATCGACAAGCTATGGTCGGCACGGCCTATCGATCTTCGCGCGGTGCCTGATACGCCGATTCCTCTCAATGAGGAGCAGCAAAAAATATTGCAAGCGATTCACCACGATGAAGGTCGCATCATCGTCGTGGAGGGCCCTCCTGGCACCGGCAAGTCTCACACGATTGTTGCAATCGCCGCTGACTGCGCTTTCCGCAAAAAGAGCTGCTTGGTACTTTCCGACAAGCCCGAAGCTTTAGAAGTGGTTCACAACAAGCTTTCAAGTGCCATGAATGAGGTCCGAGGGAGCGACGATTTCCCAAACCCTTTGCTACGGCTGGGAACCGAGCACGCCAATTTCAAGCGTCTGACTTCCGCAACGACCATTACTCAAGTGGCCGCGCAGGTAAAGGCCACAAGGGCCAATCGAAGTCACCTGGAATGCGACCGAGACCAGCGGCGCCAGTCGCTCCGAGAGCAAATTGGCTCGGTTATTCGTACCTATGGCGCAATCAAGACTCAAGAAATCCACGCTCTAGAACGACTGGGAATGGAGATTGACAAACTTTGCGGCGCGAACCTGGCAGCGGCGTTGGACCAGATGTGCGAACTAACGCCCACGGCTGCCGGAGACACCGCGCGGCCTATTGGTACTTCCGTTGAGCTTTTCTTGGCAGACTTGCTCTCCGATGAAGTCAATCGATCCCGAACTTCGATGGACGCGACGCTGGCGACGTACCGATTCGCGGCTGAGATATCTAATCAGGTTAAACAGGAGTGCTTCCAAGAGTGCCCGCACTTAAATCCGGCTCAGCTTGAGCAACTGACAGGGGTCAGCCGTGACGTGGAAGCCGCTAAGAAGCCCATCATCGGATGGCTGTTCAGTCGCGGAAAATTGGCGGAGTTAGCATCCAAATGCCAGAACATCACGACGTTTCGCAAAGCCATCGAATTTCCACGTGACCTCGCAGTCATTAAAGGAGTGATATCTAACGGGCATCATTTGAAAGCGGCGATTTCTGCTAAGCCAAAAACAACCGTCACTTTTGAGTCTGCTTACTCGGCGCTAGGGAGTCTGCGTTTCCCCCTGGCCGGTTTGAGCGAGACGTCCCATTTTGTCGTTGGCCTCAATAAGTTGCCCAATAGTCCCGCCCTTGAGAAGCTTTACACGGCGAGTCCCGCGCCGGCTGCCGCGCGTCTTTGGACTCGAGCCATGGCATATGCGATCCAGATGCGATATGTCTGCCAACAATTCGCTAGCGCTCCGCCTCTAGAATATGTAGCCCGTAAAACAGAGGTGGAGAAGCTAAACACAGCTCTCATGAATGCCGAAGTGGATTCGAGACTTATCGAATTTATGGAAGCCTCACGGGCAGATGCTAAGGTCCTTGCCAAGCTCATTAAGGAGAAACAAAAATTCCCTGAGGACAAGTTCGAAACGGTGAAGCAGGCCTTTCCTGTCATGATCGCTAGTATTCGCGAGTTTGGCGAGTACATGCCGCTTAAAAAGGACTTGCTCGACGTTCTTGTGATCGATGAAGCTTCACAAGTTTCGATTGCGCAAGCCTTTCCCGCGATGCTGCGTGCAAAGAAAATCGTGATAATGGGTGACACGAACCAATTTGCGAATACCAAGGCAAGTAATGCAAGTATCGCGCTCAATCAAAAGCATCGAAGCGAGTTGGAAGGCTACTTCAAACAAGCGGTTTCCTCGGACGTTGGGATGTTGGAGCGTCTGAGCTATTTTGACATCACGCGTTCTGTGCTCGAGTTTGGTCAGCTTAGCGCCAACTATCGAATCATGCTTCGAAAGCATTTTCGTTCTTACAAAGAGTTGATTCACTATTCTTCATCAACATTTTACGGTGGCCAGTTGCAGGCTATCAAGATCCGCACGGTTCCGCTGGCGCATTGCATAGAGTTTAACGAATTAGCAGAGCCAACCGAGAAGGCGGCGCGGAACACAAACCCTGCTGAAGCCGACTTTATTTTAAGTCGCTGCACGGAACTCCTGGAGGAGGAATCACCGCCATCGGTTGGAGTCATTACCCCGTTCAGAGAGCAGCAGTCATATGTGAGTCGACTATTCGCGAATGACGCGCTGGCAGCGGAATTTCGCAGTCGACTTAAGATAAAGGTCATGACGTTTGATAGTTGTCAGGGCGAGGAGCGCAACCTTATTTTCTATTCGATGGTGGCAACCAAGAGTCAAGATCTTCTCAACTATATATTTCCTGTCAAGCTCGAGAATCCCGATGAATTGATTGGCGAGAAGCTCAAGATGCAAAGACTAAACGTGGGTTTCAGTCGGGCGCAGGACGCCGTTTCCTTTGTTTTGTCGAAACCTCTCGCGGAGTTCAAGGGCTCGATTGGTCAAGCGCTTCGACACTTCGAGACAATCGGAAAGACTCATCAAGCGGATTCTGATGACACTGATCCTCTAAGCCCCATGGAAAAGAAGGTTTTGGAGTGGATCTATGCGACTCCGTTTTATCAATTAAGAATGGAATCGATTGAGGTGCTACCGCAATTCCCCCTTGGCGACTATCTGCGCCAATTGGATCCCACTTACAAGCACCCTTCATGGCGTGTTGATTTCCTTATCACGATATCAAGCGACAACTCGGTTATCTACGTTGTCATCGAGTATGACGGCTTTGAATATCATTTCAAAAAGGGCGCACCGGTCGATGTGAGCAATCATGAGCGATATCTGCACGAAGCAGACGTTGAGCGACAGCTAACACTTGAAAGCTATGGATACCGGTTCTTGAGGCTCAACCGTTTCAATCTTGGTACGGACCCGATTGCGCGGCTTTCTGAGAGGTTGGAGCAGTTCGTCGCCTCAGCAGCCCGCACTGATTCAACGGGCGCCGTGCGAATTATCAGCCAGCAAGCGGAAGCATTGACTGATAAGAGTGCGAAATTGTGCGAGCGGTGTGGCGAAATCAAACCTATGGCCCTTTTCTATGATAAGTCTCTAGGCGGTGGATCGGGTGGGAACGGCCGTATCTGCTTGCCGTGCAAACAAATAGATTCCGCGGCTCCGAAGTTTAAACAGCGATTTGGCGGCAGGCGGCGCTGGCGCTAGGCTGGAGCGCAATGACGTAAAAACGAGCTATGTCGACGACCGCGGATTTTCTGGCGGGCCTGTTCGTGCAACCTCCAAATATCTACAAAAAGAGTTTGCCAATCGCATTTGTTGTGGCGTTCGACACTCTGGCTCAAACAATCCAGAATTGCCGACCAGGATGCAAACGCACTTTGCGCGTGAAGTAGCGACGTTCAGTCGATTTCGACTGAAAAGAAATTCCATTCCGTGCGGCGCGTCTTCGGGATCAGAGGTAGTTGTCGAGTAGATCACCACTGGGGCCTCCTGACCCTGAAACTTATCCACGGTGCCAACGGCTGCGCCGGGCAGACGGTGGGCGATGGTCGCGACCTGGGCGTTGTAGGGCGCGACGATCAATATATCCTTCAATGTCAGCTGGGTGACTTGGCCTTTACGATTGGTCCATGTAACGCCGGTCTGAATGAGACCTCGCACGATCTCTAGGATTTCGTCAGCCTCTTCCGTGGATTCGTTTTGGTTGCCCTCGTGGGTGACCGGGACGTAAAAGAGCCCTGCGCCCGCGAAGGAGGTCGGCCCTCCGAGTACCTGTTTGTCCAATCCGGGCAGAGAGGTAAGTTTGTCCTCATAGAAGAGTTCCGAGGTGAACTGGCAAATTGCGGGATGAAGACGCCATGTCTCGCTTAGAAATAGCCCGCGGTCCTCGGGCATCGTCTCATGTCCTTCGAGCAGATAAGCAAGCGCCGAAACGTCCGACCCGTCTGGGTGACAGGCCTTCTGCGGTTGTTCCAGCTGCTGCGGATCGCCTAGAAGCACCAGGTTCTTAGCGGCTTGCGAACAAGCCAAGACATTCGCTAGTGACATCTGGCCGGCCTCATCGACGAACAAGACATCTACGGCTTCGGCCAGCGCGTCTTTTGTCCATACCCATGCGGTGCCGCCGGTGACATTGTAGGCACCGTTCAAAATCTTACTGCGTATTCCGGCGATGACGGGCCACGTTTCCAGCTGATGCCGGGCCAGTATTCCGGTTGATGCCGGGCCGGGTGTGACGCGGAATCGAACTGTCTGTCAGATCGGATGGGCGGTCAATGATTTTTTGCTTTTGTGGGC
>DASXOQ010000054.1:0-166234 GCA_036494165.1 Steroidobacteraceae bacterium
ATGTATGAGCGCCCTGTGTGTTGAACGGGCAAGTAGTTTAACTCGGAAGCCGGGCAGGGTTGGGGTAGCCGCTCACGTGGCTTGCGCGCCGACCGCAAATTCCTAGAGTCCGCTAGGTCCCGCCCAGGCGTTTAGCGCTACGCCAATTTAGCGGCGATATAATAGAAAACCAAGGATAGAGGGGTGATTTCATGGCTGAGCAACCGCTGAGCGTCGATAAAGGCGTATACCTTTTCTTTGAAATGATCGCGTTAGGCTTCGTACTAACGGGAGTTGACATGGCTGTCAAAGGCGAAGCGCAGCCGATCGTTGTGGCCGGGTGCTTCGCCGCAGCGGTTGCGTTTTTTCTGATTGGAATCTTCTCATCTCGAATTCTTGCGGCGCTAGGGAGTAACGCGGTCGACTTAGTTGAGTGGCTGGCCCGTTACACGTGGCTAATGGTGCTTGGGGTGGCTGCTTATGTCGTGACGACTCAGCCTGTACGGGCGCGGTACTTCGCTCTTGGCGGCGTAGTCGCATTTTTCTTTTTTAGCGGCCTAAGTTATGTGCGCGAACTGCGCCGTGATATCAACAGGTACGTTATGCCGAGGCGCCTCACGGGTACGCAGAAACGCAGACTGCAAGAATTTCTTAATCGCGCGGAGAGGTACTCCATCACAATCCACGCGAATCCCGCAGACTCAGAAGCGAGGGAATACGCGGGCCAGCTAATCAGTGCCTTTCAAGCGGGCAAGTGGATGGTGCAGTTCGATACGCGACCGCCCTACGAGTCCAACGAGGGCTTATCAACGTTAGAGACCGGTTCCAACCAGCCAAAGAAAAATGACGCCATACCAACAGTTCAACAAGCGCTCGGGTATGCCGGCATTTTGATAAATGGCAGCGGCAGCGTGGGCGCTGGCGAGTTCAGTGTGTCGCTGCGGGTTGGGCGACGTCCGCTTGCGATATATAGACACCCCAACGTGCTCACAAAAATCGGCCGCGTCTTGATTCGCGTCGGAATGCCGCGCTAGGTTACCCGGCGGGGAAGCGAAGTGCATGGTTTCGGGGGCAGTGGCTCATTTGGTCCCTCGCGCCGGCGGGTATTTCTAGAGTTGCTACGCCCCTGCATAGGTATTTTGCGTTATGCCAGACTCTGTCGCGCAAACGGTCAGGCTATTTTCGCTTTTTCCCTTTTGATTGCTGTCTAAGGCGGTCACGTTGTATGCGATCTGCTATGTAACTGCCGGGAATAAAACTCACAGTTTTCTCAGGCCGAATACCCGACGCAAGATTGAAGCTACGATTAGCCAGTTCCCGAATGATCCAGCGAAGATGCTCGTCTTCAACCGGTGCGAGAGGTTCTAGAGGAGTGTTTGTCTTGTACTTCCGGGCACGGCCCTCAATCGTTCGCTCACTCGCCATAGACTTGACCCACTTGAGGATATCCAAGGAGATTCTTAGTGCTTTCCCTGCTTGGGGAAGCGACCCGTGTGCAAATTCCACGCGGGTCACCATGGCGTAAGCATGCATCAGTAGCGTTCGCGACGCGCCCAGAGATTCCTCATAATGCGCGACTAAATCGCGTGTGCACTCATCCATAACCCAATGACTCGGCGGCGGCGGATAGTGGGTCGCATCTGCCAGCACTTGAACGTTGCTCGGGGGCATCGGTCGCCTTTTTGGCGTTGGTTGCGGCGCCCCCGACTCTGGCGATGCCTCCGCCAGCCCGTGGTCAACATAACTAAATAGCATCGAATAGTTATTCGTAATTATTGACTGTACGCGCCACGCCTCTAACATCGGATCAAGTTCAGACCGCGCATCCTCAATTGTGGCAAATCGAACTGTCGGCAGGAATGTCGCCTTGTGCCAAGCGAACAAGAATTCAAACGGACCGAAAGATCCCTTCTCACTCATCCCAGTGCTGAGCCTTATCGATTCGGGCACTCGGATGAAATATTCGATCCAGACGACACGTGGGTAACTAAGAGTTGGGACCGATGACATGGATACCTAGCCTTGTGCTCAGCTTGCGACCGGGCGGCAGTTGGGGTGAGCGGCAGCTGTAGCCGCGCGGTTCGTCGATCAGCGCTTTAATTCAGATCGGCCCCCTGTCCCTGGCGTGGCTGGCCCGGCGATCCGGTCCAGTTGCCAGCCCAATACGTCCCAAAAACTGATCGCCGCTCTTGGGCCGTATGCGGCGGTTGAGCCTGTGCCCGTTTTTGTACCGCACACCCGCATAAACGGGCACAAAACGGCACAATTCAAGTTGCGATGCAGTAGGACGTCTAAAACTAAGTACTTGTTTTAACGGAAAAATATGGTGCCGCAACCCGGATTCGAACTGGGGACCCACGCATTACGAATGCGTTGCTCTACCAACTGAGCTATTGCGGCATTGCCCGACAAGGGGCGGGGATTCTACCCCGGCGGCTGCCCCGACGAAAGACTGCTGATCCGCTTCGGCACCGGCCGCAAGGTCTTCGGCAGGGCGAATATGACGTGTTCCTGCCGTCCCTTCAGTTCCTCGGCCACCTCTGCGCCCCATTCGCGCAGCTGCTTGATGACTCCCTGGACCAGGATCTCCGGCGCCGAGGCACCGGCGGTGACCCCGATGTTCTTCACGCCTTCGAACCACTCGCGGCGCATGTCCTCGGGCCCATCGACCAGGTAGCCGGGCTTGGCATTCTTGTCCGCCATTTCCCGCAGCCGGTTGGAGTTGGAGCTGCTCTTCGAGCCCACCACCACGAGCACATCGCAGCGGCCGATGAGCTCCTTGACCGCATCCTGACGATTCTGCGTGGCGTAGCAGATGTCTTCCTTGACCGGCGCTTTGAGGTGGGGGAATTTGCTGCGTAGCGCGTCCACGATCGAGGCCGTATCGTCGACCGACAGGGTGGTCTGGGTCACGAAGGCGACGTGACTCGGATCGCGCACTTCGAGCGCGAGCACGTCGGCCACGGTCTGCACCAGGTAGATCGAGCCGCCGAAGGAGGTGTCGAACTGGCCGATCGTGCCTTCGACTTCCGGATGACCCGCATGGCCGATGAGAAACACCTCGCGCGCCTCGCGCGCATAGCGAGTGATTTCCATGTGCACTTTGGTCACCAGGGGACAGGTGGCGTCGAAGACGTTCAGCCCGCGGCGCTGCGCCTCGACCTGCACGGACTTGGGCACCCCGTGGGCGCTGAAGATCACGGTGGCATTGTCCGGCACCTCGGAGAGTTCATCGACGAAAGCGGCACCGATGGTGCGCAGCTGATCGACCACGTACTTGTTGTGCACCACCTCGTGACGCACGTAGATGGGCGCGCCGAACAGCGCCACCGCCCGCTCCACGATGTCGATCGCGCGGTCCACGCCTGCACAGAAACCCCGGGGATTGGCCAGAAGTATTTGCATCAAGTTTTCCGTCTTCCTTCGAGCAGCGCGTCTATGAGGAGAAATCCTGCGCCGATCGTGATCGCCGAATCTGCCACGTTAAAGGCAGGAAAATACGCCCGATCCCAATGAAAGTGAATGAAATCTATGACATGACCGAGACGAATCCGGTCGATCACGTTGCCGAGCGCGCCGCCCATGACCAGCGACAAGCCGCAGGCGAGCAGCGCATGCGTGCCGCGCTGCAACCGGGCCAGCCAGACGATGATTCCCACACTCACGGTGAGCGCGAGTCCGATGAACAGCCAGCGCTGCCAGCCGGATGCGCCGGCGAGGAAGCTGAACGCGGCGCCCACGTTGTGCATGCGGGTGATGTCGAGGACCGGCAGCACGCTAACGAACTCGAACTCGCCGAAATGCCTGATGATGTAGGACTTCGACAGCTGATCGAGTATCACCACCAGGAGCGACAGGATCAGCCAGCGCGTCGCGTTGCCTTCGGTGCGGCCGTTCATGCGAAACGCCGCTCCTCGCCCGGTCCTTCGACATTGACGACGCAGCGCGCGCAGATTTCCGGATGGGCCGCATTTGCCCCGACGTCCTGGCGCAATTGATAGCAGCGCACGCACTTGGCGGCGGAACTGCGCTTCACCTCGATGAACACGCCCTCCTTCGAGGAAGGAATCGCGCTCTCGGGCCAGACTTCGCTCGGCACGACCTGCGCCTCGCTGGTGATGAGCAGAAAGCGCAACTCATCGTTCGGCACGTTCAGAGCCGGCGCCAGAGCCTGCGTCGCATACACCGTCACTTCCGCCTCGAGCGAGGAGCCGATCTCACCGCCGGCGCGCAGGCGTTCGAGCTGCCGCGCCACGTCCGACTTCAAGGCAACGAATGCCGGCCAATCGACGGCGGACACGCGTTCCGCGCCCGCAGGGAACTGATGCCACAGGTTCAGGAAAACCGACTCGTTCGGCGCGGCCGGCAGGTGCGCCCACGCCTCTTCCGCGGTGAAGCTCAAGATCGGCGCAATCCAACGCACCATGGCCTGGGCCACGTGGTGCACGGCGGTCTGCGCGGAGCGTCGCGGCAGGCTGTCGGTGCCCGTGGTGTAGAGACGGTCCTTGATGATGTCCAGATAGAACCCGCCGAGTTCGACCACGCAGAAGTTGTGGATCTCCTGATAGATCCTGTGGAACTCGTAATTGCGGTACGCCGTGACGATTTCGTTCTGCAGGGCGAAGGCCTTGGCGATCACCCATTGGTCGATGGCGACCAGATCGTCGAAGGCGACCGAGTTTTTTTTGGGCTCGAAACCGTGGAGATTGCCGAGCAGGAAACGCACGGTGTTGCGTATGCGCCGATAGGAATCGGCCATGCGCCTGAAGATCTCTTCCGACACGCTGATTTCGTTGGCGTAATCGGTGGCCGCCACCCACAGGCGCAGCACGTCGGCACCCAGGGTGTTGGTCAGACGCTGCGGCGCCAGGATGTTGCCCAATGACTTGGACATCTTGCGGCCGTGCTCGTCCACCGTGAAGCCGTGCGTGAGCACGCCGCGGTACGGAGCCCGACCGTGCATGGCCACCGAGGTCAGCAGCGACGAATGGAACCAGCCGCGATGCTGATCCGACCCTTCGAGGTACAGATCGCTCGGCGAAAGTATTTCGGGCCGCTCGGCCGTGAGGCAATGATGCACGCAGCCCGAGTCGAACCAAACGTCCATGACGTCGGTGGCCTTGTCGTAGTCCTTGGCATCCGCGCCCAAAAGCTCCTCGGCGCTCATCTCCCACCAGGCATCGATGCCGGCGAGGTCGACGCGCTTCGCGACCTGCTCGATGATTTCTTGCGTCCGCGGGTGCAACTCACCGCTCAGCTTGTGCACGAAGAGCGGGATCGGCACGCCCCAGGTGCGCTGCCGGGACACGCACCAGTCGGGTCGCGCCGCGATCATGCCGTATATGCGCTGCTCGCCCCAGGAGGGCATCCAGTCGACATGGGTGATGGCCTCGAGCGCAGCCTTGCGCAATCCGGCCTGCTCCATGCTCACGAACCATTGCGGTGTGGCGCGGAAAATCACCGGGGTCTTGTGCCGCCAGCAATGCGGATAGGAATGATGATATGGCTCGTCCTTGAGGAGCCGGCCGGCCTCGATGAGCACCTTGATGACGTGCGCATTGGCATCGAACACCTGCTCGCCCGCGAACAGCGGCGTATCGGGGAGAAACCGCCCGTCGCCGCCCACCGGATTTTCGACTTCCAGATTGTACTTGCGGCCGACGATCCAGTCGTCGAGGCCGTGGCCCGGCGCGGTATGCACCGCGCCGGTGCCGGCATCGAGCGTCACGTGCTCGCCCAAGATCACGGGCGACTCGCGCGGATAGAATGGGTGCCGCAGTTCGAGGTTCTCGAGCGCCTGCCCTTTCGCCTCTGCGATCACCGTGAACTGCTCGATGCCGAGGGTCTGCATGACCGACTTCACCAGTTCGCTCGCGACGATGAGCCGTTCGCGGCCCGCGCCCAAGTCGAATTCGACCAGCGAGTATTCGAGCTGCGGATGCACTGCGACCGCACGGTTCGCGGGCAGCGTCCAGGGCGTGGTGGTCCAGATCGCCAGTGCCGCGGGCGCCATGGTCTTGAGCGCCTCGGCGTGCTCGGCGACCGGCGTCATGCGCGCGCTAAGGTCCTGCAAATCCGCCACCGGGAAGCGCACGTAGATGCTGGGGCTGGTCTTGTCCTCGTACTCGACTTCGGCCTCCGCGAGCGCCGAACGGCAGTTCAAGCACCAGTGCACCGGCTTGTAGCCCTTGTACAGGTGCCCGTTCTTGATGATCTGGGCGAAGGCGCGCAGTTGCTCGCCCTCGAAGCGCGGCGCCATGGTCAGATAGGGATGGTCCCAGTCGCCCAGAACGCCCAGGCGCTTAAAATCGGTGCGCTGCGAGTCGACCTGCTTCATGGCGTACTCGCGGCACGCAGCACGAAACGCCTTCGCGTCGATCTTCTGCCCGACGCGGCCGTGGGTCTTCTCCACCTGCATTTCGATCGGCAGCCCGTGGCAGTCCCAGCCCGGCACGTAAGGCGCATCGTAGCCGTCCAGCGTGCGGGACTTGACGATGATGTCCTTGAGGATTTTGTTGACGGCGTGGCCGAGGTGAATCGTACCGTTCGCGTACGGCGGGCCGTCGGTGAGGATGTAGGGCGGCCGGCCCTGGGCTGCCGCGCGGATCTTCTCGTACAGGCCGTCGCGCTCCCAGGCCGCGAGCATCTTCGGCTCGCGGTTGGCAAGGTCGGCCTTCATCGGGAATTCCGTGTTCGGCAAATTGATCGTCGTTTTGTAATCAGCCACTTCGCACCTTCGACAGAACCTCTCGCGCCTGCTCGGCATCCACTTTCATCTGCACAACCAAATCATCCAGAGACTCGAACTTGATTTCATCGCGCAGCTTCGCGACGAATTCGACTTCGATCTCCTTGCCGTAAAGTTCGCCCTGGTAGTCGAAGATGTGCACCTCGAGCAGCACCTCTTCCCCGCCCACCGTTGGACGCGTACCCAGGCTCGCCACGGCGGCAAGCGGGGTCTCGGCAACACCCAGAACCCACACGGCGAGGATCCCGCGCACCGGCGACTTGCGCCGCATCAGGCGCACATTTGCGGTGGGAAATCCCAAGGTGCGGCCCAGCCGGTTGCCATGCACCACGCGACCCATCATCCGGTAACGCCGCCCCAGCAAGCGCGCCGCCCCGGAATAGTCGCCTTCCTCGAGCCGCGCCCTGACGGCCGTGCTCGACACCCGCACCCCCTCCACCAGATATGGAGGCAGTTGTTCGACCGTAAACCCCAAACGCCTGCCCGCCTCGCGCAACGTGTCGATGCTGCCGCGGGCGTTGCAGCCATAACGAAAATCATCTCCCACCACCAGGTGGCGGGTACCCAGGCCTGCCACCAAAAGCTCGTCCACGAAGCCCTCGGGGCTCATGGCGCGCATGTGCTCGTCGAAACGCAGGGTCACCAGGCGGTCGACGCCGTGATCCTCGAGCGCCAGAAACTTCTCGCGCCAGCGCGTGAGACGCGGCGGCGCACCCTGCGGGTCGATGAATTCCTTGGAACTCGGTTCGAAGGCCAGGACGGTCGCCTTGGCGTCAAATTCAGCCGCCCGCGCCTTCAAAATCCCGATCATCTGCTGGTGTCCCAGATGGACACCGTCGTAATTGCCCACCGTCAGAACGCAGCCTGCGTGGCGCTGCGAAATGTTGTGCAGACCCCGAACTAGTTCCATGGCGAAAGGCCGTGATTATACTGGAGTTTCCGGGGCTTCATGAGCCCACTATAGCAAGAGCGCATCAATTATCGGGCGCCGGCGCATTGACTTCTGTGGGGTCAATCGGCAAGCTACGCGGCTCTTTTTCGAAGGAGTTTGAGACTTGGCGAATACGAAATCGGCCGAAAAAGCTGCCCGACAATCGGCCGTGCACCGCGCGCGCAACGACGCCGCGACCTCGCAGCTGCGTAGCGCCATCCGCAAGGCCACCCTGGCTTTGAAGGCCGGCAAGAAGGACGAGGCGACCGCCGCCCTCGACGCCGCCACCCCGATTATCGACCGCATGGTCAACAAGGGCATCATTCACCGTAACAAGGCTGCCCGCCACAAGAGCCGATTGACCAAGCAAGTTCGCGCGCTGAAGAGCTAGAATAAGCCTTCGATCGTTGCAGATAAGCCGGCCCCGTGCCGGCTTTTTGTTGCGCGTCAGGCGGCGCTTTCCGCCGCTTCGTCCGAATCCGTCGCACGCGGATGCTCCTCGAGATAGCGCATCACCGCCTGGGTCAGCTCCTCGGTCCCCGCACCCGTCGCTCCCGAGATCATGTAGAGCGGTCCCTTCCAGCGCAGGCGCCGCACGATCTCCTTGGCGCGCTTCTGAGCTTCCTCAGGCTCGAGCAAGTCGATCTTGTTGATGACCAGCCAGCGTTCCTTCTTACCGAGGTCAGCTGCGAATTTCTTGAGTTCCGCGACGATGGTGCGCGCATCCTTCACCGGATCAGCCTCCGGATCGGGGGGCGCGATGTCGATGAGATGCAGCAGCACCCGCGTGCGCTGCAGATGCTTCAGGAAACGAATACCGAGACCTGCACCATCGGCGGCGCCCTCGATGAGGCCCGGGATGTCGGCCATGACGAAACTGCGGCCCGGCCCCACCGCCACCACGCCGAGATTGGGATGCAGGGTGGTGAAAGGATAATCGGCCACCTTGGGACGCGCGGCGGAAACGGCGCGGATCAGCGTGGACTTGCCGGCATTGGGCAAACCTAAAAGCCCGACATCCGCGATGAGCTTGAGCTCCAGCTGAAGTTCGCGCTTCTCGCCCGGCAGGCCCAGGCCGGCCTTGCGCGGCGTGCGGTTGGTGCTCGATTTGAATTTCGTGTTGCCCCAGCCGCCCTTGCCGCCCTTGGCGATGAGCAGCGTCTGATCCTCGGCCGTCAGATCGCCCAGCACCTCCCCGGTGCTCAAGTCGCTCACCACGGTGCCGATGGGCACGGCCACGTACAGATCCTCGCCGCCCACGCCAAAGCGGTCGTTACCGCTGCCGGGCTGGCCGTTTTGCCCCTTGAAGGTGCGGCCGATTCGAAAATCGGCGAGCGTGTTCATGCCCTCGACGGCTTTAAGGTAGATGCTGCCACCGAAGCCGCCGTCGCCCCCGTCGGGGCCGCCGAAGGGCACGAACTTTTCGCGGCGAAAGCTCACGCAGCCGCGTCCGCCGTTGCCGGCCTGCGCTTTGAATTTGGCTTCGTCGACGAACTTCATGGTCTTTCCGCCCAAATTAAAAGGGGCTCGGTCGCCCGGCCCCTTTTTTCCCATCAGCCACCGGGCTTAAGCGCCCGAGAAAACTACTGCTTGGCGACGATGTTCACGTAAGTGTGCTGATCCACACCTCTGACGCGAAACTCCACCGTGCCATGGGCCTTGGCAAACAAAGTGTGATCGGTCCCCATGCCGACGTTGCTGCCGGCACGATACTGGGTGCCGCGCTGGCGGATGAGGATGTTGCCGGCGAGCACTTCTTCGCCGCCGAATTTCTTGACGCCCAAACGCTTGGAATGCGAATCGCGGCCGTTACGGGTGCTGCCGCCTGCTTTTTTGTGTGCCATGCCTGCTGCTCCTTGAAATCTTAGGCGACGATCGAGGTGATCTTCACATCGGTATACGGCTGCCGATGAGTGCCCTCACGCTTGTAATGCTTGCGGCGACGAAATTTGACGATACGGACCTTGTCGCCCTTACCGTGGCTTTCGACCGTCGCCACTACTTTGGCGCTCGCCACGTAGGGCGCGCCGATGGTCACGGAGGAACCCGCGCCCACCAACAAAACCTTATCGAATTCGATGCTGTCGCCTTGGGCGGCCACGAGCTTCTCGATGCGCACGACGGCGCCTTCTTGGACGCGGTATTGCTTACCGCCCGTGCTGATCACGGCATACATGGTTGCGAACTCCGGGACGGCCTATGGGCCCTCAAAAGAGCCGCGAATTCTAGCGGGATCAAGGGTTTTGGTCAAACCTCAAGCGTTTCGGAACGGCCTGCCATGGCGCTCGAGACCGTGGCTTGGCGCCCAGCAGGGCGCCTTTCCAGGTACCATGTTGTATTCGCTTGGGCCCTTCATGACATTAGAACAGATACGTGGATTGGTAACCGCCGATTTTGAGGCCGTAGACAGGGTCATCAAGCAGCGCCTCCACAGCCAAGTCGCCTTGGTCGACCAGGTCGCCAGTTACATAATCTATGCGGGGGGCAAGCGCCTTCGACCTCTCCTGGTCTTGCTGGCAGCCCGCGCTTGCGGCCATTCGGAGGCCCGCCACATCGACGCCGCAGCCATCATCGAGTTCATTCATACGGCCACGTTGCTGCATGACGACGTCGTGGACGAGTCTTCGCTGCGCCGCGGCAGAGAAACGGCCAACGAGGCGTTCGGCAATGCCACCAGTGTCCTGGTCGGTGATTTTCTCTATTCCCGGGCCTTCCAAATGATGGTTTCTCTGGATCGCATGCGGGTGATGGAAATTTTGGCTAATGCGACCAATGCCATCGCCGAGGGCGAGGTGCTGCAGCTGATGAATGCCCATGACCCGAACTGCACCGAGTCCCGCTACATCGACGTCATTCGACGCAAAACCGCCCGTCTTTTCGAGGCCGGTGCGCAGATCGCCGCGGTGCTGAGCGATGCGGGCGCTGAAATCGAGGAGTCTCTTGCGCGATTCGGCCGCCACATCGGCACCGCTTTTCAGCTGATCGACGATGCGCTCGATTACGAGGCCGACGAGGCCAGTTTGGGCAAGCATCTCGGAGATGATCTCGCCGAGGGCAAGCCCACCCTCCCTCTTATATATGCCATGCAACACGGCAGCGACGATGAGCGGGACATGATCAAACACGCCATCGAGCATGGGGGGTTGGACCGCCTCAAGGATATTACCCGCGCCGTTGCAAGCCTGGGGGGGCTTGCGTACACTGCGCGCCTCGCTCAATGCGAGGCCGATCAAGCCCTTGCCGCGCTGGCGCCCTTGCCGGAAAGCGCGTTCAAAAACGGATTGAGCGAACTGGCGAAGTTTGCTCTGGCGCGCAAGAATTGATTTCTCGGTGAAGATTTCGGGGTGTAGCTCAGCCTGGTAGAGCACTACGTTCGGGACGTAGGAGTCGCAGGTTCAAATCCTGTCACCCCGACCATTGATTTCGAAGCTCTTTCTTTGGTCATTTCCTCATCCAACTGTGCTGGGCCACAACCCTATTGGGTCGTGGGTCAAGAATTGGGTCACATCTCGCAACCCGAGCTTAACCCCTCGAAAGCGGCAATTACGATTAATGCGATGGTGCGGGGTTTTAATTTTCTCGATTCTCGAGGAGGTCCCGTGCGACCAGATGAGAAAACCCGAGATTCGATTTGGAACCAATGGCAGACATCGGCGTGTCGCTTAGTTCCAGAGACAAGCTCAGCAGATCGTTGGTCCGCGTCCTGCAATTCTCGAGTTGCCAAACAAACTCATTAATCGAACCGATGACGCGTCGATTGGAGGCGGCAGCGAACGATAGCGGGTGCATCGCGGCTACTTCGCAGCTCACTTTGTCCTGCGGCACTCGGAGGGCAGTCAGAAGTTCGGTAACCGCGGCTTGGAAGTTAACTTCAATGTTTTCACGCAATTGCCTAGCCGGCAGGAGCACCGTGAGCAGAGAGCGCTCGCTGGTTGCCAGCACGATCTGTTGTCGGCCGAACCGCGCGAGATGAACATACCAATTGCCGAGTTTCGTGCTCGGCTGAACGGGCGCAGGCAGTTGCGCCGGCAGGCGTAGTCGTTCTCGAACCACTCTTGTACAACAAAGCGAGAGCAAATCGTTCCGTAGAGCAACAACGAAAAATCCACCTGCGGCACGTCACTCCGCAATTGCCCACGGACCAGGAGGGTGCCAGTGACTCCGAAAAGACTTGTGGCGCGCTGCCGATATCGCCGGTGGCATGACAAATCGTGAAATGTCGTCGATCACCTCGGCAAAGCGGCCGGACAGTGCGGCCTCCCCGATCCGCTGAACAAACGTCCGCCATTGGCGGCGATGAATATCTGCATCGACATATAGCGAAGTGAGGCCGGTCGGAAGTTCCGTGGGCAGCTGCGTTTGTCGCCTCGTGAACGTAGCCGCGAGGGACCTTGCCAGAATCTCTCCGTCGAAATCCACATTGCGCGAGTAGACCCAAATATCGTAGAAATCTTTGACACGGCTGTTGGCGAGATCGAGTTCCACCATCGCCTGAAATTTCTCTGCTATCACTGCTTCAATCGGATACGCACGTATTTTAGGTCCCGGCTGATTGAGCAAAGCCGGATATTCAATGATCCGGGGACCCGGGGAAACTGCATCTCCGGCACCGAAGTCAATCTGCAGATTGAGGCGAACGTTGTCCATACGACCCGTGAATCGCACGCGAATCCCTTGATAATCGGAATCCTTCGCGATGTCTTGCGCCGCTATGCTGTTCAAATCGAACTGGACGCCGTCCGCGGCACCATCAATCAGCAGGCACTCACGAACGAGCGCAATCAGGCTGTCCCGATCGGCCTTGCCGAGGCGAAGCAAATCGATGTCCATCGTTGGACGTGCACGCGGAATGCCCGCCTGTCGCAGCAGAAGCGCGCCCTTAAGCAAAACACCGTCGACATGCGCCGACTTCGACAACCGATAGAGAAAGCGTTCCATCGCGTAGAACTGCAGGATCTGATTGAACGGGACGCTTTGTGCCTGCGCCTGGTTGCGGAGCCGAGCGAGGACCGAGGCAACGACGTTTTTCCCGGACGATGTCAAGCGAGAGCCATCAGATAAGGCTGCAGAACCCGCTCAACGCGCAGCAAGCGCGCATAGTAAAGAAGATCTTTGTTCGATACTTTCTTGCGCTCGCGAGAGAGACGCAGCGCCTCGAGGGCGATATCGAGCCCGAGCTTGTTCCGAAATTTGAAGCTGTCAACAATTGCTCGCGCCGGATTGTAGATTCGTGCACGTGCACTTCCCAGATTGTGGAATTCGAGGCCAATTTCGAAAGTCTTCGGATCAAAGCGAAACACTCGCACCGGCAGAGGATCGAGCTTTATTTTGGAGTAAGCACCCCGTGGTACCGCAAGCTGAACAGCTGCGGGGATTTGCGTCGTGATGTCGTGAAAGGCGAGTGCCGAAACAAGACAAATGGCCGCGTTAGGAGCGCGTGCCGCGACCACAGCTAGGTCCGGGTTACCGGATTCGAGTTCATCAGCGAGTTTATAAAGCCCGCGCGCGAGCACAGTAATTCGCCCGGCATCGCGCAGAAAATATAGCGTCGCAGGATGGATACCGTATTCGAGGGCCTCTCGCGTTCGTAGCGTTCCTCCTCGTCGGCGGAACTGCTCAATCGCAGCGGAAACATTGCGAGTGCTGGGCATATGGATAATAATATCACCACTTATATATAACTGGTAACATTATTGTCCACAAGAAGGCGCCGTGCCGATAAAACAGGGCCGCGACTACGTTCGGGACGTAGGAGTCGCAGGTTCAAATCCTGTCACCCCGACCATTGATTCTATTGTCCGTTCCGGGCGGATAGGTAACGGTTTATACCGGCCCCTGTGTCAGCGTAGTTGTCGCTTTCTTCTTGCCCGCGCGACACCGCAGCTTGCGGACTGAGCGACAGCGTATCGCTCAGCGCGCGGTCAGCGTCTTCAAGTAGCGGTAGAAGAACTCGTTGCCTTCGTAGAACGATTTGACCGGCAGGCGCTCGTCTTGGCCATGTGCCCGGATATCGTTGGTGTCGACGGCGATCCCGGCGATCGCGTAGGTCGGCAAGCCCGCGGCGTTCGTGTATGCGCCATCGGAGGTGCCGACCAGCATGGCGGGCACCACCGGGAGCCCGGGCCACATCTGCGCGACCACCTTGTCCAGCGGCCTGAACACCTCAGGCTTGAGTGGCGGGGGCCGGTTTCCCGTCTTGTCGGAAGCCGTGTCGCGAACCTGGCCGACATCGTCGATGTACTGCACCTTGAGGCTGGGATCCGCCAGCACTCCGATCAGCGCCTGGCGTACCTCCTCGGGTGAATGACCCGGCAAGATGCGGCAGTTGACCGTGGCGCGGGCGCGCTGTGGCAGAGCGTTGTTGGCATGTCCGCCGTCGAGGCGGGTCGCGACGCAGGTGGTATGCATCGTTGAATTGTCCTGCGGGTTCATCGACAAGCGCGCCTCCGCGGCGCCGTCGGGCGGCATTGCAAGAATCGCGCGGATGTCGTCGGCGCGCTGCCCCGTCTCCAAGGTTGCCAGGCGTTCGTAGTAACCGCGGGTGACGGCGCTCAGCTCAAAGGGGAAATGAAAGTGCGCCAACCGTTCGAGCGAGGCGGCGAGGCGGTAGATGGCGTTGTCCGGCACCGGCAGAGAGCTGTGCCCTCCCGCGCTGCTTGCGGTGATCAGATAGTCCGCGTAGACCTTCTCGGTCGAATCAACCTCGAAACGCACCGGTTTGCCGTGTGCGCTCGCGATCGAGAAGCCATCGTGGTTGATAACGAACTCCGCATCGACCAGCTCGCGGTGCTTCTGCAGCAACCAGTCGACGCCGTTGGCATCGCCGGATTCCTCATCGGCGGTCAAGGCTAGGATGATGTCGCGCGACGGCTTGAAGCCTTCCTGCCGCAAGCGAATCAGACTCGCCACCATGATGGCATCGCCATCTTTCATGTCCTGCGTGCCGCGCCCGTAGAAATAGCCGTCTTTCTCGGTGAATTTGAACGGATCGTAGGTCCAGTCCTCGCGCCGCGCCTCCACCACATCCAGGTGCCCGATGAGAAGCACCGGCGGATGCTTCCCCGTGCCGCGCAGCCGCACCACGAGGTTCTTCTTGCGCTCGTTCGCGCCCAGCACTTGAGTGTCGTCGGCACTGAAGCCGCCGCTGCGCAGGCGTTGCGCCATGGCTTCGGCAGCCGCCGTGACGCTGCCGTTCGACTCCGTGGTGTTTATCTCGACCAGTTCGCGGAAGATATCGTGCGCCAGCTTGTCGCTGGCATCGTTCGCCATAGCATGGCCGCTCGCCGCGAGCATGAGAATGCCGGCACTCAAGAATCGCATAGCTTCCCCAAGCTTCCGCTGATGAACGGATGTTCAGCAGACGTTAGCAAATATGCGGGGCGACAACAACCTCGTAGCGCCGGTTGGAATTCGGGTGTCTGCGGCCCATCGTTAATGCAGCGCCAGGGTATCCCGCCGCCACAGCGCGTTCTGCCAAATACTGAAATCGCGAAGCAGCCCTGGGCTGCTCGCCTGGCGAAGCAGGGCCAAATCGTCCAGCCGCAACTCCTCGAAACTCCGCCTGAACCGTCCGCCTTCTTTCACCTCCCTGGCGATCAGCAAGCGGCTTCGGCCCGGCACAAATCCCGCGAAGTCGACGTAGCCCTGTTCGGGTTCGTCGAGTCCCGGGGATATCACATCGATGCTCCAGCGGCCGCCCCGCAGATGAAAAATCCAAAGCTCGCGCCAGCTTTCGAGCGGCTGAACTGCAAGCGCGAACGCCGGCCCCTGAGGAATTGACTGAATCGACCCCATTCTTACCAGGCCATAGGTGCAGCGTTCAACCACGGCGGGGATTTGCGGATGGCGACTGTCTTTCAGGCCCACGCAGGTCTGCCCTCCTTCGACGGGCGTTGCCGTCAGCAGCAGCGGCCCAGCCTGAGATATCCCTGCGCTTCCTGCCCATCGGACGGCGCCCACGCGAACCAGCGCGTCCAGATATTCCGAGCGGCGATCCTCCCCGAGGTCTTCAGGCCGAACGCCGAGCAACTCCGCGAGTGCCCGCTCGGATGCCGTGCTGGCTGATTCACCATGACGCTCCTGTTCATAGGCGATGGATGCCCAAACTCCCGCCCGGCGTGCACGAATACGGCCGCGCATCAGCGCATCCAGCTGGCTGTCATCGATCTGATCAAGCAGTTGGGCGCGCTCTTTATCTAAAGCCCGGCGCGCCACGGGACCGAGATTGGAATCGATGCAATCGAACCGGGTGAGTCCGAGCACGGCGCGCGCACGCTCTGCAGGCGCCGCCGCCGGAAAGGTCAGCACGCGCCGGAACAGCTCTCCGTCGTAACAAATCCGCACGCGTCCGCTGTGCTCCAAATTCTTCATGTGGACGCCGAACTGCTCTACGACATCGAGCCGTGGCGTGAACTCGGCGAGATGGCTTGCGCCACCGGAAGCCTGATCCGCCATGCGCTCTGCCATTTGCGCGATGGCGGAAAAGGGCTCGGCAGTCAGCGCGCTGGCGGGCGCGGCCTTGAGATACACGGCGCCATAGCTGATGCCAAGGGACTCCGATCCCGGGCTGTCACGTAGGAACTTGAGTACGGCAAGCAGTTCCGGAGCTTGGCTCTCGGAGGTATCGACCGGTCGCGCGGACTCCTCGCGCAGATACCCGCCGCGCTCCCGCCGATAGTCATAGACCTTGAAGTAGCCCGCCTGCTCGCCGCGGATTTCGAGCACATCCCCCTGCCACACGCGGGTGAGTTCCGTCGCAGTCGACCTCGGGGCTGCGTGCAGCGCCGCGTGATCCTGGACCACGATGGCGAGAGCCCCAATGAGACCGAGTATCACTGCGATCCTTTTGCCGATGCGGCGCCGTCGGGGAGGCTCTGGTCTCCGAGCAGGCTCGAGCCGATGAATTTGTTCGCCGCCGGAAGCGGCGCGATGATCACCTGCACCCGGTCGGACAATTTATCGGCGAGCGTTTTCTGGATCAGCAGCGGATATCGCGCGACCAGCGCGCCCTCGCGCTCCATCTGTCCGGCATTCGCCTTGCCGACGAGATCGAGGCGATAGGCCTCCGCATCGGCGAGCTTTTGCCTCGAGTCCGCCTCGCCCCGGGCCTCGATGCGGCGCGCCTCGGCGGCGCCTTCCGCGGTGCGAATGCGCGCGACCTTGTCCGCTTCGGCCTCGAGCTGCCGCTGTTCGATCTGCTTCTGCTTGAAGGGGAGGATGTGCTTCATGGTCTCCTCCTGAGCGCGCGCGGCGATGACCTGTTCCTGGCCCGCCGCCTCGGCGGCCGTCTGCCGCTTGACTTTGTCGGCATCGTCTTCCAGCTGCTGCTGCTTGATCTGCGCCTGCTTGAGCTGCAGCGTGTACTGGATCTTTTCGGTCTCCAGTTCCTCGGACAGCAGCTTCTCCAGCCCGCTTCGATAGTCTTCGGGGAGGTCCACCTTGCCGATGTCCACTTCACGCAAGATCAGCCCCATGGCGGCAAATTTTGGCTTGAGCGCCGCGACGAGCTGCTGCTGAATCTCGCTGCGACGCTGCGAGAAAATCTCCCGCACCGAGTAACGTGCGAAGGTGGGGTAGACGACCCCCTGGACCGCGGGCGCCACGATGTCCGCCCCGATGTCGTCCGGGAATTGCTTGGAGGTTTGGGCCAGGCGCGCCTGATCCACGGTCCAACGAACGGCCAGATCCACCCCGATGGATAGACCCTCAATGGACTGAAACGGAGCCGGACCGGTGGCGCTGGCGCTTTCGCTCGGCCGGTAGACTTGGTCGCGCGTCGAAAAGTGGCGCGCCTGGTGGATGAGCGGCAGTACGAGCACGGTGCCCGAGCTGTAGACCGTCACCGTCCCGTCGAGCGCGTTGGTGCGGGCAAGCAGCTCGCCGCGCCCCACTGAATCAAGCGGCGGATGGGTGAACAGTCCATAGGCCGCTGCCAGGAGGGCCGCGGCGCCCAACGAACGCCAGCGAAATCGCCACAGGCCGGTTGCGATCGCACGCAGGACCGATACCAGCCACGCAATCAATCCGCGCAGAGGTTCGACGAACCCCCGCCGCAGAAGCTCGAAAAGCGCATCCCAGCGATCCGACATGTTTGCCACTCTCCTTGAAGGCCGGACTTGGCCCTATAAGGAGTGTCGCCATCCTTTGTGGCATGGAGGTGAAGCAAAAGTGATGGACTGTGGCGCTCTTGTGAGAAGCGAGGTGCGGCAGGGCCCCGCAGTCCCGATTAAGGCTGCGGTTCGATTTCGATGAGTTCGACGCCCTGAATGGGCAATTGTCGTTCCAGGATCAATTGATCGTTCTGAAAGCGCCCATGCAGCCGGAGCGACCTTATTTTCGATGCGTGCGCGAGCTGCCGGTGCTGCGCGGCCGTCGGCTCCGGTGGTGAGCCCATCGCCTTCCAGGCCGCGAACGCATTGGCATGGGCCTCATCGACGCGCCACGCTCGAATTTGGGACCCTCGAACAGCGGCACCCGAAATTTTCAGCAGAATCTCGGCTGCCGGAGAGGACACATCATCGTCGCGGTAATGCCAAAGCAGCACATCGATGCGGCCGCCCTCGGCGCGGGTTGCGAGAACTCCGACATCGGGCGTTTCGCGCGCCCCTTCCGCGATGATCTCCTTGAGCGGCAGCTCGCGACTGCTGTTCGCCTCGATCTGATCCGCGCCGAGACGGGCGAAAAGGCGGAACACGTTGAGCACCGGCAGATCGACATCTCGGGTGGCAAGCTGCCGGTATCCTGCGAACCAAGGTTGTCCCACGAAGGTGAAGGCCCAGGTGAGCGCCCCTTCGAGATGCGCGTGTCGTTGACGGGCGAGATCCCAGATGCGCGCATAGCTCGCCGCGGTGTAGCTCGAATACATGGTGCCGTTCCGATATGCGTTCTGCGGGCCTGGACAGGCCGCACAACCCTCCGGATCATTCTCCCCGATGATCAGCGGCTTATTGGCAAGCTCCGGCACCGCGGTAATTTTCGCGAACGCCTCATCGACGGTCTGCAGCTGCTTGGCGATACCCATCCGCACGTGGCCGTCGACGACCGTGGGTTGCCCCTTGGCGTGGAACGACAGGAAATCGGTCGGCGTGCCCACTTTTCCGGTCGCATAGTTGGTGCCGCTGACGATGTGCTGCAAGAATCCGTCCATCAGCGCCCCGCCCGCCCCCGCGACATCCGGGCCCCCGACACGTGCGTCTGGCAGCGCGCGGCGCACCGCATCGACGGCGAAGTCGTGCAGCCGATAGAAATCGTCGGCGCTGCCGAGCCAGTAGAAGTCGAGATTCGGCTCGTTCCAGACTTCAAAGTACCAGCGCCCTACTTCTTCCGCGCCATAGCGTTCGACGTTGTGCCGCGTCCATTGGTAGATAAGCTCGGCCCACTTGCCGAAGTCGCGCGGTGGATACGACCAGCCGGCCGTGATGCCCTTGTACTCGAACCCCGGCTTCCATGGGCGGCGATAGGGAACCTCTGCCGGCGCCGAGGTCAGGGCCGCGGGCATGAAACCCAATTCAAGATAGGGGTGTATGCCGCGCGCGCGATAAGAGTCGATGATGCGGTCGATAATCGTAAAATCGTAAACCGGCTTGCCGTCGGTTTCCGTGTAGATGTTGGTGCTGCCCCATTTGAAGTCAGGCGTCCCATCCCCGCTGGTGAGAAGGTTGTGCGCACGGAAATAGACGTTCCCGGAGCTCATCTCACCTAACTCCATCAGAAGTCGTTCGCCGTCGGGCTCTGTTGCGTAATTGGGCTCGTCGGCCCCGAAGAACCGCCAGATCGGCGGCAGCGCGCCGAGCCATTTACCCGCATCGACTTCGATCGACACGGGGAAAGCACATCCGTGGGTGCACCAAAGAAGGCTGCCGATGAATGCCGCAGCCATCGCTCGCGCCGAACCGAGTCTGGCGGCGTTCACGGGCACAGCGGCGCCCGGCCGCGGAAGCGCCACCAGACGTAGGTAAATGCCAGCGCAATCAGGGGATACATCAAGAAACTTGCCTCGGTGCCGAGCACGCCGCCGGTGAGCCACGCGGGCCCCTCGAAGGTCACGTTAAGCAACCGACCCACCGGTATCTCTTCGCCATTGGGCGTGCCGATGACAAAGAATTGCATGAAATCGAAGGCGCAGTGGAATCCTACCGCGAACCATAACGACCCGCTCCGCAGCACCGAGTAGCAGGTGAACAGACTCAGTGACATCAGCGTGATCACATCCCAGATGTTCTCACCCGGCTTGAAGAAATAGTGGTCTGCGGTAAAAAGCAACGCGATGATGATCGAGGCCGGCCAGAATCCGAGGCTGCGCCATAATGCGCGCAGGAAGTAGCCGCGGTACATGTATTCCTCGGCCAATCCCACGATGACGTTTCCAGCGAGCCAGGCGAGCGCCGAGGCCGCCAGGGCGAAGCCCCCGATGGCGAATCCATGCACCTGCATGCCGCCGAGAAGGTACATGCCAACGGCCACCGCTCCAGCCATCGCACAACCGACCAGCACCCCTTCCGCGGTCAGCGCGCCGAAGGCCTCCTGTATCGGCAGACCATAGCCGTCCACCCTCCTCCCCTCGTAGCGCGCGAACGGAAACGTGCAGATGAGCGCGATGACAAAGGTCTCGAATTCGAAGAGTGCGAGCACCGGTGCCGACAGGGTCAAAGGTACGTGCAGGAGACTCACGAGACGCATCATGAGCGGATTTCCGACGAGCAGCGGCAATGCGTATTCGGCCAGTCCCCAAAAAATCACCGCACGCCAGAGGAAGCGGATTTTGCCGTCCGGGCCGAGAAACAGCCGCTGAAGCATGTCGCCGGATTCACTCACGCCGCTGACGGCGATTTGCGGCCGATCGGGTGCCGGACTAAACCATGCGGATCGTAGAAGCCCATAATGCTGCCATCAGTGTCGATCACTAAGAGTCATCGCGATAACAAGTGCGCTGTCGGCACGCACGATTTTCCCGGCAAACCGCGAGGCAAAATCGTAACAGAAAGCGGGCCGCGCCCGCCTCTTACCGGCTGAAAGCGTCCAATCGGCTCAGGAACCCATCTCGTCCCGGTCGACACCCAATTCTTTGAGGATAGCGACGCGCATTTCCTGAACGTCACGACCCGAGAGCTTGCGAGGATGCGGAAACGGCACTTCGAAGGTCGCTTGAATCCTAGCCGGTCGCGGCGACAGTACGAAGATGCGATCGGCCAGATGAATCGCTTCCTCGACGTCGTGCGTGATGAGCAGGACCGTGTGGCGCTCTTCGGCGAGAATCCTTAGGAGTTCGTTGCGCATGCGCAGACTCATGAGCGCATCGAGCGCGGAGAAAGGCTCATCCATGTACAGGATCTCCGGCTTGACGACCAGCGCGCGCGCAAGTTCGGCGCGCTTGAGCATGCCGCCGGACAGTTCGTGTGGGTAGCTGTTTTCGAAGCCTTTGAGCCCCACGATGTCGGCATAGTGGTCCGCAAGTTGAGTGCTGTTGGCGACCGCGTGGCCGTTTAAGCCGAACATTAGGTTCTCGCGCACAGTGAGCCAGGGAAAGACCGAGCCCTGCTGCGATATCAGGATACCCTTGGCATTGGGTTTGGTTCGAGTGGTGCCATCGATGGACACCGAACCGCCGTCGGGCTCGATGAACCCCGCGATCAAGTTGAGCAGCGTCGACTTGCCGCAACCGGAGGGCCCGACGATGGCGACAAACTCGCCGTCCCGCACGTTCAAGGTCACATCCTGGATGACAGGAAGGCTTCCCTGGGTGGAGGAAAAGGACTTCCTCAGATCGCGTATTTCGATCTTAGTGCGCATAGCGCCACCTGACCCACTTGAACTCCTCCAGCAAACGCATGGTGCCATCCAACGAAAGGCCGATCAGGCCGATGATGATCATTCCCGCCACCACCAGATCATAGCGGTTCCCGGCGTTGCGCGAATCCATGATCATGTAACCGAGTCCGGAATGGAGCGCAATCATCTCGGCGGCCACCACCACCAACCAGGCAACGCCCAGACCGATCCGCATGCCGACGATGATCTGCGGCAGCACAGCCGGTATGACCACACGCTTGAACAGCGTGCGGCGCGAGACGCCGAAGTTTTCTGCGGCGCGCAAGTAGCGCTTTTCGATGGTGTGCACACCGACCGTGGTCTGCACAATCATGGGAAATACGGACGAAATGAATATCAGATAGATGGGAGACGCATCGCCGACGCCGAACCAGAGAATGGCGATGGGAATCCATGCGATCGGCGAAATCGGTCGCAGGATCTGAAAAAGAGGGTTGAGAGTCCGAAATGCGCCGCGCACCCAGCCCATCCATAAGCCGAGCGGCACGGCGACGCAAACGGCCAGGCCGAAGCCGGCGGCGACGCGCATGAGCGAGGCACCGATGTGCCGCCACAGGGATCCGTCCTTCAACAGTTCCCATGTCCCGGTGACCACCGCCAAGGGCGTGGGGAAAATGATGCTTCGGGTGATGTCGACCGCAGCCCACCACAGCACGATCAGCGCTGCGATGAGCGCAACGGCGGGAAGCGATTCTCTCAGTCGGTGCATGTCAAGACGCCTCGGATGGTGCTTTCAATCGGTCGAACAGTTCGCGCGTCCGCCAGCGAATCTTCGCCCAGGGGCTGGATGGAAAAGGATCCACCACAATGATCATCTGCCCGCTCGCGTGCGCGGTGCAGGCAAACGTGTATTCGGAGGGCCGGTCGAAGGGCAGCTTGAAACTCTGACCCGGCATCATGAGCGTCGGCCCAAAGATCTGCGGCACCTCGTCTTGGTTGCGCAAGACCAGGATATCGCGCAAGCCGAGCGTCAAGCGGATGTGGTCGGGAAGGATTTCCACTTTGTCGCCCGCCATGCGGCGAGCCCAGGTGCCTTTAGGAATTACGAACAGCTGATCGTGGCTGTCGCTGCGAATGGGGGCGAGCCCTGCCCAAGAAAGAACGGCGCAGACGCACCCTCCAAAAAGCAAAAGCGACACTGAGCGCACGCGCACGGCTTATTCTTTGAGCAACAGCGACAAATCGTTCACATAGTCTTCGGCGCTGTGCCCATAGGGCATGAGCGCACGTATCCGACCGGCGCGATCTATCAGATAGGTGAATGACGAGTGCGAATAGCCGTAGCTGGTGCCGAATGGGATTTTCTGCGCGCTGATCCCGTAGTCCTTGCGCACCTTGGCAAGCTGCTCGGGAGTTCCGGTCGCGCCGATGAAGGTCGGGTCGAAGGCGTGCAGAAAGCTCTGCAGCTTCGCGGGATTGTCGCGCTCGGGGTCGACCGTGACGTACACCAATTGCACGTCCGACGCGGCGCTGCCCATCTGCCGGCGTGCTCGTGCATAAGTGGCTAGCGACACCGGGCACACCGCCGTACAGGACGAGTAGCCGAACGAGAGGAGAACCACCTTGCCGCGATAGTGGCTGAATGTCAGATCACGACCGTCGGAACCCTGCAGCGTAAAGTCCGGCGCCTGCCGCGGCGGGTCGAACTGACCTGCCTTGAAGCCGGCTGGCGCTGTGGCACCCGTCGCGACGGCTGCGCAGCCGAGAACAACCAAAATGAATAAGAGAGTGCGATACATTTCAGAGCGGAATTGGCGAGGCCTGCGCAGCATGAGCAAACCGCTCGTCCACATATTTCTCGTAAGAGACCGGGCGCTTTAGATTTCCGGCTGCAACGGACATCTGCATCAGCTCGTCGAACTCCGCGCGAATCATGCGAAGATCGCCGTAGGTTACCCGGTCGCTGGGGTGTTGCATGACAAAGCGAATGATCTTCGGATCCTGGTTGAAATACGCCGGCTGCGCGGCAATCTCAACCGCCTTCTCGCGATTTGCCGCGCTCTGGTCCAGCCAAGCCCCTGACCCAAGCACCAGGTTCACCAGGTCCTGCACCATGGGCGCATTCTGCTCGATGAGCTCTTCGCGGACCGTGAGCACGCAGCAGATATATTTCGGCCACTCATCGCGAGTCATGCGTAGTGGCCGAGCGTAGCCCGCACTCTGCGCCGCCGCACCGAATGGTTCCCCCGTACAATAGGCATCGACCGCACGGGCATAGAGGGCCGCCGGCATGTCCGGCGGCGCCATCTCCGTGATCTCCACGTCCTCGATCTTCATGCCCTCCTCGGCAAGCATGCGTCGAAGAAACAGAAAATCCACGGCAAAGCGGCTTGGAACGGCGATGCGCTTGCCTGCAAGCTGCCGGAAATGCTCGTAAGGGGAATCCGTGCGCACCATGATGACGGCGCCGGAACGATGACCGAGCGAAACGATTTTCAGCGGGATGCCCTTGTCGGCAAGATCCATTACGAGCGGCGCCATCATGTAGCCGGCCTGGATTCGACCTGCCATTAGCGATTCCTTGATTTCAGGCCAGCCGTTGTACTTGCTGTATTGGTAGTTGAACTGCGTGGCGCCCGTCGGCATCGATTGATTGAGCCGCGATCGTGCGGCGCAGGTCACCGGCAAGGTCAGATTGCAAGTGACTGGCAGTCCACCCACCGCGACGGCATTTGGATCGCTATGGCCGCAGCCCACTTCCCCCAACGGCAGCGCCATGGCTGCCAAGCCCTGCAGCATTTCCCGACGAGTAAATACCATGCGACTCAATGGATGCCCTCAACCGCCGGGCAAGCCCCGTTTAGCGGCGGCGCTGACCCTCCAACGGGACAGCCCATTACTATACGACAGCTTGCCGCACCGCGCAGGTTTCTTAAGGCAGCGCCCCTTATGTCGAAGTCCATCTCTAGCTGGCTGAGGCGGAATTCCAGCGCCATGGCGCACCAGATACAGGATGTCGCGCGTTCAAGAAAGCACCCGCGAGCGCGGCCATTGAAGCCGCACTCCGTTAGCTGGCGACGCAGCACTTCAACTATGTCAGGAGTCGCCCCTTAATGTTTTGATCCGCACACAGTGCAGCGCGATTCGCGCTAGCATTGTGGGTGAACCCCTTCGACGCGACATGCGCTCGCAACATGGCTTTGCGAGCATACCGGCGTTGATTCGATTGAATCGCTCGGCCTGAACAACCCTTCTATCTTCAAGACCAAAGGAGAATCCACAATGTCTACACAGCAAATCGCGGCCCGTCTTGCGGAGCTTTGTAATCATGGAGAATTCGAGGCGGCACAAAAGGAATTATTTGCCGACGACGCCGTGAGCATCGAGCAACACGCCACGGCGGAGTTCCCCAAGGAAACAAAGGGCCTCAAAGCCATCCTGCAAAAAGGTGAGAAGTGGGCATCGGCAGTGGAGAAAGTGCATGGGTGCAGCGCGTCGCAGCCGCTGGTGGCCGGGAATGCCATTGCAATGGCGCTTGCAATGGATGTGACCATGAAGGGCCGAGGCCGTATGAAAATCGAAGAGGTCTGCATCTACGAAGTGAAGGACGGCAAGATCTCCTCGGAGCAGTTCTTCATGTAGGAGCGCGAAATCGGTACGATCATCGCAAAGATCGAAGATCCGGCGGGACGTGCGACATCCACTCGACGCGTTCCGCCGGCTCGAGGCTCGTGCCAACAGCCTTACACCGTGGTTTTTTCCCGGAAGACTCTGGCCTGTCGGCGAGAGATCTCTATCTCGGGGCCGTCCTTCAACTGCACATGCATGCGCCCGCCGACACCCAGTTCCACGCTTTCGATGAAATCGACATTGATGATCTGACTGCGGTTGGCACGAAAAAACTGCTTTGGGTCGAGCCGCTGCTCAAGCACGGTGAGCGGCCGCGCGAGCACGGGCTGAAGTTTGCCCCAGTGAATGCGCACGAAATTGCCGTCGGCGCTGAAGAGCCTGACCTCGCGCAGAGGAACGAACCAGCAGCGTTCGCCGTCGCGCACGAACAGTTGCTCGAGCGCCGTCTCAGGGTGCAGGGTCGCAGCCTCCTGCCGTTCAACTCTGGAAAGGGCAGCGGCCAATCGTTCAGGTTCCACCGGCTTTAGCAAATAGTCGAGCGCATTGACTTCGAACGCACGGACCGCGTGCTGGTCGTAGGCGGTGGTGAAAATAACCTCGGGAATCCGCTCGAGCTTTCCCAACAAGTCGAAACCGGAGCCGCCGGGCATGTGAATGTCGAGGAACATCAGATCGGGGGCCAATTCCTCGACTTTTCTGGCCGCCTCATCGATATTGGCTGCCTCCCCCACGACGACGAGCCAAGCGAAGTCTGCGAGCAGCCGCCGCAGCTCGTGGCGCGCCAGCGGTTCATCGTCGACGATGAGCACTCTCATGCGCTCGCCGGCAATGTAAGGCGGACCAGCGCCATCCGGGCGTGCGACATATCGAGGTGTAGCGAGGCGCCCGTCCCGTACAGGAGCCGGAGGCGCTCGTGGGCGTTGCGCAGTCCGATCCCTTCGCCGGAGTTGGCCACCGTCTCCGGGCGTGGGTTCTGCACGGTGATGGTAAGAACGCCGGCATTCAGTCCAGATTGGATTTGCAGGACTCCGCCCCCCTGCAATTCGGCGATGCCATGTTTGATCGCATTCTCCACCAGAGTTTGCAGCAGCATGACCGGAATTCTAACGGACCGGGATTCAGGTGAGATCCGCCTATCCACGCTGAGACGCTCGCCGAGACGCAGGGACTCGAGCGCCAGGTAGTCATCGACGATGGCCAGTTCCTGCTCCAAGGGCATGAACTCGTCCTCGCTGGCGCTCAACGTGTAGCGCAGCGTCCTAGCCAACTGCGTGATCGCTTGCTGCGCGCGCGGTGCGTCGATTGAAATGAGCGCCCTGACCGTGTTTAGAGCGTTGAATAGAAAATGCGGATTGAGCTGCGCCTTGAGCGACCGCAATTCTGAAGTCTGCAGCGCGCGCGCCGTCTGCGACTCGCGGAGTTCCGAGGAACGGCGCTGGCGCACCGACTGCACCGAAAAATAAATAATGCACCAAGCGAGCAACAATGCCATCCAGTTGAAGCAGTGAATCGCCAATGCGACCACCGGAAGCTGTGTGACGGCATCGATTGGAACACTCACGCTCTGCCAATCCGCGAGCTCGAAGAACCAGCTCACGAAGGCGGCCGCGACGCTTAATACCAGCGTCGCGCCCAGCACCCGCGGGATCCGAGCGCGTAGATCCAGGCGCAGCCAGCCATGGGCCCGCATGTAGGCGCGAAGCAGGTGGGACATTCCGATCCCAAGGATTCCGAGAAGGCCGAATTGCAAACAGGTAATCCCCAAGGGCGCCTGCTCCAACCCCGCGCCTACGATGACGTTGGCAAAGGCGTAAAGACCCCAGCCGCCAAGCTGGCAGAGCGCGTAGAAGGGCGGCGATCGGTGGGCGGCAGCTGCATGAGTGCTCATGATCATGAAGGGTACTGTCCGGCATGGGCTCATTCAAATGCGATGACGAGCGGTCGGAATCTTGGGATAGGCGGTCCCGCAGGCCGGGACCGATCGCTGCCGGCTCACCAATTCGGAGAACAGCCCCCATCCACGGAGGCGCCGCAGTCCGGGCGGAAAGCAGGGCTGAAACGAATTCCGATCGCGCGGCTAGTTCCAGAAAGCGTGGGCGCCGACTCATGCTTTGCAGCACAAACTAAATATTTGGAGGCAAACGCGTGCTCGCACAACCAAAAGGCGCGACTTCGTTACTCACCGTTGAGTCACCTACATCATCAGGGGAGCTTGTCATGCGCATCAAGAAGGTCATCCACAGCACATGCATTCGAGGCATTTTGGCCGTCGCGTCCAGTTTGGTCGTCGGGCAGGTGCTGGCCGACGGTTTCGATGCTGACGACGCATTTCTCACCCGCACCATCAACTCGTCCACCATTCCCTCCAACGGCGACCTCAATCCCTATGGAGTGGCATTTGTCCCCGACGGCTTTGCCGTTGGCGGGAAGCTAGCGGCGGGCGATGTGCTCGTGAGTAACTTCAACAACGGCAACAATTTGCAGGGGACCGGCACAACGATCATCCAGCTGCATCCGGTGGGTCCGCTCGCGCCTCCTGGCATGGCCAACACCTTTTTCACCAGTAGCGCGCCCGGATTAAGCACCGCGCTCGGCGTTCTGCGTGCCGGTTTCGTGGTCGTGGGCAACGTGCCGACCACCGACGGCACCAGCGCCACTATCGGCGCCGGTGGCCTGCAACTCATCGACCGGCACGGGAAATGGGTCGCCAGCTGGGTCGATGCGAAGCTGCTGGACGGACCGTGGGATCTCACGGTGGACGACCACGGCAGCTGGGCCCGCGTATTCGTGTCGAATGTTCTCAGCGGCAACGTCACGCGCCTGGTATTTACTGTCAATGGCGGGAAGGTGACGCTCGAGAGCAAGGTCGGCATCGCCGCGGGCTATACGCACATGCCCAACGCCGCAGCGCTGGTATTGGGCCCCACGGGCCTCGCTTACGACCCCGAGCGCGACACACTGTACGTTGCCTCCACCGCCGACAATGAGATTTTCGCAGTCGAAGGAGCGGCCACCCGGAGCAGTCCCGCGATGCGCGGCCGGTTGGTATTCGCCGGACCCGAACTGCGCGGACCGCTTGCGCTGCGCCTTGCGCCAAACGGCCACCTGCTGGCGGCCAATGGCGACGCGGTGAATGCTGATGTGCTTCACCCCAGTGAGATCGTGGAATTCACGAAGCGGGGTGAGTTCGTTCGCCAGTACAACGTCGATGCCAGTCAGGGCGGCGCGTTCGGTCTCGACACGCTGCGCAGCGGACCGTTCAACTATGCAGTCATCGATGATGTTGCCAACAGTCTCACGGTATCGAGAGTGCGGGAATAGAGCCCGGTCCGGCTGAGAGTGCGGCCCAGGTACCGCGCCGCACTCTTAGCCGCTGCAATGCTGCCCTGCCGCCAACGGGGACGGCAGCATGAGGGTTTCTGAACATTGTCGCGCCCGCCCGCTGAGCATCGCCATCTGGCCGGCCCTGCTAGTGATTGGTCGCATGATTCGGTGTTTCACAGGCTGATTCCCTGTGATTCACGCAACACGGCATAACTCGCCGCTGCGGCCCCTGCCCGCCAGCACATCCGTGCGCAGCGCTTGGCGGCCGACAAAAACTCCTTCGCCCCACACCGCTGGCGTCAAGCAAGTAGAATTGGCTACGGCAAATTAAGGATTCAAGGATACCGCATGCGCCTTAGCGGAAAAAATGCCCTGGTTACTGCCGCCGGTCAGGGCATCGGACGCGCGACGGCACTTGCATTTGCCGCGGAAGGCGCCACGGTATTGGCGACCGATCGGAACCATGAGTCGCTCACGACACTAGCGAAAAGTGCGGGCCGCAATCTGAGCACGCGAGTCTTGGATGTAACTGACGAGACGGCGATTTCCAAACTTGCCACCGAGGTCGCGATTCCCTTCGACGTGCTCTTCAACTGCGCCGGAGTGGTGCCGGCCGGAGCCTTGCTCGACAGCAACGAGGAAGACTGGGACCTCGCTTGGCGTCTCAATGTGCTCTCCATGAGCAGACTGAGTCGGGCAATTTTGCCGCGGATGCTCGCCGCAGGGCACGGCTCGATCATCAACATGTCATCAGTGGCCTCGAGCATCAAAGGTGTGGTGAACCGCTGCGTATATGCCACCACAAAGGCGGCGGTCATCGGCCTAACCAAGTCAATTGCTGCGGATTACATTCGCCATGGGATCCGTTGTAACGCGATATGCCCGGGCACGGTGGATACCCCTTCGCTCGGACGCCGCATCGAAGCCCAGGCACGCTCGCAGTCAGCAACATCCGATTCCGTGCGCCAACTATTTCTTGATCGTCAACCGCTCGGCCGCATGGGGCAGGCGGAGGAAATTGCGGCACTCGCCGTGTACCTGGCCTCTGACGAGTCTTCATTCACCACAGGAGCCGCCCACATCATCGACGGCGGATGGTCGAATTGAAACGCGGCATTCACTTCAGCACCCGGATTCGCGCCGAGCTTCTCCTGCTCCTCCTATTTGGCATCGCCGGCACCCTCGCGAACGCGGCTACCCCGAGTGTTGCGGTCCTCGACATTGAACTGACCGGCGATCTGGGTGGGCCGGAGCTAAGTCCCGAACATCAAGCGCGCATCTCGAAAGAGAGTGCTTACATGCGCGCAGAACTGGCGGCGACCGGGCAGTATCGAATTGTCGACACAGGCCCCGCCGAAGCACTCGTAGGCCGCCTGAAAACCGAATATTTGTATCTTCATGATTGCAACGGCTGCGACCTCCAAATAGCCCGCGCTCTCGGCGCCGACGAGATTCTCATATCCTGGGTCAATCGGGTCAGCGCGCTCATTCTGACGCTCACGTACGAGATCCACGAGGCCTCCACGGGACGAATCGTGGCCCGCAAGTCCTATGATTTCCGCGGTGACAACGACGCGGCCTGGACACATGCAATCGGATTCATGATTCGCCACCTCAAGGACGACTCCGGCGACGCTCCAGACTCATCAACGCCCTAAGCGTTCGCCGGCAGTACTTCTCAGAGCTGCAATCAGTTTCCACTGCCAGTCGCGACGTGACAGCACCGCGCGACGGCAACCGCCTGGAAACGCCGCTAGAATGGGCACATGAAGCGATGGTCTTGGAAAGTCCTGCGCCTGGTCTACAGCGCCATGCTCGCCATGGCGTTCATTCAGACACCCAGCATGGCGGCCAAGCACCCAGGGGGCGATTCAGAAACCTTGCGATCACTCGCCGCGCAACGGGATTCTTTCGTGCAACGAGCCCGCGAGAGCGGCGTCGCGTGCCCACTCCCGCCGCCACGCATCATCCTGTCTGATAAATCATCCCACGGCAGCTATGACCCCAAGAACAACCTGCTGCAAACGCCGTCATGGCAGGAACTCAAACCCGGGGAGCGCGACCTTTTCTATCAGCTGGCTGGCCCAGGAGCGGCTGAGAATCAGGTTCGAGAGGATTTCGAGAACGTCATCCATCGCTGGGCTCTTGCCCGGGATCTAGGGCACTGGTGGCAATCATGCAAACGGACCAACGTCGTCCGCAGTCACTTCGAGATCGAATATGACGCCGATCGCATCGCGGCCGCCTACTGGCGGGAGGTGGATCCGGCGTTGATGGACAAACTCGCGGACGGATTTCGCCGGGTTCTGAAGGGCATGCCGATTCAACTGCCGGTGGGCGAAACCCCGGAGCGCTATTTCAACGACCACTTCGGCGAGACAACCGGGACTGCTTCGTATACCTGGTTCGAGGCATTCATGATCGCAAGTGTCGAAGCGGAGGATCCGCTTCCGAGCTTCAGCGATGCGCTAGCAGATGGACGCACGCCCGTCGAACCGGCGCCGCCCCCGCCAAACTAGCTGAAGAGTTCGAGACTTGCATTGCGCTTGCGCCCGAGAAACTCCCGTTCTGCGCGGTTTTCGCTGCGCGCGATGGCCGCATCGTAAGCGGCCACGGCCTCTCGCGGCCTCTTCAGGCGAACCAGTAAGTCCGCGCGAATGGCGTGAAACAAGTGGTAGCGGTCAAGCGTCAATGCCTCGACCAGGGCAAGAGCGGCTTCGGGACCATGAACCTCCGCGACTGCCACCGCCCGATTGAGCTCAACTATCGGACTGCGCGTTAGATCCGCGAGCTGATCGTAAAGCGCAACCACCTGCTGCCAATCCGTTTGGCCGGCGCCCGCGGCAGAACAGTGAACTGCCTGTATTGCCGCCTGCAATTGGTAATATCCGGGACGGTTTGCGGCGACGCAGTGTCTCACCAGGGAAAGCCCCTCCTCGATCAAACTCGAGTCCCAAAGCGCGCGATCCTGCTCTGCAAGCGGTATCAGCGAATTATCCACGCCGACTCGCGCCGCTCGCCGAGCGTCGGTGAGAAGCATGAGCGCCAGCAGCCCCTTCACTTCGCCCTCGCCGGGCATTAGATCCGACACCTGTCGGGTTAACCTGATGGCCTCCTCACACAGATCGGCGCGCAACAACCGCTCACCGGACTTTGCGGTGTAGCCTTCGTTGAACACGAGATAGACCACGGCCAACACGGCCGCAACACGCGCTTGCAGCTCCGCGTGTTCCGGGATTCGAAATGGGATTTTGGCGTCGCGGATTTTTCCTTTGGCACGGACGATCCTCTGCCCCATGGTCGTCTCAGGCACCAAGAACGCGCGGGCTATTTCCGGCGTGCTGAGTCCTCCGAGCAATCGCAAGGTTAGAGCCACCTGACTCTCCAAAGCCAAGGCAGGGTGACAGCAGGTGAAAATGAGTCGCAGGCGGTCGTCGCGGATGGCGTGCATGTCCATGTCGAATTCCTCGCAGTCGTCCGCTGGCTCATGAAGCGCTGCCAGGTCGTGGCGCGACTCCCGGCTCGCCTCTCGGCGCGCGACGTCAATAGCCCGGTTGCGCGCGGCGGTGATGATCCAGCCTGCGGGGCTCGGAGGCAGCCCCGCAGACGGCCAGCGCTGAAGCGCCGCGGTGAAAGCATCCTGCACCGCTTCTTCCGCCGCATCGATGCTGCCGCAGAGTCGCACCAGCACGGCCACCGAGCGGCCATACTGCTCGCGAAACACCTGTTCGATCTCAGCGGCGGTTACGCTCACGGTTCAACGGTCGCCGCCGTCGCGGAACGGACGCACTTCAATCGGCAGCGTGGTTGCCTTGGCGAGGCGGCGGCCCCATTCCAGAGCCGCGTCGAGATCCGGCGCCTTGACGATGGTAAAGCCGCCGATGTGCTCCTTGGCCTCGAGAAACGGACCATCTGTTGTAAGGACGGAGTCACCTTGGACCCGGAGCACAGTGGCGGTACTCGGTGCGTGCAAACCACCGCTGAATACCCAGGCATCCGCCTGCTGCATCTCCTGACGTAGAGCGTTCACATCGCGCATGATGTTCTGGAGAACACTTGGGGCCGGCGTCGGGCCCTCGGGCTGATAGATGGAGAGAAGATAGTGTTGCATGGCATTTCCTTTGGCCGCCGGAACCTCTCCGGCGTTCATCCCCTATACGAACGGCACCTCGCGGTTTAGACACGCCCGCGGCCCAAACATGCGCAACCGAAGAATAGCGCCTCGCGAGAAATGGCATTTGGATAGCGGGAGTGACCCGAGAAGTAGGCGCCGATCACTGCGCCGGAGAGGCAATTTTCAATCTGATCAGCTACTTAGGCCTGGACTGCCGACAATGCCTTGACGAGGGAAGTGTGCATGTATTGAGCGCGAGCCTCTCGCCCTTGGGTAATGCCGGTCAGTGTGCTGAAACGCGCACGTGCCATTTTTGCGCGCTCGTCGTCTCCCCAGGAATCGAGCCACGCCTCGACGGTCTCATTTACCTGCTGCCACTGGGCACGCGGGTCATGCAAGGCGAGCAGACTGGTCAGTTCCAGCACACGGCTCAGGCACATCCAAATGAATTTCGGCAGACGGATCGAATAGGTCCATCGGGAAAGATCTGCGGGAACATCTTCACCCCACGCGGCAAGGGTTATCCCGGAAAGACGAGCCATGAGTTCGGGCGACACGTTCCGCATGCCCCGGCCGAGGCACAGCGTGGCGTCGACCGCCAACTCGCACAGCGATTCAACACCAAGTTCGTAACGTCTGAACTCACTGAACTGGCGGTCGCTGACAAGCTTGGCGATCACGCGCTTCGTGGTCAGGATGCGCCTGCGGCGCTTGGGGCCCCCTTGTTCAGTGCCGCGCTTAGGCATGATCACTCCGAGAATCTGCGCTCATCCCGCATATTCGAATGATCGGCATGCGAGAAGTTTTCTACACCGACTTGGGCCGCAGGGCATCAGACTCAGGCAAAGAGGCGGGAGATCTGCGACGCAGTCGGCACGAGCGGCTGCGTCAGAGCGGACCGCCGGGGCAGGAAGTGAAGGGATGCCCGCGCTTATTGGGCACTTCCTCTGGTTGCACGGTTTAGTCGATAGATCGTGAGACCGATTCCGACCATTAGAAAAATTCCCGCTAGCGGGAGATTGCCGCGTTTGAACTCGGTGTAAGCAATCGCTATCCAAAAAACGAGTAGCAAAAGCGTCAGCGCAATCGGCACAGCTTGGCTCCTTGTGACGTCGCTTCCAAGACCTTGTCATGAGACTAGCATGCCGGTTGCAGATTGCCAGTTAAGCGCAGCGTCCCAAGGGCGGGTTTGTGACGAGATTCTCGCCGCGGATTCCCCCGCGCGCCTCGATTGTGACGTGCTCTACATTAATCCCGAAACAGGCCAGATCGCAAAAGAAGCTGTTGTTGAGATGCCGGTCTGCGTGACGGCGCTTCGTGCTAACGTCCTGCCTTCGTAAGTTAAGCGGGCGCGGTCAATGAGCAATTTGATTTCCATAGGTTCGAATCGACTCACGGCCGAGATCGACCCTTTGGGCGCGCAGCTCTACAGCCTGAAGGACGCTCAGCACCGCGATCTGTTGTGGAACGGCGATCCGGCCGTCTGGAGCGGCCGCGCTCCGCTGTTGTTTCCGATCGTCGGCACGTTGACCGGAGGCGCTTATCGCCTCTCGGGTCAAACGTTCCAGCTGCCGCGCCACGGCTTCGCCCGCGGCAGCCTCTTTGCGCTCTTGGACAGCACTCCGTCCAGCGCCACGTTCAGCCTTCTGTATAGCGAAGCAACTGAGCGTCTCTATCCGTTTCGCTTCGAGCTTCGCATGCACTATGCGATCAGCCAGGCCTCGCTGTCGCTGCACGCCGCAGTACGAAACCTGGGCGAGATACAGATGCCGGCAAGTTTCGGCTACCACCCGGGCTTTCGCTGGCCTCTACCCTACGGCCGGCCCAAATCGGAGCACTACATCGATTTTGCGGACCTGGAACCCGAGCCCATCAAGAGACTTACCCCGGCGGGCCTGCTCTCCGCTACTGCGCATCCCACTCCGGTGGTGGGCCGGCGCCTGATTCTGGACGACGAGTTGTTCCGCGAGGATGTCATCATTTTCGACGCGCTGCGCAGCCGCTCCATGAGTTATGGCGCCGCCTCGGGCCCGCGCCTGCAAATGAGCTTCGATGACGCATCTTATCTGGGCATCTGGACCAAACCGGGCGCAGGATTCGTTTGCTTGGAGCCATGGCATGGCATCGCGGACCCGGAAGGATTCAGTGGCGAGTTCACGGAAAAGCCCGGCGTATTTCTCGTTGCGCCCGGCCACGAGCGGGATGTTCGCATGCAGATCGCGCTACTTGACTGATGCAATCAGGGCTCATCATCCCGGCACGGGAAACTGATCCTTCGTATGGCGCGGCAGCCATGATCACCATCGGCATTCGCGTAAAACATCGATCCTACTTACCGTGAGCGCCGTCCTCGTCACGGGCGGATCCGGATTCATTGCGACCCACTGCATCCTGCAGCTGCTAGCGGCGGGGCATGAGGTCCGCACCACGGTACGCAACAAGAGCCGGGAGGCTACAGTGCGCGCGCTGCTCAAAGTTGGCGGCGCCAATCCAGGTGCGGCCCTCAACGTGGTCGTTGCGGACCTCGAGAAGGATGACGGCTGGACAGCGGCGGTCAGCGGTTGCGCCTATGTATTGCATGTGGCATCGCCCTTTCCAAGCCATGTACCACGAGACGAAAATGAGCTCATTAGGCCGGCGCGCGAAGGTACGCTTCGAGTATTGCGGGCCTCGCGCACCGCAGGCGTCAAGCGCTTGGTGTTGACCTCCTCGTTCGCGGCGGTCGGCTATGGCCACCCGCCGCAGTCTGCGCCATTCGACGAATCGTCCTGGTCCAACGTGTCTGGTCCTGGCATAACGGCCTACGTAAAATCAAAAACCTTGGCCGAGCGCGCCGCGTGGGACTTCATGCATCGGGAAGGCGGCAGCCTCGAATTGTCGGTCGTCAATCCGGTCGGCGTGTTCGGACCGGCGCTTGGTGCGGACACGTCGACTTCCGTGTACGTCATCAGGCGCATGATGGAAGGCAGCGTCCCCGGCATGCCTAATATCGCCTTCGGCGTGGTCGACGTCCGCGACGTCGCGGACTTGCACCTGCGGGCCATGACCGAGGACGCCGCGAAAGGCGAACGCTTTCTCGCCATCGGCGATGACGCGATGGCCATGATCGACATCGCCCGACTGCTCAAAGTGCGCCTGGGCGACAAGGCCAGGAAGGTGCCGGCGCGAAAAATCCCCGATTGGCTGGTGCGCCTGGTGGCGCTCTTCGACAAGACGGCAGGGCAAATCGTCCCAGAACTCGGCAAAGTGAAAAACGCCACGCACGCCAAGGCCACGCGGCTGCTCGGCTGGCAGCCGCGTTCTAACGAGGAAGCGCTGCTCGCCACGGCAGAAAGCCTGCTGCGGCTCAACATCGTCGACTGAGATTCAGCGATCGAATTGCTTAAACCCGCTATAGCGCCAGCCGCGCAACGCCATGACGTAGGTCGCACCCCGCTTGTGCCGGCTTGGCGTTCTATCGTGTTCGATGATCTCCGCGCACTGCCGTGAGGCGCTCTGCATGATGACGCGCAGCGCTTGGACGCTATCTTCCGACACTTCTCCGCCGTTGAAGAAGAAATGTTCCTGAGGTCCCGTGAACTGGCTGTCGAGGAATTCGCGTAGCAGTGTCTGATGCAGGAATTTCTGCACAGGCCCGCCGAGCCGCCAACTCAACTGCCGGCTGATCAGGAGGCGCGTGCGATTGCCGGGCTGCAGCTCGATGACCTTGAGTCGATCGAGTTTCACGAAACACTTGAGAACCTCACGCTCGGTTAGCCTGTGGTCGCGCACAATGTCTTCGAAACTCGTGCGATTGAGAACCTTCCAAGTGACGAACAGCAGTTTGACGTCAGATACGATCTCCTGCTCCTGCGCCGCCGTGAGCTGACGCAACGAACCCGGGCGGTGACGGGCGCGGCGCAGGAGTTCCGAAAGTTCGAGTTCGAGCAATTCACAGATCTGATCGACACGTCTTAACGACAGGTTGCCACCCGAAAATAAGCGTTTGACGCTTGCGACGCTCAATCGCAGTTTTGCGGCCACATCGCGATAGGTATGTCCGCGCTCCTTGAGCGCGGCCTTCAATTCGGAAACTATGACCAGCTGCTCCGCCATGAGGACCCTCTCCTAGGTATCGTTTTTCGATACCTTTATGAACGCCAATCGCGACCATTGTCGTTGAGGTGGCGATTTTTGCAACCGCGACCCTATCTTCCCTTCGGGCCACAACGGAGGGTATATGCGGCGACTGTTACCGGCGATGATTGTCCTGTGCTTCGCTTTGAGCGGCTGCGAGGTCCTCAACTGCTGCTGGAATTCCAATCCTCGTGTGCATAATGCATCGAGCCTCGTACAGTTTATGTATCCCAACGGCGACGTACCCCGGCAGGACGGCATGCCTGAACTGCACGTGCCGCTGCGCGTGGGGTTGGCCTTTCTGCCGCCGGGACTTGGGGGCGCAGCTCTTGACGATGCCCACAAGGAGGCCTTGCTCGCGCAAATCCGCGCGCGATTTATTTCGCGCAAGTTCGTCGCCGACATCGTCATTATTCCCGAATATTATTTGGCGGGCGCGAAAGGCTATCAGGGGCTAGAAGCCGTCGAGCGACTCTACGGCGTCGACCTCATGGCCCTGGTGTCTTATGACCAGGTGGCTCACAGCGGCGACAACAATCTCTCATTGGCTTATTTGACCGTAGTGGGTGCCTACATCATCGATGGCACGCGCGACGAGGTTTCCACCTTGATCGACCTTGCCGTGGTCGATCCCAAGACCAGGACGCTGGTCATACGCGCCGGCGGAACCAACATGCGAATGTCGAACAGCACTCTGGTGGCCCGCGACACGGCGCTTCGACGCCAGCAGGACGACGGATTTTCGGCGGCCACCGGCCAACTGATCGAGCATTTCGACGCGGCACTCGGCAAATTCGAATCCGATGTGCACGAAGGACGTGCCAACGTCCGCGTTGCCCAGCGCAATGGCGCCGACGGCGCCGAAGCAGGCGGTGGCGGCGCGATTGGCGGATTGGTGCTCGCCCTACTGGCTATTCTGTCGCTATCGTCGGCGGCTCGCTCGGCGCTAATTCGAAGTTGAGCGCGAGCGTCGCAGTTCAGCCCACTGCCACGCGAGCAAGGCAGGAATTCCCCAAGCGAGTTCGCGGGCTCGCTTCACCATGGCGACGGCGAAGGCCAATTCGGCGCCGACACCAGCCAGGTGGCCGAAGGCGACCAGACCAACCTCTTGGACGCCGATGCCGGCGGGCACGAAGAACGCCAGATGGCGCGAGGCCTGCGTCATGCTTTCAAGCATCAATGCAACGGCCAAACTGACAGGTGCCCCGAACAAGCGCAGCGCGAGCCACACCTCGAAGGCGCCGGACACGAACGCGAGCAACTGCAGCGCGGATGCCGACCCTAGCGGCGCGGGGCGATGCAGGGCGGCCCGTACCTCCTGCGACACCGCCGCGGTCTTGCCGGCAAGCGACCCGGTGCCGAAAAGCAAACCCAACTTTTCTGGAATTATTTCGGCAAACCGGCGACTACGCAGCAAGGACACCGTAATGATAGGGACGGGAAGACTAAGCAGAAATACCAGCAATGCGCGCCGGTATTCCTCGCCGCCGGCGCCGAGCTGAGCGAGCAACGCAAGGCCCATGGCGGTGAAAACGTATACCACCACCAGGGTGATCAGGATCTCGATCACCACGCTCGCAGCCACGGGTGCGGTCGGCAGGCCGCGCCATTGCACCAAGCGAATGCCGACCAGGCTGCCGCCGACGCTTGCCACTGGAAGCAGCCGATCCACGGCATCGCGGACCACGGTAACGCCGAGGAGGTAGCGGAGTGAAGCGCGCCCCTGCGGGTCGCTTGGCCGCAGAATCACCCGCCATCCCACGGCATAAAGCAGATAGAAGAGCAGACGGTAGGGAATGAGCCATGCAAGACCGAGACCCGCCGCCTGGAATGCCCGGCGTATGGCCCCGAAATCGGTGCGCAGCGACAATGCCACGACCAACAGGATTCCGACGATGCCGCCGATGTAGGCCAGGCGCTTCATGCTCGGCGGGTAAGAACTGATGCTTAGGTTAGGGGATGCTGCGCATTACACCATCCGAGTGTACGTCGAATACGTTACCCCGCCAAACCACACGCGTACTCAGGAAGCTGCAACACCAGACCGCCACCATCAGCAAATCCCGCAGCGGCAGCAGCCAAAGATCGGCCAGCCATGAGCGCCGGCTGTGGGCACGCCATAAAGTATGCAGAAGTATGCGGGTGACAATCACTACCGCCAGGAGCACCCAAGCCAGCGACGCGGGCTCGCCCATGTGCAAAGCCCCGATGAAGCCCGCGATTCCGAGCGGCAGGCTGAAGGACATGAACAGCCACCTGTAACTGCGCGGCCGCAGCACCCGTATGGTTCGGAGCCAACGCAGCTCATGCTGCAGCAGGGAGTTGAAACTCGGCTCGTGATGCTCACCTTGTAGCACATACGGGGACATCACAATTCTCAACTTGAGGTTTCGAACCAGTTCGCCGAGCTTGTAGTCCTCCGCAAGTTGATTTGCCACCGCCTCCAGGCCGCCGATTGCTTTGAGCGTCGACTTTCGAATGCACAAGGTCTGACCCGAGGAATAGCCGTCATGGCCAAATAGCCAGCTGATCAGCACGGACGGTACGTACCAGTCGTTGAAATACATGGCACCGAGCCGCGACCATACGTGCGGCGTCGGCACCCCGCAGGATAGGCAGGTAACCAGTCCAACGCGCGCACGATGCAGCGGCGCGGTGACCTGTGCCACATAATCGGCCGCAACGTGCGCATCGCTGTCGGCCATGACCAGAAACTCATGTTCGGCATACGACAGCATGTTGATGAGGTTGCTCACCTTGCGATTGGCGCCGTGGAAGGTCGCCTCGACCACGAGCTTGATCTTCAGGCGCGGGAATTCGCGCATCAAGCGTCTGACCACGAGTATGGCTGGATCTTCGTGGCTCTGAACTCCAAACACGACTTCGTAGCACGGATAGTCCTGTGTACAGAAGGATCGAAGCCGCAGGTACAGGTCCGGCTCCATGCCGCAAAGCGGCGCCAGAAGGCTCACCGGCTCAAGGGAAGCGGACGGGATGCGCGGCGAGCGCGACCGCCAGACCATGATGGATAGAACCGCTAGCAAGCCGTAGCCGCAGGCGCTCACCAGGCTGCCAACGCTCAACGCCGCCACGAGAAAATCGAGATCAGACATTGACCTGGCTCATGAACTTAAACATGAATCATCGCGGCGCCCCTGGTTGACCGGGCTGACCGGTGTAATCACTTTGCAATACAAAGTATATAGCAGTCAAGCGTATGATAGTGGGGCGGCTGGGACTGGATTCTGCGGTGCGCATATGACAATGAGTGTGGTCCGATCGGCGAGGCGAGGTGTACGGAATTGCGCCGTCACGGATCAGAGCCATTCTGACCGGGCTGCGCAATTTGGTTCGAGCGGATTCGCGCTAGGAGCAGCCTTGCAGTCATCCGCCGGCATCTCGATTGGCGTTCCTCCCAGACACCTTGTCACGCAGAGGACACCCCCCATGATCGCGGCGCTCGTGCTGACGCTCGGTATCGCCTCGCTCGCCGCCGATCATCTGAATGTCAATCAACCGGCCATCTTCAACCTGCACCTCCTGTTCGGAGCGAGCCTGTGGCTTGCGGTGGGAAGCGGCTTGTTGAGGCAGCGTCGCGACTCGGATTGCCACCCTGGCGTGCAATTTTACGAATACACGCGCCACCTCTCGCGCTCGGTGTACATACTGTTGTATCTGCTCGCGGGCGTGCGCCTGGTGTTTCATCTCAGCGAGGTCATGAATTCGGCCGGTGCCGCAGTAGCTCGCGGCACCAGCCGCCTGCCCGGTTCGCTGGATGATTTTCAGGTTTATATCCTCTACGCACTTGTACCGTTCTGGGTGATGCGCATCCTCGCGCGGTACGTGCCGGCACGAAACGGGACATCTAGCGCTCCAATTCCGGATAGCACCGAAAGATGCCGTCCTCATTGAAAGGAATGCGCCGCGCTGACGCGAGGTACACCGCGATGCGCGGTCGAGCGGCAACACGATCGTGCAGAGCCTGCACGCGGCGATGGAGTCTGGCCTGCCGTTTCATGGCGCGCGGAAATGCGTATTGGAGTCCTGCCACCACTTGAAACAGACTGAGGTCTGCATGACTCACTCTGCGCCCGGCCAAATAGCTGCCGCGGCCGTTCCTTGACAGGATGCGTTCGAAGTAGGCCAAGAACTTTGGGATGCGGACACGAAGGAACTCCGCACTGCGCCGCTTCGCCTCTGCCTTCTGATCCTCGTAATAGAGACCGACTCCCACGGGGTGATGGCTGTCGTGTGCTTCGACGAGCAGATCGCAGAGGGTAAGTTGCAACTGGTGCGTCCAGACTCCCCCCTTCACATCCCGCGGGACAAGTCCGTGCCGCTCCCCCAAATACTGTAGGACATTGGCGGTCTGTCCGATAAGACAACGCCCCGCCTTGAGAAAAGGCGGTGCAAAGGGTGGGGTGTTCACCCCGCGCCCGCGCATAATACGCATCATGGCTTCGACGCCGGCACCGCGGCCGGGTTCGCGCGCCACATCGCGATAAGAGGCACCTGCCTCCTCGAGGGACAATCTTACAAACTCGCCTCGCCCTTGTATGCTCGGCCAATAATAAAGCTCGTACATGATTGGAACTCCAGCCAAAAACCTAGGCCCAAGATGATGTGCATTGCGCCATGGAATCATGACGGACATGCCGGCGCCAATCGGTACAATAGCCACACGCTCGTCAGATTGAGGAACTTATATTGACCGCGTCGACACAACCTTCCGGTGCAGCATCTGTGGGTCCAGGAGAATATTCAGCCCGCAAGCAACTCGATGCCCTGGCGAGCGGTGCGATCGACACAGCGACCTTTCTCCGTTCCACGCTGCAACGCTTTCGCTTCGAGTCGGAGGAAAGTTGGGAGGTCCTCGCCCTGCTCGATCAGTATCACCGGTTGGGGAAAATTCCTACCGAGGTGTTTCGCGAGGTCAAGGTCACTATCGGTGAATACGCATGGCGTCCGCGAGACGCCAATGGCAAACCGCTGTCGAAATTCAATCTGCCCGAGTCGCCCGCTCCGAGTCCGAAAGCGACCCCAGCGGCGCGTCAAGCTTCGCCGGAACCGGCCCAAGCCGGAGCGACGCGACGTGAGATGTCCGCGCCGACATCCAAACCGCTCGTCGCCCCTCGGCGCACCGTACCTGTCACCGCGCCCGCGGCGGCGGCGCCCCCGGTCAACGAAACAGCGGATCAAACCCCCCGCACTGCAAAGCCGGTCCGTCCAACAGAAAGCGAGAATTCCGTCCCGCCCGCCCCGGATCCCGAGATCATTACGCAACAGCTGCGCGTGGGGCGAGAGCAACGAGACCCACCGCCCGCAAACCCGCGACCTTCGCCCGCGGAGCGAGAATCTATCGCGGAACCGGAAGCTTCCATACCGCCCTTCCGCGAAGCCGCTGCCGAGGCCGCACCGCACGAAATTCGCGTGGGCGACATGCTCCGCCGCCGCTATCGCATCGACGGCGTAATTGGCACCGGCTCGGTGGGTACGGTGTATGAGGCGAGCGATAGCTTCCGGCTAGAGATGCCCCCAAGCGGCCAACGAATCGCCATCAAGGTTTTCCATGCGCATCTTGCGCGTCGAATTGAAACTCTGACTGAACTGCGCCGAGATTTCCAGACCCTACAATCCTTGAGCCATCCGAATATTCTTCGAGCTTTCGAGTTCGAGCGGGATCACCAATTCGCCTTCGTCACGACGGAACTACTGAACGGCGCCACGTTGGAGCGAGTTCTTGGAGCCCGCACGGATCGGCCGTTGCAACGTCCACACGCTCTATCCATCATTCGCGACGTGGGCGCCGCGATCGCTTACGCGCATTCACGCGGCGTTGTCCACGGCGACATTAGTCCCCGCGCTGTCTTCCTGACCGCGCGCGGCGAACTTCGGGTGCTTGACTTTGCCGCAGCTCACAAGCAACCCAATTCGCCTTTCAGCGCAGATGTAGAGACCTTCGGCGCGACCGCTGCAACGCCTGCATTCGCGAGCTGTCAGGTACTCGAGAATGATCGCCCGCGCGTACAGGACGACATTTACTCGCTCGCCTGCGTCGCCGCGTTACTGCTCGGCGGCCGCCATCCCTTCGACGGCCGCAGCGCCGTGGAGGCTCGAATTGCCAGGGTGCGGCCGCGCCGACCGGCCGGGATCACCGAACGTCAATGGCACGCGTTGCGAAATGCACTGCGTTTCGATCGCGACAAGCGCCCCACCGACGTGCAGGAATGGCTCAAGCACATGGGTTTGGAGCATGCGGCGGCACGTCTGCCGCCGGTCAACGATCTGGTCGAAGCTCCCTCGGGCACGGGCCGGCGGTTTGGGCCGGGAAGCGTTCTTTTTGCGTGCGTGCTTGCAGCTGCGGCTTGCTACTTCGTGGCCGTGGAGAACGACTGGGTGCCATCCCCGGATCTCAGTCAGTTGCGCGCGGCCCTTCTACCGGCTGAAAGCACATCGCACCCGGTGGCGCGCGCCGACCTTGAAACACAGGCTCCCCCGGCGGCCGTTGAGCCTCCCGTGTCGCGACCTGCGCGGACCATACCGGCTACCCAGAGCGCGCAACCCAAAGCGCCAGCACCGACCACGACACCCTCCGTTGCCTCCGGATCGGCAACAGCGCCCAATCGTGCAGCTGCCCTGCCCTCACCAACGCCCAAGACCGCACCGGCAAACTCATCGGCCAGTGGTGGCGGCGCGCCGGCGACCGTTGCGACACATGCCAAAGTTGAAATGGCCGGCGATTCGCTCGAGGTTGAACCGGGCAGCATGGCGAAAGTTCTGGTGCGCCGTAGAGGCAGCTTGCGCGGCACCACCAGTTTCCAGTGGTGGACCGAATCCGGCACTGCAAAACCAAGCAAGGACTTCGTTCCGGTATTGCCGCGCATTGAACAGATGGCGGATGGGCAGGCGACCGCGGTGCTCCTGGTGAGCGTGACGGATGCGGTGCGTACCCGCGACAAGAGTTTCTATGTGGAAATCGACGCCACCGACGGCGGCGCGGAAATGAGCGGGCGCACCCTGACGATGGTGACCCTGCCAGCCAACAACTGACCGCTCCTGTTAACTCGGCAGCGGCTGGCCCCGAGTCTCGAGCGAGAAGGGCAACAGGAGCAAGCCAAGAAAAAACGCGGACGCCGTGATGGCCACGGGCATGCCGACGCTGCCGTACGCAGCGACGCCGGCACCGATCAGAAAATTCACGCCGGCGCCGATGAATCGTCCGAACGAAGTTGCGAAGGCAAATGCACTGGCTCGAACCGCGGTTGGATATTGCTCGGGGAGCCACAGACTATAGACCGCAAAGTTGCCGCCGAAAAAACCCAAGAAAAACAGGCTGCCGATGAACACTCCCAACCCTTCCTTGAGGTAGAAAGCCCAGCCGAAACTGACGACGATGCAGACGGCCATGCCCAGAAAATAAATTGCCAGCGTAGTTCGTCGTCCCATGCGCTCTGCGAGCAAGGGCACCGCAAGACACCCAAGCACCGTTCCGATGGACAAGAGCCCCGTGCCGAAAGAGGCCAGCTGCGCGGCTTCCTTCTGCGTGTGGCCCATGGCTTTTGCCAAGGTGATGATGGCCGAAGGTTCGTACACCGCGCCGGCCCAGAGACCTATGATGGAGACGGTCACCAGCGCCGAGTTGATGACGGTACGCCTAAGATATTGATCTTTGAAGATGGCTACCAGGGGACTTTTCGCGCTCTGCGCGGTGTGAGCGCGGTTCCAGCGGTCCGACTCATTGAGCTTGGAGAGCATGTACAGCGACACCAGCACCGGCACGCCGCCACAAAGAAACATCGCGCGCCACCCGTAATTCGCCCCCACGGTGTAGTTAAGTGCCGCAGCCAGAAAAAAGCCGGCGTAGTAGCCCGTCTGCAGATAGCCCGCACCCATCTTGCGGCGAGACTCCGGCCACATTTCCGCCACATAGGTGCCGGCCAGGGCCCATTCGCCGCCGATGCCGACGCCGGCGAGAAATCGGAATGTCCCGAGTTCCCACACGTTTTGCGCGAAGGCGGCGAGCCCGGTGAATACGGCATAGCAGGCCACCGCCGCGGCCAAGGTACGGGTGCGGCCGAAGCGATCCGCAATCGGCCCCCAGATCAAGGATCCGCCCCACCCGGCGAGAAACACCGCGAACAGCACCGATCCTGCGAACACCACATGGCTCGGCGAACTGTCCATGCCGGACTTGGGCAAAAGCTCGGTGAGTGCCGGCGCCAGCACCAGGGCAAAGATGACCGAATCCATGCCATCAAGGGTCCATCCGGCCCAGGCAGCCCAGAATCCGCGTGTCTGTGCCGGCGTGAGCCGGACCCGTTCAAGCGTGGTCGCCGCCTGATTCACGGCGCCATCCTCCGGTCAGCCGCCTCGATACAAGGCGTTGTAGCGTTTGCGTAGCTCATTTTTCTGCACCTTCCCCATGGTATTTCGCGGCAGTTCGTCGATCAGCAACACGCGCTTCGGTACTTTATAACGCGCCAGACGCGTTTGTACCGCCCCGATGATATCCGCCTCCGTGACTTCCGAGCCCGGTCGCACCACCACGCAGGCGGTAACACCTTCTCCGAAATCCGGATGTGGCACCCCGAACACCGCGCTTTCAACGATGTTCGACAACAAATCAAGTTCCGATTCGACCTCCTTGGGATAGACGTTGTAGCCGCCGCTGATGACCAGATCTTTGGCGCGTCCCACGATGTGCACGTAGCCTCCTTCATCGATACGGCCGAGATCGCCGGTCTTGAACCAGCCGTCCGCCGTGAATTCCGACTCCGTCTTGGCCGGATCATGCCAGTAGCCGAGACAAACGTTGGGACCCTTCACCTCGAGCGCGCCCACTTCCTGCGGCCGGGAAACCTCCGCGACGCGCACGCTTATGCCCGGCAGCGGCGGACCCACCGAACCTGGCAGGCGTATGCCATCGTAAGGATTGGAGGTGTTGATGAGAGTCTCGCTCATTCCGTAGCGCTCCAGGATTGCCTGCCCGGTGCGCGCCAAAAACTGCTGGTGGGTCTCGCTCAGGAGCGGCGCCGATCCTGAAATAAAAAGACGCATGTGGGCGCACGCTTCGGCAGTCAACGCGGGCTGCTGCAGCAAGCGCACATAATGCGTCGGCACGCCCATGAAAACGGAGCATTCGGCAAACTGCCTCACCGCGGTGGCGGGCTGGAACTTGTTCGAGAGGAGCATGCCGGCGCCGGAAACCAACAGCGTGTTGATTGCCACGAACAGGCCGTGGATGTGGAACAACGGCAGAACGTGCAGCAGCACATCATCGGCGGTGAAGCGCCAGGCATGCGAAAGGACGGTTGCGTTCGAAGCGAGGTTGGCGCGGCTGATCATCGCGCCCTTTGATCGCCCCGTGGTGCCCGAGGTATAGACGATCGCGCCAAGATCCGCGGGTTTTGCAAGATGACGCCCGGCCTGCGGAGCGTTGCGCCTAACCAGATCAATGAGAGATCCTTCGCCCTCCTCGCCCAAAGTCTCAAGGCGACGCGTACCCGCCTCGCGCGCTACGTCGCCGAGACTCCCCTTGCTCGCCGGCCTCACCACTGCAAGCTTGGGTTGCGCATCCTTGAGAAAGTATTCGACCTCGTGTGCCGTGTTTGCGGTGTTGATGGGCACGAAGACGGCACCCGCCCATAGGCAACCGAGATACAGCAAGACCGCTTCGGCCGACTTCTCCACTTGCACGGCGACTCGGTCGCCGGGCATGACACCCAGCTGAGCCAGTGCCGCGGCAAATCGCGCCACCTGGTCTGCCAGGGCGCGGTAGGTGATCTCGCGCCCGTCGGAGGTGTGCAGGAAGCGGTGCTGCGGACGGCGTTCGGCCCAGAACTCGAGATGCGCAATCAGATCGGTCTGCGACATGCGGCCATGATGCCACAGGGCTCAATAGTGGGGCGGCCGCTCTTCCTCAGGAGTGCGGGCCCGTTCGTCAACCGTTTCTATTCGTTGCACCAGGGCCTTGAGCTGCGAGGCGAGCAACTGGATTTCGCGATCCTGACGAAAAATCACGTCGCTGAGTTCGCCGGTGGCACGCTCGAGGTAGGCAATCTTGGTTTGCATCAATTCCAGCTGTTCACTGCTCATCGGCACAATCTCCTTCTCCTGAAGCCTCACCCCTCGAGGATGCGGCTGTATCGCTTTGTATCACGCATGGCGAGCGCCGCGATCAGGCTTGCGCAGGCGACGGCCGACGAGTACCAGTAAAACCCGCTCTCGATGCCTGCCTTCTTGAACCAGAGCGCAACGTACTCCGCGGTGCCTCCGAAGGCGGCGTTTCCCAGCGCATACGGCAACGATACGCCCAGGGAGCGGATGGCAGTCGGAAACATCTCGGCTTTGAACACCGCGCTGATGGATGTGTAGCAAGACTGAATCAGGATTCCGATCACGATCAGCGTGCCCGCCAGGTAGGCAGAGTGCGATGCTTGAATGCCCGACAGCAGAGGATAGGTGAGCAGCGTCGCGCCGGAGAATGCGGTCACGATCATGGGCTTGCGTCCCAGGCGGTCGGATAGATATCCGAACAGTGGTTGCGCCAGCATGAAAACGCAAAGCGTCAGGGCGCTGAGCTCGGAGGCAGCGTTGCGCGAGAATCCGGCGCTATTGGCAAGAAACTTCTGCATGTAGGTCGCGTAGATGTAGAAGACCAGCGAACCCCCGGCCGACAGTACCAGCACGATGAGTGTTTCTCTGCGGTGGTGACTCATGAGGTGCGGGACTCCGAGCGGCTGCTGATTCGCGGCCTTGGCCCGTGTAAAGGATTCGGACTCCTCGATCCGATACCGTAACAGGTATGCCAACAACGCCAACGCCGCTCCGATTGCGAAGGGCACGCGCCAGCCGAAAGACCGCATCTGCGCGCTGGTGAGCGAATGCTCGAGCCCTATCAGCACCGCCAGTGCCGTCAACTGTCCGCCGATCAGCGTGACGTAGCTGAAGCTCGACCAGAATCCACGGTGCCGCCGCGAGGCCATCTCGCTCAAATAGGTGGCGCTCGCGCCATACTCGCCCCCGAGAGACAACCCCTGTATCAGGCGCGCAAGCAAGAGCAAAGCGGCCGCTCCCCTGCCGATCCGATCGGCTCCGGGAGTCAATGCAATCGTGAGGGAACCGAGACACATCATTCCCACCGAGAGGGCGAGCGCCGCGCGCCGACCGGCACGGTCGGCGTACAGGCCCATGAGCCAGGCACCCACCGGCCGCGCGAAGAATCCCACCGCGAAAATAGCGGCACTTTTCAACAGCTGTGCGGTTTGGTCACCGGATGGAAAGAAAACCGGGGCGAAATACAATGCGCCGGCGGAGTACACGTACCAGTCGTACCACTCGACCAGGTTTCCTATCGAGCCGCCAACGAGCGCACGCAGGCGCGAAACACGAATGGACGCCGCCAGCGTCAGGACCCGGAGCCGACGTAGAAATAGTAGTCGGCCGAGTACTTGACCCGAAGTTCGCGGCCCGCTTGTTTCGCGGTGCAGGTGCCGGGCGCGACGCCGCCGACGGTGTGCAGACGCTGAATGAATCTGACGCTGCTGAATTGACCGTGCGCGCTACGGGTGGTCGCTTTCAACAACAGCCAGGGAATCGACTTCGGATCCGGGCTCGACTCCCGTCCGACCACTTCGGCAAGCACCGTACTGCCGTCGGCCGCTTCCCAGGTAGGGCCGGCGTAATGCTTGGCGACTTTCCGCCCCGCTTCATCGACAAGGGTCGCATCCGGCGCTTTCAACACCCAAAGATAGCGGGCGGGATCATCGCCCTGGCGGCACTCGTAGACTTGCGCACCGGTAGCATGAGCCTTGAGTGTCATCAATTGATCGGAGGGCGCACGCAAAGAAACAGGGACGACATCGGGTACGCTCTGCTTGGTACTTGAACAGCCCCCGCAGAGTGCCGCTGCCGCACTCACCGTTAGAATGAAGATGGTGCTACGCATGGGCGGAGTATCGCACGTTTGCGCGCCGCCCTCGACCGTCCGAGTTCTGTCAAAACGTCACCTCCAAGGGCGAGCGATCCCGGCGGTGCTATCATGCACTTAGGATGCCGTCCCGCAGTTTGGGCTCGACAGGAACGTTACATTCATGGCCAAGAAATCCCAACGCACCGTGCTCGTGATCGACGTCGGCGGCACGCATGTGAAGACCAAGCTCTCGGGGCGCCGCGAGATGCGGCAGTTCGAATCAGGTCCCGGGCTCACACCCAAACGCATGGTTTCCGAAGTGCTCAAGCTCAATGGCGACCTTAAATATGACGTGGTTTCCATTGGTTATCCGGGGGTGGTCGTTCACGGCAAGATCATGGTGGAACCCTTCAATCTCGGTCGCGGCTGGGTCGGTTTCGACTTTCGCAAGGCCTTCGGTCGTCCCACTCACGTCATGAACGATGCGGCCATGCAGGCGCTCGGCAGCTACGAGGGTGGGCGGATGCTGTTCTTGGGGCTGGGCACGGGATTGGGTTCGGCGCTTATCGTCGATGAGGTGATCGCACCCATGGAACTTGCGCACCTCCCATACAAGCGTAACCGCAGCTACGAAGACTACCTCGGCGAACGCGGCCGCGAGCGACTCGGACCCAAGAAGTGGCGACGCGCGGTTGCGGACGTTGTCGACCGCTTGCGTAATGCACTGGAAGCCGATTATGTGGTCTTGGGCGGCGGCAATGCGCGCAAACTCAAGAAGCTACCCAAGGACACCCGCCTCGGCAGCAACGATTTCGCCTTTCTCGGCGGCTTTCGCGTCTGGCGCTCGCCGCATCTGCGGGGCTGAACCTTCAGTTCGCGCCGCGAAAGTCGGGGCGGCGCTTTTCCAAAAACGCGCTGATTCCCTCACGCCCCTCGGCACTCGCGCCACGCGCGGCGATGCTCTCGCTCTCGCGCTTCAGCTGGGACTCGAACTCATGCAGCGGCTCAGCCATCAGTCGCTTCAGCGCGCCATGTGCGCCGCGCGGCCCGCTGGCCAGACGCTCCGCCAATTTCATGGACGCGGCGCCGAGTTCGTCGGCTGCAACCACCTGATTGACGATGCCCCATGCCAAAGCTTCCTGCGCTGAAAGGACCCGGTTGAGCAGAAACATTTCCATCGCTCGCCGCGTGCCCACGACCCTCGCGAGATTGTAGGTGCATCCGGCGTCCGGGGTGAGTGCCACGGCGCTGTAGGCGGAAAGAAATTTGGCCTCAGGGGCGGCCATGACGATATCCGAAGCGAGCACGATTCCGAGCCCCGCCCCTGCCGCCGTCCCCCGCACTTCGGCCAACACCGGGGCATCCATCCGCGCCATGACGGCGAGCCCTTCATGCAGGTCCCGCGTTAGCTCCAGAAAGAAGTCGGTGGGATCGGACCCTGCTTCCCGCATCGATTTAAGATCGCCGCCTACGCAAAACTGCGTTCCGGCTGCGCGTATCAGCAGCACGCGGACTTGTGCGTCGTCGGCGATCTTATGGGCGGCATCGCGAAATTCGCGCCCGAAAGCCAGATCGATGACGTTGCCGCGATCCGGCCGGTTGAAGGTAATGATCCCGATGCCGTTTTCGATTTCGAGCAAAAGCCGTGACTGCGACTCGTCCATTGGAATTCCTCGTTGTGCCGACACTCAAGCGCGCTCCAATATGAGGGCGATGCCCTGGCCGCCACCGATGCACATGGTCGCAAGGGCATAACGCCCGCCGGCGCGCTTGAGTTCATGGACCGCCTTGGTGGCAAGGATGGCGCCCGTCGCGCCCACCGGATGTCCCAGGGAAATGCCGGAGCCGTTGGGGTTTACCCGCTCGGGGTCGAACTTCATTTCCTGGATGACCGCGCAGGCCTGCGCAGCGAATGCTTCATTGGCCTCGATCAGCGCGATGTCATCCACCTTCAGACCCGCGCGCGCCAGCGCCAGCCGCGAAGCGGGCACCGGGCCGATACCCATGAACTGCGGGTCCACCCCCACCTGTCCATATGCAACGAGACGCGCCAGAGGCTTCAATCCGTGCTTTGCTACCGCGTTCTCCGATGCCAGGACCACGGCCGCCGCGCCATCATTGATGCCTGACGAATTGCCCGCCGTCACGCTGCCTGTTTCGGCGAACGCCGGTCTGAGCCTGGTCAGCGATTCAATTGAGGTATCCGACCGTATGTGTTCATCCGTATCGAACAGCTGGGTCTTCTTGCCGACGCGAATCTCGATGCCCGCGATTTGATCCTTGAAACGCCCTTCGGCCACCGCGCGCGCGGCACGCTGCTGGCTGGTCAGGGCCAGACGATCCTGAGTTTCTCGACTCACCTTGTAGCGCTCCGCAACGTTCTCTGCGGTGACGCCCATGTGCCGGCAGCTGAACGGATCGTGCAGGACCCCCAGCATGAAGTCGAGCGCCTCGACGTTGCCCATGCGCGCACCCCAGCGCAAAGACTTGGAGATATAGGGTCCGCGGCTCATCGACTCCGCACCGGCGCCGACGGCAATCTCGGCGTCACCAAGAGCAATCAACTGCGCGGCCGAGACTATGGCTTGGAGTCCCGAGCCGCACAGGCGATTTACGTTGAACGCCGGCGTTTCCTGACGCATTCCCGCACCCAGAGCGGCGACGCGACTTAGGTAGGCATCGCTCGGTTCGGTCGGAATCACGTTGCCCATCACCACATGCTCGATGAGTTCCGGCACGAGCCCGGCGCGTCGCACGGATTCCGCCACCACGTGGGTGGCAAGGCCCGACAACGGAGTATCCTTCAACGAGCCGCCGAATGCTCCAATGGCGGTGCGCACCGCGCTTACTACGTAAATGCTCTGGTTCGCGAATGACACGGTTTCCCCCTAGGATTTGCTCGTCCGCGGCACTGGCGGGCCGCCCCTGAGCTCGATCAGATTGATACTGCGGCAGACGAAGGCCTGTTCATCATGTTGATTCAGCAGTGAATAGCCGCACTCCACCACGCCGCGCGCGGGATCAGACATACTCAAGCGCTTGGAGAGCGTCTCAGAGCGCGCCCGCACCTCGTCGCCGGCACGAATCGGCTTCGGCCAGCGAACGTTCTCCCAAGCGACTCCGCAGATCCAACGGATGTCGCCGCTGATTTCATGATCCAGGATCCGCCAAAGCGCCGCGCCGTAGATCCCGGATGCGATCACTTCGCCGAAAATAGACTGTTCCGCGAGCTTCGGATCCGCGTGGAAATACTGCGGATCGTAGTTGCGCGCAAATTCGAGCATCGCCTCACGCGTGACCCGATGAGTCCGCGACAGGCGGACTTCACCGATTATCATGTCTTCGAAAAAGCGCATGTCGTACCATTCAGTCCTCTAAGCATTGGGAGCGTACACCGTGGACCTCGAACGTCGCATCAAGAGACTCGAAGCAAGGGCCGCCATCGAAGAGCTTCTCGCCCGATATTGCTTCGTGATCGACGGTCGCGACATCGCCGGCATAGGCGAGTGCTTCGCGCGCGACGGCTCGTTCCGCTCCATCGACGGGGTCATGAACGCCACCGGGCGCGAAGCGGTGGTCGAGCAATTTCACGGGCGTTTTGCGGTCCTCGGACCCAGCAATCACTTCACCCACGATAACATCATCAAGTTCGACGACGCGGACCCAATGCGCGCATCGGGCCTGGTCAATGCGCACGCAGAGCTCGTGCGCAACGGCCTTGCCATGTGGACCTCATTGCGCTACCACGACGAATATGTCCTCGAAGAGGAGTGCTGGCGCTTCAGGGTTCGAACCCTCGAGTTTTTCTACTATCTTCGTCCCGAGGAGTACGCCGAGGGACTCAATTCCGGTTTGCGCAATCGCGCCTACGCTTCGCCGCACCCCGCGGACTACCCCGAGGGGTTGACGAGTTGGAAGGACTACTACCGGCGGCGTCCGCGCACCCAATAGAAGCTCATTCATCCGTCATGGCCCGGCGAATTGCCAGTTCGATCTTCTGCGGTCCCGGCACATAGGCGCGCTCCAGCGCGGGCGCGAACGGTACCGGTGTATGCGGAGCGGTCACCTGCACGACCGGTCGCTTGAGCGAACGGAAGGCCCGCTCGCAGACGATGGCGGCAACATCTGCCGCCATGCCACAGCGTGGCGGAGACTCGTCGACCACCACCAGCCGACCGGTGCCTTCGACGCTCTCGACGATGGTGTCGGCATCGAGGGGCGAGGTGGTTCGTGGATCGATGAGATCGCAGGTGATGCCCTCCTTCGCCAGAGCGTCGATGGCGCGCTCGGCGAACGGCACCATGCGCGCAAACGCCACGACGGTAACGTGCTCGCCCTCGCGCACCAGATTCGCCTCGCCGAAGGGCACCGTGTAGGCCTGCTCCGGCACCTCACCCTTGCGCGGATAAAGGGCCTTGTGTTCGAAGAATATGACCGGGTCATCGTCGCGGATGGCCTGGATCAGCAGCCCCTTGGCGTCATACGCGTTGGAGGGCACCACGATTTTCAGGCCCGGGACCGACGTCAACAGCGGGTAAATCGCCTGCGAGTGCTGCGGACCCATGTTCATGCCCGCACCCATCGCCATGCGGATCACTACCGGGCAGGTGCTCTTACCGCCGAACATGTAACGGAATTTTGCGATCTGATTGTAGATCTGATCCATGCAGACACCGACGAAGTCCGCAAACATGAGCTCCGCAACGGGGCGCAGTCCGGCGAGCGCGGCACCGGCCGCGGCCCCGACGATGGCGGATTCCGAGATCGGCGTGTCCAGCACCCGGCCCTCCCCGAATTTCGGCAGTAGGCCCTTGGTGACGCCAAATATGCCGCCAGAGGCCTCTCGTTGGCCCGAAGAGCCGCCGGCTCCGCCTGAAACATCTTCGCCAAGCACGATGATGCGTTCATCGCGCTCCATCTCCTGATGCAGGGCCTGGTTGAGCGCGTCGCGCATGCTGATCTGGGCCATGAATGATCTACTCGACTGTCAGTATTGAATGTAGACGTCACTGTGCAGGTCGGCCTCGGCCGGGGGCGGGGCAGCCTTGGCCTCCACCACGATCCGCTCGATGAGAGCCAGCACCTCCGCGTCGATGGCGTCCAAATCCGCGCTCGCAACGCTGCGGTCCGATTCGACGCGCGCCCGGAAGCGCTTGAGGCAATCCATGGTCTGACGCTGTTTGGCCACTTCGTCCTTGGCGCGATAGTTCTGCGGGTCGCCTTCGAAGTGCCCGTAGAAGCGGGTGGTGACCGCCTCGATGGCGCTCGGACCCTCGCCCCGGTGTGCATGCTCCACGGCCCTTCCCATAGCGTCGAATACCGCATGAAAGTCGGATCCGTCGACACATTCCGCCGGCATTCCAAAGCCGCGGGCGCGCCCGGCAAGATCACGCGAGCCGACCGCGTAGGAGGCGCCCGTGTGTTCGCTATAGCCGTTGTTTTCGATGATGAATATGGTGGGAACCCGCAACACCACGGCCATGTTCATTGCCTCGAACACGGTGCCTTGGTTGGCACTGCCATCTCCGCCGAAAGCAACGCTTACCGAGCGATTGCCACGTAGCTTGCAGGCTATGGCGGCCCCGACCGCGAGCGGCGGCCCGCCACCCACGATTGCGTTGGCGCCGAGCATCCCCTTGGTGACATCGGCGATGTGCATGGAGCCGCCTTTCCCGTGGCAGGTGCCGTCGCGGCGCCCATAGATCTCCTTCATCATCGCGTCCACTTCGCATCCCTTGGCGATGCAGTGGCCGTGACCGCGGTGGGTGCTCACGATGTAGTCGGCGTCGGTCAGCTGTTCGCAGACGCCCACCGCCACGGCCTCTTGGCCTGCGTACAAATGCGTGAATCCGGGGATATCGCCGCTTGCGATCTCCACGTGCAAGCGCTCCTCGAATTCGCGGATCAGTTTCATCTGCCGGTAGGCGTGCTTGAGACGCGCCGCATCCAGCTGCTTGCTTTCGATCATGATTATCCTCGCGACCATTGCCCGGCATCGCCGCCGGGAGGAAACAGGTACTCGTCAATCACCTTGTGGAAGTGGCGGATGCGCAGCTCCTGGGAGCCGAGCCAGAGACCGCGGTAGCCCCGCGAGTGCATGCCCGCCTGCACGTTCGGTAAATTCGCAGAATCTTGGTCGAGCACCAGCCCGATCGACTTGTCGCCGTGCTTGAAGGTCTGGTGTTTGGCCCGCGCGGGCCACTCCTGATTGCCGGGCACCAGTTCATACGTCCAGATGTCGTAGTACATCTTGTTGGGATCGGTGGCATGAGGACGCTGCCTGAAAACCCAAAAGTCATCCGCGTGCACGTTGAGCGACAGATTCGGAAAAATCAAATAGTGGTAATCATCCGTGAGCTGATCGTCATTGAGCTGCGAATAGTCTTTGTGCTGCGCCGCGGCGCTCGAGCGCTTGTGTTTCTGCACATCCTTGCGAATGTTGCCGATCGGCTGCTCATAATCCACCGGGTCCATGCCGGCGGCCTTCATGATGCCTTTGATCGAATCAGGAATTGTCGGCGGCTTGCGCACCCGCGGCGAAAGCGTGGCGAAAGGGATCAGATAACGGCTGTGGCGCTCGTAGCAATCGATTTGAATGTCCAGATCATGCAGATACCAGAGCAGCTGCGGATGAATGCCCTGCACGTGATAGCTTTCATTGAAGGCGTCGACGGATGTCTTCCAGTTGCAGTCCCACTCGACCGTGATGTCCCGCGTCTGCACCATGCGCTCGAAGTGATACGGATCGAGATGGGCCGGAATGGGATCCAGGAATTTCGGCAGCGGTTCGGCCTGGGGATCCATGTTGAACCAGACGAAACTCCCCCACTCCTCGCACTTCAACTCCGTCAGACCGTAAGACGGCGCGCCCTGCGGAAAAGTATCGAGGTCCGGGATGCGGTGATAACTGCCGTCGAGATTGTATTCCCAATGGTGATACAGGCACTTGAACGACATCGAAGTGCCTGCCGATCCGCGACCGCATGGCCGCAAGCGATTGCCGCGATGTTGGCAGACGTTGTAGAAAGCGCGCGCGCCGCCGTCGGCCTGGCGCACTAGAATGATGGATTCGGTGCCCAATTCGGTGACGATATAGTCGCCGGGCTGCGGCATATCGAGCGAGCGTCCGCCGAGAAGCCACACCTTGGTCCAGAGGCGCTCCCATTCCAAACGCATGAACTCATGCGAGGTGTAGCGGCGTTGGTCGATGACGCCGCCCGCCAACGCGGGATCCTCGGCCTTCTCGTGGGGAGTGCCCGGCAACGGCGAAGTGCGGCCGTCGGCGCCGGCCGACACCCGTGCCACCTTGCTGAAAGGCGGCGACTTGGATCGGCTCGCCAGATCATCGGCTTTCGGATCGTTTGCCATGATGTCGAATCCCTAGACCGGCAATTGTGCAGCCCAACGGATGCCCCGCCGGAGCAATTCGTAGTAGGCAGGCAGCTTCCAGCTGCCGCGCTCCACCGTCGGATACTCGGGAATCATCGGCCGCATGTCGTACTTGCCGCGGCAATGACCCAGCGTGCAGTAAAGCACCTCGCCGCCGGCGTGACGATTCAAATAAAGCACCAGCTGTCGGGAGCCATTGGCGCCCGAAGCCGGCCAGTGGCGCGCCACAAATCCCGGTGCCTCACCGTTGAAATCCGTATGCAGCAGGGCCTGCGGGGCGCCATGGTACTCGCAAAGATACAGTTCATCGTCGGCCTCGAACGGCTCGATGCCCTTCACCAGCGGATGCGATGGGTCGCTCACCTCGACGCGATACGGGGCGATGGGCGGATGGGCGAGAAACTGACTGCCCAGCATCGCCATGAAACGCGGCGCGGTGCGCGGCGCGTCCCAGCCTTGACCCTTCAGGAATCGCAGCACCGAGTTCGTGCCGTGCAGCGCGAGCCACCGCCCGCCTCCGCCCAGGAACGACTCCAGGCCTCGCAACTGATCCTCGGTGGGCGCCACGTCGCACGTGTAGGTGACGAGAAACCGAGCAGCGCCGATCTGCTCATGGTCGCGATAATCGCTACCCACGGAGATTCTGAGGTGCTCGTGCTCAGCCAGCAGCTTCAAAAGCTCCAGCCGAGCGAAATCCATGTCGTGATACAGGCCTCCGCAGACAAGGTAGCCGTTGATCGGGCTGGGCATGCCAACTCTCTAAGCCTTCAGAGCTGCACGCGCTTGGTGAAGCCGTTGTCCGCAATGATGTTTGCGCCCGTGATCAGGCTCGCAGCGGGACTTGCAATGAAAACGATCACGCGGGCGATCTCCTCAACCGTGCCCATTTTACCGCCGGGAATCTGCTTTATGGCCCAATCGTAGAACTTGGCTTGCGTGCCCTTGATCATCTCCCACGCGCCGCCCTCGAAGTAGATCGGACCCGGCGACACCGCGTTGACTCTGACGGCGTGCTTGCCGACGAACTGCGACAGCTGCTTCGCGTAGGTTACAAGGCCGGCCTTGATCGCGTTGTAGGCCATCGGCGCTGCGAAAGTTTCCACCGCGTTCGTCGAGGCTATGATGACGACGGAGCCAGATCCTGACTTCTGCAGATGCGGCATGAGGGCTTCGCACCCGCGCACGGTGTGCAACATGTCGATCTCGAAATTCCTCACCCAGTTCTTTTCACTGTCCATTCCGCCGCCGCCGCTGACCGCCGGAATGAAGATATCGCAGCCTCCCAGCGCGGCGACGCTGCGCTCCAGCCAGCCGCGCAACGCCTCGCCGTCGCGCACGCTCAAAGCTTCGCCAAACACGTTCGAGCCGGGCTTTTTCAATTGCGCCACCGCCTCGGCGACTTCATCGGCGGTACGCGCGCAAAAGGCAACATCGGCCCCTTCAGCGAGCAGCAGTTCCACCACGCCCCGGGCGATTCCCTTGGTTGCCCCGGTTACGATCGCTTTCTTGCCGCGCAAACCCAGATCCATCGCTGCCCCCTAGGGTGTCGGATGCTTGAAGTATAGCCTCACCTCTACCTAAAACAAACAGTCTGGACTGTTTTTTTAAGACCTCCTAGGCATATCAAGGTCCGGAATCACTGCGCAATCAGACCATTGTCGATCACGAGTTCAGCCGCATTCACGAAGCGGGATTCATCCGAGGCCAGGTACAACACCATGTTGGCGACATCCTCCGGCCTGCCAAGCCCCACTGGGGTCTGCTCGTAGCTCGACATGCTCATGCCGAGTTCACGGCTGGCGTTGATCACCATTGGGGTTTCGATCGCCCCCGCGTGGATGGAATTGCAGCGGATGTTGTAGCGGTTCATTTGACAATGCACGGCGATTGATTTGGTCATGGAACGCACCGCGCCCTTGGCCGCGGAATATGCATAGAACACGGGATAGCCCAAGTGCGTCGCCGTGGAGCACATGTTTATGATCGAACCGCCTCCCGAGTCCTTGAGCAGGGGTATCCCGTGCTTGCAGGACAGGAAAACGCTGTCGGTCATGACGTGAAGATGTCGTTGAAACTGCTCCAACGTCGCTGATTCGGGCGTGCCTATCACCACCATGCCGGCGTTATTGACGATGATGTGTAGGGCGCCGAAGCGGCGGCGGATTTCCGCGAACACTTCGATCCATCGCGCCTCGCTTGAGACGTCCTGCGGCATGAAGAACGCACAACCGGCTCGGTGGCCGTTGAGGCTGCCTTCCAACTCGCGACCGGGGGCCTCGTTGATGTCCGTCAGAACGACCGTCGCCCCTTCCTGCGCCAGCAAGGTGGCATCCGCCCTGCCCAATCCCGACCCCGCACCGGTGACCAGCGCGATCTTGCCGCTTACGCGTCCCATATGATTCCCCCTGTGAATGCCGCAAAATAACAGTCACTACAGTCTGTTTCAATCATGATTGACTTTTACGAGCAACCCATACAACTTTGGCCTATAAGGGATTTCTCACGCACTGGGTGCTCATAAGGGAACGTTACTGCATGGCCGCAAGTGAACAAAAACGATCCAATACCGGCATTGACGCGCCCGTGGGCTGGCAGGCGCAGAAAAGCGCGTCGACGCGCGAACTCATCATTGAAGCGGCCATCAAGAGCTTGGTGGAACTAGGCTATGCCCGCACTACCACCACGGTGATCGCCGAAAAAGCCGGCCTCTCGCGCGGTGCCATGCTGCACCACTTCCCCTCGAAGATCGGCATCATCCGCGCCGCGGTCGATTACCTGCACGCCAAACGTCTGCGCGCCTTCCGCAAGGCCATGGCGAAGGAGCCGAACGACGGCGATCACGTGCGCATGGGAGTGGAAGGCTACTGGTCGCACGTCAAGCACCCCTGGTTCGTCGCCTTCTTCGAGTTGGCGGTCGCCGCGCGCACCGACAAGGAGTTGGCCGAGATTCTCTTCCCCGCACAGGAGGCGTTCGAGCGCGAATGGTACGAGGCGAGCCTCGAATTGTTTCCGGAGTGGAAGCGCAAAGGAGAAAAGTTCGTCCTCGGGTTCGATTTGAGCCGCTATGTCATGGAGGGCATGGCGATCAGTTTCCTCACCCATAAGGAAACCGAGCGCGACAAGCGCGTGCTGCGTTATCTCGAAGAGAAGTTGAAGGAACTCGCGGGCGAGGATCGGTAAGCCGCTCAGGACTTCCAGTCGGCCATGTGCAGATCCATTTCGCCCTCAACGCAGGCCATGATGGGCGGCACCAGGCGATCGTGGAAGCTGCTGCCCTGATGCGCGGCGAATGCCGTCTCGTCCGCGAATCGTCCGTACACCACGTAGGTGCGCGGCTTGCTGCGACTCTTCAACACGTCATACACCAACGTTCCCGGCTCGCTCGCATGCGTGAGCTCCGAGAGTTCCTTCTGCAGGCGTTCGAATTCCTGTTCCCTGCCCGCCTTGATGGTGAGGGTGGCAATGAATGTCGTCGACATGATTTTTCCCCTTCTATACAAGATCGTCCAGATACTCGCGCTCCCAGGTGCCGATGAGGCACGCACCTATCTTGGGTGCAAATTCTGCGAGCTTCGCGGAATTCATGTGTCGAGCCTCCACCGCCGCGTCGGGGAAACATTCAAGAATCGCATAGCGATGTTCCTCGCGAAGCTTGAAGAACTCATAGAGCAACACGTCCGGTTCATGCTCCGCCACGTATTTCTCGAGCTGCCGGCACAATGAGATGAACTCATCGCGCTTCTCTGGTTTCACCGTCATGCGTGCTATGAAGGTAATTTTCGACATGTTGTACCGCTCCCGCGTGAAATCCCCGTGATACGATCGCCGCTCTCAAAATCATCCGCACATTCATTGGACCTGCCGATGGCCATCGACGACTCCGCCAAGATCCCGCTCGCCGACATCCCCGAGGGCAAGATGCAGGCATGCTCGATAGGCGGCCGCGAGATCGTCGTGTGCCACACCAAGGACGGCTTCTTTGCACTGGACAACGTGTGCACGCATGCGTACGCGCGCCTGAGCGAGGGAAGGTTGCGCGGTACGCGGCTCATCTGCCCGCTGCACGGCGCCGGATTCGACGTTCGCGACGGCCGCGCCATGGGAGCGCCCGCGACGCGCGCGCTCGCGACCCATGCGGTGCGGATCGTCGATTCGATGCTCGAAGTCACCATAAGATTGAGCGAAGCCGCCCCGGGTTAGGATCTGCTGCGCTGATCGAAGCGCCGCCCGACCATCGCCGCGGCAATATTGACCTTCTGGATGTCGATCGCGCCGCCCGCTATTCCCCAGCCCCAAGCGTCGCGCAGCCGCCGCTCCATCGGATATTCGCGCGAGTACCCGTAGCCGCCCATCAGCTGCACGGCATGCCCGGTGACTTCGCGCGCGATCTCATTCGCGTAGCACTTGGCGACCGATGACTCCAGAATGCTGGGCAATCCAGCCTGCGCATTGCACGCCGCCCGCCAGATGAGGAGTCGCGCCGCATCCACTCGGATGCGCATCTCCGCAAGTCGCAGCTGCACGGCCTGGAATTCTACGATGGGTTTGCCGAACTGGCGGCGTTCCTGGACGTAGGCGATCACCTCATCGAGGGCGCCACTCGCCTGAGCGAGCGCCATGGTTGCGTTGCCGCAGCGCTCGAGATCGAAAGCTTCCATGAGCTGTTTGAACCCGCCGGCCGGCACGATGACATTGCTTGCGGGCACCTCGCATTGATCAAAGTACAGGTCTGACGAGGGCACGCCGCGAAACCCCATGAGGGATTCGGGCTTTCCAAACTTGAGCCCGGGTGCATCGCGCTCCACGTACACGGCACCGATGCCCTTGCCAGCCGGGGCATCCGACATGCGGCAGTAGACCACATAGCCGTCCGCATGGCCGCCGCCCGAACACCAGCGTTTCGCGCCGTTCAAAACCACGCGATCTGCGCGCAGCTCCGCCCGCGTCGTTAGGTCGGTCAGCGCCGAGCCGGCGGCGGGCTCGGACATTGAAATGGCGACGATCAGTTCGCCTTTGCAGACGCCGGGCACGACTCGGCGCTTCAGGTCTTCGCCGGCAAACCTTTCGATGGCGCGAACGGGCCCTACGCAAGATTCGAAGACCGGAAAGGCGACCGCGGACGAAATCTTCGCGAACTCCTCGAGCACGATCAGCGCCTCGAGGTTTCCGAGGCCGAGACCGCCGAGAGGCTCTGGAATGTTGATGCCGAGGAAGCCGTGCGCCGCGAATTCGGCAACCAGATCCCTGGACGGCGGCTCGCCGCTGATCTCGATCTCCGCCGCGATCGGCCGCAGGCGCTCCTGCGCGTATTCATGCGCCGCGCTCTGCAATTGCTTCTGTTCGTTGCTCAGCGAAAAGTCCAATGCACACCTCGTCTCACCGCGCGCCGCCCATGGCGCGAACGTGTATATTGCCTCGAATGCCTCAACCCTCCGCGACACGCATCCTCTCGGGAATCCGCGTGCTCGACTTCGGTCGTTACGTGGCCGGCCCGTATTGCGCCACTCTCCTTGGTTACCTCGGCGCCGAAGTGATTCGCATCGAACGCCGCGAAGGCGGCGAGGACCGCTATATTGCCCCAGTTGCGAGCGGCGGCGAAGGCGGTGTGTTCTTCCAGACCGCCTGCAACAAGAAATCGGTCACGCTCGACGCCGGCAAGCCGGAAGCACGCGAAGTCATCGCGCGTCTGGTCGCGACCGCGGACGTGGTGGTCGCCAATATTCCTGCGGCAATGCTCGAGAACATGGGCCTCGATTACCACACCCTGCGCGGCATTCGTCCCGATATCGTGCTTGCGACGCAGTCGGCGTTCGGCGATCGAGGACCTTACGCCGAGCGCGGCGGATTCGACGGCGTGGGCCAGGCCATGTCGGGCGCCATGTATATTTCCGGCGAACCAGGGGCCCCGGCGAAGGCCGCAGCGCCCTACGTGGATTTCAGCACGGCGGTGTTGTCGGCGCTCGGCACGCTGGCGGCACTCATGCACCGTGAGCGCACCGGTGAGGGTCAGGAGGTCAAGGCGACGCTGCTCGGCACGGCGCTCGCCGTGTTCGGTTCGCATCTTGCCGAACAGGGCGCCACCGGGATCAACCGTCTCGGCAGCGGCAATCGCGTGCAGACCTCCGCGCCCTCCTCCGTGTTTGCGACGAAAGACGGCCATCTGCTGACTCACGTGGTGGGAAACGGCCTGTTTCGTCGCTGGGCGAGGCTGATGGGCGAGGAGGAACGTTGGTGCAAGGACCCGCTGTTCTCGGACGACACGGCGCGCGGCGCACATAGCGAGGCGATTCTCGAACGCATGAGCGCTTGGTGCGCGGAGCGTTCGACCTCTTCGGCGCTCGAGGCCCTGCAGGCGGGCGGAATTCCCGCAGGCCCGGTGTACTCGCCGCAGCAGGCGCTCGATGATCCCCAGGTGCAGGTGATGCATTTCCTGCATGCGGTCACCGCATACCCGGGCTTGTCGCAGCCGGTGCCCGTCTCGGGTCTTCCCGTCGCACTCAGTGCCACGCCTGCGGTCGAGCCCATGCAACCGCCGCAGCTTGGCGAGCACACCGATCAAATCCTGCGGGAGCTCGGCTACAGCGATGCCGCCATCGAGGGACTTCGCCAGCGCGGCGTCGTATAAGGGGGGCCATCGCCGATCGGCAATGGCCCCGCAGCGTTCACTTCTTGCCGAACTTGTATCCAATCTCGCCACCGACGTAGCGTGGCTCGCCGTAGAAAGCCCACACCCACAAGGGATCGACGTTCTGCGCCGAATCCTTGTACACCTTGTCGGCCAGATTGCGGCCGAGCACCCGCACGAACCAGCGGTCGTCCGGGGCGGTATAGGTTATCGAGGCACCGAGCAAGCCGCGCGCATCGGCGTAGGTCTGCGTGAACGATGAGTAGGGCAGCGCGATCGAATAGGTGTCGAGATTCTTCGAGACGTAGTTGAAGTTCGCGTCCAGCACCAGTTTGCCGCCGGTAGCCGCGATCGGGAAGGTGTAATTGCCGTCCAGCGTCGCGGTAATGGTCGGACAACGGTTCACGGGCAGACCCGACAGGTCCACCGTCGAAGTGCCGGTCGCGTTCAGCGTCTTGAAGCTGTTGTACTCGCAGTGCTGCCAGCTGAACGGAACCCGGACCAGGAAGTTCTCCGTCACCTGGGCCGTGAACTCATTCTCGATGCCGTAGACGTTCATCTGCGCGGCGTTGCGGAACAAGGTTTCTTCGCCGGGTTCGCCGTTCAAGTTCACGACCGGAACCACCACCTGGCGTATCGCGTCGATGTACTTCACGTAGAACAGTGCCTCGTTCAGGCGAATGCGCCGCTGCAACCACTCGGACTTGGCACCCAGCTCGTAGGAGTTCGCCTTCTCAGGATCGGTCGGCGCCTTTTCCGCGGCCGTGATCGGCGCACCACTCGTGCCCACCTGGTCGTTGTAACCACCGGCCTTGAAACCTCGCGAGAACGTGAAATAGCCGAACAGGTCGGGATCGAATTGATGGGACAGCGTGATGCGGTACGTCGGCTGCGTCCAAGTGTGGCTGTCGGTCACCACCCCGTACGGGTAGGCGGAAAAGTTGGCGGCATTCATGAGTCCGCCAAGCTGCTGATAGGTGAAGGTCGGAACGATCGCGCCGGTCGGGGAGGCCAATTGCTGCACGAACACCTGCTGGCGGCCGATCCAGTCCTTGCTGTCGCGCGTGATACGCGCGCCGAAGGTCAGGGTCGTCGCATCGGTGAACTTGTAGTTGGTCTCGCCGAAGAGCGCCGCGGATTTCTCGGTCTGCTGGTTGCACAGCACCTGCGGGTTGTTGTTGTAGCCGCCGGGTTGCAGGCCCGCGGGCGTTGGCACACCGAACAGGTCGTAGATACCGAGCACCTGCGCCACGCAGAACTTGGTGATGTCGTGCTGGTAGAAGGCACCGGCCACGTAGTTGAAGTTGCCGATCTCCTTGGAGGCGAAACGCAGCTCCTCCTGCCAGGTCTTGCGGCGATCGGAGCGGTTGGCGTCGAAAACGGAGATCGGTCCCACCACCCCTGTGTAGTCGGAGGGCAGACTGGAGTCCTGGGACCGATAACCCTGCACCCAGGTGAAGGTGCCCGGATCGATCGACCAGTCGGTGTTGAGATGCAGCCCATCCGCATCGACGCGGTGACCCTGCGACATGTCGAGGAGATAGCCGTTGCGGTTGTCGACGCCGGCGTTGTTGATCGGATCGTTGCCCGTGTACCCGGGCAACCCCAGCAGCGCGAACGTGAAATACGGCGTCGCCGACCCTGGCGCCGCATTGGTTGGAGTGACATTGACGGCCGCCGGCGTCTGCGAGCGATCCCGCAAGACTTCATAGGTGAACGATGTCTTCAGGTTGTCATTCACTTCCCAAAGCAGTTTGGCGCGCGCCGTCGTCACATTGGTGCCGCCGTAGCGCTGTCCGTCACCCGTGTAGGTAGTGCCCATCACCGAGTCGGTGGCGCCGTTTCGCATCCAGCCGTCTTCTTTTTCCTTGGCCGCGACCAAACGCAGCGCCATGTGCCCTTCGATGATGGGGAAGTTCACTGCGCCACGAAAATTCGCGGTGTCGTAGCTGCCCGCCTCGGCCTGCCCCTCGAAACTCGTCTCGTCGAGGATCGGCTGCTTGGTGCGCACGACCACCGCGCCCCCGGTGGTGTTCTTGCCGAACAGCGTGCCCTGCGGGCCGCGCAGCACTTCTACGTTCTGCACGTCGAAGGGATCGAGGAGCTGCGTCTGTGTGCTCGGCATTACAAAGTCGTCGATGAGCACCGCCACGGGCGCCTCGTTGTAGACGATGATGTCGGTGTTGCCGACGCCGCGCATGGCAAACGAGGCCGCGTTGAAGCCGTTGACCTTGTTGGCGGAGAAGTTCGGCACCATCAGGGCGATGTCGCCAATGGTGCGCGGTGACAAGGACTCGATGACGTTCGAGTCGACGGCGGTGACGGCGATCGGGGTCGATTGAAGGTTCGACTCGCGGCGTTCCGCAGTCACCACGATCTCGTCGAGGCCAGTGCTCGATGCGCTCGCCGTGGAATCCGTCGTAGCATCCGCATGCGCCTGGCTCATCGCGCCTGCGACGGCGAGCGCTAGCGCACCCCAATGCCGCATGGCGATGCGTGAGGTTTGGCAAGGGCTATGGATTCTGCTCATTTCTGCTCCCCGATTGAATCAACTGGTCCGGCGAGGTCGCCGACTGGTCGGGCCCCGCGATTGTTGTTGCTCAGGTGCGGACGTTACGCGCAACATTTTAAAAAAACAAGCATGACTGTTTTTTTTGGGGTTACCATGCGCCACGCGGGGCGAGGGCAAAGCCTGCGGACGAATACCCCCTGAGAGGCGGCTCGCCTGGCGAGGATGCAAGTCGATGAATCAGCGAATTTTTCCGATCACGATGCCCAAGTGGGGCATCGAAATGCAACGCGGCACCATCACCGGTTGGCACGTCGCGCCGGGTCATGCGGTGACCAAGGGCGAACGGTTGCTCGATGTCGAAACTGACAAGATCGTCAACGCCGTGGACGCGCCCGCAAGCGGCACACTTCGACGAATCCTCGCCGAAACCGGCGCCGTGGAAGATGTGGGTGCCCTGATCGCCGTGCTTGCGGAACCCTCGGTGCCAGACGAGGAAGTGCTCACCTTCATCCAGAGCTTCAAGCCGGCGGACGCCAGCTTCGAACCGAACGATGCGCCCGTTCTGGCCGAGGCAGCGCACAGCCCCGTCGTCGGCGCCGAAGGCGAGGCTCGCGTCAGCCCGATTGCCCGCCGCGTGGCCGAGCGCCTCGGCGTGGATATCCTCCTGGTGAAGGGTACCGGACGAAATGGACGCGTATCGAAGGAGGATGTGGAGGCGTTCGCCGCGGGGCAAGCTGTTCAGGCAGGCAGTCCTGCCACGCAGTCAGCACCGGATGCCGCGGCGCCGAATCGCGTCAAATTGTCGGCAACCCGCATGACCATCGCGCGGCGCATGAGCGAATCGAAGCAGACGATTCCCCACTACCGACTCGTCATCGACGTTGAGGTCGGCGCGCTTCTCGACAAGGCGCGCGCCTTGAAGAGTGAAGGCGTGTCGCTCAATGACTGCTTGGTGCGTCTTTGCGCCACTACCCTGGTGAAACATCCCGCAGTCAATGCGCAGCTGATTGGCGACGAAATCTTGGAATTTCCACAGGCGGATATCAGCATCGCGGTTGCCACCGACTATGGACTGGTGACGCCGATCATCCGCGCCGCCGATACCAAGAGCGCAAGACAGATCGCCAAAGAGACGAAGGCGCTCGGCCTGCGTGCACGCAGTTCAAGTCTGAGCAGGCAAGAAATCTCGGGCGGTACGTGCACGGTATCCAATTTAGGCATGTACGGCATCGATCGATTCGACGCCATCATCAATCCGCCGCAAGTGGCCATCCTGGCCATAGGCTCAATCAGCGAGCGCCTGGTTGCCCGCAACGGCGTGCCCACCGTCGCGAAAATGCTCACCCTGACGGCTTCCTTCGATCATCGCGCGGTCGATGGCGCCGTCGGAGCCGCATTTCTCGCAACGCTGCGTTCTGCCATCGAGGCGCCGAGCGATCTTTGAGGGGGGGAAAATGAATTGCCGCGAATCCGTGCTTGTGGCTCTCTTACTCGCCGTCTCGTTGGTCCCAGCGGCGATGGGAGTCGCGCCGCAGCCCTCCTCCGCTGCCCAGGATTACGACAAGCTCAAGCAGCAGATGGACGCCTCGAAGAGCGGCACGGATCGGGAACAGCTTCCGGGCGCGGCCATCTACCATGCCCGCTGCCAGGCGTGTCACGAAGGCCAAGCGCCTAAGGCACCCTCACGCACCTTCGTGGAAATGATGACCCCGGAGGCGATTTACGGCGCGCTCAGCGTCGGCATCATGCAAAGGCAGGCCACCGGACTGGACGACGCCGATAAACGCCATGTCGCGGAGTATTTGTCGGGTGTCGCCTTCGGCGCGAAAGCGCCGCCGCTGTCGCCGCCCTGCACCGGTGCGGCGGAACGTTTCGACACTCATCGTGCGCCCGACGCGGTCGGCTTCGGATTCGTGCCCGAGAATACCCACTTCATTCGCGCCGAGGCGGCCGAGCTTCCAGCTGAAACGGTCACAAGACTGAAACTCAAGTGGACAGTGGCCTTTCCTGCCACTGTGCGCGTGCGTTCACAGCCAAGTTTCGCGTATGGCGCCCTCTATGTGGGAAGCCAGAGCGGCACGGTATATGCGCTGGACGCCAAACAAGGCTGCGTTCGCTGGGAATTTCACACCACCGCCGAGGTGCGCACGGCGGTTGTCGTGCCCGATCAGCAAGGCCGACTTAAGCAGGCATTTTTCGGCGACCTCATCGGCCGCGTGTACGCCTTGGACGCGACGACCGGCCGCGAGCTTTGGCGCACCCGCGTCGAGGATCATCCGAGCGCGACCATCACGGCGGCGCCGTTGTATCGCGATGGCACACTCTACGTCGGCGTCTCCTCGCTCGAGGAAGGCACAGCGGATCCGAAGTACCCGTGTTGCAGCTTCCGCGGCAGCGTCGTGGCGCTCGATGCCGCAAGCGGCAAGGTGCGCTGGAAGCGTTACACCATCGATGAGACGCCGCACCGCACCGGCACCACCAAACTCGGCACGCCGATCTTGTCGCCTTCCGGCGCAGCGGTCTGGAACGCCCCCACCTACGACGCCAAGCGGCAGCTGATCTACGTGGGTACCGGCAACAATTACACCGGTCCCGCCGACGACCGCAGCAACGAGGTGCTGGCACTCAGACCCCGCGACGGCAGCGTGGCATGGCGGTGGCAAATCGTGAGCGGCGATGCATGGAACGTCGGTTGCATGGTGGGCCTCGGCAGCTGTCCGGAGCATTCGGGACCGGACTCGGACATCGGCTCGGGCACCGTTCTTGGCAAACTGGCGGATGGAAGCGATCGACTGCTGATCGGCCTGAAGAGCGGGGTCGCCTTCAGCGTCGACCCGGACTCGCACGATCATGCGATCTGGCATACCCGTCTGGGACGGGGCTCAATCCAAGGCGGAATCCAGTTCGGCATGGCCTACGACGGCAAGCGACTGTATGTGCCCATCGCAGACATGGGCAATTCGATGGACAGTTCGACCCATCAACAAGACGTGAGCGTGGGGCCGCCGAAACCCGGGCTCTACGCCCTCGATCCTGCAAGCGGCAAGATTCTCTGGTCTGCGCCGGCGCCTGAGGTGTGCGGCGGACGCGCCAATTGCGATGCCGGGATCCTCGCAGCCATCAGCGCCATTCCCGGCGTGGTGTTTGCCGGCCACATGGATGGATGGCTGCGCGCCTACGACTCGACCAATGGACATGTCATCTGGCAGTTCGACACCACCCAGCCCCAGGTTTCATTGGGCGGCGTGGCGGGCCATGGCGGCAGCATCGGCGGCGCAGGTCCGGTGGTGCACGACGGAATGCTGTACGCGGACTCAGGCTATGGACTGTACTTCCACATGCCCGGCAACGTGTTGATGGCTTTTTCCGTGGACGGAAAATAGCCGCCGTTCTGTCACGCGCTGATGATCCGATAGCCGATGCGCGGGAAGTGCACCACCACTGTTCCGACCTCGGCGGCGCTGCGCCGTATCGCCACCTCGTTCGTTTGCAGCGTGACCAGTTCACCGACGACAGGATCACGTCCATAGTCGTCGGCCGCCACGGCAACGCGCTCCCCGACACGAAGCCCCAGGGCATCATTGGGATCGATGCCCTGCCCTTCGCTCGGAACCGACCGGCGCGCGATCAAGTGCGCTTCCGAGGCAGGCATTTCCTCGCGCCGCCCTTCGCCGATGGCGGCCATGCGCCGCTCCCATGCCGACAGACGCGTGAAGCCCCGCAGAATGGCATCGGCGCTGGGCACATGGCCGCGGCTCATCCATACCGGAAAATAAGCCAAGATGTCCGCCAGCTCGGGCTGCGAACCGAAGACGAAGTCGCGACCGTCCGATAGCTGCGCTTCGAGCAATGACGCCTGGGCACGCAACTGCGCGCTCAAATGCGGGATGTTCTCATCCAGCGTCTCGAAGTCCATGAAATTGAAAAAAGCCTTGCGGTCGGCAATCACTTCCTGGGGCAAGCCGGTACGATTGAGCGCCATGGACAATCCTGCGCCGGGTTCGAAGAAAGCCCTGTCGCTCCATGCGCCCAATGCCAACGAGAATCCGGGTTGGCCGCCGCGAAACAGCGAGGGATCGGGAAATCGCGATTCCAGTTCCATCGCGATGCGTTTGGAATCGCAATACACATCGGCGCCGATCTGCAGTACCGGTGTTTTGCGGTAGCCTCCGGTCAGGGCGGTCAGCGCCGGCTTCGGCATGATCATGGGGATGATCACCGAGCGCCAGCTCAAACGTTTTATGCCGAACATCAGGCGCACCTTTTCGGCGAAGGGCGATAGATTGAAATGATGCAGAATTAAGTCCATCTTTTCCCCGCGGAAAGCCAGCAACGAGCCTACGCGCCTGTAGTATAAAAAAACAGTCAGGTCTGTTTCTTTTCTGATGACGGAGTTATAGTCCGGACATGGACACGGCAACGGTTCAGCGCTTTATCGATGGTATGAAGTACGAGACCGAGCGTACTGCGCCTCCCGAAGGGTTCCCCAACCTGTCCGACATTCCCGGGGCTCGCTACACCGACCCGGATTTCCTTGCGCTCGAATCACAGTTTCTCTGGCACAAGAGCTGGCTCTACGCCTGCCATGTCGATGAATTGCCGGAACGCGGCAGCTTTCTGCTGTGGAAGAAAACCGGCGTGCCCATATTGATCGTGCGGGGCAACGACGATGTAATCCGAGCGTTCTACAACACCTGCCGTCATCGCGGCGGCCCCTTGGTGAAGACCCCGTGCGGCAAGGTAGCCGGGTTGGTTTGCGGCTATCACGGCTGGTCGTACAACCTCGAGGGCGCCCTGATCAATCTGCGCGACAAGCGCGACTTTCCCAACCTCGACATGACGCAACGCTCACTGATCGGCGTACGCTGCGAGCGCTTCTACAATTGGATCTTCATCAATGAGGATCCGGACGCACAGCCGCTGCTTGAGCACACGGCGCCTTTCGCGGAGTACTTCAAGCAGTTCGACCCGGACTGCTGGCGTTTCGTGGCGCAAGAGTCCTTCGAGGTGAAATGCAACGTGAAGGTGCTGCTCGACGCCTTCCTCGAGGTCTATCATCTGAAGTCCATTCATCAAGGCACCGTAGACCGCTTCCTCGACCACCGCGGCACTACAATCGCGCTTTACCGTCATGGTCACTCCATCATGGTCACTCCCAACAGGCGTCCGGAGTGGCAAGATCCGGGAACCCGCGGCATGCGCCGCATTGAATCCGCGACGGTGATTTCCTCCAGGAACAATCCCTCGTTCAACTTCTATCCGAATCTGGTGGCGCCGATCGACCCCACGGGCGCGCCTTTTCTCCTGTTCTGGCCGACCTCCCCTAACAGCATGAGAATTGAATGCCATTGGTTTGCACCCGACTGGGGCGGCGGCCCACCGCCGGAACTCTGGAAGACGCGGATCGCGAACTTCGACCGCATTCTCGACGAAGATCTACAGTTCGGCCCGCAGATCCAGGAATCCTTGATGTCGCCGGGCTTTCGCGGCATGCCACTCAATTACCAGGAAAGACGCATCTATCACTGGCATGAGGAACTTGACCGGCGAATCGGCATCGACCGGGTCCCCGAGGCCCTGCGCGTGAAGCCGCTTCTTCAGCGCTACCACGAAAACTGATCGGCTTGCCGGTGATCAAGCCAAGCGCAACGAACGGCGGCGTTCACTCCCTGGCAGGGCGGGCGCTCTTGAGCGGCGCAGCGTACTTTCCGCGCTTGCGGCTTCAGCGCCGCGAGATCGCGGCGGCGCTCGCCTGGATGCAGCCGCCGCGGCGCGGCATTCCCAGCGGCGCCCGCGCGGTCGCCAATTGGGATGAAGACGCGCTGACCATGGCGGTCGAGGCGGCGCGCGGCTGCCTTCGCGCCCATAACGCGCCCCGGGTAGAAGCGGCGCTCTTCTGCTCCACCACTTCGCCTTTTGCCGATCGCGACCCCGCCGGCATCCTGTGCGCCGCGCTCGATCTGCCCTGCTCCTGCGCCACCATGAATTTCGGCGGCAGCCTACGGGCCGGCGTCGCCGGCCTCGTCGAGGCGGCGCGGCGCGGCGGCACCAATCTTGTGATGGCGAGCGAGCTGCGTCTCACGCGGCCTGGAAGCGCCCAAGAACTTCTCTACGGCGAGGGCGCGGCGGCCCTGTGCGTGGGGGATGCGGACGGATCGGAGCTAGCGGAACTTCTGGCCAATGCAAGCATAGGTGCAGATTTCGTCGATCACTACCGCGCCAGCGGCAACGAATTCGACTACGCCCTGGAAGAGCGCTGGGTGCGGGACGAATCGCTGCTCAAGCTCGCCCCGGAGGTCATCTCCAAATTGCTCGATGCCGCCGGCAGCAGCGCGGCCGACATCGCCCACCTCGCGCTGCCGTTCTCGGGATCAACGGCGGCGCGGATCGCGCAGGCTGCAGGACTTGCCGCAGCACACCGAGAGGAACGCGTCTTCGAGCACGGCGGCGATTGCGGCGCCGCGCTGCCGCTGTGTCAGCTCCTGGGATGCCTGGCGCGCGCCAAACCGGGCGAGCTGCTGCTGCTCCTCGGAATCGGCCAAGGCGTTGATGCAGTGCTGCTGCGAGCCGGCTCCGGATCGGGCGTCGATCTCATCGAGCGCGCGCTCGCCCGTCAGCAGGCCGAATCGAGCTACGTGCGCTATCTGTCGCATCGGAACCTCATCGAGGTCGACTTCGGCATGCGCGCAGAACGCGACGAGCGCACGGCGCACACGGTGGCGTACCGCAAGCGCGCCGCCGTCACCAGCTTCGTCGGAGGACGCTGCGAACGTTGCGGAACCGTACAATTCCCGCGATCCCGCGTCTGCGTCAATCCCGATTGCCGCGCCACCGATTCGCAACTCGCCCATCGGCTCGCCGATTCAGTCGGCCGCGTCAAGTCATTCACCGAGGACTGGCAGGCGTTTTCGGTCAGGCCGCCTTTCATCTACGGCAACGTGGAGTTTCGCGAAGGCGGCAACCTCCTCATGGAGATCGCCGATGCGGCGTCGGGCGAAATCAAGGTGGGAGACGAAGTGCGCTTCGTGTTCCGCATCAAGGACCTGGATCGCGCCCGTCACTTTCGGCGCTACTTCTGGAAAGCAACCTCAGTCTAGGAGAGCCCATGGCCAGCGGTATCAAGGACAAAGTCGTAATCGCAGGAATGGGTTGCTCGCGCTTCGGCGAGCGCTGGAACCTCGGTCCGGAGGATCTCATGGTGGAGGCCTTCGGCGAGTGCCTCGCGGATGCCGGCCTTGAACGCGACCAGATCGAAGCCGCGTGGCTCGGCATTTTCTTCGACGAACAAAGCACGGGAAAATCCGCGCTGCCGATGTCGATGAGTCTGCGCCTGCCGAACATCCCGGTGACTCGTGTCGAGAATCTGTGCGCCACCGGCACCGAGGCGCTGCGCGGCGCGGTCTATGCGGTCGCAGCCGGCGCCTGCGACATTGCACTCGCCATGGGTGTGGAAAAACTCAAGGACACGGGATTCGCGGGCCTGCCGGAACGCACCAAAGGGACGTTCGAAGATCTATACCTGCCCAGCAGCACCGCGCCGGGCGCGTTCGCGCAGCTCGCCAGCGCCTATGCCGGGCGTCACGGCTATTCGATGACGGAATTGAAGCGCGCCATGGCGCATGTGTCGGTCAAGAGCCACGAAAACGGCGCACGGAATCCGAAGGCGCATTTGCGCAATCGCATCACTGAGCAGCAGGTTCTCGACGCACCGACCATTTCATACCCGCTGGGCGTTTTCGATTGCTGCGGCGTCAGCGACGGGGCCGCGTGCGCCATCGTCATGACGCCGCAAATGGCCCGCTCGCTCGGCAAGCGCGATGTGGTCGCGGTCCAAGCGCTGCAATTGGCGCCGAGCAATGGCGTGGAGATGGGCCATCAGTCCTGGGATGGATCGCACACCCTCACCACCCCGTTGGCGGCACGGCGCGCCTATGCCGAGGCGGGAATCGCCGACCCTAAGGCGCAATTGGATCTCATCGAAGTGCACGACTGCTTCTCGATCACCGAATTGGTGTTGATGGAGGATCTTGGATTGTCGGAGCGCGGCCGCGCCCCGAAAGACATCCGCGACGGGCGCTACGATCGCGACGGCGCGATACCCTGTCAGATCGACGGCGGACTGAAATGCTTCGGTCATCCCATCGGCGCCACCGGCCTGCGCATGGTTTACGAGGTCTATCTGCAGCTGCTCGGGCGCGCGGGCGAGCGTCAACTGAAGGGCAGATCGGGCCACGGTCCGGCCATTGGCCTGACGCACAATCTCGGCGGCATTCCGAACCGCAATGTCGCGAGCATCTCGATTTTGGGCTTGCAAACCACGCACTAACTTTTGGGGAAATCTCATGGAAACACTCTTCACTCGTATGCCGCGCGCGCAGATGGCTCCGGAATGGCAGGGCGCATGGGACATGCTCAACAAGCTCACGGGCGATGCCACCTTCGTCGAAGTCTTCGCGCAGGCGCCTGCGTTGCTCGAGTTCGTCATGCAAAAATTCTATGCCGGCGTGTTTTTCGGCGGTACCGTCGACCAGCGCTACAAGCAACTGGCGCGGCTGCAGCTGTCATTGATTCACGGCTGCCGCACGTGCAACAAGCAGAACATTCCCGGCGCGTTGGGGGCCGGATTCACTGCAGCCCAGATCGAAGCATTGCACGAGGGTCGGGTCGATGGCTTCACGGCAGCGGAACGCGCGGTGATCGAATTCGCCCGGCAGGTGGCGCTATCCAACATGGAAGGCAGGATGAGCCGGGAATTGTTCCGCAGCCTCCGCGAACACTTTTCCGAAGGCGAAATTCTGGAACTCGGTACGGCCATGGCGGTGATATCCGGCATGGCAAAGCTTTCGTTCGTGCTTGATTTGGTGGAGCGGGAGTCGTATTGCCCGTTCAGCCCTCAGGCGAGCGCCGCGGCGTGAGAATGGCTAGCGGCCGCTGACGCGGAAGTAGTCGGGGATGCCGCCGGGCCAGTCCTCGCCCCAGTTTTGCCGGCCGCCATCCACCGTGAGCACTTCGCCGGTGATGAATTTGCCGGTCGAGGAGGCCAAGTACACCACGCCTTGCGCGATATCCATGACATCGCCCAGGCGTTTCATCGGATTCGAAACCGAAAAGGCCTCCGCCGCCTCGCGCGGATAGACATTCAAGCCATCGGTGGCGATTGAACCCGGCGCGAGGCAATTGACCCGAATGTTGAGCGGCGCCCATTCGATCGAAACCGACTTGCTCAAGTAGATGACCCCGGCGCGGGCGGCCGCGGTGTGCGCGACCTGCGGCATGCCACGATTGACCACGGCGACGATATTGACGATGGAACCCGGCAATCCCCGGTCGCGCCAGTGTTGCGCGGCGGTCTGCATCATGTACCAAGTGCCGTTAAGGTTGGTGTCGATAACGGCGTGCCAGCCCTTGACGCTGAAATCGAGGGCGGCCTGCGGAAACTGGCCACCGGCGCTGTTGACCAGCACGTCCAAGGCACCGAACTGCTCGAAGGTGGCGGCCATGAGATCCCGCACCTGCTGCGGATCTCTGATGGTCATGGCGCGCGTCATGACGTCGGCGCCAAGATGCTGCTTGATGCCGTCGGCCGTTTCCTTGAGGCGCGACTCTTGGCGGCCGCAAATGACGACCTTGGCGCCGAGCCGGGTCAAGACGTAGGCGATGGCCCGGCCCATGCCGCTGCCGCCGCCGGACACGAGACATACTTTCTCCGCCATGACATCTTCGCGGTAACACAACGGCGCAGTCGCCAGCTCCTGGTCGGTCATGCCCCAGCTTTTTGGCGGATCGAGGGATAAGCGATTAATCATACTTGTGTTTAATTCGCGCCGCAGGTGCGCGACTGGCGAGCAGTATAAGGAGGGTTCTCAAAAAAAGAAACAGGACTGACTGTTTGTTTCGTTGCCGCCGTGGTAATTTGGACCCCAATATCTGCAGGCTGGGCAGGGATCAATCATGGCTGGACTAGATACCGTCGCGCCACCTTTTGTGCCGGAGGGCGACACGGGGGAGGATTTGGCGCGCCTGCGAATCGCCGTGACCACCATCGGCGATCTTCTGTTGAGCGCTGCGGATCGCTACCCCGACACCTTGGCCCTGGTCTTTCCGGACTCCTCCTACAGCTACCGCGAACTTGCCTCACGCGCCTTGCACCGCGCACGGAGCCTGCAGGCCTTGGGAGTGGCGCCGGGCGATCACGTTGCCATTCTCATGCACACCTGCCCGATGTTCGTCGAAATCTTCTTCGCCGCGGCGCTGTGCGGCGCGGTCATCGTACCTGTGAATGCGCGCTATCGCGCCGGCGAACTCGCCTATGTGATCGAAAACGGCGATATCGTCACCCTCGTGACCACCGATTCGATCGAAGATCAGGTGAGCTTCGTTGATCGGCTCTACGCGGCGCTCCCCGATTTCAAATCGCAAGCCGACGCATATCGTCTCGAAATTTCCCTGGCGCCGAAGCTTCGCAACGTGGTCGTCATGGGCAGCTCGGCACCCCCAGGTTTCATTACCGCGCGCGAGTTCGATGCGCTTGCCGAATCGGTCCCCGAGCGCAACGTGCACTTGTCCAGACTGGGAGTGCGCGTTCGGGACGTGGGGTTGATGCTGTATACCTCGGGCACTACCGCGAATCCCAAAGGCTGCCTGATCACCCACGAGGCACAGGTGCGCAACTCCATCGCTCTGGGCCGGCATCGTTATCGACTGACCCACGAAGACCGCTTCTGGTCGCCGTTGCCTATGTTCCACATCGCCTCGGTACTGCCGATGCTCGCCATCTTCGATGTGGGCGGCACCTATCTCACCATGGGATATTTTGATCCCAAGGTCGCGTTGCGGATGCTCGCGGAGCATGCGGTGACTGCCACCTATCCCTGCTTCGTCACCATCATGCAAGGGCTCATTTACCATCCGGATTTCGCGGCGACCGACCTGTCGCGCGTAAAGCTCATGAATTCCAATCTTGCGGTGCAGCCGGCGGCTGTGGGGGAATCGATCATGCGCGCGATGCCGCAGGCGATTCAGGTGGGCAGCTTCGGCATGACCGAGACCGCGGGCACGGTCTGCACCGGCTCGCCCGATGAACCCGAAGCGCTCAGGATTACGCGTCTCGGCAAGCCGCTGCCGGGGCTGCAGCTGCGCATCGTCGATCCCGATACCGGGAAGGACGCGCCCACGGGCGCGCGCGGCGAGGTATTTGTTCGCGGCTACAGCACGCTCGAGGGATATCACAAGGACCCCGAGAAAACCGCCCAGGCGCTCGATGAGCATGGCTGGTTTCACACCGGTGACATCGGATCGCTCGATTCACACGGCACCATCATGTTCCACGGCAGGTACAAGGACATGCTGAAAGTCGGCGGCGAAAATGTCGCCGCCGCGGAAATCGAGACGCTGCTCGGACGCCATCCGGCGGTGAAGCTCGCGCAGGTGGTCGGGATTCCGGATGACAAGTACGTCGAAGTCCCTGCGGCCTTCGTGGAGCTGAAGCCGGACGGAACCGCCGACGCGGAGCAGTTGATCAGCTACTGCAAGAGCGAGGTGGCCTCCTTCAAGGTGCCCCGCCACGTGCGTTTCGTGACCGAGTGGCCCATGTCCTCGAGCAAGATCCAGAAGTTCCGTCTGCGCGAGGTTCTGGTGAACGAATTGAAGTTAAGGTAGCGGCGTGAACCTGCCGCGTTTCGGTGCCGTGGTTCAAAACGCCTACGTGGTACGCGACCTGGACGCGGCGGTGCGCTTCTGGAGTTCGACCATGGGCGTTGGACCCTTCTACATGCTCGAGCACGTGCAGTTCGGGCCGTCGTTCTTCAAGGCAGCGCCGCTCGCCATAGACATGACGGTGGCGATCGCGCAGTGGGGAAACCTGCAGATCGAACTCATCGTGCAGCACAACGAGGCGCCGTCGATCTACAGCGAGTTCCTGACTGAGCACGGCGAGGGGCTGCAACATCTTGGCGTTCTGACACAGGACCTCGATGCGGACCTCGCACGTCTGCGGCAGTTCGGCATCACGCCGGTGCAGTGGGGCGAGACCGCCGCGGGCATGCGCTTCGCCTATCTGAACACCGACCAGTACGCCGGGGCGATGGTGGAACTGATCGAATCGGGCCCGGCGGTTCAGGCGTTCTTCGAGAAGATCCGTCGCGCAGGCGAACAGTGGGACGGCTCGCGGCCGCTGCGAGCCCTCGGGTGATGCTCGCGCGCCTCCCGGTGCAGATCGCCTACCACGTGCCGAATTCGGAGCTTGCGGCAGAACGCTTCGCGCGCGATTACGGCTGGGGACCGTTCTTCCTGTTCGAGCACATCAAACTCTCCTCCTGCACCTATCGCGGCCGGCCGGCTCACTTCGATCACACCTCGGCTTACGGGCAAGCCGGCGAATTGATGATTGAATTGATTTCGCAGGACGACGATGCCCAATCGGTTCTGCGTGAACGATTTGCCCGCAATGAAAGCGGCATTCATCACGTGGCGAGTTTCGTGCCCGATCTCGAGGCCGCCTTGAGCGAAGCGCGGACGTGCGGCCCTGCAGTGGCGCTCGATGCCTGCACCGCCACCGGCACCCGCTTCGCCATGCTCGACACCGTCGCCGAACTCGGCCACATGCTCGAGCTCTACGAACGCAAGGAGGGCCTCCTCAAATTCTATCAACTGGTGCGTCGGGCAGCGCAGGACTGGGACGGCAGCGAGCCGGTGCGCCGTCTGCCACAGACGCGACCTCTACCTCCATCCGCATGAGGGCATCGCCATGGGACGCATTGACGGCAAGGTCTCGATAGTTTTGGGCGCCGCGGGCGCCGGCAACATGGGCCAGGTGATTGCGCGCCGCCTCGCTGCCGAGGGCGCGAGAGTGGTGCTCGCCGGCCGCCATTTGGAATCCCTGCGCGGACTCGCCGCGGAACTTTCCGGCGACAGCTTCGCGTGCGACATCACGCGCCGCGAAGACCTGGAGGCGCTGGTGCGCTTCACCGTCGAACGCCACCAGCGGCTCGATGTCGCCGTCAATTGCACCGGCTGGGCGCCAATGACCAAGCTGCTCGAGGTGCAGGAGGCGGAACTCGACAAGCTATGTGCGCTGCAGATAAAAGGGGTGTACTTTTTTCTCCAGCAGATGGCCGCACAAATGATTGCCAACGGCGGAGGCTCCATCGTGCAGATGTCCTCCGCTTCCGCGTACGCCCTGCTCTACAACCATGCCGCCTATATCGCCACAAAATCGGCGGGCGACGCGCTGGTCCGCTGCTTCGCTAACGAATTCGGCGCAAAGGGCGTGCGCGTCAATGCGATCGCGCCGGGACTCACGCAAAGTCCGATGACAGCCAAGGAGATCGACCTGCCGGGACTCAAGCAGGCGTTCGTCAAGGAATATCCCTTGGGCCGGATCGGCACCGCCGATGACGTCGCCAATGCGGCGCTGTGGCTGGCGTCTGACGAGAGTTTCATGACCGGTCAGGTGCTGCAAATCAACGGCGGGCTGACCTTAAGGCGCAACCCCCTGCCGTGGGAGATCAATGCCAGCATGCGTGCGGCCAAAAACAGTCAACCCTGATTGTTTTTTGGTCGCCGCGTGATTACCATCGAGCCGGACGCACGGCCTTAATTCACGGGAGTCGATCATGTCTGCCAACTACAAAGCCGAATGGCCCATGAGCCTACACGCACCGGCCGAATCCCTGGAGGCCAAGCAGCCGACCATCGACAATGGCCTGGATGTACCCGACCCTTCGCGCTACTACTCCGCAGAGTACATGCGCAAGGAATGGACGCAGCTTTGGCCGCGCGTCTGGCTGCTTGCAGGCGTCACCTCCGATATTGCGGAATCAGGCGACTACACGGTATTCGAGATAGGTCACGAAGAGATCCTGCTGGTGCGCCAGGAGGATACGGGAATCAAGGCGTTCTACAACGTCTGCCCGCACCGGGGAAATCGCATCTGCCTGAACGAACGCGGCAGCGTCGCGAAATTCACCTGCGCCTTCCATGCTTGGCAATTCGGCTGCGATGGCAAACTCGAGAAGATCACCGATGAGTCGACTTTCGACCGGCGCCTGATCGCGCACCGCCCAGGATTGCGAGAGATCCGCTGCGAGAGCATCGGCGGATTGATCTTCGTGAACATGGATGGAAAGGCCCCGGCGCTGCGCGACTGGATCGGCCTGCCCGAGGGCTACATCGAAAATTACGAAATCGAAAAAATGAGCGTGGTGCGCCACGTGCGCAGCGAATGGCGTGCCAACTGGAAGACCGGCGTGGACGCCTTCTACGAAACTTATCATCTGCCGCACATCCACCCGCAGACGCAGGGTGTGATGGAGGATTTCAGCCAGTACGATCTTTATCCCAATGGCTTCAGCCGCATGATCGTGCCGATCGGCGTCAAGTCGCATCGCGTGCCTGATCAGGAAAACATCGATCCCTACCAGCAGTTCATGATGCAGGAGGCCGGCATCGATGCCGGCAAATTCTCAGGCTCCGCGCGCGAGGTGCGGGTGGCCATCCAGCAGGCGAAGAGGTCCCGCGGCAAGCGCTTCGGTCTTGCCTACTACGACAAGCTCACCGACGCACAGCTCACCGACAGCTGGGCCACGGGCTTTTTCCCCAATGTGCAGATCGGCATGCATCCGGAAGGCGTGTTCATCATGCGATTTCTGCCCCATCCCACCGATCCGGAGCGTTTTTTCTACGACAACATGACCCTGTTTCGCTATGTGGACGATCCGAGTTACACGGTCCCCGGCTGGATGGGCCTGCCGAAGGGCCTGGACGTGACGGGAAATACACGGCCCGATATCGAACGGGTGCCGGTGGACGTCCGCCCAGACTTGGGTGAAGTGCTGGATCAGGACGTGGAACTCGTCGCGGCCGTGCAACGTGGATCGAAATCGCGCGGCTTCCGCGGCCCGCTGTGGTCGGAGCAGGAACAACGTGTGCGCCACTTCCATCGCGAGTTGGATCGCTACGTCAACGGCGAGCGCTAACGGCGCTCCGCCTACGGGGCCTTCTGATATTTGAAGGTGCCGAGCGCCTTGGCGATGAGGCGTTCCTCGCCGTCGTGCACTTCCGCCTCGCAAAAGGCCATGGTACTGGAGCGGTGAAAGGCCCGTGCCGTGCAGGCAAGACGGGTTCCGGCGTGCGCCGGTTGCAGAAAACTGGTCTTCATCTCGACCGTAACCCCGCCGCCCGCGCCCTCGAAGCGAGTCCGCCCCGCCACCGCCATGGCCACGTCGAGGAGCGACATGATCACCCCGCCGTGCGCCACCGACCAGCTGTTCAAATGCCGTGCCTGCAAATTGAGCGCCACGACCGCGGTGCCGTTTTCGGCGCTGACGAACTCCACGCCGAGTTCCTGGATGAAGGGAATAGTGAGCCGAAATCCGGTCGATTGGGGCACAGGGCAACCTAACCGCACGCCGCAACGCTGTCAATCGATGGCCGTACCCGGCTCGGTGGATGCTGGCACAATCAGTTCCGATGAGTATTGCGACAGAGTTGCTCGAGCCCTTGGCACTGGCCGCGCTCAGCCTGCTGCTGATCCTGCCGGCCGCCTGGGGCGTCGTGGCCCTCTGGTACCAGGCCGCGGGCGGCAGGCTCGGCAAATTCTTCTGGATCCTACTCTGGCTCGTCCTGGCGCTCGCCTTCGTCGCCGACATCTGGCGCGGCCACGCCGCGCTCGGCACCGCCCTGTTTACGGTGCAGTTCGCCCTCCTGCTGCTTTGGTGGCATCGCATTCCGCCGTCCAACGACCGCCCATGGGCGGACGACGTGGCGCGCATGTCCCACGGCAGAACCTCCGGCGACATCGTGACGCTGTACGAGGTACGAAACTTCGACTGGCAGACGCGCGATGAATACCGGCAGCGCTGGGAGACGCGCAGCTACGATTTGAACGATCTGCATTCGGTCGACATGATCCTCTCCTATTGGACGGGGCCGGCCATCGCGCACATGCTCATGTCCTTCGGTTTCGCGAACGACGAACAGGTGGCTTTCTCCGTGGAGATTCGGCGCGAGCGCGGCGAAGCATTTTCCGAAATCGGCGGTTTTTTCAAGCAATTCGAACTGAGCATCATCGCCTGCGACGAACGCGACGTGGTGCGGGTTCGCACCAACGTGCGCGGCGAGGATGCGTACCTGTACAGGCTCAACGTGCCGCCCTCGGCAATGCGGTCGCTTTTCCTGGGCTACGTGGAGGAGGCGAACAAATTGATCGACACGCCCCGCTTTTACAACACCATTACCGTCAACTGCACTACGCTGGTGTACCACATGATGAAACGCATCGTGGGATATCTGCCGCTCGATCCGCGCGTTCTTTTCACCGGTTATCTGGCCGGCTACGTGTACAGGGTCGGCGGACTGGATCAGCGTTACAGCCTAGATGAACTCACGCGTCTGGGGCATATCACCGAACGGGCCCGGCGCTCCGACCGGAGCGACAGTTTTTCGGCCGACATCCGACGGACGATTCCGCCGCTCGAGTGTTAGTCGCTGTGCAGCGGCGTGAAGCCGTAGTGCTTGAAGGTGATGTCGCCGGCTGGCCCGCGCAGGTATGCCAGGAACTTGGCCGCGTCGGCCTTCGCCGAGATGGTGAGCGCCGCCGGATACACGATGGACTTGTGGGAATCGGCGGGAAACTCATCGATGATCTGAACGTTCTTGTCGACAAGCGCATCGGTCTCGTAGACGATGCCGAGGGGCGCCTCGCCGCGGTCAACGAATGCCAACGCAGACCGAACGCTGTCGGCGCGCACCAGGTGGCTTGCGATCTGATCCCACACGCCCAACTTGGTGAGCGATTCCTTGGCGTAGCGACCCACCGGTACCGAATCCGGATCGCCGGTCGCCAGATGGCCGTCGCCCAAGGCGGCGAGCAGCGGGAAGTGCGGCACTATCTTGAGTTTGATACGGCTGTCGAGCGGGGCGATCAACACCAGCTTGTTGCCCAGCAGATCGTGCCGGCTCGCGGGCTGGATCAGCTTTCGCGACGCCAGGTAATCCATCCACTCAATATCGGCCGAGAAAAACAGATCCGCCGGGGCGCCATTCTCGATTTGCTTGGCAAGCGCAGAACTTGCCGCGAATGAGAATCGCACCGGAACCGAGGAGTCCTTGGCGTAGGCATCGCCCAAATCCTGCAGTGCGTTGGTCAGAGAGGCTGCGCCGAACACCACGATGGCCGCCTTGTCTTCGGCGGCGAATACGCCGAAGCCGATTAGGCACAGGCCGGCTGCAATCCAACCGCGCCAGCGCATCGACACGCGCCGGCGCCGTTCAGTTGCGGGCGAGCACCGGCTGGCCGCTATACAGTTCGGGGAAGACCTTGTGGAAATTGGCGATTTTGGGCAGGTCATAGAAGGCTATGTACGGTTGGGTGGGATTATGCACCAGATAGTCCTGATGGTAATCCTCCGCCGGATAGAAGCCGCGCAATGACTCCAGTTTTGTGACAATTGGCCGCGAGAAGGCGTGTGCCTGCTCCAGCTGGGCGATGTAGGCTTGTGCGATGTGCTTTTGGTTGTCGTCGGCGTAAAAAATAGCCGAGCGATATTGGGTGCCGTGATCGGGACCCTGATAATTCAGCTCCGTGGGATCGTGGACCACCGAAAAGGCTATTTGCAGTATCTGGCCGTAGCTGATCTGCGCCGGATCAAAGGTGATCTTTACCGATTCCGCGTGCCCGGTGCTCCCACTGCTCACCGTTTCGTACTGCGCCGTGGAGCGCTCACCGCCCGCATACCCTGCAAGCACTTTCTGGACGCCGCGGACATGTTCGTATACCCCTTGGACGCCCCAGAAGCAGCCGCCCGCCAGCACCGCGGTCTGACTCGGTCCGGCTGCCTTGGGATTATCAACGGCCGGTGGCGCAATGACGACCGGGGCCTCGGCACCCTGGGCCGGCGAGCGCATGATCAGCACTGCTCCGCTGGCAAGCAGCGTGCCGAGAACGGCGATCACAAGGGTATTGTTGCGCATCTTCATCTCCTAAGTGGGCATTCTCGCGGCGAACTTCAAGGCCACCGAGTTCATGCAGTACCGAAGCCCGGTCGGCCGCGGACCATCGTCAAATACGTGTCCGAGATGCGCATCGCATCGGCGGCAGGAAATGGCATCGCGCTCCATCCCGAGGCTGGTATCGCTGCTCTTGACGATGTTGAGCGATGAGATGGGTTTCCAAAAGCTCGGCCAACCGGTGCCGGAATCGAATTTTGTTTTGGAATCGTAAAGAGCGGTGTCGCAGCAAATGCAGCGATAAAGGCCGTCCGCGACGTTGTGGTCATACTCGCCCGAAAATGCGATCTCGGTGGCCTCCTTGCGCGTGACCCGATAGGAAAGCGGCGTCAGGAGCTTCTGCCATTCGGCATCGGGCTTGACCACCTTGTCGAGGTGCGCAACGCCGAGGCTCTTGCCGGCTGCGGAAAAGTTCTCGATCGTGACCTGATTGCCCTGCATCGGGCCGGAGAGCGTGCCTGCAAATCCCTTGAGAAGGGACGCGCCTCCCATTGCAGCCAGACCTAATATGAGATGTCGTCGCTTGAGAAAATCGCTCATGACTTATGCCCTCATCCGAAAGTAAACGAATACGCCTCGACGCCTGCATCCAGGAACTCGATGGTAAACACGTGCTCCTGTATGTCTCCCGACTGGCGGATGAGCTGATACAACCGCTGCGTCTGCACGGTCCCGGCACCGTTCTGGTCGGTATCGAAGCCGTGGCTCGCACCCGGCGCCGCACCATCTATCGTCACCTTGAATCGCACCGGCTTGCCGCCCTGCCCCGGACCCAGAACAAGATGCAGGTCGCGCGCAAGGAATCGAAATTCAATCTTGCCGCCTGGCGCGGCCAGCACACCTTTCTCGGCATCTACCTTCCAAGACCCCGCCAGAGCCCATTGGTTTAAAGTCAGGCTCTTGGGGGCCTCGTACGTATGCAGTGCATCGGGAACCAATCCGCCGGATGAGGCAAAGTTTTGTGCACGGCGATAGCCCACGTAGGTTTCGGGCGACTGATCATGGGCTTCATCGGGAGCTGCCTGCACGCCCGAGGCCGGCGCTGCGGTTCCGGCTGGCGGAAGATTTTGCTGACCCGCTTCGGTGAGCAGCGTACGAATGATCTGCTCGGACTGGTCGTATTCGCCCTCGCCGAAGTGATGCGCGCGAATATGCCCGTTCGCATCGATGAAATAATGCGCCGGCCAAAACTGATTGTTGAACGATTGCCAGATCGCATATTCATTGTCGAGGGCCACCGGATAAGTGATGCCCAGTTGCTTCACGGCGCGCCGAACGTTGTCCGGATCTTTCTCGAAGGCGAATTCCGGCGCATGCACGCCGACGACCACGAGTCCGTGATCCTTGTATTTGGCGTACCAAGATTTAACGAACGGCAGCGCCCGCAGGCAATTGATGCACGAATAAGTCCAAAAATCGACCACCACCACCTTGCCGCGCAACGCCTGCTCGGTCAGGGGCGGCGAGTTGATCCAAAGGGTGGCACCGTCGAACGACGGCGCGTCCCCCTCCACGGGCAAACTACCTGACGAGTGCGTCGAGGACATCATCATGTTGTGTCCGGTATCGCTCATCGCCATATTGCTGTTGGACATGGCCATGTTCGAATTACTCATCGCCATGGGGCCGCCGGCCGCATTTGCGGGAGGTTTGAGCTTGTCGATGAGGTTCTGTTCGATGCTATTGGTGCCGTTGAGCGAAAGCCGCGTCAGCACCGTCGAATCCCATCCGCACACGATGGCCACCACGCCGAGCAGTACCGCTGCTCCCAAGGCGCGACGGATCCATTCGCCGGCGCCAAGCGAGCGCTTCAACGCAGCGAATACCCTGCCGCCGGCAAGCAAGGCCACCGCCAGGGAACTCGCTGCCCCCGCTGCGTAGGCGAACAGCAGCAACGTCGTATTCGCGCTCGGACCGGAAATCGCCGCGCCGGTGAGAATCAGGCCGAGAATAGGTCCCGCGCACGGCGCCCACAGAAGCCCGGTCGCCACGCCCAAGCCTGCCGATTGCAGCACCCCGCCGTGACCCGGACCAGTTCCCGGCCCCGCGAGCCGGTTGCCAAGCGCGACGAAGGGGCGCGCGAGATAGTCCGCGATACGCGTAGACAGCAACGTGAGTGCGAACAGCGACAACAACACCAGGGCAATGTCCCGTCCGTATTGGTTCAACCTCACGGCCCATGCGCCGCCGACTGCGGCAAGCGTGGCAATTGCTGCGAAGCTCACCGCCATGCCCGCGAGCATCGGCAGCCCATTGCTCAAGAACCGCTTCTCGGCGCGGGCAAAGACGAAGGGCAACACCGGCAGGATGCATGGGCTTAATATGGTGAGAACACCGCCCAAATACACCAATAGAACTAGCGCCATAGATCGATTTTACTCCTACAGCATAGGACCGGCGATTTCAGGATTTCATTGCAGAGCGCTTATGTGCGGGCCGCGTGCCTGCCGCGCGTGGCGAGCCAGCAGCCCGCAAGGATCATGACGAACGCCACCAAGCCGCTCAGGCCAAGATTTTCGTGCAGCAACAGCACGCCGAGCAGCGTCGCGATGACGGGGTTTATGTAGGTAATCAGCGTGGCGCGGGTGGCGCCCGCGTGATGCACCAAGTAGAACATGAGCAGCATCGCGGCCGAGGTGCAAACGACCCCGAGCAGCGCGATAGAACCGACGCTCGCAGCGGAGGGCATGCGTGCCGGCCACTGCAGCAGCGCCGGCATGAGGAGCAGCGCTGCCGCAACCGCAAGGCTCGCCGCCAGCGCCCCGTATGAGTCGATCTCGCTCATGTGCCGCTGAATGATCAGCGGTCCCACGGCATAGCCCAATGTCGCCACCAACATGCAGCCAACGCCCACCCAAGCCAACGCTCCATGGATAGGACCGGTACCGACCAGCGTTGCCACGCCCAGAAATCCCAGCACCATGCCGGCGAGGCGCAGGGCGCCCAATTTCTCGTGAATGCCGAACAGCGGCTGCATCAGCGCGGTCGACATCGGCACCATGGCGATCAAAATGCCCGTGACCGAGGATGCGATCCAACGCTCTCCGATCGTGATCAGTGAGAACGGTATCGCGAACTCCACCATCGCGAATGAAAACAGCGCCCACTTGTGTCCCGCAATTCCGCGCAAAGCCCCGCGGCGCGCCGCGATCGGCAGAAGAATCAGCGCCGCGAGTGCGATCCGGCAGAAGGCGATGACGAACGGCGGCACATCTTGTACCGCGACCTTGATGAAGAAATACGGCAATCCCCAGATGATGCCGAGAGCGGCGAATGCCGCCCAGCCACGCCAGCTCAATGCTTTCCCCCTGCGCCATGCGCACCAAGCAACGCGCAATGCTAGCAGCAATTGCGCGAGGCGCCCGGCGCGGGCGGGGAATTTTTACTTATGCATCGGCGGTGGCGTTCAGTCCGGCAGCGCCGACCAGTCCGGCGGCCGCATTCCCGAACAGAGGCTGTGCCATCAGTGCGTCAGGAACCAGCACCGGCGGCTGCGCCCGGCTGCGGATCAATCGGGAGTAGAGTTTCACGTAGTTCTGGGCCATGTGCTGCGCCGTGAAACGGCGGTCGAACTCGGCGCGGATCCGCTGCCGATCGAGCCCGCGTATGTGGCGGAGCGCGTCCACCGCTTCGCGTTCGCCGTCGACGATGTAGCCGGTGACCCCGTCCTCCAGAACCTCCGGCACCGAGCCGTTGTTGAAGGCCACCACAGGCGTACCGCAGGCCATGGCTTCGATCATCACCAGACCAAAGGGCTCGCGCCAGGCGATCGGAAAGACGAGCGCCGCGGCGTTCCCGAGGAACTCGCTCTTCTGATGCTCCGCAATCTCGCCGATGAACTCCACGTCCGCGCCCTTGAGCAACGGTTCGATAGTGGACTTGAAATATTCCTGGTCCACCCGGTCCACTTTCGCAGCGATCTTCAGCGGCATGCCGCTCTGGGCGGCGATACGGATTGCGGCGTCGGGTGCCTTCTCCGGAGAAATGCGCCCGAGGAATGCCAGGTATTCCCCACCGGGTCCGGCTTGCAGCAGATTCTGCGGCAGACCGTGATGAATCGTGGCGACGTAGTTCGCGGCGGGCAGCGGGGAGCGCTGCGAGTCGGAAATGGACACCACCGGGATCTCATCATAGCGCCCATACAGGGGCGCCAACTCCGGCAAATCGAGTCTGCCGTGCAGGGTGGTCACCGCCGGGGCCCCGAGCAGCCGCAGCGTCGGATAGGCGAAGTAGTCGAGGTGCGAATGGATTACATCGAATTCATGCGCCCGGCGCGCCAGCGTCTCGAGTTCGATGAACACGGGCGCGAAATGATCGTGTACCGAGGGGTCGAGCCGCAGTGCACGCGGCCACATTGGCGCAAGCTTCGCCTTGGTTGAGCTGTCACCAGAAGCAAACAACGTGACTTCGTGTCCGAGTTCTACCAATGCGTCTGTCAGATAAGCGACGACACGCTCGGTTCCTCCGTAAAATTTCGGCGGCACTGCTTCAATGAGCGGTGCAACTTGCGCAATCTTCATGCGTGAACTCCCCACCAGTTAGTAGAACCGCGACAAGACTTGATGTATCTAAAGCGATTCGGTTTCAATGCGGAAGCTCGCGCGGGGAACGTCGTGTCATCAGAAGACTCTTACGTGTGAAGATTTTTTGTCGCGATTCGGAGTCACAAAGTGAATTCAGTTACTGCTGCCAAAGACCTCAGTGAAGAAGAAGTGCCGATCTCGCAGTTCCATATCGCTGCGAACGCGACTCTGCAGGAGCGGCGCACCCGAACACTCAAGCACGGCGATACCTTCGCGGTGTTCGATTATCGCGGCGACATCGGCAGCGAGACGGGCAGTTCGGAAGGGCTGTATCAGCGCGATACCCGCATCCTGTCGGAGTTCGCATTGCTGCTTGAAGAGGCGCGCCCTCTGCTTCTGAGCTCGATGATTCAGGACGACAACACGGCGTTCAGCGCCGATCTGAGCAATCCAGATCTTCTCGTGGGCGATGAAATCGCTTTGCGCCGCGAGCAGATTCATCTGCATCGTCTGCGCTTTCTATGGCAGGGCGCGTGCTACGAGCGCCTGCTGGTGCGAAATTTCAGCGAGCGGGTGATGCGCGTTCGCGTGGGGGTGAAGTTCGCAGCGGATTTTGCGGACCTGTTTGAAGTCCGGGGCGAGCGCCGGGCGCGACGTGGTCAGGCGTCCGCAGCACGGTTGAATGAGCGCGCCGTGCAGCTTCGCTATGTTGGGCTCGATCACGAGGAACGGCTCACCTCGCTTGAATTCGAGCCGGCACCGCTCAACCTGACGACCTCCCGCGCATCGTTTGAATTGACGCTTAAGCCCCATCAGGTGCGGCGCATCTTCATTCGCGTCGGCCTGCCAGTTCGCGATATGCAATGGAACGGCCGCACCTTCTACCGGCACATGCGTTTGGCGCGGCACGCGCTGCACGAGTCAAGCGGACGGTCGGCAAGCATGGACAGCTCCAACACCGTGTTCAATGAAGTGGCGCGTCGTGCGGTCTCCGACTTATACATGCTGCTTACGGACACCAAGTTCGGTCCATATCCGTATGCCGGGACCCCCTGGTTCAGTACCCCCTTCGGCCGCGACGGCATCATCACCGCCATGATGACCTTGTGGGCCGATCCCCTGATCGCTCAAGGGGTTCTGAAATTCCTGGCCGCGACCCAGGCCACCGCCGTAGAACCGGAGCGCGACGCCGAGCCCGGCAAGATCCTCCACGAAATGCGCCACGGCGAAATGGCCAACCTGCACGAGGTGCCTTTCGGCCGCTACTATGGAAGCGTTGATTCAACGCCGCTGTTCGTGCTGCTGGCAGGCGAATATTTCGCGCGGACCGGCGATCTTGCGACCATCCGCGAGCTATGGCCGAACATTCAAGGCGCGTTGTCATGGATCGACACCTACGGCGATCGTGACGGCGACGGTTTCGTCGAGTACTACCGTCAAACCAAGCAGGGTCTCGCCAATCAAGGCTGGAAGGATTCACAGGATGCGGTGTTTCATCGCGACGGCAGGTACGCCGAAGGACCGATTGCCTTGTGCGAAGTGCAGGCCTATGTGTACGGCGCCAAGCGTCACGCCGCAAAGCTCGCGGCTGCCCTCGGTTTCGAGCCGCTGGCGAGCAAGCTTGACGCCCAGTCGGAGTCGCTGCGCCAAGCATTCGAGTCAAAATTCTGGTGCGAGGAACTCTCCGCTTATGCCATTGCGCTCGACGGGGCCAAACAACCATGCCGGGTTGTGTCTTCGAATGCGGGACAAGTCCTGCTCACCGGAATGGCAGACCCCGAACGCGCGGCTCGTGTCGCCCAGACACTGCTGAGTCCGAGCTGCTTCAGCGGCTGGGGAATTCGAACCATCGGCTTGTCCGAGCCGCACTACAATCCCATGTCGTATCACAACGGCTCAGTTTGGCCCCACGACAACGGTCTAATCGCGCTGGGCTTGGCGCGCTACGGACACAAACAGGCCACTTCGCATATCTTCACTGCGCTGTTCGACGCCGCCTCCTATATGGATCTCCGGCGCCTGCCGGAGCTGTTCTGCGGCTTCATGCGGCGCCAGCACAACGCACCGACCCAATACCCCGTGGCGTGCTCGCCGCAGGCCTGGGCGAGCGCGACCGTGCTGGCCTTGGTGCAGGCATCGCTTGGTCTCGAGCTAAAAGACTCCGAAAACGAAATCTGTTTCTTTCGCCCCGTCCTGCCGGAATTTCTGGATAAATTGCATCTGCGCAACCTACGACTGCGGCGGGGGTCGGCCGACGTGCTACTACAGCGGCATGGCAGAGACGTGGCCGTGACGCAGACACGGCGTGAAGGCGACATTGGAGTGGTGGTTCGCTACTGAGCGCCGAGCGCCTCTTCGCGATCACGATCTGGCCGGGTCTCGGGCATGACGAATGCCGCCACCAGCGTGGCCAGCACGCCGATGGCGCTCAGCCCGAAGAATGCAGCGCGAATCCCGAAATGGTCCGCGACCCAGCCCGCGGCGGGGGTGCTCAGGGTTCCGCCGACGCCCACGCCGAATCCGACCACACCCAGGGCTAAATTGAAGTGGCGGGTGCGGCCGGCGATGTCGCTGACCACCAGCGGCATCAGTACGCCGAAGCATGCGCCCCCAATGCCGTCGAGTGCCTGTACGGCGATGACCGCCCATTGATTCGAGGTAAAGGCGAACGTCAGCCCGCGCAGCGGCAGGGCAAAAAAGCCGATGGCAAGTGCCAGCCGGCGCCCGTGAGTATCCGCGAAGCGGCCAACCGCCGGCGAGGCCAGAGCCACGATGATCTGCGGGAGCACGATGCACGCGGCGATCAAAAGGCTGGGATTGCCGACGCGAGCGGTCATTTCGCCGCTGACCAGCATCAGGAGTGGCGCATTGGCGAACGTGAACAGCATCGCGCAACAACAGAACACGACGATGCCACGATTCGACAGCACCCCGAGGATCCGGCCGTCCTTGTCGCCGCTCTTGGCAGGCTGTTTCGACACCTTTGCGACCGCAACCTTGCGCAATGGAATGAGCGCAAGCAGCGCCGGCAGCGTAAGGATCGCCGTCAAGTAGAAAACCGCACGCTCCGATACGTACTGGCCGCACGCGCCCATCAGCGCGGCACCGACGCCGTTGCCGATGGCCGCGTATCGCGCATTGCGTCCCAGACGCAGACCCATGCCGAATCGTCCGGCGATGACGAGACTTATCGCAGCGGTGGCGGGCCCGAGAGTGCAGCTCGACAGCCCGTGAAGAATTTCCGCGATGTAGACGAACAGCGGCACAGGATAGATGGCAAACATCAGCGCGCAGGCGGTGAACGACACCACGCTGAACGCGGCGACGCGCGTCTTATTGGGAATTGCGTCGACCAATGCGCCGGCTGGCACCTGGCTCGCCATTGCCGACACAGTGCCGATGCTGAGCGCGAGCCCGATCTCGGTCTGCGTCCAACTTTGCGAGGCCAGATACACGGCGATGAAGGGCCCGAATCCGGTTTGGATGTTGGCGACGAAGAGGTTGAACCAGTCGAGCGCGAAGCCGGCACGTTTGTCGGGAGCCTTGGACCCGGGCCCGGCACCCGGTATCGGGGGCGACCCCGAATCGAGGTCAGCGCCCGCCTGCACTAACGCCTTGGAGTCCGCGCCTGCCACCTTGTGGTTGGGGGGCGAGTGGATCTTGGCGTTGTTCTGCATGCGCTCACTTCTTGACGTCCGCTGGAGGTGCGGCGGGCGCTGCCGAAGTGGCTGCTGCGGCCCGGGGTGCCATCAGTGCCACCGGCTGGCCGTTGTCCTTGAACTCGGGTGTGTGCTGCAGCTCATCGCGCGTCACGTCCAAAATCACGGGCGCATCCGGCGCGTTGGGCTGGAATTTGAGCAGCGACCAATCCACGGCGATGCGGCGGTTGCCCACGCCGAGAAAGCCGCCGAACTCGATGATGGCGAGGCGCACATGCCCCTGCGGGTCCGCGAGAATATCGACGAGCCGTCCGAGATCGTCGCCATCTCGCCCCCGCACCTTCTTGCCAAGCACCGGCAGAGAGACGTTCTGCACGGGTTTCACCGCAGGTTGCGAGGGCGTGGGAGGCGGCTGCTGCACGGGCTCCGGAGTCGTCGCGCGGCTCAGGAGATGATGGCGCTTCGGCGTGGCCTTCGGCTTCTCCTCCGGGGGAATGCAAGGCGGTGTCTCGACGAGCGCGGTATTCGGGACCTCAATATTCTCGGGCGGTGCGTTGTCCTGATCCACCTCGGGCTGCGGTGGTACCTGGGTTACTCGATCGGTGGTTACGATGGGCGCTTGCGGCGGCGGCGCGCCATGACAGGCGGCGAGCGCCAGGCAAACAGCAAGCAAGACCACACGCTTCATAAGCGCTCCGCACCGACGCGAACCTGCTTGCCATACATGCGGCTGTAGGTGCCACGGGTTTGCAGCAGCCGCCGCGGAGGGCCGTCCTCGATGATTCGCCCGCGGTCGAGAACCACGATCCGATCGAATGAATCGAGGGTCGAGAGCCGGTGTGCGATGGCGATGACCGTTCGACCCTTGAACAGCCGGGAGAGGGCCTCCTGGATGGATTGTTCAGATTCGGTATCGAGAGACGAGGTCGCTTCGTCCAGCAATACGATGGGCGCGTTCATCAAGAATGCCCGTGCGATGGCCAGCCGTTGCCGCTGCCCGCCGGAGAGTTTCATGCCGCGCTCGCCCACCATGGTCTCGTAGCCGTCGGGCAGGCGATGAATGAACTCGGTGCAGCGCGCGGCTTCCACGGCCTGGAACACTTCCTCGTCGGTGGCATCGGGGCGGCCGTAGCGCAAATTCTCAAGCAGGGAACGGTGGAACAGCGAGATGTCCTGCTGCACGACGGCTATCGACTGCCGCAGGCTCTCCTGAGTGACAAGGCGGATGTCCTGGCCATCGATGTCTACCACGCCGGCATCCGGATCGTAGAGTCGCTGCACCAGTGCAAAGATCGTCGACTTGCCGGCACCGGAGCGTCCCACCAGGCCGACTTTTTGTCCGGCCGGCACCTGCAGATCGAAGTTCTTCAGCACCGGCTGGCCGCTTGGATAGCTGAACGACACTCGGTTGAAAGATATGTTGCCGCCCTTCACCCTAAGCGGAGTCGCGTCGCTGGCGTCCTGCATCTCGTGTGGCAGCCCGAGTACCTGCACCGCCTCGTTCAACTTCGCCACCTGCTGCACCATATCGACAAGAGCCATGGCGAAATCCCGTGATGCATGCAACACCGTGAAACCCAGCGTCGTCGTGAGTACTACATCGCCCGTCGAAATCCTGCCAAGGCGCCACAGCTGGACCGACCACACCAGCACGCCGGCGGTGACCACGAATACCGTCACCGCGTGAAAAAGCCGCAGTCGCTCCAGTGAGCGCAGACTCGCTTGCTGCGCGCGCATCTCTTCGCGGATTTTATTGCCGAGGCGCTCCTGCTCGCGCTGCGCGGCGCCGAAGGCGCGCACCAAGCCGATGTTGCTGACGACGTCGGTGAGATCGCCGCTGACGTGCGCCGCCTGACCGGCAAAGCTCTGGTGCAGGTGGCGACCGTTTGCCGCCAACCAACCGATGGACACCCCCAACCCGCCGACGACCACGAGCAGGACGAGCGTCAAGTACCAGTTGATGGTGCCGAGCACGATGATGCTGCCGATGACCGCGGCGCCCGGGGGAATCGTCGTCCAAGTGCCCGAGCTTTCGATGGTCCACGCAGCGTTGGCGGCCACCGTGATCCGGCCGGCGAGCGCGCCGGGGAACTGATCTACGAAATAGCGCGTGCCCTGCCCCGAGAGGTGATTGAACAGATCCAGCCGTATGTCACCGCCCACCGCGACGAATGCATATGTGGACACCCATCCGGCGAGTCGCCATAGCAGATTGTCGCCGGCGACCAGGGACAACAGCAGCGCCACCGCGCCCCACAGCACATAAGGCGGCGGGTTGTGCCCGGGAGTACCGAGCACGTCGACGAGGTTTTTCACCGCGTACTGCGAGGCAATTGAGCAGCCCACCGCTGCAAGCACGGCGATGAGTACGATGCTGTGGCTCAAGAACCGTTTGCGCACATATCGCGCAAGAAACCGAATCGCCCCTTGGGACGCATAGCGTGGCAGAGACATCGTGAATTCCGCAGCGCCGCGTATCTCGGCATCCAGGGCTATTCTTAGCCATGAATCTAAGCGGACAGGCCGGAGAAAGGTGTATCTGACTGTCAGTGTTCGCTGACAGGTCGGACCTACAGCATGATTCGGCCATTGCCGTTCGATAGCATGGAGGCCTTCGGACAAGACATTCGCGACGTCAATCTGGAAAATACTGTCTGAAGACTACAGAACAGAACAGATTTCGAGGTCGGTCAGATGGCGTTCTATAACAATGATGGACAGACGATTCATTATCTACAGCGCGGCCAAGGCGAGGCCATCCTACTAATCCACGGCTTAGGTTGCAGCGGCGCCGATTGGGCATTTCAGGTTGCGGCGCTCGAGAAGAAATATCGGGTAATCGTTCCGGATCTTCCCGGTTGCGGACACAGCCCGCCGCCTTCCGATGGCTACAGGATCGAGGCCTATGCCAGATTATTATGGCAACTTCTCGAACACCTCGGCATTTCCAAGGTAAACCTCGTGGGATTCTCTCTCGGGGGCGCCGTCGCCCTCGAAATGGCGGCGGCGCAGCCGCAGAACGTGCCACGGTTGGCCCTTATTAATAGCTTGGCCACCTACCGGCCGCATACGCTGCGCAAATGGCTTGAAACCTATCTCGCAGCAAGCCTGGTGCAGCTCATCGGCATGCCGCGCGCGGCCTATCTCATGGCAACGCGGCTATTTCCGCAGAGCTGGCAGCGCGCCCTCAGGGAGCATGCCGCCAAGGCGCTTGCCGCGATCCCCGCGACCAACTATCTCGGCATGGGATTCGCTCTCGCGCATTGGGCCATACTCGACCGCCTGCACCTGGTGCGCAGCAAGGTGCTGGTAGTCGCCGCGGAGAACGATTTCACACCGCTTCAAGAGAAGATCGAACTCGCCCGTCAGCTTCACGGAAATATCGTGGTAGTGCGAGGCTCGCGGCACGGCACACCCTTCGATTCCGTCCAAATCACCAACGCCTGCCTGCGGGCATTTCTTCGGGACGCCGCCCTGCCGAAAGAGCCCTTGTGGCTGTGCGACTCCGAAATGCACGTGAAGAACCTGACGCTGGCGGGCAGCATTGCGGAAGAGCACGCGATGAGTCCGCTCCTGATCGATTAGCTCTGGGATTGCCACGGGACCCGATCAAGATCGAGATTGCCGCCGGTGAGGATGATGCCAATGCGCTCCGGCAGAATCTCGCGCGCTGGTATAGCGCCGTCCAGGAGACAGGCCAGACCCAGGGAGCCCGACGGCTCCACCACCAACTTGAGGATCTCCCACAGCATCCGGGTGGCTCGCAAAATGAGTTCGTCGTTGGCGACCACGATACCGTCCACGTACCGCATGATCTCGGCGAACGGTTTGCTGCCCAGCGAAGTTCGCAGACCGTCCGCGACGGTCCGCGGTTCACCGAGCGGTTGAATCTCGCGCGCCCGGAACGAGCGGGCGGCGTCATCTGCGCCCGCAGGTTCCGCACCGAAAACCTTTATGCCCGGTTTCAGGGATTTGGCCGCCACGGCCACTCCGCCCAAATGGCCGCCGCCCCCCACCGGGCAGAGAATGGCCTCCAGTTCCGGCGCATCTTCCAGCATCTCCAACGCGCTGGTGCCCTGCCCGGCCATCACCCGCAAGTCGTCGTAGGGATGGATGAACGCCGCGCCTGTCTTCTCCAGCATCTCGCGCGCTGTCGCCTCCCGGGAGGCCAGGGTCGGCTCGCACAGGACCACCTCGCCCCCATAACGCCGAACTGCGGCTTGCTTCGCGGCTGGAGCGTTTCGAGGCATCACGATATAGGCTGGAATGCCGCGCAATTTGGCGGCACGCGCCAGTGCTGCGGCATGATTCCCCGAGGAATGCGTGACGACCCCACGCGCGGCTTCCTGGTCAGAGAGCAGGAATACCGCGTTGGTCGCACCGCGCGCCTTGAACGCCCCAACCTTCTGCAGGTTCTCGCACTTAAACAGCAGCCGCTTGCCGGTCATTTCGTTCAGGGTGGCACTGCTCAATAGCGGAGTGCGGTGGATCTTGTCGCGGATTCGTGCGTGCGCGGCGCGAATCGCATCCAAGGTGAGTACACTTTGGTCGGATTTATCGATGGCCATAGTCTCTATGGTAAAAATACGACATGAAATCCCGCCTGACCCTCTTCATCGCTCTCGCCATGGTCTGCGGACCCCTCTGCGGCCTGGCGCTGCACGACTGGCTGGATGCGCAGCAGGCGGCACAGGCGGCGGACATTCTAGCGCTCATCACCACCGCATTTCTGCGTCTGATCAAGATGATCATCGCGCCACTGGTATTTTGCACCCTCACGGCGGGCGTAGCTCGAATGGACGGCGGCGCCGCCATCGCGCGCGTCGGGGCTCGGAGCATCGGTTGGTTCATCGCGGCTACGCTGATCTCCATGACCATCGGGCTGTTTCTGGTCCAAACATTCAAGCCCGGGCTCGGCATGGCGCCCCCGACGCTCAGCGGCGAGCTGCCGCTTGCCGCCAAATTGCAGTTCAAGGACATGCTAGAACACGTGATACCGGACTCCATCGTCCAAGCCATGGCCAAGAACGAGATATTGCAGGTAGTCGTCTTTTCACTGCTATTCGGTACGGGGGTTGCAGCGCTCAAACCGAAAACCGAGGCTCTGATTCAGCTCATAGAGCAAGCGGCCAGCGCGGTGTTGCGAATGACCAGCTACATCATGGCTCTGGCCCCATTGGCGGTGTTCGCGGCCCTTGCAGCTACGGTGCTCACCCAAGGCGCAGGCGTTTTGGCAACGTTCGCAAAATTCATTGCTGTCTTCTATTTGGGACTTCTCATCCTGTGGTCGCTGCTGGCTGTCTTTCTTTTTCTTGGCATCGGTCCACGCATGTTGTTGCTGGCGAAAGCGGTGCGTGCGCCGTTGCTGCTCGCCTTCTCTACAGCAAGTTCCGAGGCCGCTTATCCGCAAACCCTCAAAAGTTTGGAGGACTTCGGCGTGTCGCCGAAAATTGCGGCGTTTGTCCTGCCGATGGGGTACTCCTTCAACCTGGACGGCGCCGCCATGTACTGCACCTTCGCCATGCTGTTCATCGCGCAGATCTACCGGGTGGAATTCAGCATTCAGCAACAGCTTCTAATGGTGCTCGTATTGATGATCACCAGCAAAGGTGTGGCGGGCGTGCCACGGGTGTCGCTGGTGATAGTCGCCGGCTCCCTCGCCTACTTTGGATTGCCAGAGCAAGGGCTGGTATTTATCGTGGCGGTCGATCATCTGCTCGACATGGGGCGAACCGCCACCAATCTGATCGGCAACGTAGTTGCTTCTTGTCTGGTGGCGAAGTGGGAAGGCGAACTGCAGGAGAATGCTAGTTGAATCTGGAAACTCGCGAGGAAGCGATCGAAATCTCCCAGCGGCTGCTGGCCCATGACCCCGAGGCCTACGCCGACGGCGCGGTAGTACCCGCGATCGCGCAAACCTCGCTGTTCACGTTCGAGGACTTCGCTGAAATGGCGGATACGTTTGCCGGTAAGCGCAGCCGCAATGTGTATTCACGCACCACCAATCCGAGCGTCACCGCCTTCGAGCGCAAGATAGCCGCGCTGGAACGAGCCGACGATGCCATTGGATTTCCGAGCGGCATGGCGGCGATTTCTGGAACGGTATTGGCGTTCGTCCAGCCGGGAGACCGCATCGTGTGCGTGCGTCATGTCTATCCCGATGCCTATCGATTCTTCGAAACTCTGCTGCGCAAGCTCGAGGTCACGGTGAGCTACGTGGACGGCAACAACCTGGCGGCGGTGGACGCGGCGCTCGCGGGCGCCAAGCTCCTCTACCTGGAAAGCCCGACCAGCTGGACCATGGAAGCGCTCAGCGTCAGCGCCCTCGCTTCGCTCGCCCGTAAACATTCGGTGTTGTCCATCATCGACAACTCCTGGGCGACACCGATATTCCAGCGGCCCATTACGCTGGGAGTAGACATGGTGCTGCATTCGGCCTCCAAGTACATCGGCGGCCACAGCGACACGGTTGCCGGAGCGGTCGCCGGACGGCTGGATTTGACCTCGCAGATTCGCCGCGGCATCTGCCCCTATCTCGGGGCCAAGCTAGCACCGTTCGAAGCCTGGCTGCTGCTGCGGGGTTTGCGCACGCTGGCAGCGCGCATGTTGACGCATGAAACCTCGGCGCTCGAAATCGCCCGCCGCCTGTCGGCCCAGGCGCATGTTTGCAAGGTGCACCATCCGGCCTTGCGCGGCCAGCTGCCGCCCGGCCTGACCGGAACATCGGGACTGTTTTCATTCGAGGTGGATGAAACCATCGATGTACCGCGGCTTTGCGACGCCCTGCAACTTTTCCAGCTCGGCGTCTCCTGGGGTGGGCACGAGAGCCTGGTGGTGCCGGCGCTGGTGGCGCGTGGCCAGGCGGCGGGCCCCAATTCGGCGGTGGACTTCAACGTTTCGCCGCGGATGGTGCGGCTCAACATCGGACTCGAAGGGACCGAAGTTCTGTGGTCGGATCTCGTGCAGGCGCTCACGAAGGCAGCCAAATGAAAAGGAGATTCCTGGCTTTCGCCCTAACGGCGCTGCTGCCCTTCCCCGCTGCACGTGCCGACACCACGGTCAAGCTGCTGGAAGTGCTCTCAAGTCCCGAACGCACCGAGACCTTGAAGTCGCTGGTAGCAAATTTCGAAAAGCAAAACCCCGGCACGCACGTCGAAATCATCTCGCTCGCCTGGAGCTCGGCGTTCGAGAAACTCGCCACGATGGTGGCGGGAGGCGACATCCCCGATGTCGCGGAGATACCCGATCGTTGGCTGTCGCTCTATGCCAAGAGCGGCCGGCTGGAAAATCTCGAGCCCTACCTGGCGAAATGGCCCGCCACGGCGGGATTCGACGCCCGGGCATTGGAGATGGCACGAGCCGTGGATAACACGGCGTACCTGATTCCGTACGGGTTGTATCTGCGCGCCATGCTGTACAACAAGAGCGTCTTCGCCCAGGCGGGCATCAAGACGCCGCCCAAGACGCTCGACGAATTTCGCGAGGTTGCCAAAAAAATCTCCGCAATCCCTGGCAAGTATGGCTACTGCCTGCGCGGTGGACCCGGTGGGCTCAATGCCTGGGTGATGTTCGGTGCGACGATGGCCGGCAACAACCGCTTCTTCGGCGCGGACGACAAGTCCACGTTCACCGAGCCGGGCTGGGTGAAGGGCGCAAGCTATCTGATCGAGTTGTACAAGGATGGCCTTGCGCCCAAGGACAGCGTCAATTGGGGTTTCAACGAGGTAGTTGCAGGGTTCTATTCAGGGACCTGCGCCATGGTAGATCAAGACTCGGACGCGCTGATCGCCATTGCTCAACGAATGAAGGCCGATCAATTCGGCGTCGCGCCGTTTCCCAAAGGACCGGCGGGCAAGGGCTTCCCGACCGTGGGCTACGCAGGCTGGTCGATATTCAAGGGCAGCACGCACAAGGACCTCGATTGGAAGTTGATCCAGGCACTCGATGATCCGGCGGCGAATCTCGTCTGGAACCAGCGTGTGGGTGCGCTGCCGGTGTACAAAACGGCCGAGAAGTCACCCGTGTATGCCAGCCCGCAACTGAAGGGCTGGCTCGATGAGCTTGCGGATCCGGACGAGGTTCCCACCCTCATGCCGACGAGCCTGCCGGGCTTTGCCTTTTTTGCCGATTCCTTGGTCGTCAAAACCGGACAGCAGGCGCTGCTCGGACAAATCTCCGCGCAGCAGATGGCTACCCAGTGGGCCGCGTATCTCACCAAGGCCAAGCAGAAGCAGGCCGGCGGAAAATGAACCGCCGGCGGCAATGGATCGCGGCATCGCCATACCTTTGCACCATGCCGGCCGTACTGCTGCTGTGCGCCATCATGCTGGTGCCGCTGATCGGCGGGATCAGCTATGCGTTCCATGACATCACTCTGCTCGACCCCAACAGCGGTGACTTCGTGGGGTGGTCGCATTTCGTGGATCTTTGGAACGATGACTCGTTCTGGGGCGCATTGCGAAACACCATTGTGTGGACCCTGGCCTCGGTGTCGCTGCAGTTTGGCTTGGGCCTGGGTCTGGCACTGCTGCTGCAGCGGAAGTTCCGCGGCAGGCGACTGATACAGGTACTCGTCTTCCTTCCCTGGGCAGTGCCGAGCTTCTTGTCCGGCCTGGACTGGGCGTGGCTCTTCAATCCGGTGGTTGGGCCGATTCCGCATGTCGCCAAGGCGTTGCACCTGACCGCCACCGCCGAGAATTTGCTTTCGAGTCCAACACATGCGCTCTGGGGCCCCATCGTGGCCAACGTCTGGTGGGGCGTCCCGTTTTTTGCCATTACCCTGCTGGCGGCCCTGCAGTCGATTCCGGTCGATTTCTACGAGGCGGCGGCCATCGACGGAGCGGACGAACGCCAGCAGTTTCGCAATATCACCCTGCCTTATCTGGCACCGACGATCGCGATCACGATTCTGCTGCGCACCGTATGGATTGCGAATTTCGCGGATCTGATCGTCGCCATGACCAAAGGCGGACCGGCCGATTCGACGCAGACTCTCGCCAGCTACGTCTTTACCCAGGCGTTCCAGCGACTCGACTTCGGCTATGCCTCCACGGTGGCTACCGTGCTGCTGGCGCTGCTGCTTCTTTTCGCCGCAGCACTCCTTGGAATCCGACATCTGATAGTGAGGCGGTTCTAATTTCATGCACCGGAAGGGCCGCAGCTACTGGATCCGGCATTACGCGCTGATCAGCGCTTACCTGCTGTTCGCGCTGTTTCCGTTGTTTTGGCTGCTGAAGGTCTCACTGACGCCCAACAACCTGCTCTATAGCGAGGGCGTACGGCTGCTGCCTTCGCAATTAAGCTTCGAGCATTACGCCTCGGTGCTTTCGCACACCCAGTTCCCGCTTTACTTTCGCAATAGTGTCATCGTGTCGGTGGCCACCTCGCTCGTCGTGGCGCTGTTCGCGAGTTCGGCAGGCTACGGTTTTTCGCGCTTCCAATTCCGCGGCAAGGCGTGGATCGTCGGCATGATGCTCGTCACGCAGATGTTTCCGCTGGTGATGATCATCGCGCCGATTTTCAAGATGCTTAGCCCCTTGGGGCTCACCAATTCGCTCACCGGGCTCATTGTCGTTTACAGCGCCTTCAATGTGCCTTTCGCCAGTTTCCTCATGCAGACCTTCATCGATGCGGTACCCAAGGACCTGGAAGAAGCCGCGATGCTGGACGGCGCGACGCGCTTTGGAGCGGCATGGCGCGTCGTGATGCCCCTGACGCTGCCCGGACTGGCGGCAACCATGGGGTTCGTGTTCACGGCGGCCTGGAGCGAATTACTGTTCGCGCTGATGCTCAATTCTTCCAGCGACGCGAGCACCTTCCCGGTCGGATTGCTGTCGTTCGTTTCGAAATTTTCGGTCGATTTCGGTCAAATGATGGCTGCGGGAGTGCTGGCGCTCGTGCCAGTATGCGTTTTCTTCGTATTCATGCAGCGCTACCTGGTGCAGGGTCTCACGGCCGGCGCCATGAAGGGGTGAGTTTTTTGGCCGCGATTCGAATCACGGGGCTATCGAAGAACTACGGCAACGTGGAGGTGTTGCGCGGGGTGGACCTGCACATCGCCAACGGCGAATTCGTGGTACTGGTAGGACCATCGGGTTGCGGAAAGTCGACATTGCTGCGCCTGATCGCGGGCCTGGAGGAGCCGAGTGCCGGTGAAATCCACATCGGCGAGCGCCTGGTCAACGACCTTGCGCCGAAGGACCGCGATGTCGCCATGGTATTTCAGTCCTATGCGTTGTATCCGCACATGACGGTGCGCGAGAACATGAGCTTCAGTTTGAAGTTGCGCGACGTGCCGCCGCAGATCATCGATGCCTCGGTGCGCGCCGCCAGCGAAAAGCTCGGCATTCAGGAACTGCTGGAGCGCAAGCCGCGTGCCCTGTCCGGCGGCCAGCGCCAGAGGGTGGCTATGGGACGGGCGCTGGTGCGGGAGCCGAAGGCGTTTCTCTTCGATGAACCTCTGTCGAATCTGGATGCACGCCTGCGCGAGCAGATGCGCTACGAAATCCGCAAACTGCAGCGCGATCTCGGCACCACCTCCATTTACGTCACCCACGACCAGATCGAAGCGCTGACCATGGCTGATCGCATCGTTGCCATGAAGGACGGCATTGCGCAACAGATTGGTGCACCGTCCGAGCTGTACGACGATCCGGCGAATCTCTTCGTGGCGGGATTCATCGGCTCGCCGGCCATGAACTTTCTGGACGCGACGCTGGTCGAGGAATCGGATGGCATAGCTGTCATGCTGGGGCGCGAACGTTTCGGCAAGATCAGGCAGCAAGTGCAGCTGCGGGAAGATCGACGAGTGGTGGTCGGGGTGCGGCCGGAGCGCATCGAGTTGGCGGATTCTTCGCTCGGCCTGCCGGGTCACATCGAACTGATCGAGCCGACCGGCCTCGGGATGGTGCTGCACCTCAGATTTTTTGGTCACCGCCTCAAGGCTTTCACCGCCGAGCGCCTCGATGCCCGGGTCAACGGCCCGATCGGGATGGCCGTCGCGCCCGCGGACTTGCTGCTGTTCGATCCCGACAGCGGGCTCAGGATCCGCCCGCGCTGAAGGCGGCCAGCATGTCTTCCTCTTCCGCCTTGGCCGGCTCGACGTTGTCGCGCAGCACCTTGAGCACGTCGCTGGCCGTCATCGGACGGGCGAATAGGAACCCCTGACCGACGCTGCAACCCAGGCGCCGCAGGATTTCCGACTGCTGGTAGGCCTCAATACCCTCGGCAATGACCTGAATCTGCAGATGCTTGGCTATCGCGATGATGGCGCTGACGATCGCAAGGTCGCTTGAGTCGGTGACCAAGTCGCGTACGAAGCTGCGGTCGATCTTCAGCGCATCGACGCGCCAGTTCTTGAGGTAGCTCAAGCTCGAATAACCGGTGCCGAAGTCATCGATCGCGATCTTGATGCCAAGATCGCGCAGTTTCGCCATGGAGTCCTGGCGGCTCTCGCCGGACGGCGAGCGCGAGTCGAAAATCGCCCGCTCCGTCATCTCCAGTTGAATGAGCGACGGCTTGATGGAATGGGCCTTGAGCAGGGCGGCGAGCGTGGCCTGCAGCTCACCTCGCTGTAGCTGCGCAGGTGCGACATTTATCGACATCGGCACCAGCGTCGCGCCGACCTTGCGCCAGGCCGCCATGGTCTGGAGCGCACGCTGTATGACGAAATTGCCCATCGGCACGATCAGGCCGGTTTCTTCAGCCACCGGGATGAACTGGTCGGGCGGGATGAACCCGTGGATGGGATGATTCCAGCGGATCAGCGCCTCCAGGCCAACCACCTTGCGGGTGGCCAAGCCGACGAAGGGCTGATAATGCACGTCGAGCTGCTTTAGCCGCAGGGCTTCCCGCAGCGAGGCCTCGACGGCGACCCGCTGCTTCAGTTTTTTGTTCATCACCTGGCTGAACATCTGCACATTGTTGCGGCCGCGGTCCTTGGCCTGATACATGGCGGTGTCGGAGTGCTTCAGGAGTTCGACCATGTCCGCTCCGTCGCGCGGGTAAAGGCTCACACCCACGCTGCCGGTGGTCTGCAACGGATGCTGGTCGATGATGATGGGGCTGTTCAGGCTCTCAACGATCCGGCCCGCGCCCTGCGTCACCTCGTCGTAGCTTTTGACGTTGCGGAACACCACCACGAACTCATCGCCGCCCATGCGGATCACCACGTCCGACTCGCGCACGCAACCACGCAACCGCGCCGCCACTTCCTGCAGCAGCTTGTCGCCGGTCTCGTGCCCGCGAGTGTCGTTGATGTGCTTGAAGCGGTCGAGGTCGAGAAACACCACGCCGAGCATGGCGCCCGCGGCCTTTGCCTCGCCGATGGCTTGCGGCAGGAACGCGGTCAAGTAGTGACGGTTCGGCAATCCGGTGAGCTGGTCGTGATGCGCCATCTTGTCGAGTCTTTGCTGATTCTCGATCAGCTGCTGCTCGGCCTTGCGGCGCAAGGACACATCGTGGGTGACATAGGCGAAGACATCGCGCCCGTCGACATCCAGCGCGCTGCAGCGCACTTCCGTGTCGATCAGCACTCCGCTCTTGGCGCGCTGCTGCAGATTCAGCGCCATGCGCGAGGAGGCGTCCTTGAGGCGCGCCAACAGATTCTCGGCGCTGGCCTCGGGGTCGGCGAATATGTCCAGCAGGCTCAAACGAGCAGCCTCTTCGTTGGTGTACTCGAGCCGGCTCAAGAGCGCGGGATTGGCGTACAGCAGCTTTTGAGTCTCGGCATCGACGATCACGATGCCGTCGTTGGCCTGATCGATAAGCGCCTTGTAGCGCCCATCCACCGACTGCTGCTGGCGCACGTAGCGATGTAGAACGAAGGCGGCGGCGATGCCGACGCCTGCGAGCAGGCCCACGACCAACAATAGATACAACAGCAGAGCGCTGCCGCCGCCGGCGGACGCGATATCGACCTCAAACGCGGCAAGCGGTTTGCCGCTCGCGTCACGCAGGAGCGCGACGCGCGCACCCGCGGTGCCGACCGCCACCGAGTGCGCGTGATACGCGCCGAGTATGGACTCAGGTACCCGATGAAAAGTCAGCAGCCATGCATCGGCGCCGGCGGGATGCGAGGCGACGGGAACCAGCGCGATCCAGCGATCGCCCTCGAATCCGCTCACCCGCTGTCCGGAGTCGGCAGAAGGCGCATGGGCTTGCAGGAATTTCAGCAGCAATGCATCAGGAGTGCTCTCCTTCCAAATCCCCTGCGTAAGGGCCGCGCTCCAGCGCAACGACTGCGCCGCATCGAGCAATAGGAAACCGTCGACCCCAGGGCGCGTGTCCGGCAACGGATGATCGGGTCGATCGGCCACGAACTGCGCGACTGCATCGATGCTCGCAAGCTCTTGCGAGCGCTCCTCGAAACGCAGCGCCTCCGCCTCGAGGGCTGTAGACAGACTTTCGGCTCGAAGGCGGGAATTGTCCTCGGCGAGGTGGGCGGCCCGCTCGCGCCAACCATGCTCGCTCAACATCAGCACCAGGACGACCCCGAGGAACAACGCGCCGGCTACCGATAGCCAGACGGGTCGCTTCAGACTCGTTTGCATCCACTCGCGTCGTGTCATGTCAGGCTCGGGAGTGCAATGCCAGACAACAATCCCGCGCTGGGCAATTCGACATAATTATTCGTTCGATTAATAAGTTAGGCGAAGTATCTGGGATGCTTTGTGAGATGACCGGTATGCGCCGCACAGTCTTTTGTAGGAGTTGAGTGAAGTGCCGGCCAAAGTGTGACGGGCCTCGGAGGAGCCGCTGTTGGCCGGATTCCAGCCCCGGCTCAGACGGCACAGTTCGAATGCAGTTCGGGGCGGCGGTGAGCCACCGGCTCGGTGCGTCGTGCAAGGCAACCCGTAGCAAGATTCGGCGCCAACCTCTCGTCGTCCTCGCAGGAACGCCTGCCCGACCGACAGGCGTGCAGGCATTCGACATCCACGCGACCGTCCTTCAGGTGATCGCGATCAGCGTCGTCGATGAACTTCGCGGACCCCTCGCCGGAAAAAGGCGTGTAGGACACCCACGGATACCGTGGGCCGCCCAAACGCGTAGACTCCGCGGCCTTCGGTTCTGCAGAACGGTCGGGGGATGGCCATGTTCCAGCAAATACGAATCTTGAGTCTGTCGGCAGTCTTCGCGTTGGCTGCGTGCGGATCGAGCTCTCAAACCTCCTCGCCCGCCACCTCTACCGCGCATGGCACGCTGTCGGAAAATCCTCCGTTCCGAATCGCCTCGGTAGACGCCGCGACGCTCAAAGCGCAGCTCTCAGCCACCACTACCGGCGCAGCGCTGTTGCAGCTCGCCAGCGACCCTCAGTGTGGGGTCGATTTCTACTACTTGCGTTTCTGGACCTTGGGCGGCGCGGGTGAAACCACCGAATCCTCCGGCGCCCTGATGGTGCCCACCGGCAGCGGGGCAACCTGCTCCGGCCCGAGGCCCATCGTGCTCTACGCGCACGGCACAAATACGGACAAGACACTCAACCTCGCAGACATCACCAAAGCGAGCAATACCGAGGGCGTGTTGATTGCCGCCATGTTTGCAGCGCAGGGCTACATCGTCGTGGCGCCGAATTATGCCGGCTACGACATCTCGACTTTGGGCTACCATCCGTTCCTGAACGCCGTTCAGCAGTCGGGCGAGATGATGGACATCCTCGCAGCAGCCCGCACCGCCTTGCCGAACACGATGTCCTCCGCCGCGTCGGATTCGGGCAAGCTGTTCGTGACGGGATATTCCGAAGGCGGCCATGTCGCCATGGCCACTCAACGCGCGATGATCGCCTCGCACATGACGGTCACCGGCGCGGCGCCCATGTCGGGTCCCTATGCGCTCGAGGCGTTCGGCGATGCCATCTTCTTCGGCCAGGTGAACCTCGGTTCCACCGAATTCTCGCCGCTGCTGACCACCAGCTTTCAAAAAGCCTACGGCAATGTCTACAACACGCCGGGTGATCTGTACTCGGCCACCTATTCAAGCGGCATCGAAACCCTGCTGCCGAGCGCGACGCCGCTGGCAACCTTGTATACAAGCGGCTTGCTGCCGCAGACTGCGGAGTTCGACAGCGCCACACCCGTGGTGTCGGTACCGGGCAGCCAGACGCTTTCCGCGATGCTGACGGCGGCGCTGCAAATCCCAAACGATCCGACGAATCCGGACACGCCGCTGTTCCAGGCCGGATTCGGCAATCCCTATCTCATCAACAACTCCTACCGCGTGGCCTACGCCATCGATGCGGCGACCGATCCGGACGGGGCCGTTCCGGCCGCGACCTCGACGGTGGGACGTGCGGCCGCCGAGCCGCAGCAAGGACTACGGCAGGATTTCTACATCAACGACCTGCGCAGTGCCTGGGCACCCGATTCGCCGACGCTCCTTTGCGGCGGCAGCGGCGACCCGACGGTTTTCTTCAAGGTGAACACAGAGGTGATGGCTCAGTTTTGGAAGAGCCTGCCCACGGGCGTCGTGACCGTGCTGGACGTGGGCGCGACGCCCGCCGGTCCGTTCGCGCCGATTCAAGCGGCATTTCAGGCGAGCGAAGCGCAGCAGGTCGCATATCTGGAATCCGCCGCGGGCGGCGGACTGTCCCCGGCGGCGGCGGAGCTCGACGTGACGGAGGGCTATCACGGCGCGGTGGCGCCGTTCTGCACTTTGGCCGCGCGCACGTTCTTCAGCCAACTTTGACGAGATCGGTGCCATGAACAGAACCCACTTCGCCTCCCTCGCCGCTCTGCCGCTCACGGCGCTGTCTTGCGTGTGCGCGTCTGCCGACGACATGCCGAACAACACCGTGCGCGTCGGCTCCTACACCGTGTTCTTTCATGCCCACGCCGACGATCTGTCCGGGCCGTACGTTCCCTCCGGCACCAACATCAAGGTCGACAACGTAGAGACTGCCTACTTCGCCTATGTGCGTCGCCTCAACAGCTCGTTCGAGGTGGAATTGGCGCTCGGCTGGCCGCCGAAAACCAAGACCGAGGGCTCTGGGCCGGCCACCTTGGGTTCGGTTGCCTACAACGGCCAGGTGATTTCCACCGCGCGCTGGTTCTCCCCGACGCTGCTCTTCAATTACAAATTCTTCGACGACAACACCAAGCTTCGTCCCTACATCGGCCTTGGTGTGAACTACACCAATTTTTACGATCGCGATTCGACCCCCGCGGGCAATGCCGCGAGCGGAGGTCCCACCAAGATCTCGCTGACTTCGTCGGTCGGACCTGCGGGCACCGTCGGGTTGAGTTATGCCTTCGCTCCCCGCTGGAGCGCATTTGCGTCCTATTCGATCAGCCAGGTGAAGAGCGACCTCAAGGCCGACACCGCAGGTGTCATCCGCACCACGCACGTCAGCTTCGGACCGCAGGCGCTGATCCTCTCCGTCGGCTATTCCTTCGGCCGGTAAACTCAAGAAATTCCCTTTGGCGCCGACGATTCTCTGGAACCGTCCCCTAGGGAAGCACCCGAATTATGTCCAATGCCGGCGCGGCACCCCATCACCGATCGGGTTCACCCGCAGACTCGTACGCGCTCGATCGTGAAGCCGCGCTGGCGTTCCTGACCAACCTCGCCAGCGAGGTGTCGCGCGGCACGGTCGACCTGCCCTGCTTTCCCAACGTGGTGTTGCGCATCAGCCTCGTGCTTGCCGATCCCAAGACCACGACCGAGCGGGTGGTCACCATCGTCGGAGCCGAGCCACTGCTCTCTGCAAAGATTCTGCAGACGGCGAACTCCGCAGCCTTCAATACCTCGGGCAAGCCGGTCGCGGAGCTCAAGTCCGCCATTACACGCCTCGGCCAGCAGATGGTGCACGGGGTCGCCATGGCCTATGCGATGCAGACCGCCCGCAGCGAATCGGTGCTCAAATCAATCACGCCGCAGCTCACCGAACTCTGGAATCGCAGCATCACCGTGGCGTCGCTCTGCCAGCTGACCGCGCGGCGCACCAAGCTCAATCCGGATGTCGCGTTTCTCACCGGGCTGCTGCACGGAATCGGCAAGCTGTACATCATGGTCCGTGCAGTCACGGGCAACGTCGGCGTCGCGGGCGGTGATGTGTCATGGCTCGAAATGGTGGCGGGATGGCACGCCTCCATAGGCAAGACGGTTCTGGAGAACTGGGGATTCTCCCAAGAGCTCTGCGACGCGGTGGGCGATCAGACCGACTTCGAGCGCCGCTGGCGACATACGCCGAGCCTCACCGATGTCTTGATCGCCGGCACCGTACTTGCCGATGCGCTGCTGATGCCGAAACCGCGCAGCGTCGGCAATCATGCCGCCAATGCCTTCATCAGCATCGGCATGACGCCGGCCAACTGCGGCGAACTCCTCGCCGAGGCCCAAGCGCAAATCCGTCTGGTCCACGAAGCATTAGCGTAAACTCACCTCGTCACGATAACGAAGGGGAGATCCATGCGGGCAACATCTTGGCGCGCCCTGGGCGCCCTCAGCATTCTTGCGTGCATCGGGCTCGGCGCGCCGAGTGGCGCGGCCGATGCGCCGGATTGGCGCGCAAAGGTCCGCGATTTCGCCAAGACCCATTTCAAGCAGCCTGCCTGGGGATTCTCCCACAATGTACGTGATTACGACCTCGCCAAGGCATTGGCCGGCGCCGATCATGTGACGCTCGACGACGAGGTGCTGTATGCGGCGGCCTACCTGCACGACATTGCTGCGTTCGCGCCATGGGAGGATGAGAAGAAGGATCACTCCGATGTCGGCGCGGAGGCGGCGGCCGGGGTGTTGAAGGACGCAGGCTTCCCGATGCAGAAGCTGCCGGCAGTTCAGGCCGCCATAAAGACCCACATGTACTACCGCGACCCGAAGGCCCCCGAGGCTGTGTATCTCCACGATGCGGATGCGCTCGATTGGCTGGGTGCCATCGGGGTGGCGCGCATCTTCGGCTTGGTCGATCCCAAAGGCGGCGAGCCCGACGGCCCCAAGGCCGCCGCGATGTTGGAGGAGAATCTTGCCAAGGTGCCCGGACGCGTGGTGTCGCCCGCGGGCAAGGCCCGCGTCAATGCGCTCGCCGTCGAACTCAAGACGTTTCTCGAGAATTTGAAACGCGAGACCGACAGCTACAAGACGCTTTAGGTTAGATCGGTTTGCCGTGGATCGGGTCGACCCAGTAGACCTCCTCAACCCGTTCCGCGGCATCGATGTGCAGGTTGACCACCACCGACTCGTTGTCACTGCGCACCAGCACGCATTCCAGGGGCGTATCGCTCAGCGCGTTGATTTCCTGATGCGGCACGTAGGGCGGCACGAAGATGAAATCGCCCTGTTCGGCGCGCGCGGCAAATTCCAGCCGGTCGCCCCAGCGCATGCGCGCGGCGCCCTTCACCACATAGATGATGCTTTCCAATGCGCCGTGATGATGTGCGCCGGTTTTGGCGTTCGGCGTGATGATCACCGTTCCCGCCCAGAGCTTCTGCGAACCCACGCGCTGGAAACTGACGGCCGCAGCACGCTGCATTCCGGGTGTCTGCGGAGTGTTGCCGTCAAGCTGGTCGCTCCTGATGACGCGCACCCCTTGGGTGCGCCAGTCGGATTTGTCTGATCGCGACATACTGAACCCCGCGAAGCTTCATCTTCGGTACGCCGACAGGTTATAACCCAATCCCATGGATTCGCACAGCCGGCCGCCCCTTTGGACCATTCTAGCGCCTGCGGCGGGCGGCCTGATGATCGCCCTCGCCTTCATGCATGTGAGCGGAGGGCTTTTCGTCGGCTTCGTCGCGCTGACGCTTGCCGCGTGCGTATTCGCGGCCGTGCATCACGCCGAAGTGGTAGCCCACAGGATCGGCGAGCCTTACGGCACGCTGGTCCTCGCTCTCGCGGTGACGCTGATCGAGGTCGCCCTGGTTGTCTCGCTGATGATAGCGGGCGGCGCGGAGGCCACAGCGCTGGCCCGCGACACAGTGTTCGCCGCAGTCATGATCATCCTGAACGGTATCCTCGGCTTGAGCCTGCTGCTGGGAGGCATCGCCCATCGTGAACAGAGCTTCAGTCTGGATGGCGCCGGCGCCGCGCTGGTCGCGCTCGGCACCATCGTGATCCTGGCTCTCGTATTTCCCAACTACACGGTGAGCGCTCCCGGGCCCTTTTACACGCCTGCCCAACTGGTGCTGGTCGCCATCGTATCGCTCGTCATCTACGGCGGCTTCGTCTTCACCCAGACCAGGCATCGAGCGCTCTTTGTCGTCGACGAGGTGGCTCACCCCGGGCCGCCGCCCCCCAACCGGCTGGCCGCAATCAGCGCAGTGCTGCTGATGCTGTGTCTGTGCGCGGTGGTGCTGCTGGCGAAGAAACTGGCACCCAGCCTCGAGGCGGCGGTCACTCGGGCCGGGGCGCCCGAATCACTGGTAGGCGTCATCATTGCGGCGATCGTGCTTTTGCCCGAGGGGCTCGCGGCTCTGCGCGCGGCACTCGGCAATCAACTGCAAACCAGTCTCAATCTGGGCCTGGGTTCGGCTCTGGCCAGCATCGGACTCACCATCCCCGCGGTGAGCTTCGTATCCTTGTATCTCGGCCAGCCGTTGCTGCTGGGCATCGACGTCAGATCCACGGTTCTTTTGATACTGTCGCTGTTCGTCAGCGCCTTGGCGCTGCGAACCGGGCGGACCATCATGCTCCACGGTGTCGCCCTCCTGGTCATTTTCGCGGTCTATCTGTTCACCACCGTCATTCCCTAGCCTTACCCCCCGGGACTGACGTTAAGATAGGCGTGTTGCCCAAGGGAGAGATTGGATGAGACGCCTGACCGCCGCCTTTCTTGCGCTTGCATGTCTTTTCAGCTTTGGTTCCGCGCATGCCGACAAGCTGCGTATCCTGACCTGGGCGGATTATGTCCCTGCGGACCTGATCGCGGCCTTCAAGAAGGAGACGGGGATCGACGTCGAAGTCACCCTGTCGAACAACGAAGAGATCATTTCGAAATTGCGGGCCACCGGGGGCGCGGGCTACGATCTTGCGCAGCCCTCGCAGGACCGCCTGGTCGCCGTGCAGCGGGAATTCGGCATCTACAAGCCCATCGATCTGTCCAAGGTGAAGCTGGACGAGTTGCAGCCGGACCTGCTCGAGATCGTCAAGAAAAATGCCACGATCGACGGCAAGCTCTATGCCCTGCCCTATCTTTGGGGAACCGACGGGCTCGTAGTCAACAGCAAGCGCGCCAAGATCGCCGATTATCTGGATCTGTGCCGCCCGGACTTGAAGGGCAAGACCTCGATCCGCCTGAGGCGCCCCACTCTGATGGCATTCGCGTTTGCGCTCGGCAAGGATCCTTTCGCGCTTTACAACGACCCCAAGGCATACGGTGCGCTCATGGACCAGGTGGGCGCAAAGCTCATCGCCTGCAAGCCGAACTTCAAGTTTTTCTACGACAACAAGGATCAGCTGTTGAACGGCTTCCGTTCGGGGGAGGTGGTGGCGGCCATGATGTGGGACACCGGAGGCTGGACGTTGAACCGCGAAAACCCCGACATTCAATTCATCGTTCCGAAGTCCGGCGCATTGGGCTGGCTCGATACCTTCGCGCTGCCGGCGCGCGGTCGCAACGACGCGGCGGCCTATGCCTGGATCAACTTCACCATGAGGCCGGAGAACGCCGCACGCGTGGTCAAATCGGTGGGCAGCTTCTCGGCGGCGCGCAATGTCGAGCCTTTGATAAATCCGAAGCTGAAGGAACAGTTCGCGCAGGCGTTCCCGCCCGCGGTACTGAAGACCATCCATTGGTATCCGGCCATTCCCTCCGGGCTCGAGGAGATGGAGGGCAAGGTCCTCGATCGGGTCAAGGCTGCCAATTGAGCACACCTGACCTTAAGGCCGAGCGCGTCGTCAAGCGCTTCGCGACCCACACCGCAGTTGACTCGCTTTCCTTCGAGGTGACGCGTGGCAGTTTCTTCTCGATCCTGGGTCCTTCGGGATGCGGCAAGACCACGCTGTTGAGAATGATCGCCGGGTTCATCTCGCCGGACGAAGGCGATATCGCCATCGGCGGCGCCAGCATGCGCGGAATTGCGCCGAATCGGCGCCCGGTGAACATGGTATTCCAGCAGTTGGCGCTCTTTCCGATGATGAATGTCGGCGAGAACGTCGCCTACGGCCTGGCGCGGCGCGGCATGACGCGTGCGGAGCGCGAAGAGAAAAGCGAACGCATGCTCGAACGCGTCGGCCTCAAAGGCGCCGCCCTCAAACGAGTCGACCAGCTCTCGGGCGGTCAGCGTCAACGCGTAGCCATCGCGCGCAGCCTGGTGCTGGAACCCACGCTGCTGCTGCTCGATGAGCCCTTGGGCGCCCTCGATCTGAAACTGCGAGAGCACATGAAGATCGAACTCAAACAGCTGCAGGCCGACTTCGGCACCACGTTTGTCTACATCACCCACGATCAATCCGAAGCATTGGTGCTCTCGGACCATGTGGCGGTGATGAACCAGGGCCGCTTCGAGCAGGTGGGTACGCCGCAGGATCTGTATTACAACCCCCAGACCCCGTTCGTCGCAGGATTCGTCGGAGCCAACAACCGCATTGTTGCGAAGGTCAATCGCATCGAGAAGGATCTTGCCGACTGCGACACCCAGGATGGCTGGTCGATTCGCGCGCTGGTAAAAGGCACGATTGCGCCAGGCGATCCTGCGGAGGTGTTCGTACGGCCGGAGATTGCGACGCTTGCGCGCCCGGGCGGCGAGCTCCCGGCCGGTCAGCCGCGGCACGGTGGATCGGTGCATAGCGTGCTGTTTGACGGCGCCAATTCGGCGGTTCTGCTGCAAGAAACGAAGACCAAGCGAGAGTTTCGCATCGCGCTGCCCCAGACCGGACAGTTCTCGGATCTGAAACCGCACGATGCGATCGATTTCAGCTTTGATCCCGCGCGTGCGCATTGTTTCCCGGCGCGGCCTGGCGCAGAAGGATGAACGCCCTCGGGGCCAAGGGCTGGCAATCACGCCTATCCTTGGGACTGCTGCTTGCGCCGGCGCTCCTCTGGCTGTTGGCTCTCATCGTGCTGCCGCATGCCGAGCTCGCGGTGCTTTCTCTTCGCGAGCGCATCGCGCCACGTCAGTACGCGCTGAGTCTGGCGCAGTACAAGACTTTCTTCACCGAGCCGCTGTACTGGCACGTGTTCGTCCGCACCGCCTGGATGTCGGTGCTGGCGACCTTTCTCACCCTGATACTCGCTTTTCCGATCGCCTGGGTCATCGCGAAGCTTGCGCGCGGCCGCGCGGGCTCGTTGCTCTTTATCGTCTGCCTCATCCCTTTCTGGGTCAGCGAAACGGTGCGCACGCTGGGCTGGATGATCCTACTGCGTGAGTCGGGCGTGCTGCCGGCGCTTCTGGTAAGACTGCACATCACCGACGTGCCGGTCGAGCTTCTGTACCACGATGCCACCATCATGGTGGGCCTGGTCTACACCTCCATGCTCTTCATGCTGGTGCCGCTGGTATCGAGTCTGGAGAGCCTGGACGACTCGCTGATCGAGGCGGCCTACGACATGGGCGCCAACGGCTGGTCGATCCTGCGCACCATTGTGATCCCGCATGCGGCACCCGGCATCACCGCGGGGAGCATCGTGGTGTTCATGCTCACCCTCGGCAATTACCTGACCCCGACGCTGCTCGGCGGCAAGAACTCTGAGTGGTTCACCGAGCAGATCTACAACCAGTTCATCGTGCGTTTCAATTGGGAACAGGGTGCGGCATTCGGCTTCCTGCTGCTGGGCTTGTCCACGGCAATGGTGATGGTCGGCTTGAGGCTCGCCGGCCAGCGCTTCGGCGAGGTCATGCGGCGCACATGATTCCCTCCTTACCCCGCTCCCGCTGGCAGAAGATCGCGACGGCCCTGTACGTCGCCGGTTTTCTCATATTTCTGTTCCTGCCGCTCATCGTGGTGGGCGTGTTCGCCTTCAACAACGCTCCCTATCCCGCACCGCCTTGGCACGGCTTCACGCTCGACTGGTTCGTCGGCAATGAAGCCCAAGGTCGCGTCGGTCTGTTCGCCGACAGCGACCTGCTCTCGAGCATGTGGACCAGCTGCGTGGTGGCGCTTTGGGTCACCGCGCTGGCCGCGCTCATCGGCCTCTCCAACGCGTTTCTCCTGGAACGGGGCCGTTTCTTCGGCAAGCAGATCCTGTCGGTGCTGATGCTGGCGCCACTGGTGATACCCGGCGTGATTCTGGGTATCTCGATCCTCGCCTTCGCCAGCCGCATCGCCGAGTTCGCCGACGACACTTGGGGTCTTGATCTCGATTTTCTGCGGCCGGGCCTGCCGCTGGTGGTGCTCGGCCAGTTTTCCTACATCGCCACCATCGCAACGCTCACCATCAGCGCACGGTTGCGGCGCTTCGATTTCACGTTGGAGGAGGCTGCTCTCAATCTCGGGGCCACCAAGGCGGCGGTGTTTCGTACCATCCTGCTGCCGTATTTGCGCCCCGCGCTGTTAGGATCGGCGGCGATGTCGTTTCTCATGTCGTTCGCGGATTTCAACACCACGCTCATGCTGGTGGGATCCGATGCCCCGCTGACCGTGATGATGTACGGACGGATGCGCGAGGGCGCGACTCCGGTGTTGAACGCGGTGAGCCTGTTCCTGATGGTGGCTTCGGCCGTGCTCGCCCTTACCCTGCTCAGGCGCAGCGCCGGCGGCAAAGCGGCTCCCGCATACTGAATTTCTTCAGCCGGTCACGGGACCTGATTTGAAGAGAAACGCCGAGGCCACGGCGGCCATCAACAGCACGAATGACAGCGCGTAATTCCACGCCATCTTTTCCTTGAGGAAAGTGAGCGCGAACACCAGAAACACTGTAAGCGTGATCGCTTCCTGCACGATCTTCAGCTGAAAGCCTGAAAAGGTGCCGAATCCATATCGATTTGCCGGAACCGCAAGACAATATTCGAGGAAGGCAATGAGCCAGGAGACGACGATGGCCTTCCACAGCGGCCAGTCGTGGCCGTATTTCAGGTGCCCGTACCATGCGAAGGTCATGAAGACGTTGGAGAAGCAGAGTAGAACGATCGTCGTCATCGCGAATTCCCACGGTTTATCAAGCCCGCTGCCAGCGTAGCAAACGCCATGTCCCTCGAAATCAGATAACTCGCGATTGTCAGAACCGCCTCCCTACCTTATAGTAGGTAGGGTGAATCACGTACCCGACACCAAGCAGCAGATCGTGCGCTTTGCGCGCCAGCTGATTCAGACCCGGTCCTACCTCGGTTTCAGCTTCCAGGACATCGCAGATCAGGTCGGCATTAGGAAACCGAGCCTCTACCATCACTTCGCCTCGAAGGAAGCACTCGGCATCGAAGTCCTGCGGCAGACCCATGGCGCCTTCGAACGCTGGGTCGCGAAGACGCCGCCCAGTCCCCAGGGCAAGCTCAACGCCTATTTCGACATGTATCGCCACGGCCTGAATCCCGGCCACGGCATGTGCCCCGCGGGAGCCATGACGCCGGGTTGGGACTGCATCGAAGAGGGCTTGAAGGAGGCCGCGCGTGCGCTGCGCGAGGTGCAGCTCGCTTGGCTTGCGGACGTCGTTTTGGCGTTGCATCGAAAACGCCGGATAGCCTGCGAGCACTGGGCCTCTTACATTTTCTCGAGCGCCCAAGGCGCAATGGTCTCGGCTCGCATGAGCGGCCGGTCCGAAGACTTCGACATTGTCGCCGACATCGCGCAGCGCACCGTGCTCACGCTCGGCGAGCCCACCGCGTAAAGAGTTTCCAGGAGTTCTATGAAAGCCGTTATCAGTGCATTCGCCCGTTCCCCCCAACACTTTGCAAAGAAAGGCGCGCTGGCACAGCTGCGGCCGGACGACATGGCAGCTCAGGTGTTGAGCGGTCTGATCGAGCGGACGGGCCTGGATCCCGCGCTCATCGAAGACATCGTGCTCGGCTGCGCCTACCCGGAAGGACCCCAGGGCGCGAACCTTGCGCGGATCGTAGGGTTTCTCGCGCAATTTCCGCAACATGTCGGCGGCATGACGGTGAATCGATTCTGCGGGTCATCAATGTCCGCCATTCACATCGCCGCCGCGCAAATCGAAGCCGGCATCGGCGAGGCTTACCTTTGCGTGGGCGTGGAGTCCATGTCCATGGTGCCGCAAGGCGGCTTGAACCGTTCGCCGAATCCCAAGCTGGTGAGCCCGTTTACCGCCGCCTACATCAGCATGGGGGAGACCGCCGAGAACGTCGCCAAGCGATTTCAGATCTCCCGTCAGGATCAGGAAGTCTTGGCGGTGGACTCGCATCGCAAGGCCGCTGCCGCACGCAGCCTCGGCCGATTGCGCGCGGAAATCGTGCCGATGAGGCTGCAATCCGGCGAAGTCGTCGACAGCGACGGCTGCATCCGGGAGGGCACCTCGCTCGAGGCGCTCGCCGCCCTGAAACCGGCATTTGCGGCCGACGGACTCGTCACCGCAGGCACCTCCTCTCCGCTCACCGACGGCGCGGCCGCGGTGCTCGTGACCAGCGACTCATTCGCCCGCAGTCATAAGCTCGAGCCCCTCGCACGCATCCGCGCCATGGCGAGCGTCGGATGCGATCCGGCCGTCATGGGTATCGGCCCCATTCCGGCAACCCGCAAAGCGCTTGCGCGTGCCGGCCTCAAGGCCTCGGATTTCGACGTCATCGAACTCAACGAAGCGTTCGCCTCGCAGGCGCTCGCCTGCATTCGTGACTTGCGCCTCGATCCGGGCAAGTGCAACCTCGACGGCGGGGGCATGGCGCTCGGTCATCCGCTCGGCGCGACCGGCGCCAGAATCACCGGCAAGGCCGCCGCGCTTTTGCAGCGCGAGGGCGGCAGATACGCGCTCGCCACCCAGTGCATCGGTGGAGGCCAGGGAATCGCAACGATTCTGGAAGCCGCTTAAATCCCGAGCTAGGCAACATCCAAGTTGATGCTGACCGGGCAGTGATCGCTGCCCATCACCTTGGCGTGGATTTCGGCGCTCTTCACCGAATCACGCAGTTTCTCGGACACCATCACGTAATCGATTCTCCAACCGACGTTGCGGGAGCGCGAGTTGGCGAAATTGCTCCACCACGAGTAGTGCCCGTTGCCCTGCGTGAACATACGGAAGGTGTCGACAAAACCCGAATCGAGGAATGCCTGAAACCCTTCCCGCTCCTCGACGGTGAATCCCTTCTTGCCGCGGTTCGGTTTGGGATTGGCAAGATCGAGCTCGGTGTGCGCCACATTGAGGTCGCCGCAGAAAATCACCGGCTTTTTCTTCTCCAGTTGTTTGCAGTAGGCAAGAAACGCCGGATCCCAGTGTTTGTGCCGCAATTTCAGGCGGCTCAAATCATCCTTGGCGTTGGGTGTATAGACCGACACCACGAAAAACTTCGGGTACTCAGCGGTAATCACGCGGCCCTCTTCGCCGCTGTCGCGCTTCAACTCGTCGGCGAACTTGTAGCGTTTCGCAAAATCATCCGGGAACCCGTTGATGACGCTGAGCGGCTCGTGCTTAGAGAATATCGCAGTGCCCGAGTAGCCCTTTTTGACTGCCGAGTTCCAATGTTCCTTGTAATTCGGCAATTCGATTTCGATCTGGCCGCGTTCCGCCTTGGTCTCCTGCAGGCAGAGAATGTCGGGCTTGTGCTTTTCGAGGAAGGATAGGAACAATCCTTTCTTGTGAACTGCGCGAATCCCGTTGACGTTCCAGGAATAGACTTTCATTGCTGTTAATGCTTTGTGTCGACCGGCACCCCGGGCTCGGTTACCTCCCAGCCCGCCCCCAACGCCTTGTACACCGCAATCAATGAAGTCGCAGCGTCCGTTCGGCCCTGCGACAATAGCAGTTCGGCACTGAGCGCGGTGCGTTCCGCGTCCAACACCTCGAGGAAGTCGATCAGCCCGCCCTCGAAGCGCTTGCGCGCCAGATCGGAAGCCTTGTCGCTGGCTGCGGCCGCCAGTTGCAGCGCTTCGAGGCGCTTCTGGGCGCGGCCGTAGGTAATCAGAGAGCTTTCCGTGTCGCCCAAGGCGTTGAGAACCGCCCCCTCGTAGGCCGAAAGCGCGGCGTTCGTCTGCGCCTTGGCGGAGCCGATGCGGGCGCGCACCCTCCCCAAATCGAGCGCCGCCCAGGTGATGCTTGGTCCGAACGAGAAAAAGCGCGCCGGGCTCTCACCGAACTGACCGAAGACAGGTGCCTCGTAGCCTGCCTCGCCGATGAGGGTCACCTTGGGAAACAGGTCGCCCATGGCGACACCGACTCGTGCGGTGGCGGCGGCCAGGTGACGTTCGGCGACGCGGATATCCGGACGGCGCCGCAGCAGCTCTTCGGGCGTACCAACGGCCACCATTTTCGGCAACGGAGGACTGGCCGCAATCGCACCCAATCGTTCATTGAGCGCAGTGGGTTGCCGCCCGGTGAGCACGCTCACGCGGTAGAGGGTCGTAGCCAACGTCGATTCCAGGGTCGGTATCGTCGCCAACGTGGTCTGCCACTGCGCCTCGGCGCGCGAGGTATCGAGCTCGTTGCCGCGACCTGCCTCCAGGCGGTTGTGGGTCAGCTTTAAGGAACTTTCCTCGTTGTCGGCGTTGCGCTTGGTGAGCGCCAGCTGATCCTGCAGCCCGCGAAGCACGAAATAATCACGCGCCACCTCGGCGATCACGCTGACCCTGGCATCTCGCAAGGTGGCCGCGCTTGCCCCGACATCGCCGCGCGCCGCCTCGACATTACGCCTCACCCGACCGAACAGATCGAGTTCCCAGAGGCCGTCAAAGCCTGCCTGGGCCGCGTCGAATTCCCGGTCATGCATGTCCACGCCGGGCAATTGCTGCTGCGAATCCAGATTCTTGGTATAGCTCCCTGCGAATGTGACGGTCGGAAACAAATCGAACCCGGCCAGGCGCCGGGCGGCACGCGCCGCCTGGAGGTTCGCGGCCGCGACGCCGAGATCCTTGTTTCGGAGCAGCGCGTCCTCGATCAGTCCATCGAGCGTGGCATCGCCGAAAGTCGTCCAGTAGCGCTGCACCAGATCGCCAGAAGCGAGGCCCTGTTCACCCGAATTCGCGAAGCCTGCGTCGAGCTGAGTCTTCGGCGTGTGATAGTTGGGGCCGACCGCACAACTCGCGATGAGCATCGATACGAGGGCGCCGCCGAGCGCGGCAGGCAACCGCGGAAAGCGTGGTTCAAACACATTACTCATGCGCGGACTCCTCGCCCGCCGCGAGCGACGGCAGATCCGAATGCTCGCCGAAGCGCGCCAGCCAATTTTCGATGGTCACGAAGAATACTGGCGTCAGGAACAGCCCGAAGAACGTCACGCCCAACATGCCGGCGAACACCGCGATACCGATGGCCTGGCGCATCTCGCTGCCCGCACCGCTGGCGGTCACCAGCGGAATCACGCCCATGATGAAGGCGAACGAAGTCATCAAGATGGGACGCAAGCGCAGGCGGCAGGCCTCGATCGCAGCTTTCATCGGCGTCAAACCGTGCGCTACCCTTTCCTTGGCGAACTCGACGATCAGAATAGCGTTCTTACACGCCAGTCCCACCAAAACGATGAAACCAATCTGGGTGAGCACGTTGTTGTCGGAACCCTTAAGGAACACGCCCACCATGGCCGACAGCAGGCACATGGGCACGATCAGGATGACCGCGAGCGGCAGCGCCCAACTCTCGTACTGAGCGGAGAGAATCAAGAACACCAACATTACGCAGACCGGGAACACCAGAAGTGCGGTGTTGCCCGCGGATTTTTGCTGGAAGGTGAGGTCGGTCCACTCGTAGCCGAAGCCGTTGGGCAGCGTCTCCTTGAGCACGCGTTCCATGGCAGCCGTTGCCTGACTGGAGGACACGCCCGGCGCACCCTGCCCGTTGATATCGGCGGCAAGATATACGTTGTAGTGCGACACCCGGTCAGGGCCCGCCTGGAAGTGAACGTCTGCCACCGCACCGACCGGCACTTCCTCGCCGTTCAAATTGCGCATCTTCAGGTTGGCGATGTCCTCCGGCTGGCTTCGGTATTTCGCCTCCGCCTGGGCATACACGCGATAGGTGCGGCCGAAGCGATTGAAGTCATTGATGTATACCGATCCCAGGTAGGCCTGCAGCGTATCGAACACCTTGGACAGCGGCAGCTGCTGTTGTTTCGCCTTGACGCGGTCCACGTCCGCATACAGCTGCGGCACGTTGTTCTCGAACGTTGTATAGGTGGCGTAGGGGTTGAGTTCCTTCTGCTGACGCGCCTTGTTCAACACCTCGTTGGTAACCCGCGCCAGCTCGTCGTAGCCGTGCGCGCCGCGATCCTGCAGGAACAGCTTGAATCCTCCGGTCGTGCCCAACCCCTGCACCGGCGGCGGGGGCACCGCGAAGATCGTCGCGTCCTGGATCGAACCGAACTTCTTGTTGAGCGCCTGCGCGATGGCAAATGCCGAGAGCTCCTTGGTCTTGCGCTCTTCGAAGGGTTTCAAGGGGAAGAAGCACACGGCCGCATTGCTCAAATTCACGAAGCCTTGCACCGAGAGGCCCGAAAAGCCAATGACGTGGTCGACACCCGGTGTCTCTTTGGCAAGCTCAGAGATACGTCGCACGACAGCTTCGGTGCGATCCAGCGAGGCGGCGTCCGGCAGCTGCACGATGCCGATCAGATATTGCTTGTCCTGGGCCGGAATGAATCCGCCCGGCACCACGCGAAACATGCCCCAAGTGGCCACTAGCAATCCGGCGAACACCGCCAGTACTGCGAAGCGCAGCGTGGTGATGCGCTTCACGCCGCCGCCATAGCGCTCGGAGGAGCGCTCGAACGCGCGGTTGAACAGCCGGAAAAATCCTCCGAGCACCCGGTTGATGCCGCGCTGGAACAGGTCTGGCTGGGCATTGCGCGGCTTCAAGAGCAGCGCCGCGAGTGCCGGCGACAGCGTGAGCGAATTGAACGTCGAGATCAGGGTGCTGGCGGCGATGGTTATGCCGAACTGGCGGTAGAACTGGCCGGTTAGCCCCGAAACGAAGGCCACCGGAATGAACACGGAGCACAGCACCAGCGCGATCGAGATGATCGGTCGCGTGACCTCCCCCATGGCCGCGTGCGCCGCGGCGTGAGGATTCAAGCCCTGTTCGATCTTGCGCTCGATGTTCTCCACCACGACGATGGCATCATCGACCACGATGCCGGTGGCCAGCACCAGACCGAACAGGGTCAGCGAATTGATGGTGAAACCGGCGATCAGGAGGCATGCAAGCGTGCCGATGATGGCAACCGGCACCGCCACCAAGGGAATGACGCTGGCGCGCCAGGTCTGCAGGAACACCACGACCACCAGCACTACCAGTACCACGGCTTCAAACAGCGTGTGTACCACCGACTCGATGGAACTGCGTACGAACACCGTCGGGTCGTAGTCGATTTCGTAGCTCACGCCCTCGGGAAAATTCTTCGCGAGCTCCTTCATGGTGGTGCGCACGGCATCGGAAAGCTGCAGCGCATTGGCGCCCGGCAATTGGAACACCGGTATGGCCACCGCCGGGCCGCCATCAAGCATGCTGCGCAGGGCGTAGTTGTCGGGTCCGAGCTCCAGACGAGCCACATCGCGCAGGTAGGTGGTTTCGCCGTTGGCGCCGCTCTTGATGACGATGTTTCCGAACTCCTGCTCGGATTGCAATCGTCCCTGCGCATTTACGATGTACTCGAACTGTGTGTTCGGCAGCGCCGGCTGACCGCCGATCTGGCCTGCGGCCACCTGCACGTTCTGTTCGCGCACGGCATCCAGCACCTCGTCCACGTCCATGTTGCGCGCGGCAATCTTGCCGGGATCGAGCCACAGGCGCATGGCGTAGTCGCCGGAACCGAATACCCGCACATCACCCATACCGGGGAGCCGCGCCAGCACGTCGCGGATCTGGATCACCGCGTAATTGCGCAGATACAGCGAATCGTAGCGGCCGTCGCCCGACTTCAAGAACACCACCATGGTCAGGTCGGGTGAGCGCTTTTGGGTGACGAGCCCGATCTGGCGCACCACGTCGGGAAGCCGGGTTTCGGCCTGCGAGACCCGGTTCTGGGTCTGCACCTGCGCAATGTCGAGATCAGTGCCCAGACGGAAAGTCACCGTGATGGAAAAAGTGCCATCGGGCGTCGCCGTCGAGTTGGTGTAAATCGCATTTTCGACGCCGTTGATCTGCTGCTCGAGCGGCGTGATCACGGTTTCCGCGATGGTTTTGGGCGAGGCGCCCGGATACTGACCGCTGACCACCACGGTGGGCGGCACGATTTCCGGATACTCGCTGATGGGCAGATTCGGCATCGCCAGCAGGCCCGCCACCGTAATGATGATGGCGAGCACGGTGGCAAATATCGGCCGTTCGATAAAAAACGAGGAAATGTTCATCGCAGTTGAGCCTTACTTGGCGGCAGACGCAGCAGACGCGGCGCCCGCCCCCGTGTCCCCCATGGTGACCACTTGCGGATCGACCGTGACGCCGGGATGCACGCGTTGCGCGCCGTTGACCACCACCATATCGCCGGGTTTCAACCCCTCGCGAACGATGCGCAGACCATCCACCACGCGACCGAGTTTCACTTTGCGGTACTCGACCACGTTGTTGGGGCCCAATACCAGCACGTATTTCTGACTCTGGTCGGTATTGACGGCGCGATCTTCGATGAGGATGGCCGAATACTCATTGCTGCCGAGCAACTGCACGCGGGCAAAGAGACCGGGGGTGAACTGCCCGTCTTTGTTGTCGAGCACCGCGCGCGCGCGGATGGTGCCTGTCTGAGGATTCAGTTGATTGTCTATGAAGTCGACCTTGCCCTCATGCGGAAAACCGTCCTCATTGGCCAGACCCACCATCACGGGCGCCCCGCCGCGGGAGCGCTCGCCGTCGCGCGCCATCTGCGAGTAGCGCAGGAAGCTCTGCTCGTCGGCATCGAAGTACAGATAGATGGGATCCATGGAAACCACCGACGAGAGCAGCGTTCCGCCGTTGCTGCCGCCGGTAACGAGGTTGCCCCGGGTGACCTCGGCGCGGCTCACCCGCCCGGCCACCGGGCTGGTCACGCGGGTGAATCCCAGATTCAGCTGCGCGGACTCCAGAGCCGCCTGCGCGCCGGCGACATTGGCTTCCGCCTGCGCGACGGTGCTCTTGCGCTCGTCCAGTTCCTCCTGTGATACGGCGCCGCTATCCTTCAGACGCTGCACGCGCACCAGTTCGACGCGCGCAAGATCGAGGGCGGTTTTGAAGCGCTTGACGTCGGCTGACGCGCGGTCGTACTCAGCCTGGTAGGGTCGCGGATCGATGACGAACAGCAAATCCCCCTGCTTCACCAGACTGCCTTCCTTGAAGGCCACCTTGTCGATGTAACCCGAGACGCGCGGGCGGATCTCAACGGTCTCGACCGCCTGCAGGCGCCCGGTAAATTCGTCCCAATCCTTGACGCTGCGCTCCAATACTTTGGCGACGCTGACCTGCGGCGCCGGAGGCGCCTGGCCGCCGCCACCCGACTTAGCGCAACCATAGAGGAGCAAAAAAGCCAATGAAGCGCCAAGGACGCTCCAAACATTCATTCTTTTCACCGCGGCTCCCTGAAACAAGGACTTACAAAAACGGGCTGGCTGCACCATCGCCACAATGGTGACGGTTTGCACATAATCAATGGCGCCGTGCCGGGCCCCTGCCAGACAGTATTGACAATCATTCGCATTCGCGTTGACAATAGCGCCATGATCGTTTGTGTATGCAAAGCCGTATCCGATCGCCAGATCAGAGCCGCCGTGAAAGGTGGCGCCTCGAGCGTGCGGGATCTTGCCCGCGGCTTGGGCGTGGGCACATGTTGCGGCAAGTGCCTGCCCGAGACGCAGCGTACGCTGACCGCATGTCTCTCGTCCGAGAAAGAGAAGGAGCAGGTCAGTCCTGCCCTTCTGGTCCCCGCCTAACTTCCAGTTCCAACCCACATTCCGATGCGCTGCGCTTAAGTCCCGGCCGGCGCGGTTCCGTCATACAATCGCGATCCGCTTATCAACGAGGTGCTGCCGTGAAAGGTGAAGCCAAGGTCCTGGAATATCTAAATCTGGCGCTGAAGAACGAGCTCACTTCGATCAATCAGTATTTTTTACACGCCCGCATGCTCGACAACTGGGGCATGAAGCGCCTCGGCAAGATCGAGTATGACGAGTCGATCGACGAGATGAAACATGCCGACCGCTTGGTCAAGCGGATTCTCTTCCTCGACGGTCTGCCGAATTTGCAGGACCTGGGCAAGCTTTTCATCGGCGAGGACGTGCGCGAGATGCTGCAGTGTGACCTGCGCCGTGAGATGGAGGCGCATCCAATGTATTCGACCGCTATCGCGCACTGCGAAACAGTCAAAGATTTCGTTACCCGCGATCTGCTGGTCGAGATTCAGAAGAGTGAGGAAGAACACATCGACTTCATCGAGGAGCAGCTCGGCCTCATCGAGAAGATGGGGCTGCAGAACTACGTTCAGACCGCCACCGGCGAATTGGAAGAGTCCGGTTCCGGCGACTGAATCCGGGCGCCATACCGAGATCCGCAGTCACGGCGCGCTTCCGGGCTGACGATCAATAGTCCCAGAGTGCGAGGCTGCGCGGCGCCGCCTGCCGCTGCAACTTTCCGTACATCGAAAAGCTGCTGCATTTCAGTCGCGAGCACATCCCGGAGCGCGTGGTTCGCGCCAAGACCTCGAGCGCGGACGGCACTCGCACAGTGACCAGGCTCGTCCCCGCGATCGATTAGAAGACGAAGCGCTTCTCGACGGTGAGCCGGGACACCGTGGAAATCCGCGTCGGTTCATGACTCCTTCGGCCAAGGTCAATTCGCGTCCAACATTGCCCCTGCGATGAGAGACGTAAAGGATGATGTTAAAAGACGCAACTGGCGCATTTGGAAGCGGCGGGTCCCGCTTATGGTGCATTGGCCGCAACGAAGCTGCGGGCGCTTGGTGCGATGGAACAGGAGCCAGCCAAGGCGCTGTCGGCGAACAAGGAACATTGGCGGTTCGCTGCTTTGCAATTCGTGTGCGCCTCTGGTTTGATGGCGACCGGAGGCGCACCATGTTCAAAAAAATATTATTAGTGCTCGTCGCCCTGGTCCTGATCGCAATTGTCATAGGTTTACTACTGCCATCGAAGGTCGTGGTCGAGCGCTCGGTGGTCATTAATCGGCCCGCGAGCATGGTTTTCGCGACGGTCAACTCCTTTCAACTTTTCCACAAATGGTCTCCGTGGCAGGACCTCGACCCCAACATGCACCAGAACACCGATGGACCCCGCGACGGTGTGGGCGCGAAGCTGGTCTGGTCAGGCAACGACAAAGTGGGCAGCGGCAGCGACACGATCACAGCTTTTGATTTGAACCGCTCGGTGGACACCGATATCGATTTCGGCAAGATGGGCGCGGCCAAATCCAGGATGCTGATGGTGGCCGACGGCAACGCGACCAAGACCACTTGGCGGCTCACCATGGACATGGGCGCGAACCCTATTGCCCACTATTTCGGTCTCACGATGGACAGGATGATAGGGCCGGACTTTGCCAATGGCCTCGCCAAACTGAAGCGGCTGGTGGAGGCGATGCCTGACCAAGACATCGCGGGCCTGAAGGTCGAGCCGGCTGAACTGAGCTCGCGCCCCATCCTTCTGGTGAGCGAAACCACACCGCCCGATGGAGTCTCGAAAGGCTATCTCGATGCCTTTACTCGCATCGCCAAATTCATGGCGAAGAACAAGCTAAAACAGACCGGCGCTCCGTTCGGCATCGAAGGTGCGACGACGGCAAGCTCCTACGGCTTCGATGCGGGCATTCCCGTGGATCGCAGCGACTCGGTGGGCATCGGCGGCGTCAAGGTGGACAAAAGCTATGCCGGCAAGACGTTGAAGACCGTGCACCTGGGTCCGTATAAGAATCTGAATGCCACGCGCGACAAGCTGCTAGCCTACGCCGCCGCGCACGGCTACGCCCGCAGCGGCGCAATTTTCTTTTCCTTCATCGATGACCCGGACAAGGTACCCGAGCCGCAGGTGCGCACCGAGGTGTACGCTCCCGTGGAGTGAGCATCAAGCGCGCGCCCCGGTGAAGGTGGCGGACCCCAGCAAGTGGCGGGCTGAGCCGCTGATCTTGCCGTTCTCGATGCGCGCGGAGAATTTGAGGGTCAGGCGCATCGGCTTCTCTATCTTCGCCGACCAGGTCAACTGGTTGCCTTTGATCTTTCCGTCGCTGATCAGGGCATGGTGTTCGCCATCGGACAGTGACCCGGTAAGCGAATTGCCGTTCACCTTCAACTCCAGCAGCCCCTTTCGTTCGCCGACCGGCGTGTTGAGGGTGACATGCCACTTCCCCGCAATTTCATCCATCGTTTGGTGCGCCCGTTGCTTGAAGTAGATTTACCAGATCCTGATCATGCATCCAACAGTTGGCGCGGGTCGCGACCGGCCCCCTAAGCGCAACGCCGCGGCTCCCGTGGGCACCCGCCGCTCCGCGGGCAGATGACGCTCGCCGGCAAATCCAACGCATCGGCGATCCATGCGATGTTGAGCACCTGCGAGGCGGCGCGGATGGCGGCGCCGGCCTCTTGCGGTATGGCGCCGTCCCCGCCGCCACGCCTGCACGCCTCCGCGACTTGAGCCACGATTCCCTCGCCTTCGAAACCCTGGGCCTCCAGGGCGGGAAGCAGGTCCACGCCCACCGACAATACGTGGGGCTCGTCGATGGCATCGCGCGTCACCAGCGAATGACAGCAATAAAGCCGCGTGCGTTTGCCGTCCTCCATGATGGATATCTGCGACTTGGGTTTCTGCGCGGCGGCGCCCGCGGGCGGCTGATGCAGGAGTCGGAATACCGCCCAGCGCGGACATGGGTCGGACACCAGGCTCATGTTGCCCCAGGGCAGTGGAATGCCGTTACCCCGGTAGACCGCTCGAAGATATCCGGGCGCGTAAGCGTCGAAGAAATGCCAGTGTCGGTAGGGAGAAACGGCCGTCATGCGCCGCATGACCAGCGCCGGGGTTACGCCGAGCTTGTGGCACGCCGTGACTCGATGCGCCTCGCGGATCAGGAAGCGTCGGAACGGCAGACGCGGGCAAAGCAGCGCGCCTGCAAAGAAGCTGCATTCGAAGTCGCGCCACGCGTAGAGCACATCCTGCGCGCCCATGCCGGCGGATCCGGGGGCTTCGGCATCACCCGCACTCGCGGAGCTGTGCGGGTAGATCGCGCCGTCGCCGTTGTGCAATATCTTGTGCCCGATGAAGAATGCCAGCTCGTACTTCAGGCGTTCCTGTTGGTTGCGCAGACGCTTGTTTATGTAGATCGTGCCGGGCGGCTCGAAACGGGATCGGACCAGGGCGCCGCCGGGTTTTCTGCCGTCGCCGTCAAACCATTTGATGAGCAGCCCGTGACGCTTGCACATGTCAAGAACGGCGTCCAGGGTGAGCGGCATCTCCCGCTTGCCGCAATCCTCCGCAGCGCGCTCCACATCGGGAAAATTGTTGTGGCGCGTCTCCTGCCAGACCCGTATCAAGAGCTGCGCGAACTGCCGCCCGGTGGTGCCGGTCTGCGATAACAGTTCCGGCAGCGCGTTCTGCAGCAGTTCGTGCGAGAAAAGAAACGCCGGTTCGAGCGGCATGGCTTCGAGGCCACCCCGCTGCTTCGGAGCCGGCGCGACCTCCACCTCGGTATTCTCGTCCAGGAACCAGCGGGAGTCCTTGCTGAAGATGCCCGCAAGCATCTCGAGCATTTCCGGCGAGGGCATGCGTTTGCCGGTTTCAACCATGGACAGGTACGACACGGAGGGAGCGCCGGCGGCGTCGATCTGCACGCAGCGGGCGGACAGTTCGTCCAGGGTCAGTCCATTGCGCTTGCGCAGCGTCCGCAGCTTCGAGCCGAGAAAATGCCCTTGGCGTATCAATCCTGGCATATCAGTGAAACCGGTGTGAAATTCACACTGTGAAATTTCTAATGTGTAAATCTTCGATTTAAAGACTTTAAGCTGGTGCCATTCCGATTGGCAATAGCTGATTTAACGAGGAGAAGGGCATTGAGCGAACCTATGACAGACCGATGGCGCGGCGTGGAGCGTCCCTATAGCGAAGCGGACGTTGAACGGCTCAAAGGTTCGGTGCACATCGAGCATTCCCTGGCGCGCCTCGGCGCGGAAAAATTCTGGCGCCTGCTGCACAGCGAGCCGGTGGTGACGGGGTTGGGCAGCATGACGGGCAACCAGGCCATTCAGACCGTCCAGGCCGGCCTCAAGGCGATTTACTGCTCGGGCTGGCAAGTGGCCGGCGATGCCAACAGCTCCGGCGAGGTGTATCCCGACCAATCCCTCTATCCAGTCGATTCGGTGCCGAAGATGGTCGAGCGGATCAACAACGCGTTGCTGCGGACCGATCAAATTCATCACATGGAAGGCAAGCGCGATATCGATTGGATGGTTCCGATCGTCGCGGATGCCGAGGCCGGTTTCGGCGGCAATCTCAACGCCTTCGAATTGACCAAGGCCTTGATTCGCGCCGGCGCCGCCGCGGTGCATTTTGAGGACCAACTCTCTTCTGCCAAGAAATGCGGCCACCTCGGCGGTAAGGTTTTGGTCTCGACTCAGGAGGCCATCAACAAGTTGGTCGCAGCGCGGCTCGCGGCGGATGTCATGGGCGTCCCCACCGTGATCATTGCACGCACCGACGCCGATGCAGCCGATTTGCTTCTGACCGATCATGATCCGCGCGATCAGGCTTTCACCACCGGGCAACGTTCCAGCGAGGGCTTCTTCTATGTGAGGCCCGGCATCGAGCAGGCCATCGCACGCGGACTGGCCTATGCGCCGTACTGCGATCTGATCTGGTGCGAGACCTCGAAACCGGACATGGGAGAGGCCAAACGCTTCGCGGCAGCAATCCATGCCAAGTTCCCGGGCAAGCTGCTGGCCTACAACTGTTCGCCGTCCTTCAATTGGGCTGCCAAATTGAATCCACAGGCGATGAAGCGCTGGCGCGAGGAACTCGCCTCCCACGGCTACCGGTTCCAGTTCATCACACTCGCGGGCTGGCACGCGCTCAACCTGTCCATGTTCGAACTGGCCTCGGCCTACAGCAGCGACGGCATGCTCGGCTATTCGCAGTTGCAGCAGCGCGAGTTCAGTCAGGAGGCCGCCGGGTATCGGGCGGTGAAGCACCAGGCATTTGTCGGCACCGGCTACTTCGACGCAGTGCAGATGGCGATCAGTTCCAAGAGTTCGACGACCGCCATGGCCGGCAGCACCGAGACCGAGCAGTTCCACGACGCCGACACGCCGCAACGGGTGGTGGCATAAAACCATGTCGGCGGACCTCGCCACAGTCGCCGCTTCACCCCTTAGCGAGGTGGCAGCGCCTGTGGCGAGGCAGTGCGCCACGCTTCTGGCCGAGCATTTCCGACTCTACAACGAGGAATTCGGCCGCATCACGCGGCGGGCGGCACGGCACTTCATCAACGAAACTTGGGCTGCCGGTCAGCGCGACGCGGTTGAGCGCATCGAGCTGTACGAGCATCGCGTTTGCGGCTGCGTGAATGCGCTCGCCGCGCTCCTCGCCGAACGGGCTCAGGACGAAATTCTGTGGATCGACATCAAGTCGATCTACGAGACCCTGGTGGCGAGACGCCCGGACAGTGATTTTTACCGCACCTTCTTCAATTCAGTCACCCGCGATCTGTTCGGCACGGTGGGCGTCAACCGTCGCGTCGAATTCTGCGAAACCAGCGTGGGACGAGTCAGCGGATCGGTGCCGATCCGCGTCTATCGGGTAGGCTCTTCGCTGCCGACCGCTGTCAATGAGATCTTAACTGACCTGCCTTTCGGCGCATGCATCCGCGACATGGATGCCGCCGTTCACCGCATATCGGCGGAGATCGGCCGCTACTTCAACTCCAGCCGCAACAGCGCCTCGCCCGAATCCATCGAATTGATCGAGCCGGTCTTCTATCGCGGCCTGCGCGCATTCGTGGTCGGCCGGTTGATCGGCGACGGCAGCATTACGCCCTTGGTGCTGGCATTCTCCAATTCGCGGCTGAACGTCGAGGTTCAGGCCGTGATGCTGTCGCGCCCCGAGGTAAGCTCGCTCTTCGGCTACACGCGTTCCTATTTCCATGTCGATCTGCCCGTGGTGGGCGCCGCGATCACCCTGCTGCGCTCCCTCCTGCCGCGCAAGTCAGTCGATGAGCTCTACACCATCCTGGGGCGCGCCAAACAGGGCAAGACCGAGCGCTACTTCGCCCTGCAACGACATCTCGGCAAATCCATCGATAGCTTCGTGCATGCTCCTGGCGAACGCGGACTGGTGATGATCGTATTCACCCTGCCATCGCACGATCTGGTGTTCAAGGTCATCCGCGACAGTTTCGGCGCGCCAAAGACCGCGACGCGCGCCGAGGTGATGGATCGCTATCGGTTCGTTTTCCGGCACGATCGCGCCGGACGGCTCGTGGACGCGCAGGAATTCAAACGGCTGCGCCTACCGCGCGCGCGATTCATGCCGGCGCTGGCCGAGGAACTCCTGAACGACGCCTCGTTGAGTTGCCGGATTGAGGGAGACGATCTGATCGTCGAGCACTGCTACATCGAGCGCCGGTTGCGCCCGTTGAATCTGTTCCTGCGCGAGTCCGAGCCCGCGGCCGCGGAGGCCGCGATCATCGACTACGGCAACGCGCTACGCGACTTGGCGGCCAGCAACGTGTTCCCGGGAGACCTGCTGCTCAAGAATTTCGGCGTCACCAACCATGGACGAGTCATCTTTTACGACTACGACGAACTCTGCAAAGTCTCCGACTGCACCTTTCGCGACCTGCCGCAGCCGCGCAACGAGGAGGAAGAGGTCAGCGGGGAGCCCTGGTTTCATGTCGGCCCGCACGATGTGTTTCCGGAGCAATGGCTGCCGTTTTTGAGCATTCCCCCGGCTTTGAGCTCGGTGTTCAAGCGGGAACATGGCTGCCTATTGACGGCCGGCTGGTGGCGCGCTCAGGCGGCACTCGCACCGGAGGCGGCAGCAGTTTGTACATCACTGGAGTTACCAGCCGCGCCAACAACGTAGATGAAATCAAGCCGCCGATGATAACGATGGCGAGCGGCGAATAGAGCGCCGATCCCTGCACCGCAAGGGGCAGCAGTCCGCCGATGGCCGTAGCCGAAGTCAACAGAATGGGCAGAAAGCGCACCTCGCCCGCCTGCTGAATGGCTTCATCCAGCGAGGCGCCCTGCTGGCGCAGCTGGTTGGTGAAATCGACCAGCAGAATCGAGTTCTTAATTTCGATGCCGATCAGCGCGATCATGCCGATGATCGAGGTGAAGGATAGCGTATAGCCGCTCACCAACAGCGCCACCAGCGCTCCGGTCACGCCCAGCGGGATCACACCGGCGACGATGGCCGTGGACCGGAAGCTGCCGAACTCGAGCACCAGCACCGCAAGAATGCCGAAGACCGCCACCAGTATGGCGGGCAGCAATCCGCCGAAGCTCTCCTGCTGCGCTTCGACATCGCCGGCCACCACGAATCGGTAGCCCGGCGGCACGCCGACGCTCGACAACTGCTTCACGACCTGCGCGGTGACCTTCGCGGTGTTGAACCCCAATTGCGTTTCCGCCGACACCGTGACCTGCCGCTCGCGGTTGTAGCGGTTGATTGAATTGACTACGGTCTCGAAGTGCGGATTCGAGATCTGCCTCAGCGGGATTTGCCGGCCGTTCAGCGTGCTCACCTGAATTGCATCGAGGGAATCGATGCTCGGATGCTCGTGAATCGGCAGCCTCAGGGTGATGCCGTACTCGTCGCCGTTGCTGGCACGGAACTCCCCCGCCGTAAGCCCGGCGACCGCCAGTCGCACCGTGCGATTGACCTCGAGCGCCGGCACGCCGAGCATGCCCGCCTTTTCCGTGTCGATGCCCAGATTCAGGTCGGTGCGCTGCAGGCGCATCGGATTCTTGACATCGCGCGTCCCCGGCGTCGACTTGATGAGCTGTTCGACCTTCCCGGCCAGACTCCGCAGGCCCTCGATTTCCGGACCCACGATGCGGATCGCCACCGGTGCATCCACGGGCGGTCCCTGCTCGAACTGCTTCAGAGAGATTCGGGCGGCAGCATAGTCATTGAACTCGCCGCGCAGTTTTTCGAACAATTTAGGTGTTCGATGCGGATCGTACTTCTGCAGTTCCACAAAGATCTCGCCTATGTTGGCCGCCCGCCCCGTCGTGAAATAGTTGTAATACACGAAGGGCGAGCCGTGGCCGACATGGGTGAAATAGCGCTTCACTTCCGGCTGGGCGGCAAGCGTCGCCTCGGCAAAGCGCAGCGCGCGATCCGTCTCGGCCACGCTGGCGCCGTCCGGCGCCTCCACATGCACGATGAACTGAGGTACATCGGCGCTGGGGAACAAGCTGAATCCAATGATCGGCACGGTGGATAGCACCAGCGCGAAAAGTCCCAGCGCCCCAAGCAACGTGGTGCGCGGTCGTGCCAGAGACCAGCGCAGGGCCGGTCCGTACACGCCATGAATCGCGGCCATCACCCTATGCAGCAAGCGATCGGCGAGTGCGTCGAACCTTCCGATGAGGATCGACAGCATTCCCTTGCCGCCCCCGGTGTTCGCATCTCGCAGCATGCGGCTGCTGAGGAAGGGAATGATGGTGAAAGCCACGAACAGCGATGCAAGAACGGTGAAAAGGATGGCGGCGGGCAGCGAGCGGATGAATTCACCCGGGCCCTCGGGCAGGAACAACAATGGTAAGAATGCCAGCACCAGCGTGGCCGTGCATCCCAGCACCGCCAGGTAGATCTGATCAGTAGCTGCAATCGCGGCCTCCAGGCGGCCATAACCGTTGCGTACGTAGCGCGCTATGTTCTCCACCACCACGATCGAGTCGTCCACCAAAAGGCCGAGTGCCAACACGAAACCCGCGATCGACAGCTGATTCAAGCTGAATCCCGTCAGATATAGAAGCGCCACGCCGATGGCGAGGGACAACGGTATGGAGATCATGACCACGCCTGAGGCACGCAACCCGAGCGGCAGCAGCGTCAACAGGACCAATGCAATGGCGATCGCAAAATCCTCGCCCAGACGCGACAGCCGTTGTGCGACGTTTTTCGACTGATCGAAGCCGTGTTCGAGCTTGATATCGGCAGGTAGCGTGCGCTCGAAATCCGCGAGTTTCGAATAGATGCCGTCGCGCACCTTGAAAATATTGGTGTTGTCCTTCTGATTGGCGGTGATGAATACCGCACGCTTGCCGTTGAAGCGGCCGACATAGGCCTGCTCTTCGGTCTGCCAAGAGACCGCCGCGATGTCGCGTATTCTGACGATGCGCCCCGCGGCAGCCCCCACCACCGTGTCCTCGACCTGTTCGAGCGAGGTGTAGCTGCCCGAGGTGCGCAGGTTATAGCGGCGGAGACCTACGTCTACCGCGCCGCCGGGGACGTTCTGATTCTGACCTTGCACCGTATTGATCACTTGGTCGAGGCTGACGCCGGCACGCGCAAGCCGTTCAAGATCGATGGCGATTCGGACCTCGGGCGCGGGATACGCCCAGGTTTCGGCGGTACGCACCCCGGGGACGCTCTCGAACAGGTCTTTGAGGTTTTCGGCCTTCTCCTTCAGCTCGCGCCAGCTCGCGCTGTCGCTCACCAAGGCCATCTGCACGATGTTGACCAACCCCGGACTGTCCTTGCGAATATCGACTTGGGCAATGTCCGGCGGCAGCGAGGAACGAATGCGATTGAATTCCCGGATCACCTCGTCCTGCTTCTTTTCCGGGTCGCTGCCGTAATAGAACTCGGTGTGCACCACCGCCAGCCCGTCGACTGCGGAGCTCACGATCTTCTTGACGTTCTCCAGCGTGTTGACCGCATCTTCGAGCGGTTTGACGATCAGTCGCTCCATGTCCTGAGCATTGGCGCCCGGCCAAACCAGGGTTATGGTCGCTGCGGGAAAGGGAAATGAAGGGTCCTCCGATCGTGGAATATTGGCAAAGCTCGCAAGCCCCAGCGCGATCAACAAAGCGAACATCACCAGCGTGAACTGCCAGCGTCGGACCGCGAACGCCCAGATGCTCATTTTCCGACCACCCGCACGGCTTCGCCGTTTTCAAGGAAAGCGGCGCCATCGGTGACAACTTGCGATCCAGACGGCAGACCGGCCAGAACTTCGACGCGTGCGCCTGTCATCTGGCCGATCTGAAGAGTCACGCGACGCACGGTTTTCCGGTCCGGGTTGAGAATGAATACGCCCGCCTCCTTGTCATTGGCCTCGACCAGCGCCTGCAGAGGCAGCGCGCTGACGCTGCCAGGCGTCGATACATCGAGCGAAACTTTGGCCACCAGCCCTTGAACGAACCGCGCGCTGCCTGGCTGCACCTGCAACTCGACGGTAAAGGTGCCGGTGCCGGAATCCGCGGCGGAGGCGACGTTGCTCACCTTGCCGTTGAAGGACTGACCAGGCCATGCATCGAACTCGATGCGTGCATCGTCGCCCAGATGAGTCCGGACGATGTCGCGATCCGCGAGCCCGATGCGCACCACCCAACCCCGCCGCTCGTCGCCCACCACCAGAATCGTCTGCCCCGCCTGAACCACCTCGTTAGCCGCGGCGGACTTGTGCAACACCACGCCATCGGCCGTCGCTATGATCCTGGCGTGCTCCGCGTTGAACTTGGTTCCCGCCTCGGCCGCCGCGGCGACGTTGTAGGCCGTGGTCAGATCTTGAACGCTCTCTTGCGTGGTGACGCCGTCCGCCAGCAATGCCTTGCCGCGTTCGAGATCACGCCACGCCTTCTGCTTCGACTGCAGCGCCTGTTCGAGGGAGGCATCGACTTCGGCTTGTTTGAGCATGGCCAGCACCTGCCCGGCGTGCACAGGCTGGCCCTCGTCCACCTTAATGGCCTCGATGACACCGCCGAGCTTGAACGACAGCCGCATCTCGTCCTTCGGCGTCAACAGCCCCACGGCGTGCAGCGAATTGTCCCGCGCAACCAGTTCCGCGCCAGCCACATGCACGGCCCGCAGCGCAGTGCCTGCGTTTTGAGTCGCGGCGCGCGTGCATGCCACCACCACCGCCACGGCGGCCGCGACCGAGCTCAAGGTGACAAGCAAAGTGGTTCGTTTCATGGTTGCGTTTCCGAAGGTACGTAGTGACGGCCGACGCCGAGGGCGTATTCGAGTTCCGCGAGGCTGCTCAAGGCCGCAAAACGGGTGACATTGAGGTTCAATTGGGCGTCGGTCATCGCGCGTCGCGAGTCGATGAACTCCGCCTGGTTGATCTGGCCGAGATCGCGCTTGCGCGCAGCGATATGGAACGCGCCATCGGCCGCCTCGACGCGCTTCGCCGCAGTGTCGAGGGATGCGGTGGCAAGTTCCAGATCCTGCAGCGCCTGCTGCACTTCGAGCCGTATTTGCTGGGCTTGAAGGTCGCGGCTGGCGCGTGCCTCGCGCATGCTCGCCCGGGCGCTCGCGATTCCCGCTTGATCTCCGCCGCCTGCAAACAAGTTGAATTTCAGGACCACCGATGCGAGCAGATAGCGGTCATCGCTGCTGAGACCGTAGGTCTCACCCTCGGTGCCGGCGTCCATGGAAAACGCCAGCTTCGGCCGGAACGCGGCCCGCGCCAGCCTCTCGCTGGCGGCGGCTGCCGCTTGCGCTGCGTCCAGCTGCCTCAATTCCTGGCGGTGATCCATGGCGGCGTTCTGCAAGGCCGCGAGGCTTCCATCCGCCTCTCCCGACCGCCGCATCAGACGAGCGCGCAGCCCGGCAATGTCCGGTTCGGACACACTGGAGAGCGGCAACTCCCGGTCGAAGGACGCATTGCGCAGCAGATTCACATAGCTCTTGGCGAGGCTTTCGGCGTTGCGGGCGCCGAGTTGCGACTGTTCGACCTCCAGCTGATCCGCTTCCGCGCGGAACACCAGATCGCGGGTGATCTTGCCGTTGCGGTAAAGACTGTCGTTGACCCGCTTGTTCTCAGCCGCCAATTCGAAAGTCGCGTCCAGGATTTCTATTTGCACGCGCGCCTGCAGCCATTTGTAGTAGGCCTCGCGCATGTCGCGCTCGACGCGTCCGGCAAGAGCCGCCCGCCCGGCGGCGGCGGCCTCGTATTGTGACTGGGCTGCCGCACGACCTGCCGAGATCCGCGGGTCGTAGAGCGGCTGAGTGAAAGTGACGTGAGTGTCCTGCTCGCGGGTTCGCTGAAAATCAATTTGCTGATTCTGCAGCGACGGAAACGACGAAGTTTTGGTGATCTGATTAAGTGTTGCGTACACGGGATTCAAAAGATCGCCCACCGGAAAATCGATGGTGCGGCCGCCGGTCGCCCTGGTGTAGCGCCCGGAAAGATCGAGCGAAGGAAGATACAAAGCGCGCGCCTGATCGAGCGCGGCGAGCCGTGCTGCGACGGTTGCGCCCGCACCGTCGAGTTCCAAGTTTGCGCTCAGAGCATCCGACACGAGCACCTCGACCGCTTCCTCGATGCTCTGCCCTGCCTGGGGGGCTTCGGAACTCTGGGCATGCGCCAAGTACGGCACCGCTACAAAGAGGGCGAGCGCCAAGCCTTTGAGACCCCGTCGGATTTTCTCAATTGTGTATAAACTAGACATGTGTCAAGCCAACTGCAAAAAAAATCGCCCTAAGTCGCCTTTGGCGGCTTCAGGTTCTCCGTCATATAACGCAGCAGGTTAAATCCGTGGGTGCTCAAATCCGGTATGCCGATGCCGAACCGGGCCAAATCGTTTCCCTTGGCCATGGCCAATTGAATGAGCCCATGACTGAAGGCCCAGAGTGTTACCGCCAACATCATCGGGTCGCCCACATCCTCGCGAACGCTGCCGTCGGCCAGACCAGCATGAATGGCCTGAACCACCACCCCGATGGCCGCATCGCCCGCCTCCCGACAGTCGACATCGTTGGAATCGGCTTCGGCCGAAGTCGGATGTGCGTGAAAGCGTGAACAAAAATCGAAATAATGCGGAAATTCAAAGGCGTAGCCCATGTACGCCCGGCCAATGCCCTCAATTTTATCGATGCCCAAAGTTTGGGCGGCCGATGCGGTGACAAACCGATCGCGCAATACCGTCATGGCGCGTTCGCCGATGGCGAAAAGCAACTCCTGCTTGTCCTTGAAATAGACGTACACCAGTGCGCGCGAGAGCCTCGCGCCGCGGGCCACCTGATCCATGGTGACTGATTCCCAGCCCTGCTTGGCGTAAAGAGCTTCGGCCGCATCGAGGATCTGCGCCCGGCGGCGCTCCCTTTCCTCCTCTCTTCGTTCGGCAATGTAGGACGACATGATTAGAAAGCTATCTTGTTATTGACACTGTGTCAATGCATTCAGCCCCAATTCCTTTCATCCCTATAATCCGCGCATGCCGCACCGCGCCGCTGCCGTCTTAGTCACCCTTTGCGGTCTTTTATCGATGCTGTCTCCAGTGCGTGCCGATACGCCGCTGTCGATCGATCTTCACAACAACCTCTGGCGCGGCGACTTACGCGAACTCATCGAGCATCGCGCGATAAGAGTGTTGGTCCCCTACAGCAAAACGCTTTTTTTTGTGGACTACGGCGGCACGCAACGCGGCTTGAGCTACGACTTCATGCGCGCATTCGAGGACGCGTTGAACTCCAAGTTGTCGAGGGGAGACTTGCGCATTCACTGCGTGTTCATACCCGCGCCCCGCGATCGATTGATACCGCTGCTGCTGGAGGGTCAGGGAGACGTGGTAGCGGCGAACCTCACCATTACGCCATTGCGGCAACGCCAGGTTGATTTCGTCACGCCGGTGGCCGAAGGGGTGAACGAGATCATCGTCACTGCGCCCGGCGCCCCGCCGATCGGCAAGCCCGAGGACCTGTCGGGACGAGAGGTGTTCGTACAGCCGGCAAGCAGCTATGTCGAGTCGCTCAATGCGCTCAACGATTCGTTCCGCCAGCGCCATCTTCCACCGATCCGGTTGCGTCTTGCGCCGGGAAATTTCGAGACCGAGGACATCTTGGAAATGGCCAACGCCGGGCTGGTGACGACCGTGGTGGCCGACGACTACCTGGCTCGCTTCTGGCAGCAGATCTACCCGCATCTGGTTCTTCACCCGGAGGTCGTAGTGCGTCCGGCCGGCGATGTCGCCTTTGCGATCCGCAAGAACAGTCCTGAGCTGAAGGCGCAACTGGACGATTTCACCCGTACTCATCGGGCGGGCACCCTGTTTGGCAACGTTGCTTTGGAGAAATATTTGCGCGAGACGCGCTGGGCGCGCAACGCCATGTCACCGGCGGAACTGGCAAAATTCACGGGGCTGGTGCGACTGTTTCGGAAATACGGCGATGAATATCAGATCGACTGGCTGCTGATGGCTGCGCAGGGTTACCAGGAATCGCAACTGGATCAGTCCCGGCGCAGCGGTGCCGGCGCAGTCGGAGTTATGCAGCTCACTGCGGCCACGGGCCGGCAGATGGACGTCGGCGACATCAACAATATGGAAGCCAACATTCACGCGGGCATCAAGTACGTTCGCTTCCTCGCGGACACTTACTTCCCTGATAGCGACCTTGATCCCTTGAACAAGGTGCTGTTTGCAATCGCCTCCTACAACGCCGGGCCAAACCGCATCCGTTCGCTACGCAAGGATGCCCAGACGCAGCATTTGAATCCGAATGTTTGGTTCGACAACGTCGAAGTCGCCGTCTCGCAGCACGTCGGGCGCGAAACGGTCCAGTACGTCAGCAACATCTACAAGTACTACATCGCCTATACGCTGGCGCAGGACGACGTCGCGAGGTCACTCGACAAGACGCAGGCTCATTCCCCGCACTGAGATTTCGGTTCCAGCAATTCGATGCGGTTGCCGAAAGGGTCCTCGGCATACACCCGCTCGCGTCCATCAAGAGGTTCATCCCTCTTCACCGTCACGCCGCGGCGATTGAACTTCTATATGAGCGCCATCAGATCCTCGCTGACAAGCGCTGGGTGCGCCTTGCGCGCGGGGCGGAAGTCCGGTTCCACGCCCAAATGAATCTTCGGCCGGCCGCGCTCGAACCAGCACCCGCCACGGTGCCCCAGCTGCGGTGGCTTTAAAACCTCTGGGACGTCCAGGATCGGATGGTAGAGATCCCGCGCCGCCACCTCGCCGCCCGGCGGCATGGCGAGTTGCACGTGATCCACTCCTACGATGCGTACCAGCGCATCTTCGTATGGCTAGTTTCGCCGCGTGCGATAGACGAGAGTGCCACCGGCGGCAAGCGAGGAATCGACAGGCGGATCTGACGCCATGACCAGTTCCCAATTGCCGCCCGGCAACGTGAACCGCTGCGATCCATCCGAGAGATTCAAAATTGCCAGCAATAGTCCGTGGGCATGGCTGAGCAGACGCTTCTTCTTCTCAAAGCCGACGCGTGGCCTGGAGCGCGGCGGCACCGCCTGCAAATTCTCGCGTCGCAGGGCGATCAGCCGACGATGCCAGTCGAGCAGGTCGGCATGGTTCGCCTCGCCTATCTCGCTCCAGTTCAGCTTGGAACGCTGAAAGGTGCTCTCTTCCTGAGGATTTGGCACCTCGCCCTGCCACTTGAAGGCAGCGAACTCCCGCGCTCGGCCCTCCGCCACTGCGCGTCCCAGGTCCGCATTCTCGTGATCGGTGAAGTACAGGAACGGTGTCGTAGCCCCCCACTCTTCGCCCTGGAACAGCATGGGGACGAAGCCCGACAACAGCGTGAGTGTCGCGATCGCCTTGAGCTGGCGGCTGTCCAACATCATGCTCAAGCGTTCGCCCTGAGCACGGTTGCCGATCTGATCATGGTTTTGCGCGCACACCACCAGTTGATCCGCGCCGACACCGATGGGCTTGCGGCCATGGCGGCGTTTGCGATGCTTGGAATACTGACCCTGATACACATAGCCGTCGCGTAGCGCTCTCACCAGCGTGTCATGCGCACTGAAATCCTCGTAATAGCCGCTTCGCTCGCCGGTGAAGCACGCGTGCAGGGCATGATGAAAATCATCCTCCCAATGCGCATCGAGCCCGTAGCCCCCCTTGTTCACGGGCCGGACCAGCTTGGGGTCATTGAGATCGCTTTCGGCAATCAGCACCAACTTTCGCTGCTGTTCGGCTCCCAGCTCGCGCACGGCTGCGGCCAGCTGTTCAAGCACATGCAGGGCCTCGAAACAGAATATGGCGTGCACGGCATCGAGACGCAGGCCGTCGAATCGATAGTCGCGCAACCACATCAGCGCGTTGTCGATCACGAACCGGCGCACGTCATCGCTCAGCGGCCCGTCGTAGTTCACGGCGGCGCCCCAGCCGGTCTTGTAGTGATCCGTGAAGTACGGTGCGAACTGCCCGAGGTAGTTCCCATCGGGGCCGAGATGGTTGTACACGACGTCGAGCAGCACGGCGATCCCGTGCCCGTGACAGGCGGCTACAAACTCGAAGAGCTCGGCGGGCGTGCCGTAAGCAGCCTGCGGCGCATACAAGGCTACCCCGTCGTAGCCCCAACCGCGGCGACCCGGGAAGGCGGCCAGCGGCAGAAGTTCGATGTGCGTGACCCCCAGGTCCTTGAGATAGCCGAGCTTCGATTGCGCCGATTGATAAGTACCCTCAGGAGTAAAAGTTCCGACATGCAATTCGTAGATGATCGCCTCGCGCAGCGATACGGGGTGAAACGTGTCGGTTGCAGGCGCCGGTAGTTGCGCAGGATGCGATTCGCCGTGCACTCCATTCGGCTGCCAGCGCGAGCGCGGATCCGGATGCGGCGGCCCTCCATCTATGGCGAAGCGATAGCCTAGCCCCTCCGGCAGATCGAACTCGAGCGAAAAATATCCGTCCGCCTCGCCCTGCATTTGAATGCGCGAGTCCCCTACCGCCAGTTCGACTCGTTTCGCCGCGGGAGCCCAGACTGAAAATTTCATCGCTTCAGGCCCTGCTCAGCAAGGTCACCGGAAACGCGCCGAACAGTGCGCCGGGTGACGCGTCGCGCTCGAAGGTCTCGTTGGTGAAGCGGTTTAGCCACTGCCCGCCCGGCAAGGGCAAACGCGTATCTCCCCAGTCGGCCATCGACAGGGTCAGCCGCGGCACCACCGCAATCAGATTTTCACCGCGCCTGAAAGCCAGCAACTTTGCCAGGTGCATACCTTGCGCCACCAGCGGCTGATATCTGCTGTCAGTCGCGAACAGCGCGGGTTCGGCGGCGCGAAGTTCGAGAATGCGCGCGATGAGCCAAATTTTCGGCAGACCCGAGTCCCAATCCTGCAATACCGCGTCTGCGTCCATGGTTTTCGCGAGCTTCAACAGCCTCGCACGCATGTCGAAATCAACGGGACGGCGATTGTCAGGATCGACCAGGCTCAAGTCCCATACCTCGGTTCCCTGATAAAAGTCGGGAACACCCGGCGCGATCATTTTTATAAGCGTCTGCGCCAAGCTGTTTACGCGTCCCTGCTTTATCAGCGGCTCTATGAATCTGGTCAATGCATCGACGAAAGTCTCCGAGGCATAGACGCCGTCGATGAACTGTCGCACCGATTCTTCATAGGCGCCGTTGGGTTCGTGCCAGGAGGTGTTGATCTTCGCCTCCCGGCAAGCCTTCAACATGTACTGCCAACAGCGCTCCCGGTCGATGGGCCATGCACCGATCAGCGTTTGATACAGAAGATATTCAGCGTGCCGGTCGGGCGTATGGTTCTGCCAGGCCGAGGCATTCATGGTGGACCAGCCATGCAGAGCCTCGGCCCATCTTTCGGGAATCTCCGAAAGAACCGAGATCCGGGCGCGGACATCCTCGCTGCGTTTATTGTCGTGGGTCGAGGTCGACAGCATGTTGTGCGGCCAGCGATCGCCCAGATAGTGACAGTACTCGTGAAATTTGTCGGCGGAGATGCCAAGCAGGGACGGTTGGGAACCGACCTCGTTGCTCGAAACCAGGCGGTCGAAACAGTAGAACGCCGTGTCCTCAACGCCTTTAGCCATGACCGCGGGCGCTAGCTGCTGCCACTTGGCGACAAAATCGGCTTCAATGACATTCAACTTCGGTTTGGTCAGCAGGGCGGCCAGAAAATCGAATGCCGCCGGCTCGATTTCCGGCGCGCCGATGCGCGCGCTTTGCACCGCCTCCGTGAACACCCGTGCATCCTGCTCATGTATCGATGCGGCGGTTCGATAGGTTCTGTAGACCGGCAGAGTGACGATCACGCGGGCGACTGCTTCCCGCAATTGCCGCGGGCTCAAGTCCCTGGTTTCGCGGTTCGCGCGCGCGATGCCGAGAGCGGATTCGGCCAGTTGGTGCATGTTCACAGCGAACGTCGACTCGATGATTGCGTGCTTCTTCTCGCGGATCAGCTTGCCGAGATTCACGGTGTGCCCGGTGAAATCCTGATAGGTCGCCGTTAGAACGTCGGTTCGCTGATCGTCCATCCACAGACGGTTGACCCGGGCCAGGAAGTCATAGCCGACTGTGCCATCGATCGGCCAGTCCTCCGGCAGGCGCTCATCGTTCTCGAGGATTTTTTCAACGAAGATGCGTCCCTTGGGCAGCATCGCACGCATTTTCGTGAAGTATTCGTAGGGTCGGCGCATACCGTCGGGATGGTCGATGCGCACCCCATCGATGTCGCCTCTCAGAATCATCTGACGAATGCGTCCGTGCGTTGCCTCCATGACCTCGGGGAGCTCCATGCGCACTCCCACCAAACTGCCGACGTCAAAGAAGCGTCTGAAGTTCGTCAGTTCCCCCGCCAGCCTCCAGTGATGCAGCAAATAAAATTGCCGGTTGAGGACGGCATCGAGCACATTCGGATTCTTGGACGCGGATTCGACGGCACCTTCAAGCGCGCCCGCTTCGAACGCGGCGTTTAAGAGTTCGCGTGCTCGGATCGTCGATTTCTCATAGTCGGCTCTGTCCGCCTCGGTGGGGCCCACCCGTGCATGCAACTGTTCCAGCCGCGCAAAGCAACCATCGATGCGGTCGGCGCCGGGCGAGAGCAGGCGCCCCCACGACACCGGGCTCAATGGCCAGGTATTCCCGTAGTGCCGCACGCGCGGAAGGCCGTCCTTGAGCTCCAGTGCGAGCTCTCCGGCCGCGACGCAGGCCCCATAGGCCCGGGCCAGCGAACAGATGTGCAGCCGGAAAGGTGCCAATCCGCTCGCCTGCACGTCGAAGAAATCGCGGTACCGGCTGAATGGGCCGTGCGCGAGCAGATCGTCCCACCACGGATTGTGCTCGGTGGCCGCCATGTGGTTGGGAACGATGTCGAGGAGGATGCGCAGCCCGTGACTCTTGGCGGACTCGACGAAGATTCTCCACGCTTCCTCTCCGCCGAGATCGTCGCTGACCCGGGTCGGATCCGCCACATCGTAACCGTGAAGACTGCCTGGCACCGCCTGTAGGCAAGGCGACAGATACAGGTGGGATACGCCGAGCGAGGCGAGGTATGGCAACGCTTCCTGTGCTGCGGCCAGAGGAAATCCAGCATGTAGTTGCAGCCGGTAGGTGGCGGTCCAGTTATCGCTCATGACTCAAGAGAACAAACGAACGCGCCGCAATGTTTACCAGGCGGCTGCGTTTGACGCCCTCCGTGTCCGCTTGCAGCTCGGGACGTGCGGTATCGAACGCGACGCGCCACCCGCTGGGATACAGTTCGTGAGAAATGCGAAACGACACCGGTTCGTGGTGCGCGTTCAGCAGCAGCAGGAAGTCTTTATCTTCGGTGCACCGGCCCGCGCTGTCGCGTATCTCGGGCGACCTGCCGTTCAGGAACATGCCGAGCGTGCGCATCCAGCCTCCATCTTCCCAGTCCTTGGGACTCATGCGTTTGCCGTCGGCGCGGAACCACACGATGTTCTTGTCCGGGTGCTGGGCTTCAGGATCGTGATCGTAGAAGGCAAAGCGGTGAAAGTTCGGATGGGCCTTGCGGAACTTCACCACCTTTTCCGCGAATTCGAGAAACGTCTTCTGTCTTTCGTCCAGCTCCCAGTTGCACCAGGAGATATCGTTGTTCTGGCAGTAGGCGTTGTTGTTGCCTTGCTGCGTGCGACTCAGCTCATCGCCGCCGCTGATCATCGGGGTGCCTTGCGCGAACATCAGCGAGCACCAGAAGTTTCGCTTCTGCCGTTCACGTAACTCGATGATCTGCTCATCCTCGGTCGGGCCCTCGGCGCCGCAATTCCACGACGCGTTGTCATCCGATCCGTCGCGGTTGTCCTCGCCGTTCGCAGCATTGTGCTTCTGCTCGTAGCTCACCAGGTCCTGCAGCGTAAATCCGTCGTGCGCCGTCACGAAATTGACGCTCGCGGACGGTGGTCTCCGCGTTGTCTCGTAAAGATCAGCGCTGCCCGCAAGTCGGGTGGCGATGTCTCCGTGCAGGCCCATGTCGCCCTTCCAGAAGCGCCGAACGACATCGCGATACTTACCGTTCCACTCCATCCATCCGGTCGGAAAATTGCCGACCTGATAGCCGCCCTCTCCCAAGTCCCATGGCTCGGCAATCAGTTTTGCGGGTGCCAAGGTGGGATCCTGATAAATGGTGTCGAAAAAGGCGCCGAGTTGATCAACGTCCTTGAGTTCGCGCGCGAGCGCCGAGGCAAGATCGAAGCGAAATCCGTCGACGTGCATCTCGGTCACCCAGTAGCGCAGGCTGTCCATGAGCAGCTGGATGGAGTGCGGGTGCACCATATTGAGCGTGTTGCCGGTGCCGGTGAAATCCATGTAATGGCGCGGATCGCCCGGTACCACGCGGTAATAGGCCAGATTGTCAATGCCGCGGAACGAAAGCGTCGGACCGTCGTGATTGCCCTCTGCGGTATGGTTGTAGACCACGTCGAGAATCACCTCGATGCCGGCTTCATGCAGGCTCTTGACCATCTGCTTGAATTCGCGCACCGCATCGATGGGCCGCTTCTGGTCGCTCGCATAGGTCGACTCGGGCGCGAAGAACGCCAGCGTGTTGTAGCCCCAATAGTTGCTCAAACCCCGGTCCACCAGATGCCTGTCCTGCAGAAAACCATGCACCGGCATGAGTTCCAACGCCGTGACGCCCAAACGATGCAGATGCTCGATGATGGGTTTCGAGGCCATGCCCGCGTAGGTACCCCTCAGATTCTCGGGCACGTCGGGGTGCCGCTGCGTCATGCCGCGCACGTGCGCCTCGTAAATGATGGTCTCGTGCATGGCGACCTTGGGTCGCGCATCGTTGCCCCAATCGAAGGTTGGATCGATCACCGCCCCCAAGGGCGCGAACGGCGCGCTGTCGCGATCGTCGAACGAAAGATCGCCGCTCGGATCCCCCAACGTGTATCCGAACAACTCGTCCCCCCAGCGCAATGGACGACCGATTGCCTTGGCGTAGGGATCGAGCAGGAGTTTGTTGGCATTGAAGCGCAGGCCGCTTTCCGGCACGTAGGGACCATGTACTCGGTACCCATACAGCTGCCCGGGCCCGACGCCCGGCAGGTAGATGTGCCAGGCGCCATTGGTTCTCTCACGAATACGGATGCGCTGTTCGTTCTGGCCGCTGGCGTCGAAAAGGCACAGCTCCACCGAATCGCAGCTCTCAGAAAACAGCGAGAAGTTTACGCCTTGACCATCCCACACGGCCCCGCGGGGAAACGGAGACCCGGCGGCCAGCTGTGCTTGGTCGTAGGTGGGGGTGCCGGTGGTCACTTAGCGCAACGACGAAACGGTAAATGGAAAGCAGCACCATTCTGTGGCGCACGCGGCCCCGGTCCACATTGGGATTGTAGTTTTTGCCTCATGGCACCTCTCCGTGAATAGGCCCGCCAAGACAGCGCGGCGCAGGCTGCCCATTATTGGTGGCGGCGCCAACGGACGCGTAGGCGTGCTACAACAGCACCTGTCGGCAGCGCGCCACACGCCATGTAGGAACCGAGACTACTGTCGCCAATCCCAATTGCGGATTTCTGGCATGTCCTGCCCGTTCAGGTTGATGTAGTTGCGGTGCTCCACCAGTTTGTCCAGGAGCGTTTGCTTCAAGTAGTCGCCGCGGCTGCCGGTCTGTGGAAGCCTGTTGATCGCGTCCATCACGAGATGGAACCTGTCCATGTCGTTGAGCACCGTCATGTCGAAGGCGGTCGTGATGGTTCCCTCCTCCTTGTAGCCGCGCACGTGGATGTTGTCATGATTGGTGCGCCGATAAGTGAGCCGATGGATCAGCCAGGGATAGGCATGGAATGCGAAGATCACCGGCTTGTCCTTCGTGAACAGGGAGTCGAAGTCGCTGTCGTTCAGGCCGTGTGGATGCTCTGACTGCGGCTGCAGCTTCATCAGATCCACGACATTGACGACGCGTATTTTCAGCTCCGGCAATTCGCGGCGCAGAATCGAAACAGCCGCGAGGGTTTCGAGGGTAGGCACATCGCCCGCGCACGCCATCACCAGATCCGTATCGCCATGCTGGTCGTTGCTGGCCCACTGCCATATGCCGATACCCTCGGTGCAGTGCTTCACGGCAGCCGCCATCGACAGCCACTGCGGCGCCGGATGCTTGCCGGCGACGACCACGTTTACGTAGTGCCGGCTGCGCAGACAGTGATCCATGACCGACAACAAGCAGTTCCCGTCCGGGGGCAGATACACGCGCACCACCTCGGCTTTCTTGTTCACGACGTGATCTATGAATCCGGGGTCTTGATGGGTGAAGCCGTTGTGGTCCTGCCGCCAGACGTGCGAACTCAGCAGGTAGTTGAGCGAGGCGATCTTGCGCCGCCATGGCAGATGCGCCGTAACCTTCAGCCACTTGGCATGCTGATTGAACATCGAGTCAATAATGTGGATGAAGGCTTCGTAGCAGTTGAACAAGCCGTGGCGGCCGGTCAGAAGGTATCCCTCAAGCCATCCTTCGCATTGATGCTCGCTCAGCATTTCCATGGCCTGGCCGCTTCGCGCGAGGTACTCGTCATCCGCGCGAAGCTCTGCCATCCACTGGCGCTGCGATGCCTGGAAGACTGCCTCCAAACCGTTTGAAATGGTTTCGTCGGGCCCGAACAGGCGGAAATTCCGCGGCTGCGCATTCGCCGCCATGACTTCGCGCAAGAACGGCGCCAGGATTCGCGTATCACCGATGCCGGTAACCCCAGGCTTGGATACCTCGACGGCAAACTGAGTGAAATCCGGCATTCGCAGGTCGCGCAGCAGCAATCCGCCGTTGGCGTTTGGATTGGCGCCCATACGCCGCTCGCCCTTTGGCGCAAGCGCCCTCAGCTCCGCGAGGAGACGGCCGTTCTCATCGAACAGTTCCTCGGGCCTATAGCTTCGCAGCCATGCCTCGAGCTGTCGAAGGTGTTCCGGATTCTTGGCGGGATCCGACAACGGTACCTGATGCGAACGAAACGTGCCTTCGTTGCGCTTGCCGTCGACGATCTTGGGCCCGGTCCAGCCCTTCGGCGAAGCGAGCACTATCATCGGCCAGCGTGGACGGGCGGCATTCCCATCACGGCGGGCGGCACCCTGTATGTCGCGGATCTCCTCGATGACCCGGTCAAGCGTTGCCGCCATCGCCTCATGCATGGGCATCGGGTCTTCGCCTTCCACGAAATACGGGCGCCAACCGTAACCATTCAGCAACTGGATGAGTTCCTCGCGCGGAATTCGCGCGAGGACGGTCGGATTCGCGATCTTGTAGCCGTTCAAATGCAATATCGGCAGCACCGCACCGTCCGTGACGGGATTGAGAAACTTGTTGGAGTGCCAGGAGGTCGCCAGAGGCCCCGTTTCGGCCTCGCCGTCACCGATGCAGCAGGCAACGATCAGGCTAGGGTTGTCGAACACCGCGCCGAATGCGTGGCTCAACGAGTAGCCGAGTTCGCCGCCTTCGTGGATGCTGCCCGGGCACTCGGCGGAAACATGGCTCGGAATTCCGCCCGGAAACGAAAACTGCGTGAAAAGACGCTTCAGACCCTTCTCGTCTTCGCTGATGTTCGAATAGATCTCGCTGTAGGTGCCCTCGAGGTAGGTGTGACTGACGGCCGCGGGACCACCGTGGCCGGGCCCCGACATGTAGATCATGTCGAGGTCATACTTTCCGATGACGCGATTTAAGTGCGTGTAGATGAAATTCTGTCCCGGCGTCGTGCCCCAATGTCCGAGCAGCATGTGCTTGATATGGGCGAGCGCAAGGGGCTCTTTGAGCAACGGATTGTCGCAAAGATAAATCTGACCTACCGACAGATAATTCGACGCGCGCCAGTAGGCATGTATCTTGCGCGCTGTAACTTCGTCCAACACCGGCTTAGCATGCGCCTGCATCATTGCACCTCTATTTCCGATTCAGCTGCAGCACTTCTTGGGTGGTGCGGGCAATCACAATCTCCTCATCCGTCGGGATCACCCGAACCCGCACCGGCGCGGTGCCGCGCGAGATCAACGGCGCGTGCTGCGCGTTGCGCTCCTCGTCCAGTTCGATTCCCAGGAATGCGAGATCCTGACAAATGCGAGCACGTATGGGCGCGGCGTTTTCGCCGATGCCACCCGCGAATACCAGCGTATCCAAGCCGCCAAGGGCGGCAGCGAACCCGGCGAGCCACTTTCGCGCTTGGTAGCAAAAGAGCTCGAGCGCGGCTTCCGCACGAAAATCCTTGCCCTCACAGGCCAACAGATCTCGCACGTCGCCGCTGATGCCGGAGACGCCGAGCAGACCCGATTCGTGATTGACGAGGCGTTGCAGCTTCGCGCTGCTCAAGTGTTCGTGACGCGCCAGGTACCCCATCAGTCCGGGATCGAGGTCGCCGCTTCGCGTGCTCATCATGAAGCCTGCCGCCGGGGTGAATCCCATGCTGGTATCGATACAGCGGCCGGCCTTCACAGCGGCCATGCTCGCCCCGCTGCCGAGGTGTGCAAGAATTACCCGCCCGGTGCCAGCCGCCGGGTCGCCCAATCGTTGCAGCGCTTCCAGCAGGTACGTATACGACAGTCCGTGAAAGCCATAACGGCGTATGCCGCGGCGCAGGTAGCGTCGCGGAATGGGCAGCAGTTGCGCCACCTGCGGCATGTCGCGATGGAACGCGGTGTCGTAACAAACCACCTGGGGCACGCGGCGATATTCCCGTGTCAGCGACTCGATGAGGTCTATTTCTCTTGGCAAGTGTTCGGGGTCGTAGGGTTTAAGCTTCTTGAGGGCCTTTAGGACCGTTGCGGACACGCGTTCAGGAGTCATGCGATCGAGTCCCTGTACCACCCGGTGGCCGATCGCATCGACCCGGTGTCCCGATTCATGCTTGAGCCAGTCAGCCAGCGAGGCGATCGCCGCCTTGGAATCCTTCGCTTTGATCTTGACGGGCTTGCGCGGATCCTTACCGCCCGAGGCGACCAAATCTGCTTTCGCACTACCCACGCGCTCGATCTGTCCTTTCAGCAGACGCTGCGGAGGGTCTCCGCTGCCGTACATCGCAAAGCGAATGCTGGATGAGCCACCGTTGATGGTTAGAATGTTCGCCATGGATTGGAAACCTGCGCCCCCAAAGAGCCGACGGGGACATCGGGCTACCCTGCACTGTCGATCTCGGGATGTCTAGGACCAACGATTCGTGGAAGCGTTTCTTGTATCAATTACAACAATTGCCATCGCCGAGATCGGAGATCGCACGCAACTGTTGTCGCTGGTGCTGGCCGCCCGATTCCGGCGTCCTTGGCCCATCGTCGCCGGCATCTTGTGCGCCACGCTCGCCAATCACGCAGCGGCGGGCGCGGTAGGAGTCTGGTTCGGCTCGCTCTTAAAGCCCAAGGTCCTCGACATAGCGGTCGCGGTCAGCATGATCGGGATGGGGCTTTGGACCCTCAAGCCTGACAAACTGGACGAGGACGCGAAACCTGCTGGCGCGATGGGCGCGTTCCTCGCAACCCTTACTTCGTTCTTCATCGCGGAGATTGGCGACAAGACGCAGATCGCGACTTTAGCGCTCGCGGCTGCCTATCCTAACTTGCTCGCCGTGGTGGCCGGCACGACGGCGGGAATGCTCATTGCCAATGTTCCTGTGGTCTTCATGGGCAAGGCGTTCGCGGATCGGCTGCCGCTCAAGGCCATTCACCTTGGAGCGGCAGGGCTCTTCATGGTGCTTGGCATCGTGTTCCTCGTTCGCGCACTGTGGCGCTAAATCGTGCGGTCACCGCGTAGTGCTCTTCTCCTGGCGGTTGCGCTGTTCGCAGACTCAGGCTCCGGTCTGCACGCCGAAGAATCGTGGGCGGCCCACGGCCAACTCACGTACGTGGAACAAGACACGTCGGATTTCAATGCGCCCTATCGCGGTGCCAACAGTCTGTCTCCGGATCGGGGCGCAGAGACGGTCGATGCCACGCTCTATTTAGGTGCACGACCCTGGCGCGGGGCGGAATTCTGGATCAATCCGGAAGTCGATCAGGGCCACGGTCTGAATGACACGTTGGGCGTGGCGGGATTCCCGAGCGGCGAGGCTTACAAGGTCGGCAAGAATCAGCCCTACTTTCGTATGCAGCGAGCGTTTCTGCGCGACACCATCTCGGTGGGCGGAAACGAGGTATCGACGGAGGGCACAGCCAATCAATTGGCCCAAAGCCAGAGCGAGGATCGCATCGTATTGTGGCTTGGAAAATTCAGCGTGCCCGACGTTTTTGACGGCAATCAGTTCGCGCATGATCCCCGCGTGGATTTCTTCAATTGGACGATCATCGATACCGGCACGTTCGATTATGCAGCGGATGCCTGGGGCTACACGGCGGGCGCCGCCGTCGAATGGTATGCGGGACACTGGACCTTCCGAGGAGGCCTGTTTGACCTGTCGGATGTGCCCAACAGCGCCGATCTGGAACCTGCATTCCACGAGTTTCAAATCTTGACCGAAATAGAGCATCGCCATGAACTTTCGGGCGCACCGGGCCGGGTCCTCGTGACGGTGTTCGAAAGCCGCGGTCGCATGGGGTTACTGGACACCGCAGTGCAACGGGCCGAACTAACCGGCAGCACGCCGGACGCGGCCTCAGTGCGAAACTACCGCTCACGGATCGGCGCCAGCTTGGATATCGAACAATCGCTGACCCCGGCGTTGGGCGCATTCATTAGACTCGGCAAGGCGCAAGGCAACGTTGAAACCTACGAGTTCACCGATGTTGACCGCTCGGCGGCATTCGGCGTGTCGATCAAGGGAGCCGACTGGCATCGCGCGAAGGACACGGTGGGGCTCGCCACGGTGATCAACAATGCCTCGGCTGCGCGACAGCGATATTTGGCCGATGGCGGCCTCGGCATCCTCATAGGAGACGGAAAACTGCCGCATCCGGGACCCGAGCAGATCATCGAGAGTTACTACTCGGCGCAAGTGTTTGCGAATCTCAATGTGACCCTGGACTACCAATGGGTTGATCATCCGGCATACAACCGCGATCGCGGCCCGGCCTCGCTATTGGCATTTCGCTTGCACGTACAGTTTTAACTTCACTTGCCCGCTCTTTCCGCCATCCGATACCATGACCCGCGATCGCAAGTATCGCTCGAGTCGTGACATACATAAGGAGAACACTGTGGGTGTAGCAGCGGAATTCAAAGAATTCGCGATGAAGGGCAACGTGGTCGATCTGGCAGTCGGTGTCATCATCGGCGCCGCGTTCGGCAAGATTGTTTCCTCGTTGGTCGGCGATGTCATCATGCCCGCACTCGGCAAGGTGATCGGGGGTGTAAATTTTTCCGACTTGGCGTTGACTCTGGGCAAGGACCCTACAGGCAAAGAGGTACTGATCAAATACGGATCGTTCATACAAACCATCTTCGATTTCACTATCATTGCGATCGTGCTGTTCCTTTGCATCAAAGGAATCAACAGGCTCAAGAAGCCGCAACCTGTTGTAGCACCGCCGCCGGCGCCTCCGCCAAGAACGGAAGTGCTGCTCGAGGAGATCCGCAATCTTCTCGCGAAGCGTGCGTAACCTCGGAGCCATATTCGTCTGATCATCATGGTCCCCGGCGTAAACGCCGGGGACGGTCGGTGCGGTCGTGCCGGGCTCCGCGACGATTCTTTATTTTCTATCAGGAGCTGTCTAGTCATGAACCGCGTAGTTGCTGTCACCGTTTTGTCATTGTTGCCCGCGCTTGCCGCTTTGGCCGACGACGCGCCGCCGCCACCGCAGGGCGTTTTTTTCGGCAAGGGACAATTTGGCTTTCTCGAGTCGAAGGGCAACAGCGACGCGGAGTCGGTCAATGCAAATATCGACGTTATGCGCCTGGACGGTCCGTGGAAGAATGAGCTGTACGTGGCCGGATTATACGGACGCAGTTCGAACATCGTTTCGGCGGAGCGATGGGAACTGCACGAGCAGACCAACTACGATTTCACCCCGAGCTTCTTTACCTTCGGAGCAGTGCGCTTTGAGCACGACGAGTTCGACGGCTTCGTCTATCAGGGCAGCGTCACTGGTGGTATCGGCTACAAGGTCTTCGATACCGACGCGACCAAGTTCAGCGTGCAGCTCGGTGCAGGCTATCGACGCTTGCGACCGGAAGATCTAGTCAAGGATCCGGACGGTGCCGTTATAGCGCGCACCCCCCTCGACGCCCAAAGCGGCGCCATTGGCACCCTGGGTCTGGACTATCTGCACAATTTCAACAAGTCCACGCAGCTGACCAACAAGGTTTTGATCGAGGCGGGCTCCGACAACACCTTGGCGCACGAGAATCTGGCAATCGCCGTAAAGATGTCGGAAAAGCTGGCTTTGAGCGCCGGCTATGGCATCTTGTACAACACCGATCCAGGCATGGGCTTGAAAAAACTGGATACGATCGCGACCGTCAACGTGGTTTTCAGCTTTTAAATGGAGGAAGCACATGGGATTGTTCGACGGTGTACTGGGAGGAGTGGTCGGCGCCGAGATGGCGACCGTCGTAAACGGCCTCATCGAGAAGCACGGTGGCTTGCAAGGCATCGTCTCGCAATTGGAGCAGCAAGGCCTCGGTGGCACGGCGCGCTCCTGGATCGGCACTGGTGCAAACCAGCCGATCAGTGCCGATCAGATCCATCAGGTGTTCGGGTCGGAGACGGTCAAGCAGCTGGCGGCCAAGGTCGGATTGTCACCGGATGTCTTGGCTGCGAAACTCTCGCAGGTTCTGCCGCAGGCGATTGACAAGCTCACGCCGGCAGGCAGCGTTCCGAAGGCCTAGGGAGAGCCACATGAGAAGAATCGTCTTTACGCTGGCCGCACTCGCCTGCGCAACGGGAGCGCTTGCGGCCGATGCGCGCAGCTACGTGACCCCGGACGGGTTCAACCCCGCCACTTCCTCGCCTTACAGCCTCGGGGTCATGGCTGGCGGCGCTTTCTATGTCGCGGGGCATTTGGGCATAGATCCGTCGACTGGGCAGGTGGCCAGCGACGTCGAGCACGAAGCGCATTACGTTCTCGACCAGGTAAAGAGCACCTTGCAGAAAGCTGGTCTGAGCATGGACGATTTGGTCTCGGTGACGATTTACTGCACCGACCTGTCGCTGTACGAGAAATTCAACGGCATCTATCGCGGCTATTTTCACGAGCACTACCCGGCACGCGCCTTCATCGGCGTCGACAAGCTGGTGCGGGGCGCGCACTTCGAAATCCAGGCCGTCGCGGTTAAAAAATGATCAGGGCTCGAGCGCTTTCTTGAGGCGCTCGAGCTGTTCATTCATGACCTTATCGGTGATTTTCGCGAGCGCATCGAATCCGTCCTTGCTGTAGCCGCCGAGCGAGTAATCCAAGGTAACTTCGCTACCATCGGGACTTGCTTTAATGGCAAAGCTGAGAACGCCGTCGACCGCCATGGCTTGAAATGGCCCGAGGCCGCCGCGCAAGCGGAGAGCTTTACCCGGGGACACCCATAGTATCCGCATGTGCTCAACTGAGCCGCCGTCTGGTAGCGTCTCACACCAGCAGCCGCCGGCATGCGGGTCCAACGTGAGATTGTCCGCGTTCCTTGAGAAAGTATGCTCGCTACTCCACCAGCGCGACGGCCTTAGGAGCAAGTCGTAGGCCTGTTCGGGACTCACTTTGACATGCACGGCCTCATGGACCTGGAAGCCGCCTGCGGCGACGTTAAGCACATCTGCCGGCACGGGCGCCGTGGCTGCGAGCAAAACTCCAAGCGACACGATCTTTGTTGCGGTCATCCCCCACTCCTTGCTTTGATTCCACCCGAAATGGCCTCTCTAGATTTGCCCCACCGTTTTCCGATGAAATGCGAAATATAGGTAAGCATTTGCTTACCGTAAGTGAATACTTACGGTAAGTCAAGAATGGCGGGGGAATCTAAGTCTGGCGCGCCAGGGCTGGGCGTGGCTGGCCCAGCATGTGATAAAACTTCAACACGCGCGGCACATAGGCCATGGTTTCGGCGAAGGGCGGGATCTGACCCCCGTTGCGGTCTACCGCGTCTTCGCCGGCGTTATAGGCCGCCAGCGCGAGTCGAACATCGTGGCCGAAGCGATCCATCAGAAATCGTAAATACTTCGCTCCCGCGGTGATGTTCTGCCGCGGATCGAGGGCATTGACGGCTCCGAATCGAAGGGCCGTGGCAGGCATCAGCTGCATCAGTCCGAGCGCCCCTTTCCTGGAAATCGCACGCGGATTGAAACCGGACTCCACCACGATCACAGCCCGCAACAGGTTTGCTTCCACCGAGGCGGCACCGGCCGCCGATTCGATCAGGCTGTCGTACTGGCCGGCACGGGCGAGCAACTGCGCGTCGTAACGCTCGCCGCTGCGGGTACGCTCCAGCGGCGACAAAACGAGCAGGCGATAGCGCGCGTTGTCAGGCATGTCGGTGTAGTGACGCACTCCCTGATCGTCCAAATAGGTGTATATCTTGGTGCCAGCAGAAGCGGCGCAAGCCGTCAGCAGCGACGCAAGGAATAGGACCAATTTGAGCAGCGTTTGAGGCGATTCCTTCACCCCCGCAGCCTAGCGATTGCCGGATTTCGCGGATGGGAGTTGCATCAAGGAACGGCGTTATGACAACGGGAATAGTTCGGATTTGTGCGCTGGTGTGTGCAGGCTCAAGCTTGCCGAGCGCTTGCCGATTAGTGCCGTAGAGCAAATCAATCGACGCACATGTCCGAGACTTCAGACTGGAAGCAAAAATACCGCGACTCGATGCTTGAAGTTCAAGCCGAGGAGGATCGCTGGCGCAAGTCCGAGCAAGTGCTGCGGCGTCTGATCGGGCGCCTGTGCGCGGCCGGCATGGGCGTGGACCCGAAGCTGGACGATGAGTTGAGCGCCCTGGCGGCCGCAAACCGCCGCAACGCCGAGGCCGAGGAACTCGCGCGGATGGCCGAGACCCTGACCACCGCGGTGGTGGCCGTGGATGCCGTCGCCCCGGTTATCGTCGCCCCGCGTCCGCTGGCACCGCAGGAAGTCACCCTGAAACTGATCAAGGGCTCGGTCGGCTTGTTGCTCGAACGGCTGCCGGAGACCCCTTCCAATAGTAAGGACCGCAAAGCCCTGTTCAGCGAGTTGCCAGCGGCCCAGAACGAGGCCACGTTGGCCCGGCTTCTGGAGAGGGCAGCCGACATCATCCAGAAACACAGCGACCAACTGGCCCGCGAACGGCTTCAGGCGGGCGCCGTGCTTGCGGAAGTGACCAAACGCCTCGAGGACGTATCGCGCTTCCTGCGCGAGTCAACGGATGCAACCCATAGCCAATTCGGCGATTCGCAGACTCACAACGAGTCGGTGATGTGGCAAGTGCGCGAACTGAGCGGCGAAATCAGTGCAGCCACGGAGCTAAATGCGTTGCAGTCGCTGGTGAAGACCCGGCTGGAACGGGTGTCCCGCGAGATCAGCGACTTTCGCGCCCGCGAAGAGAACCGCCTCATGGAGTTCAATGGCCGCAGCGAGCAAATGCGCCTGCGCATTGCAGACCTGGAGCGGGAATCGAAAGAACTGCAGGCCCGCCTCGACAGCGAGAAAAACGTCGCGCGTCTCGATCCCCTGACCAACGTCGCCAACCGCAAATCCTTCGACGAGCGCTTCGCCCGTTCACTCGATTCCTGCCGACGCGGAGAGAGCAGCTTCGCCATGCTGTTATGGGACATCGACAACTTCAAAAGCATCAACGACAGCTACGGTCACCGTGCCGGTGACCGGGTTCTGCAGAATGTGGCCACGTGCTTCTCCGCGGCCGCCCGCGGCAGCGACTTCGTCGCGCGCATCGGCGGCGAGGAATTCGTGTTGCTGTTGAGCGGCGTGCAGCTGGCCGAAGCTATGCAGATCGCCGACCGGGTACGCGGCGCGGTGGAGTCGCTGCGCTTCCATTTCCGGGGCACGCCGGTTCGGGTCACTGCCTGCTGCGGGGTGACGGAATTGCGTGCCGATGACTCTCCCGAAGGCACATTCGACCGCGCCGATGCAGCCCTGTATCGGGCCAAACACAATGGCAAAAATCTCTGTGTAGCGGCTTAACCTGCATTAGGCCCAGTTAACACAGATTTAACGTTCTTTTTGGCGGATTGCCCGCTGAATTTCCACAGGGTCTCGATAGAATCAAATCGGTCCCAAAATTACTCATTAGATTCTCACTCTAATTTTCTCTCCAGAATGTCCGCAGTCGCGCAGCGCGTGGCCGTGGCATGACGCGGGTGACATTTGCAGCCGACGCTTCCTAAAAACGTAGTCACCGAGCCGTCGATCTCCGTCTCGATTGGAACAGCCGACGTTGTCGTCGAGCGCGGCCGCGTTCTATCCGGCTGGATGCTGCTGCTGACCGCGGTTCTGTTCCTGGTGCCGCTGCTCACCTACTGGTCCGCGACATTCCACCACTTTGGATTGCGCGACGATTACTCAAATATTCGCGAAGCCCACGAAGAGGTCGGCAAGGTGGTGCGTTTCTGCGCCTCCCACGCGCGCCCCATTTACGGTTGGATGTTGCAGTCGACCTTCGGTCAGGTGAACTCGGTCGAAGGCCTGCAGTGGCTGAGGCTCATGTCTTCGCTGCTGCTCGGCGCAATGTCGTTGGTCAGTTTCCGGGGATTTCGCGCGCTGAGCTGGTCCTTCAACGCCAGCCTCAGCTTCGCGGTGCTGCTGGCACTCGTGCCCTCCTCGCAGGTGATCGCGAGCTGGGCGATCGCCTGGCCTTACGCGGTCGCCGCCCTGCTCTCCTTCGGCGCTTTCTTCACAATCGACGCTACCCGCCCGGGCAGCAGGATGGGTAGGGGCCGCGTGGTGCGCCAATCCCTCGTTGCGATCGGCCTGCTTTTGATCAGCGCACTCATCTATCAATCGAGCGCGATGTTCTACGTCGTACCCATGGCGGCCGCGCTCATCGTGCGGCGCCGGCACAGCGCCCGCGCTACGCTCCGCTGGGCGGCAATTCACCTAGGCTTCGTGATCGGCACCATGGCGCTCGCCTATTGCACCATGAGCGAACTGTACGCGATTCATGTGTTCGAGAAATCCGGTCGCGTGGCCTTCGAACACCATTGGTTCGACAAACTCTCCTGGTTTCTGAGCGAGCCGTTACCCAATGCCTTGAGTTTGTTCGTCCTGAACGACGACAACGGCAGGGACCACTTCTGGTACTTGGCCTGCGCCACGCTAGCCGGCGCGATACTCATTGCCGGCGCGGCCCTCGAATGGCGGCGTCATGGACGCAGCCGCGGACTGATCTGGATATCGGCTCTGGTAACGTTACCCACCTTCGCTTTCGCGATTAGCCTCGTGGCCTCGGAACACTACGCCACCTATCGCACCATTCTTGCGATGACTGCGGTGCTGTTGTGCTTCCTCGTGGCCTCGGTCGCGGCGCTCACCGAACGATGGACTGTGAACTCGCGCCGCCTGCTGGCGGGCGCCGTCGCAACCGTCGCTTATTTGACGGCGCAGCATCACGCATTCGCGCTGATCGCGGTCCCGCAGGGCAACGAGTGGCAGCTGATCATGCAGGCCGCGAAGCGGGTGCACCTGCCCCCGCCCCACTCCGAGGCGGCGAAGCCGCGCATCTTTGCAATTGCCGCCGCACTCGAAGATCTGTCGACCTCGACCATCTACCACGATGAGTTCGGATCGCTCTCCACCAATTCTGAGTGGGTGCCGCGCGAGATGTTCAAGCGCGCCATGCACGAACTGCACCCTGAAGTCGCGAACCTCGACTCGCGCTACGTGTTCGCGAGTGCGGCTGACATGCCGGCCGACCAAAACTTTGACATCATTATCGATCTGCACCGGCTGCGGCAGTTCTACGTAAACAACTGAAGCTAGCCGCGGCCCAATGCCTCGCTGAAACGCGCGCGCGCTATTACGAACCGGACGCCGACCCTCCAGAATCGATGCAACGGGATGGCCTTGATCCCGCTGATCGGCATGTCGATTCCCGCCGCCGGCGAGGCGATGTAGCGCGCCAATTCCTGTCCGAGCGCGGTGGCAAGCGCCACACCCCGGCCGTTGTATCCCAGGCAGATGAGAAGACCCGGGGCCGGCTCGTGTACGTGGGGGTAATGATCCCTCGTCATTGCGAGTCTGCCGCCCCACGCGTGGGTATAGGCGATCCCTTCTAGTGCCGGCCACAAGCGCGCCGCGTAACGCATCAGCGGCGCGATCTCGCGGCAATCATGGATTTCGTGCATGGGGCCGCGGCCGCCGATCAGCAGACGGTTCCGAGCGTCCACTCGGTAGTAGACGGTGATCAGTCCGCTTTCGTAAAGAACCGCTCGCTGCGGCATGACAAGCTTTGCCAGCGAATCCGGCAGCGGTGCCGTAGCGGCGATGGCGCCGAACACCGGCACGATGCTGCGCTTCAGTCGCGGCCAGAGACCATCGCTGTAGCCGTTCGTGGCGATCACCACCCGCGCTGCGAGCACCTTGGCGCGCGACGTGCGAACCTCCCAGCCGCTGCCTTCGCGCGCCACGCTCAGCGCCCGTGAGCCGCCGTGAATTGCTGCTCCGGCTTCAATCGCAGCGCGCGCCAATCCGCGTGCATAGCTCAAGGGATTGAGATCGCCGCCGCGCCTGTCGAACATTGCCGCGCGATAGCGCGACGTGCCGGTGAGCCGCGCGACTTCCTCCGCGCCCAGCATCTCGGCCGGGGCCCCCCGCTTCTTCAGCTGCTCGGCCGTGACTCGCACCGGCGCAGCGGCCTCTTCCGTAATGGCCGCCCGCAACGTGCCGTTGCGGCGCGCTTCACACGCGATGGCGAGACGCGATACCAGATCGAATACCAAGTCGGGAGCGCGGCCCGCCAACGCGTTCATCCGCGCGCCGAGGTCCGATCCATGGTCGCGTTCAACCGTGTCCGGATCGAGCTTGAGACCCGGATTTACCTGGCCCCCGTTGCGGCCGGAGGCGCCGAAGCCCGGGCTCTGGGCTTCCAGCAGCACCACCTTGCTGCCTCCGGACGCCAGATGTAAGGCGGTGGAGAGGCCGGTGAAGCCGCCGCCGATCACCACGACGTCGCAGCGGGCCTCATGCTTAAGCGAAGGAGTTTCCGGCGCTTCTTCCGCGGTGTCTTGATACAGAATGGCCATGGCGAATGTTATGGTTCGAGTCAGCGGATGATAACCGAACCGATTCAATGGCTGTGCGCCGCTCTAGGCGCGTTCATGGTGGGCTTGTCGAAAGCCGGCATCACCGGGATCAGCATCTTATCGATAGCGCTGTTTAATTTCGTATTTCCTAGCAGCAGGCAGACCAGCGGCCTGGTGCTGCCGCTGTTGATTTTCGGAGATTTCGTCGCGGTGTTCAGCTACCGCAAGCATGCGCACTGGCATTTCGTTTGGCGCATGTTTCCATGGACAGCCGTGGGCGTGGTCCTCGGCTATCTCACCCTAGGCCGCATTTCTGATCATTCGGCCAAACTCCTCATCGGCTCGATAATCATTGCACTTGCGGCGTTGAGCTATTGGCGCCGCGCCCGCGCGGACAGGGATGATGCGCGTACCGCGGCGCTTCATTGGAGCATCGCGGCCCTCATAGGCATCACCGCGGGCTTCATAACCCTCATCGCGAACGCAGCAGGCCCACTGATGGCCATCTACTTTCTCACCATGCGACTGCCGAAGATGGAGTATGTCGGTACGGCGGCGGTATTCTTCTTGCTTCTGAACCTGTTCAAGGTGCCTTTCATGGTTGATCTCGGCCTGGTCACCGCCCAAAGCTTCAGCTTCAACCTGGTATTGGCACCGGCAGTGCTCGCGGGCACCTTTGCCGGCCGCTGGGTCGTCAAGCACATCAATCAAGAAGTGTTCGAGCAGATGGTTCTGGCTCTGAGCGCCATCGGCGGCATTCTGTTGCTGCTATAGTGAAGGCAAGGAATTGCGAGGAGCAACAATGTTCCGCGGGCTGATCGGACTGTTGGTGCTCATCGGCGATGTTTATGCGCTGGTGAACATCCTGCAAAGCAATACAGAGACCGGCAACAAAGTGCTGTGGGTTCTCGTTGTCTGGCTGCTGCCCGGCCTGGGGCTGATCCTGTGGTTTCTGCTCGGGCCGCGGGCGCGCGGCGCCGTCGTCTAATCAGGCACGCCGGCGGCTGGGCTCCAGAAGCATTGCCGCTTCATAGCGGCTGTCGCGCAACGCCGTATCGATCGCGGCCAGAGCCTGTTCGCGCACGGCAGGAGCGGCCGCGGGCTGCACGTCGGCGAGATTGTCCAGACGCACCACCGCAGCATCCAATGCTCGCTGTAGCTTGTCGGCGATGTCGTCCGTCGGCTCCGCATCCTGCGCGACCAGGACATTCCGGTCCAATAACCGCAGATCGTTGCTGAGAGCCGACAGCTGGCGCTTGGCGCGCTCGAGCGCCGCCACCTTGCGTGGACTGCTGGCGCGGTTCAATGCAGCCACGTCCTGTCGCGTGCTGGTAAGGACCCGATCGAGACGGTCGAGCCATTCGACCCAAAAAATCGAACCGTACATTCGTGTTTCCCTTCTGGAGACTGAATCGGCCAACCGACGGCGGCCGTTTTTATTTAGGCTCCGAGACTACCGGGGATACGACCCGGTCGCTACCATTCTGTGGACTGTGGCGAGGCGGACGTCCTACGGGCGAAAACCTTGTCCGAAGCGCGGTCAGGCTGTTCATTCATACAGGTAGAAAATTGAGACCCCGCAGACACGAACGACATAATCTAGACCAACTGGGCTGGCTTCGGGCGGCGGTACTCGGGGCCAATGACGGCATCGTTTCCACTTCGAGCTTGTTGCTCGGAGTTGCCGCAGCCAACGCCAATCACGCCAGTTTGCTGATCAGCGGCGCTGCCGGACTCGCCGCAGGTGCCATGTCCATGGCCACCGGCGAATACGTGTCGGTGCATTCGCAAGCGGACTCGGAACAGGTGGCGCTCGCGCAAGAACGGGCCGAGTTGCGCGATGACTATGCCGGAGAAAAACGTGAACTCACTGAAATTTACGTGCGGCGCGGAGTGGAGCGCGACCTCGCAGGGAAGGTAGCCGAGCAGCTGATGAAGCACGATGCGCTGGGCTCGCACGCGCGCGACGAACTGGGCCTGTCGGTGCACACCCGGCCGCGCCCCATCCAGGCGGCCCTCGCCTCGGCCGCGAGTTTCTCGGTCGGCGCCGCCGTGCCCTTGATTGTGGCCGTGCTCGCTTCACCGACTCATATGATGCTGAGCATTGCACTGACCTCGCTGGTGTGCCTGTGCGGCTTGGGCAGTTGGTCGGCGCGGGTTGCCGGCGCCAACGTCGTGCGCGGCGCAATTCGCGTCACCTTCTGGAGCGCTCTTGCCATGGCCGTGACCAGCGCGGTGGGCGCGGCGTTCGGTGCCTTGTGAGAACTGAGCTCCTTTCCGTGGCGCAGATGTCCCGGGCTGATCAACTGACGATCGATGCAGGCCTCCCAGGCACCAAACTGATGGAGAACGCAGGTCTCGCCGTGACCCGCGAGATCACGCGGCGTTTCACGCCTCGTCCTGTGCTCATTCTCTGCGGCCCGGGCAACAACGGTGGTGACGGGTTCGTCATCGCCCTTGCGCTCAAGAATGCCGGATGGCCGGTTCGCGTGGCTCTTTGGGGCGAGCGCGCCGCTCTCAAGGGCGATGCGCTTTTTCATGCGGAGCATTGGCAGGATCCATTGCTCGCGTGCGATGCAGGCCTCCCCGGCGAGGCGGCTCTCGTCGTCGACGCGCTGTTCGGATCGGGGTTGAATCGCGAGCTCGACCCGGTTCTCAAGTCGCTGCTCGCGAAGATCGCCGAGTCAAAGGTTCCGCTGGTTGCAGTCGACGTTCCCAGCGGCCTCCTCGGCGACAGCGGCCAGTCTTTGGGAGCGGTGCCCGCACGCTGCACCGTCACTTTCGCGCGCAAGAAGCTTGGCCACCTGTTGCTGCCCGGCCGCGATCTTTGCGGCGAAATCATAGTGGCCGACATCGGCATCAGCGACACCACCATTGCCGCGCTCGGTGTACTGGCAAATGAAAACGAGCCTGCGCTTTGGTTCAAGTCGCTGCCTGCACTCGGCAGGGCGTCCAACAAGTACACACGCGGCCACGTGCTCTTGAGCGGCGGATATCCCATGACAGGCGCCACGCGCATGGCGGCCCGGGCCGCCATGCGGAGCGGCGCCGGCCTTGCCACCATCGCCGTTCCGGCCATTGCCTTTCCGATCTACGCCAGCGCGCTCGAAAGCATCATGGTTCAGCCCTTGACCGAAGCGGCAGATTTCCCGCAGCTGCTGCGAGACGCCCGCTACACGGCCTGCCTGATCGGTCCCGGCGCGGGCAAGGGCGATGCCACCCGCAACCGGGTGCTTGAGATTCTAAAGAGCGCTCGTCCCGCGGTCTTGGACGCCGACGCAATTTCGGAGTTCGCGGATGATCCGCAGGCGCTGTTCCGGGCCGTTAAAGACCGCTGCGTCCTTACCCCTCACGAAGGTGAGTTCAAGCGCCTATTCACGCTGGAGGGCAGCAAACTCGAACGAGCGCGCAAGGCTGCCGCGCAGAGCGGCTGCATCATCGTATTGAAGGGCGCCGACACGGTCATCGCGGCGCCGGACGGTCGGGCCCGGATCAACAGCAACGCGCCGCCCAGCCTGGCCACCGCAGGCTCGGGCGATGTGCTCGCGGGTCTGGTGCTCGGACTTCTCGGACAGGGTGTCGAGGCCTTCGATGCAGCCAGCGCGGCGGTATGGATTCACGGCGCTGCGGCGGCGATATTCGGTCCGGGCCTGATTGCCGAGGACCTTCCGGACCTCATTCCCCGGGTGCTGAGGCAGCTGCATGGAGATTTTGCGTGAGCGGCTGGTTTCCGCGGATTACCTTGCATTCGCTCACCGTAATGGTCAGCTTGCTCATTTACGTCCTCACTACTCGCGCGGTACGGGAACGCCGACCTCCATCCATCGCCATCGCATGGGTTTTGGGCTTGATCGCATTGCCGTACTTGGTGCTGCCCATGTATCTGCTGTTCGGGCGACGCAAGCTGCCGCGCAAGCAGTCGCACCGCACAGGGCCCTGCGCGGCGAGCGATCATTGGGCGGAGGAACTCATCGAAAGTTTCGACCTGCCCGGGGCCTGCCCGGCAGCGGTGCGAATGCATGCCGACGGCAACGAGTCGGCGGAAGCGTTGTTCGCCACCCTGCAGTCTGCTCGCTCGCGCATCGACCTTTGCACTTACATCCTCGGCAATGATCCGTTTGGGCGCAGCGTCATGCAGTGCATGGCCGACTGCGTAAAGCGCGGCGTGCAGGTGCGCCTGCTGCTCGATGGCTTTGGCGCCCTGCAGTTGCCGCGCTGGTGTTTCGAGCGACTCGAACAAGCCGGCATTGAAACCGCGATCTTCAGTCCGCTGTTTGCCCGCAAGACCCAAGGTCCCCGGAATCTGCGCAATCATCGCAAGATGACCATCGCCGACGGCCGCAAGCTTTGGGCCGGCGGCCGCAATCTCGCCGCAGAATACTTCACCGGCGAAGGGGGCCGCCCGCCTTGGCGCGACCTGTCGTTCGATCTGGAGGGCGACGTCGCGGCCGCCGCGGCAAAGCAATTCGAGGCCGACTGGGTCGCCGCCGGCGGCAAGCCGGCCTCCCAGGACGAGCTAGAGATGACGGCCGCGGACATTGCCTCGCAGATTCTCACCGAGGGATCCGACCTGTCGTCGCCCATTCCAAGAGCTGCGAGTCGCCCGCATGCGCGGGGCCGCGCCCAGTTTCTACCGAGCGGGCCGGACCAGACCGAAGACACGGTCCACTCGCTGCTCATCGACGCGTGTTTTCATGCGCGCGAGCGCATGCTCGCCGTGACACCCTACTTCGTACCGGATGCCAGCCTTGAGGTGGCCATGAGGCTGGCCGCGCGTCGGGGTGTGCGGATCGACTTGTGCATTCCGGCGGTGTCCAACCACCGACTGGCGGATTTCGCGCGTAATCGGGCGCTAAGGGCTCTCACACGGGCTGGTGTCAATGTGCACCTGTTGCCGGGCATGAACCACGCCAAGGCGGTGGTGTTCGACAAATCGCTCGGCATCACCGGATCGGTGAATCTTGATTCGCGCAGCCTTCTGTTGAACTACGAATCCGCCGTGGTTTTTTATGGACGCCACGAGATCGACTGGCTGTCGGACTGGATCAAGGCGCTGATGACCGACTCGCGCCCTTTCGATGCGTCAAGACCGAACATTGTTCGCGACCTCCTCGAGGGATTGCTGCTAACGGTCGCCTACCAGCTTTAGCGTAGGATATGACCTACGCCGGATTTATGATCCGTCATCTGGCGCGCATAGTATGCTTTTTGGACGGCCGTGCGACCGGCGTTTGCAGGTGATTGGTGCAGTTCAAGGACTATTATAAGGTGATGGGCGTGGCGCGCGAGGCCACGGAAGCGCAGATCAAGCAGGCGTATCGCAAGCTGGCCCGCAAGTACCATCCCGATGTCAGCAAGGAAAAGGATGCCGAGGCGCGCTTCAAGGAACTTGGAGAGGCTTACGAGGTACTGAAGAACCCGGAGAAGCGGGCCGCGTACGATCGGCTCGGCCAGGACTATCGGCCGGGCCAGGATTTCAAGCCGCCGCCCAATTGGGACCAAGGCTTCGAGTTCAGCGGCGGTCCGGACAAGGCAGACTACAGCGATTTTTTCGAGTCGCTCTTCGGCTCACAGGGGCGCAGCCGCGGCGGCACGTTTCGGCAGGGGCGCGGGGACGATCACCACGCCAAAGTCGTCTTGGATCTGGAAGCCTCGCTGGAGGGCGGGTCACGATCGATTACGCTTCGGGTTCCGGAACTCGACGCCGACGGGCGCTTGATCGCGAAAGAGCGCACCTTGAGCGTGCAGATCCCGAAGGGCATCCTGGCCGGACAGCAGATCCGGCTCGCCGGACAAGGCGAGCGTCCACATGGCGAGGGAACTGCGGGCGATCTTTTCATCGAAGTCGAATTTCAGCCGCATCCCCTGTATCAAGTCGACGGACGCGACCTGCTGCTGCACTTACCGGTAACGCCATGGGAAGCGGCTCTTGGCGCCACTGTCACCACGCCGACGCCGAGCGGCAAGGTGGATCTGAAGATTCCGGCCGGCTCGCATGCCGGCAGTAAACTGCGCCTCAAGGGACGCGGCCTGCCCGCCAATCCTCCCGGCGATTTTTACGTAGTGCTCGACATCGCGCTACCCCCCGCGAACGACGAGAAGGCGCGCGCCGCATACGCCGCGATGGCTTCTGCATTTGCATTCGATCCGCGCGCCAACCTGGGTGCATCGAGGTGAACATGACTAGCGATCGCGAGAGCCTACCCTCAAGCCTCATGGACGACGAAATGGAACTGACGCTCACCGATTTGAGCCGCATGTGCGCGGTCGAGGAGCGGCATATCATCGAATACGTGGAAGAAGGCGTATTAAGTGCGGTGGAGGTGCAGCAAACCTGGCGATTTGGAGGCACGGCGCTGCGCCGTGCCCGGCTCGCCTTGCGCCTCGAGCATGACCTGGAGCTGAACTTGGCCGGTGTTGCGCTCGCGCTCGAGCTGATGGATGAAATTGACCGGTTGCGGCGTGAAATCAATACGAGACGTACATGAGCAAGAACGAATCCGATGCATTTGTATTTTTTGGCGCCACCGGCGACCTCGCATACAAAAAGATATTTCCCGCCCTGTATTCAATGATTCGCCGCGGCGGCTTCCATATTCCCATCATTGGCATGGCA
>DASXOQ010000055.1:0-5434 GCA_036494165.1 Steroidobacteraceae bacterium
TGCCTGTGCCTTCGGAAACGGACACCGAAGCGATGGCGAGGGCCGCCTTGCGGGCTTTGAATGCGCAAGGGGTTACTTCATTCCTCGATGCCGCCGCATCGTCCGCATCCATCGCCGCGTTCTCGCACCTGGCCAAACAACGCGCCATGACGGCCCGCGGACATTTTGCGCCGGTGATCGACACCCAAGAAGCGCAACAGCCCCAAGTGGTGGTCGCGCGCCTGAAGGCGCTCTTTGCCAAGTACAACCAGATCGGCACCGACTCGGTGCCGGGCATCGTGGTGCGGAACGCCAAGATCTTCATGGACGGCGTGCTGCAGGCGCCGGCGCAGACCGCCGGACTGCTCGAGCCGTATCTTGAGGATCGCGGCCAAGCCGCCCATCCGCGGTTTGCTCCCGGCAGTAAGCGCGGCGATGTCTACTTTCCTCCTGAGCTGCTCACCCCGCTGCTCGATGCGCTCGCCCGGTCGGGGATCGAGCCGCACATCCACGCAATCGGCGACCGGTCGGTGCGGCAAGCGCTCGATGCCATCGAAGCGATGCGTAAGTCGGTGCCCAATCCCGATTTGCGCGTGGCGATGGCCCACGAGGAACTCGTCGACGTCCAAGATCTGCCGCGCTTCGCCGCGCTCAACGTGATTCCGGTGATGTCCTTTCAGTGGGCAAAGCCCGGGCCCGATTCGATCGACGCCGCACGCGACTATCTGGGGGCTGCGCGCTTTGCACACATGGAGCCCGAGGGCAGCCTGAATGCGGCGCACGCACGCATTGCATACGGCAGCGACTGGCCGGTTGATCGCCTGAACGAATGGTTCGCTCTGAAAGTCGGGGTCACTCGCACCGGGGATCCGGAACTCGGCATCAAGTATCAGGGGCAGCTCAATCAAGATGCGGTGTTACCACGCGCAACCGCATTACGCGCGATTACTATGAATGCAGCGTACGCACTGCACATGGACAGCGAGGTGGGTTCGCTGGAGACGGGCAAGCTAGCCGACCTCATTGTTCTAGATCGCAACCCAATGAAGGTGCCAGCGGAGGAAATCGCCCAGGTGCGCGTGCTGCTCACCCTGCTCGGCGGGAAAGTGGTTTACCAAGCGTCCTCTTTTTGAGGCGGTTCATCCGCGCGATCAGGCAGCGCGCAGGTCCAACAGGTTCGAGGTCTACTTGCATACTCCGTTCGACGGCTCTTCTCCTCCATTCCACATCGGCGTTTCGCGAGTCGCTCTCGATGCCTGGATCGAGGTGGATCACGAGCTGCCACGCTATCTTGGGGAAAAACGCCGGCTAGGTCAGGTCGCGCCCTTTGAAACCTTTGTCGAGGAACCCGGCACGCGCGAGGCCCAGGCCGAGCTTCTAGAACTCCTCTGCGCGCATCTGCTGGCGCACTTTCCGGCGGTGTACCGCAAGGACGGTTCGAGCCTTTCGGTGATACCGACGGGGGAGTCGGTGGCGCTTGACGTCAGCGGCGAGGCCCCGTTACGCATCGCGGCGGCGCTGGTGCAGGAGGATCTCATCCTGATGCGTCGTGCCGAGAATGGCTGGCGACTGGCGGCAGGCTCGCTGTCGTTTCCTTCCTCCTGGCACTTGCGCGAAAAGTTTGGCCGTCCAATGCCCCAGATCCACGGCGCGGTGCCGGGGTTCGGTGTCGGTTCCAAGAACATCGGCATCATCGAGCGTATGTTCGACAATCTCGAGACCGATGCGGTTTTCGTGCGCTGGAATTGGGGTTTCTACGATGACGGCGCTCTCTATCATCCGGCACCCGGCAATGGCATCCACCACTTCGCCGGCGGGGGCGATGCAAAGCACATTTTCCTGCGCGTCGAGCGCCAGACGCTGCGCAAGCTCCCTCGAAGCCGCGATGTGGTCTTCACCATCCGCACGCACTTGAATCCTTTGAGCACGCTTGAGCATCATCCCGAGCGAAAGCGCCTCGCAGCGGCCATGATGGGTCAGATCGATGCACTCTCCCCACAGCAACTCGCCTACAAGGGCCTCGCCGACGAACATGAGCGTCTGCTGTCTCGGCTGCGCGAACTTACGGTCTGAACAAAGGTCCAACAATACTTCGATCAAACCTTTGATTTTGGCTGTAAGTTATTGATTACACTTAATTGACGCCTTACACTGCGTGTATGGGAAGCACCGCCTCTGCCAGGCCCCGAAGCAACCGTCGCCGCTCCCGTCGCCAGGCGACGCGTCGTGCCTCTCGCCCGCTCAACTTCAGCAAGGTTCTATCCGGGGCACCCAAATACCTACGCTACGCAGGCATCACAGTGATGGTGATCGCCGGCTTTCTTGCCATCAACGGGCTTTACCAGGTAATCCGCAAGCCGAGCGAACTGTTCTTCCCGGTGGACAATACGTTCAACAAAACGCCCCTCGAAACCTGGGATCACTACGGGCCGACCTTTCGGGAGAAGTCGACACCCGACGTACCGCCGGAAATGCTGGCGGCGCTCGCCCAGATGGAGGCCGCTGGAAATCCGGTGGCCCGCACCTACTGGCGCTGGTCCTTCACGCTCCACCCGCTCGACATCTACAAACCGGCCTCAAGCTCCGTGGGCATGTACCAGATGACCGACGGCACCTTTGCCCAGGCAAAGGATCTTTGCATTCGCGATCATCAGGTGCGCCATGCCGGTGCGTGGCACGACTGGAACTCCTGCTGGTTCAATGGCTGGTATCTTCGCGTCGTTCCGAGTGACGCCATCGAGCTGACTTCCGCCTACCTGGACGAATCGATCACCACCATCCTCGCCCGTCATCACTTGAGCAGCGCCACTTTGCAGCAAAAGGAAAAGCTCGCGGCCGTTGTGCATCTGTGCGGCGCGGGCGCTGCCGACAGTTATGCACGCCGCGGCTTCAAATTCACCCCCACTCAACGTTGCGGCGATCACGATCCGCGCGAATATCTGTCGCGCGTCACCCGTTATGAGCGCGAATTTTCCGAACTTGCCTCCCGCAGCTAAGATCACGGCCCCGCGCTCGCCGGTCGCGCACGTGCCAGGGCAGCGGCCGCGATGCATAGCGCTCGCGGCAGAAGAAGCTAATCCGCATCAACAGCCCGCGGTCAGTTCAGACGGTTGATGCCGTCGAAGGCTGCCGTCTTGTAGCACTCGGCCAGTGTCGGATAGTTGAATACCGTATTGACGAAATAGTCGACGTTGCCGCGATGCGCCATCACTGCCTGGCCGATATGGATCAGTTCACTCGCGCCGTCTCCGATGATGTGCACGCCGAGAAGCTCGCGCGTTTCCAAGTGGAAAATGAGCTTTAGCATGCCGGTGATATCACCCAAGATCTGCCCGCGCGCGATCTCTCGATAATTTGCCTTGCCGATTTCATACGGCACACCGGCCAGCGTCAATTCCTCCTCCGTGCGTCCGACGGTCGAGATCTCCGGGATGGTGTAGATTCCGTAGGGGAACAGCTCGGGTACGTGCACGGTCGCGACGCCGAAGGCATGACAAACCGCGTGCCGCCCCTGCTCCATCGAGGTCGAGGCAAGGCTGGGGAAACCGATGACATCACCCACGGCGTAAATATGCGGAACGGAGGTCTGATAGCAGCCGTTCACCGTCACCCGTCCGCGCTCGTCGGTGTGCACTCCGGCGGCGGTGAGATTCAAGGTCTCCGTAGAACCGGTGCGGCCAATGGAATAAAGCGCCTTTTCCGTCAGAATCTGCTTGCCGCTCGCCAGCGATATCCTCACCCGCGCGCCCTTCTCGTCGCTTATCGCCTCGAGCCCGCTCACCTCTTCCCCCAACCGCAGCGTCACTCTGTTCTGCTGCATGTGGTAGGCGAGATTGTCGGTGATCTCGCGGTCGATGAACGGCAGCAGGCGCTCGCGTTTATCGATGACCGTGACCCGGACGCCAAGCGCGGCGAACATGGTGGCATATTCAACCCCGATCACTCCCGCTCCCACGACCGCGAGGGAACGCGGCAAGCAGCTCAAGCCGAGCACGTCGTCGCTGATGATGATGTGCTCGCCGTCGAACGGGATGTGGCCGTCGCGGGTTGCCCGGGTTCCGGTGGCGATGATCACGTGCCGCGAGGTGACGTTCTGGTGGGTGCGTCCGTCGAGGTAGGCGAGGTTCACCGTGTTCGCATCGACAAACTGCGCCATGGCTTCCGCCACTTCGACACGGTTGCGCAACAGCTGATGGCGAGTGACGTCGATCTCATGACGCACCACGTGGGCGGTACGAAAATGCAGATCCGCCATTGTGATGTTCTGCTTGACGCTGTATGAGGCGCCGTAGATTTCGCGCTCCCGATAACCTGAAAGATGCAGCACCGCCTGCCTGAGGGTTTTGGACGGGATCGTGCCGGTGTTGATGCAAACCCCGCCGACCACGGATTTGCATTCGACCAGCATGGCGCGTCGGTTGAGCTTTGCCGCTTGAATGGCGGCGCGCTGCCCGGAGGGACCCGAACCGATCACAATTACGTCATAGTCGAAATCAGGCATGGCAACCCCGCGTTGGCGATGCACGCAGGGTATAGAGACCAAATATTGCAATGTGACGACACCGCCGGATCGGCGGCGGCCATCCCAATCATTTTTCTAGTTTAATTTCAGATAAATAGCCCATCTCGACAATATCAGCCCAGGCAAAGTCGCCCAATCAACGGTGGCGCCGCGCGCCGGCAAACGCCAGCACCAATCCCGCAAGACTTCCGACCGCCGAAGCGAGTTCATCGATGAGCGCCATTGCATCATCGGTGCGGATGAGATCCGCGCTCTGGCCCGCCCAAAAAATTGCAAGATCGTCTTTGCCGGCCTTCTGCGCCGCATCCGTGAGATGGCGTACCAGCTGGCGCTGCAAGGGATAGGGCAGTAGGTCAATTTCCGGCCCGTTGAGCAGCGCCATGAGCTCGTTGTCGACGCCACGGGCGAGGCGCCCGGTGAAACCGCGGGTAAGTGCCGTACGCCCGGCATGACGCCCCAGCAACGCCGCTCGATAAGCAGGACTTGCACCAGACAGCGGGGAAACTGCGAATGCCGTACCGAGCAGAACGCCCTCGGCGCCAAGAGCGAGCGCGGCGAGCACGCCGCGTGCCTCGGCGATGCCGCCTGCCGCAACTACCGGCAGCGAGACTGCATCGGCGACCTGCGGCACGAGCGAGAAAGTACCTACTAGCGACTCTCCCGCGGGCTTCAAAAACGACCCGCGGTGACCTCCGGCCTCCTGGCCCGAAGCGACGATTACGTCGACCTCGCTTTCCTCGAGCGCCCGAGCCTCGTCCACCGTGGTAGCCGTACCCATGAGCACGATCTGCTGCCGGCGGCATTCCTGCAGAATTTCCTTGGGCGGAATGCCACAGATGAAGCTGAACACCGGCACCTTCTGGTCCAGCACGGCCCTTACTTGGTCCTCGAAGCGCAACCCCTCGTAGGGCCGATAGGTCGGAAGCGTTCCGC
>DASXOQ010000056.1:0-1555 GCA_036494165.1 Steroidobacteraceae bacterium
GTCGCTCGGGTGTAGCCGCCGCGACTCTGAGCGGATCCACATGTGCGTTCGGTCCGTCAGAGCTCGCTAGAGGCCACATCTGTTGGATACGACACACCCTTCTCATCAGGTCGTGCAGATTTGTGCCCTCGCTGAAGTTCACACCCTGCTTTTCCCCCCTGCTGCGATTTCCGTCGCACGCATTTGGTTTGCGTCATTCAGCGGGCGCGGAGGCTGACGGCTTGAACTCTTTGGCGGAATTGTCTTTTGCGAGTTGGGCTTTCAGCCAAAGATCATGGTGTTCTTTGGCCCAGTTGTAGTCGACTCCGCCCGATCCCATCGCCTCGAACGCCCCCTCCATGCCCAATGTGCCGATGTAGATGTGTCCGAGGATTAGGCCGATGAACAGGACTGCAAAGATGCTGTGCACGACCTGGGCAATCTGCATGCCGAAAATGTCGGTGATGTAGAATGGGAAAAGCAAGAGAAGGCCCGATATCGACACTGCAAGGCCAGCGCCGATGGAACCCCAGAACACCAGCTTTTCTCCGGCGTTGAACCGGCCTGCGGGAGCGTGCCGTGAACGAATGAATCCGCCGCCCTGCCTGAACCAGTCAATGTCCACTTTACCAGGGATATTGTCTTTCAACCAAAGGATCGGGAGTAAAACGAGCCCGACCATGAAGGGAAAGCTCGTAAAATTGTGCACGTATTTCGCCGCCTGCGAAAACGCGCTGAATGCCTCCGGCCCCATCACCGGAAGCAGAACCAGCTTGCCGAACGTGACGTTCAGCCCCGTAATTGCCAGCACGACGAAGGATATTGCCGTCAGCCAATGCGCGAACCGTTCAAAGCCGTTGAAGCGGAGCACCTTGCGTCCGGAACGACCCGCTGAAATACGCAGCCGCCCCACCAGAAGATAGAAGATCGCCAATCCGGCAAGGGTGGCAATGATCATGATGCCGCCAAACCAGTGCAGGATGACCTCATGAAAGTAGTCCCAAATCCGCCCGATGGGTTGGATCAGAACTCGCGCGCGCTCGATTGGCTGGTCGATTTCTCCTTTAATCTGCCGAAATTGCTGAAGCAGCATCTGTTCGCTCTGGACGCTTCCATCCGGGCTGACCACCGCGTCTTGCTGCGCGTGGACGGATGCAGTGAGACCAAAACAGCTGATGATCGTGACAGCACCGAGAATGAACAGTGCGCGCTTCAAGAGGCCGATCATGACCATGCTCCTGTCCTTCGCGCCTCGCCGTGCGTGCGGGCTCACGCCGAAATCCCTTCGTGATAGGCCGTCAGCCAGCCCCAAGCGCCGGAGCCATAACCGCGCTTGCGCACGCGCTCCTTGTAGATCTGGGCGATGATCTCGCCGTCGCCCGCCAGCAGCGACTTGGTCGAGCACATTTCGGCGCACAGCGGCAGCTTGCCTTGTAGGATGCGGTTGGCGCCGTACTTCCTATATTCCTCGATGCTGCCGGGGGTCTCGTCGCCGCCGCCACCCGCACAGAAGGTGCACTTGTCCATCTTGCCGCGCGAACCGAAATTGCCGAGTTTGGGATACTGCGGCGCGCCA
>DASXOQ010000057.1:0-1580 GCA_036494165.1 Steroidobacteraceae bacterium
GAGTTCGGTGATGATTGCGGCGCGCAAGGGCACGTTCGGCCATGGCATGAGTGCGGGCGGCGGATGGGAATTGACGGCGCAGTATTTGGGCTATGAGCAAGGCCAGCTTTTTCCGACGCCGCTCAAGGCGGACGAACTCAACGAGAGCATACGGCACGTACACGAGCAGTTTGTTTTCGATGCAGGCTGCGAGGTGACGACGGGATTGGCGGGAAAGCTTTCGATGGGGATTGGCGGGATCAATGCGTGCGTGATTTCGCGCCCGCTACCTCGCGACGGTGCAGGGCGTTCTGAATCATGAGGTATTCGCCGAGGTTTTCGGCGGTGACCAAGCCGACCAGGCGATCGTTCTGAAGCACCGGCATGACGCGCGCGGGCGCAGTGGCGAGGCGGTTTAAGACGGCTTCGAGCATTTCGTTGGGCTCGGCGGTTTGGAATTCGCGCTCGATGACTTTGGTCACGGGCTGATCGGGCCCGTATTGCGTGAGGCCGGTGAGCAAATTGCTTTTGGTGAGAATGCCCATAACGCGGTCGCCCCATAGAACCGGGAAATCATGCTGCGAGCCAGCGAGAATCACTCGCACGGCGTCGCCGAGGGTTTGCTCTGTGGTCAGGGTGGTGAAATTCGTCTGCATGGCGGCGCTAATGGGGATGCCGGAGAAGGCTTCCTTGATCTGGACGGAGTGCGCCTCGGCGGCTGCGCCGATCCAAACGAAGAACGCGATGAACAGCAAGATTGGGTCGCGGAACAGGCCCAACAGGCCGAAAGCCAGCGCGAGACCCTGCCCGATGGAGGCTGCGATTTGCGTGGCGCGCACGTGATCGAGACGGGTGGCGAGCAAGGCGCGAAGGACGCGGCCGCCATCCATGGGAAAAGCGGGAATCAAATTGAATATGGCGAGCGCGACGTTGGCAACGAGGATACGTTCGAGGAATGGGCCGCCGGTGATGCTCAGGCCGCTGACCGGTTGAAAGCCGCCCGCTAGAAAGAGCGCGAGATAAATCGCGACGCCGATGGCGAGGCTCACCAGAGGGCCGGCGATCGCGACCCAAAACTCCTGCCATGGTTTATCGGGCATGCGCTCGAAGCGCGAGACGCCGCCGATTGGCAGCAGCGTGATGTCTTTTGTGGGAATTCCGAAGCGGCGCGCGGTTAAGGCATGGCCGAACTCATGCAGCACCACGCACGCGAAGAGAGCGACGATGAAGCCGACGCCGCTTAGGACAGCTTGTAGACTGCGCCCCTCCGACGCGTGCAGAATGACCACCCACAGGATCAGCAGGAAGAAAGTGGCATGGACGTAGAGGTCGATACCGGCAAATCTACCGATCTTCCACGACCATCGCATACGGCAACCCTCGCAGTCTCTTTATCAATAGCAGAGTTGCGGAGAGCAGCCTTCGAAAGGGCGTTGTTGGAAGATAGAGAAACCGATATGAGCAAGCTAATTCAGGATCGACGTGGTTTTCTGCGGGGCGCGGCAGGGCTAGCGGGTGGAGCGGCGCTCGCTTCCGGGCAGCAGCCGGAAGGGATTCAACACGCCGGCGCCAAGCGCGCTTTGACTGAGAAAGAGAAGGTG
>DASXOQ010000058.1:0-2430 GCA_036494165.1 Steroidobacteraceae bacterium
GCGGGTGAGTACGTCGCGATTGACGCGGATAATTGCACGGATGTGGCCATCCCACTCGGTGTCGGCCAAGCTGCCGCCCGGCGCGAATACTTCGACCGTGCGGGTTTCGTCGCGGCACCGACGCTTCTTGTCGGCGGTTTGGGTGCTATCGACCGGTGCTGCGGTATCGCACAGCGCGGCGATGGCGTTATGCAGGGCGGGTTGGTTGGCTTTGACCTGAGCGATCAGATGAACGCTGGCGGCGGCGGCTTGCTCGAAGATGGGGTGGACGGCCCCAACGGCATCAGTGTGCCAGAGTGCGGGTCGTGAGAACCGACAGAAGAGGGATCCGTCCGCCATGAACATTAGCATGATCGGCCTGGATACTGCCAAGTCAGTCTTCCAGGTTCACGCCGTGGACCCGTCCGGAAAGGTGGCAATGAAGCGCAAGCTGCAGAGGGGCGAGCTGATTCCATTCTTCGAGAAGCACGAGGCCTGCACAGTCGTTCTGGAGGCCTGCGGCGCGGCCCATCATTGGGCCCGGGTGCTGACCGGTCTCGGGCATGACGTAAAACTGATCGCACCGGAGGCCGTCAGGCCGTTTGTAAAGAAGGGCAGGAAGAACGATGCCGCCGATGCGGCGGCCATCTGCGAGGCTGCATCCCGACCTAGCGTGAAGTTTGTGTCCGCTAAGAGTCTGGAGCAACAGAGCGTCCTGACGTTGCATTCGGCTCGATGCCTGCTGGTCAAGCAGCAAACGATGTTAGCGAACGCCCTGCGTGGCCTGGCGACCGAGTTTGGCCTGACTGTTCCAAAGGGCATCGGCAAGCTGGAGGAACTGGCAGCACTTGTGAACGCGGATGAGGCATTCCCCGAGACAGCGCGGCATGTGCTCACAGGATTGTTCGACCACTGCCGTGCGACTGCTGCAAGCATCGAGACAGTCGAAGCGGAGATCGTCGTTCAGGCGCGGCAGGATGAAACCGCGCGCCGTCTGGCCACGATCCCCGGTATCGGTCCCATCACCGCGTCGCTGATCGCGGCGACGGTCGGCGATATCGGCATGTTCAAGAGCGCACGACATTTCGCCGCCTGGCTAGGTCTGGTACCGCGACAGTATTCTACTGGCGGAAGGAACCGCCTTGGCCGGATAACCAAGACGGGCAATCGTGAAATACGGAGGTTGCTGGTTCTGGGAGCCACGTCGATGGTTTATCGGGCTCCGCAATGGAAGAGCGCCGCCGGACTCTGGACCAGGGCGGTACTAGAACGTCGCCCTGTCAGGCTGGTCACCGTGGCACTAGCGAACAAGATGGCGCGCATCGCATGGGCGCTGATGACGCGCAAAGAGGTCTACCACGCGAAAGGACGTGCTGCGGCCGCAGCAGCGTGACGTTCTCGCGCTGGATGTAGGCGACGAGCGCAAGCTCTCAACTGTTCTGGCAGGAAGCGCTGAATAGGCGTGATGGGAAAGGTTGTGGTCGAGAACACAGCTCAGGCAATACCGGAAAAAAAGATGTGCCCCGAGCACGCCTCGAAGATTGGTGCCTGACACGTAAGCGAACACCCATGATGGCCAGCGGCACGCGCCGCGCAACAGGCCGGACATAAGGGCGCAACTGACCGGATCTCTCGCCCACGCGGGATCAGCGAACCAGAGAAAGGAGCCGCAGCCGTCCTAGAACAACGTCACAAGGTCGCTGCATAAATCATGCGCAGAACTTCCGCCTCGCGTACCGGTTGTACTGCGGATGCAAACAGGCATCACATCCTTATCCTCTTGCCAGAACATCGGCGAGACGTGGGGAAACACAAAGGATGAATTTTCAATAGCACAAAGGCATTGCCAACCTGGAGCCGTCCACATAATGCTTTTTTTGACAATGCATGGCATCGACAGTGACCACAGAGCCGGTCAGCGCAAGCGAGGCGAGCAAAGTCTGGACCGCCGGGATTTCATTGGACTTTTCGTCGCACTCGAGATGTCCCAGCACTAGAGCCTTGTCGGAAGCAAAGGCGCTGAGTATGTGCGCGGCGCGACGGTCGAGAAAGTTGTCGAAGCTTCGTCGCAAGGTCTTGCCATCGATCGCCACATGACGCTGACCTTCGCCGTTTGTCGCGTCGTTCAACACGGCGGCATGGCGGCGAAACGCAGCTTCGACCGAGGCGGGATCGAGTTGTCGCAAGATGCCACGGATCGTCGTGTAAGCCGGAGCTTTCCGCCACGTCACGCCGAACGCATCGCGCAACCGGGCGAGGTGAACATCGATGAAGCTGTGGATCGTCCGATAAGAGTTGGCGCCGGCGACGATTGCCAAGATCGCAAACAGCACGACGTGCGGCAGGCGATACAGCTTCCCCTCCGCCCGCCTCGGGTCTTCGATTTCGGTCAGCAGGTCAACAAATGAACTGAACGGTGCCATGGCAACCCATGCGCTGTGTAGGTTGCCA
>DASXOQ010000059.1:0-1926 GCA_036494165.1 Steroidobacteraceae bacterium
TCGACCAGCACGACCGAGCCGTCCGGCATGACCACCGGGCCTTCGGGAAATTCGAGGCCGGTGGCGATAACGCGAACATTGGACATCAAATCCTCCCGCTTTTATTGGCCGCAGGCGGACTCCAGGCTCGGCCCCGCGCGCGAATGTTGTTGCCTGATGTTATGGCAAAGTCATTCGGGATTGCCAACCCGAAGCGATGCGCGACAGCCATACCCAAGACGGTTCGCAGACGCAGTTTTGCAATCCCGCGGCGCGATTGCGCCCGGATTTTGAAAAGACGTTCGCCCAAAACAAGAGGGCGCACGCGACCCTCAAGAGAGGGCGCGGGGCCACCTCAAGAGAGGGGCAGGGCCACCTCAAGAGAGGGGCAGGGAAGACCGGGTGCGCGCTGCACCCGAGGTCTCGTGTGCAAACTGTGCATCAAAGAAACGCACACGAGCATACAGGTTCAGCGGAAACACTCCGGCCTTCCCTGCGCAATGGCTTTACGGCTTATACCGAGCTCTCCCTGGTGACCGGCTTTCTTGTCACCATCGCCCCTGAGAACCGTTAGTTTCCCAAGAACTTGACGCCAGCATCGGGGCGTCAGGACCACACGACTTCGCCGTACGCATGCTGCCGTTCGTCCGCGCAAAATGGCGCGTCGGCACGCTTGCGTCCACCGCATCCCATCCCGCGTAAAACGACGATCATGATACGCCCCTCTGTCGGGACAGGATGGTTGCTGACATGTGACTGATTTGCGCTCGGTGTCAAGTCAACTTCGGAAAACCAGAAATCGTCGCTGCGGAACCCGGATTGAACGAAGTGAATCCGGGATGACCTCGCTGCGCACCGCCGCCGGTCCCGGATTTCGCCGTGCTCAATCCGGCTACACGCTTCACACGGGACACGGCGAAACTATGCCGTCGAGTTTTTAGACACCCGCCAAGCCTGCTCGCAAGGCTGATGACCTCATGCAGAAATTTGATTTGGGTGCGCCTCGATCCTGGTCGAGATTGTGGCCGTCGAGCCCGCACACAACTTTGTCACGATGCGTTTATGCGGGCGTTGAAGGGCCTGCGCGCCGCAATGGCGTTTAGGCGCAAGGCTTCGTGACCCGCCGCCCTGACAGACAGGCGATCTGACGGACCAGCTTGTCTGACCGCTTCACCGCATATCAGACCTCATCGGTGCGTGGATTTGATGTCAAACAGGATCGCACCGACGGCAAACAACGAGAGCATGGCTGCGAAAGTCGCGCTGGCGCTCGGCATACCGGCATAGGCGGAGATGATGCCGACGCCGATCACAGGCAGGGCATTGCCGGCGAAGCAGCAAACGAAATAGCTCGATGTCACCTCCGCTCGCCGGTCCTCCGGCGCGATCTTGTTGATGACCTCAAGACTGCCGCGATAGCCAAGAGCGGCGGAGATGCCGCACAACGCGGTCGCGCCGATCATCACCGCCATCGACGCCAGCATCTGCGAAGCAACCATTAGTGCCACGCTCGGGACCGCCAGACCAAGCCCCCAAAGCATGGCGGTACGGCTCGACAGACCATGCGTTACCTGGACCGTTGCCGCGCAAACGATGGCGAGTTCGAACACCAGCGCGCCGGCGGTAGCGTGGCTGGTCTGGTGCAGCTCCTGCGCAAGTATGCTTGGAGCCAGTGCGGCGAAAAAGCCCACGAGCGCCATGGCGCCGAAGCCGGCCACCGCCGGGGCGACGAACTTGCCACGGATGTCGGCCGGTACGCCGATGCGCGGTCGCAGCAAATCAGCGCTGAAGCCACGCGCGGGCCGTGCGACGGTTTCTTCCGTGCGCCAGATCAGTCCGGCAACGATTGCGATGGCGGCGAGATAGACGACGAAGGAAAGACGCAGCGGCCACGGCGCATATTGCGCGAGCAATCCGGCGATCAACGAGCCGAACGCCAGGCCGAGG
>DASXOQ010000060.1:0-1584 GCA_036494165.1 Steroidobacteraceae bacterium
CCCGACTGCGGGTTCTGGATGCTCAAGCGTGGCATTGCCGACGGCAAAATTCGCGCGCTCGTGCTCGGCCGCGACCTCTACGAGGGCCGCAACTAGTACCGACTTTCCTTGGAACGTGAGTCATGATTCAACATCGGGATGATACCCGAAGCAAGAGAAGTCCACCTTTCGAGGAAAGATCGCAAGGTGCTTGAAGCGTGTTGTCGCTCCCCGGTGACATTGCAGCGCGATTTGAAGCGGGCACGGATTGTTCTTTTGGCAGCGGCCGGGCGTAGCACCCGATCGATCGCCAAGGAAGTTGGGGTCCAGCCGCGGATTGTCAGCCTTTGGCGGCATCGCTTTGCCGACCTTGGTCTTGAAGGACTGCGAAACAAACCGCGGCCGGGCAAGCAGCCGATCTATACGAAGTCGACCGACAAACGGATTCTGAAGTTGCTCGATAAACCGCCGCCTACCGGGTTCGCGCGCTGGACCGGGCCCCTACTGGCCGGGGAACTTGGCGATGTTGACGTCCAATATGTCTGGCGGTTCCTGCGCAGCCACAAGATTGATCTCGCGGCTCGCAAGTCCTGGTGCGAGAGCAACGACCCGCATTTTACGGCGAAAGCCGCCGATGTGGTTGGCCTCTATGTCGCCCCGCCCGAGAAGGCCATTGTACTATGCGTGGACGAAAAGCCGTCGATCCAGGCTTTGGAGCGAGCGCAGGGCTATCTGAAGTTACCCAACGGCCGGGCCCTGACCGGCCAGAGCCACGACTACAAGCGGCACGGCACGACCACGCTGTTTGCGGCGCTGGAAGTCGCCACCGGAAAGATCATCGCGACGCATTCGAAACGCCGTCGCCGTGTCGAGTTTCTCGACTTCATGAACGGCGTCACCGCGGCCTTTCCGAACCGCCAGCTTCACGTCATCCTCGACAACCTCAACACCCACAAGAAGAACGAGGATTGGCTCGAGGCACATCCCAATGTGAAATTTCATTTCACGCCGACAAGCGCGTCATGGCTCAACCAAGTCGAGGTATGGTTCTCGATCTTGCAGGGACAATCACTCAGCGGCGCTTCCTTCACGACCCTGAAACAGCTTGAGCTGCATATCGATGCCTACATCAGAGCATATAACGTCACAGCTGAGCCCTTCGTTTGGACCAAGAAAAAGGTCCGTCAACGCCGCTTCAAAGACCGCCGTATCACTCAGCTATGATTCCGGATACTAGGTAGCGCGCATGGCTCACTGGACGAGAGACCCATGAATTTGCGACTGCTCGTGGCGGCGCTCGGCGTCATCGCGATCCTTGCTCCGGCTGCCGCGCAAACGCCGGACCTCGCGAGCATCGCGCGCGGGTCGGGCACGCCGGAGATTCCCGGTCTCAAGATGGTCTGGCTGGCGCCGTGGGGCGAACTGTCCAAATCCCATCGCTGGCACAACATCATCGTGCACCAGACCGAGGGGCCGGCCGGCTCGGCGCGCTACGGTGCGCAGGAGCAGGCGAAGAATCCCACCCGGCGCGGCGTCACCGTCTGGGTCGAAACCGACGGGACGGTGTATTGGTCGGTGGCCGAAAACCTGGTGCCGACCCATGGC
>DASXOQ010000061.1:0-2430 GCA_036494165.1 Steroidobacteraceae bacterium
GCCTCCACAGCAGGTTATACGGACACGAAAACCACGGTTGCCATGACTGCAAAGCAAGCTATGGCTGCCTTTAAGGCTGCCGGTGAGTTGGCAAAATCGTTCAAAAACGCGGGGCGCTGATGTGGTCCGTGATCGCGCGCCGGCGCAATGAGGACATCGCAGTGAATGCCGGATTTCCGGTTTCTGGGGCTAGTCTTACTGCGTCATGTGTTTTCGGCGCGCGGGTTGTGCTGCGACTACTCCACAGCAAGGACATCGTATCAAGGTTTTGATAAGCCCGGGGATCAGTCGCATACGGAGGGTTGCGATCGAGTTCGGGACGTGGCGTTCAGGCCGCAAGGGAGGATCCTCTGGGTCGGTAATCGTCGGGTAGGCGAGGTGCCTGGAGCGGCACGGCGGAATGTAGTGCTGAGGGGGGAATCGTCGCCTGTTCGGCGACGAGGAAACCGTAAGCGGCGATGCACAGAGTTGCGTGATGATGGAAGCCACGCCAGCCGCGGCCTTCGTAGTGGCCGAGCCCGACCTCCTGCTTGAGTTCCTGATAGTCGCGCTCGATGCGCCAGCGCAGTTTGGCAAAATCGACCAGTTGCTGGAAGCTGACGGTCTCCGGCAGTGTGGAGAGCCAGTATTTGGTTGGCTCTTTTTCGCCCTCGGGCCATTCGATCAGCAGCCACTCCGACGACAGCTTCTCGGGAATCAGCTTGTTGTATCCGACGCGGACGCGCACGCGCGCAAAGCGCGAGAACAGCCGCTCTGCCGAGCCCTCGCGCCACATCACCATGCGCCAGGCCTGCTTCGGCAGGCCAAACGCCACTTCCCTGGCCGAGACCAGGTCGGGCTCGTCGCGACGGCCGGTGTTGTTCAGCGGCTTGTCCATGCGCCGTGGGCCGGTGCCGGGTCGCCACATCAAGGTGTCCAGCAAGATGCCTGCCACGTAGGTCACGCCCAACTCCGTCATGCCTGCCCGCAGCCGCGAGTCCCTCCCATAGGCCGTGTCCATCAACGCCACTCCGCGCGGCAGGCCGGCTTCGCAGGCCCAGCGTATCTGCTCCAACGCGATCTCCGGCTTGGTCTTGAATTTGATCTCCTTCGGCACGCCGGCCTTCTTCCGCCGGGCGCGATCCTTGGTCCAGTCCTGCGGCAGGTATAGCCGATAGGTCACCGGCAGGCTGGCAGAGTGGTTTGCAATCGACAGCGACACTGCCACCTGGCAATTGGCCTGCTTGCCGAGCTGGCCGCAATACTGATGATGCACGCCAACCGAATGCTTGCCTTGCTTGGGGAACGCCGTGTCGTCGATGATCCATGCCTCGATCGGACCATTCTTCTCGATCGCCGGCAGCACTATCTCGCGCACCTTGCCCAGCACCTCTTCGTCCGACCAGGCTGCGACCCCAACAAAGTGAAGCAACGATTGGTGCTGCGCCGATGTTCGTGTCGGAGCTGTCCGCGCCGCCATCGGCTCCACGCTCTTGCGCTCGCCCGGCAAGATCAACCCCATGCAATAGTCCCGCAGCGGCCTCGTCCGCTCCGCGTGACCAATCACACTGCCAAGCCCCGTGACATATTCCGCAAACCGCGTTTCGCTCGTTCCGCCCTGATCGAGATTCATCCGGCCCTCCGCGTGCCAAATATTGAATCTCCTCAATTACTTGATTCCAGCCCTCAATGAATGCGACCGCTTGACTCAGTAGTACTAATCCGCCCTACGTCGTCGAACCACCCAATCTTTTCCCGCAAAAATCCCAGGCCGAGCGCGACGAAGGTCGCGCGATCCCTGTTGTTGTTCATGAAGCCGTGACCGCCCGCGGCCGGCTCATAGAAATAAGCCTCGTATCCCATCGCCTGCAGCTTCGCCGCCATCTTGCGGGCATGGCCGGGATGGACGCGATCGTCGCGCCGCGTCGTGACGAGCAGGATCGGCGGATATTTCTGCCCGGGCCTTGCAGCGTGATAGGCCGAGGTGGTCTGCAGCCACGCCCACTCCTCGGGCTTGTCGGGATCGCCGTATTCGGCGATCCAGCTCACCCCGGCCAGCAACCTGGTGTAGCGGCGCATGTCGATCAGCGGGATCGTGCACATCAGCGCGCCGAAACGCTCGGGATATCGCGTCAGCATGTTGGAGATCAGGATGCCGCCGTTGGAGCCACCATCGGCGGCGATCCGCCCCGGCCGCGTCACGCCGCGCCGCACGAGATCGGCGGCAACAGCCGCGAAGTCGTCATGCGACAGCCGCCTGCCTTCGCGGCGGCCGGCATCGTGCCACGGCGTGCCGAACTCGCCGCCGCCGCGCAAATTCGCCTGCACCGTGGTGCCGCCGTGTTCCAGCCAGAGCTTGCCGAGCGAGGCATTGTAATACGGCTTCACCGCAAGCCCGAAGCCGCCATAGCCGGTGATGTAGACCGGCGCTTCGCCGGTCTCGCCCTCCGG
>DASXOQ010000062.1:0-117446 GCA_036494165.1 Steroidobacteraceae bacterium
GCTCGCGGCCAAGGGCAAACAGAGCGCGGTGGACAAGAAGGCGCCCGACAAGACTGCCAAGACAAAGACCAAAGCCAAAAAGAGTCCCGCTAAAAAGAAGTCCTGACAAGAGAAGCTCATGGATAGCGCGAACACATCCGCAACCGGCACCGACACGGTGGATGCGCCCGCCGTGAGACGTTATCTTCTCGAGCTGCAAGAGCGCATCACCCAGGCCGTCGAAGCCCTGGATACCCAGAAATTCCGGCGCGACGCCTGGCAGCGACCGGAAGGCGGCGGCGGCGAATCGCGTGTGCTCAGCGAGGGCGAGGTGTTCGAGCGCGCCGGCGTGTCTTTCTCGCACGTGTTCGGCGAGAAACTGCCGCCCGCAGCCTCCAACACGCGGCCCCATCTCACCGGCGCGCCGTTCGAAGCCATGGGAGTGTCGCTGGTCTTTCATCCGCGTAATCCCTATGCACCGACCACTCACTGCAACGTGCGCTTCATCCAGGCCACACCGGCGGGCCTGCCGGCGTCCGGCTGGTTCGGCGGGGGCTTCGACCTTACGCCCTACTATCCCTTCGCCGAGGACGTGCTGCACTGGCATCGCACCGCGGAGCGCGCCTGCGCGCCCTTCGGCGCCGAGCGTTACGCGCACTACAAGAGCTGGTGCGACCGCTACTTCTTCCTGCCGCACCGGAACGAGACGCGCGGCGTCGGCGGCCTTTTCTTCGACGATCTGCAGGAAGGCGGCTTTGAGCAAAGCTTTGCGTTGACGCGAAGCGTCGGCGATCATTTTCTGCCGGCGTATCTGCCCATTCTCGAACGCCGCCGGCACACGCCTTTCACCGATCGCGAACGCCAGTTCCAGCTGTACCGGCGCGGCCGCTACGTCGAGTTCAACCTGGTGCATGATCGCGGCACGCTCTTCGGGCTGCAGTCGCGCGGCCGCACCGAGTCCATTTTGATGTCGCTGCCGCCGCTCGCGCGCTGGGAGTACGACTGGCATCCAGAGCCGGGCTCGAAGGAAGCGGACCTTTACGACAACTACCTGAAACCGCGCGATTTCCTCAAGGAGCTGTCGTGACCGGTGCGGCCCCGCTGCGCATGGGCATCTTGGGCACAGCGCGCATCGCGCGAAGTTTCGTGCAAGGCGTCGCGCCCTCCACGCAGGTCTCGGTACTTTCGGTCGCGAGCCGCAGCCGCGAGAAGGCCGAGGAATTCAAGGCAACCCATTCGCTGCCCCGCGCCCACGCTTCCTACGAGGCGCTGCTGCAGGATCCGGACATCGAGGCCATCTACAATCCCCTGCCCAACGGCCTGCATGCGGAATGGTCCATTCGGGCACTGGAAGCGGGCAAGCACGTGCTGTGCGAGAAGCCGCTGGCGGCGAACGCCGCGGAGGCGCGTGCCATGTTCGCCGCGGCCCGCGCCCATGGCGTGCACCTGGTCGAAGGCTTCCCCTACCTCTCCCAGCCGCAGACCCTGAAGATGCGCGAGCTGATCGAGGCCGGAAGGATCGGCGCGCCGCGCTTCATCCAAGCGAGCTTCGCTTTCACCTTGAACGATGCCTCCAACGTACGCTGGGATCCGAAGCTCGCCGGCGGTGCGCTCATGGACATCGGCGTATATCCTTTGAGCCTGATCAGGATCATCGCCAAAGAGCCGCCGGCGCGCGTTTCGGCCAGCGCGCTCTTCACCGATTCGGGCGTCGACCGGGCGCTCGTCGCGACGCTCGAGTTCAAGAGCGGACTTTTCGGACAGCTCGCCTGCAGCTTCGAGGGTGGGCTGCATCGGCGCGCGCTCATCGTAGGTTCCAGCGGCTTGATCGAAACCAGCTACTTAAATCACACCAGCGCCGAATTGCCGGGGAATTTCAATCTGCGCGAGGGCCACGACAGTCATGCGGCCGACCAACTCGTCGCAACCGAATCGGCCAACGGCTTTCGCGCCGAAGCCGAGTCCTTCGCAAGGCTTATCCGCTCGAAGGGCGGTTGGAACGGCGCGAGCGAGCGGGAGTCCATCGATGTCATGCTCACCGTGGACGCACTGCTGAAGAGCGCGCACCGCAAAGAACCCGTCGATCTCGCCTGAAGAATTTCATGGCCTCTAGCGTCCTGCCCGCCCCGTGAGTGCTCCGGTCATCGCCGGCCACACGCTGGCCTTCGACGGCGCCGGCCGGCTGCTGCCCTGGAGCGGCTGGCGGCGCGCGCTCACCCTGGAGATGGACTATTACCGCACTTGTCCGCTCGATCACGGATATCCACGCTTCGCGAGCGAGACCTTCCTCGATGCCGACTGGCGGCCGAGCAGTGCGCGCGACGACATCATTCCGGCCACGCAAAATGGACTCGGCATCCTTTCCTACGTGAAATACGCGGCGTGGGCGCGGGCCGATTGGGCCCTGCAAACCGCGCGCCTGCTGGGCGAGTACCTGCTCAACGAAACCCTGACGCCCCCCGCCGGGGCGTATCCCTCGTTCACGCGCTCCACCGGCCGGCGCGGGCGGTTTCCGCAGCCGGACGATGCCGGCTCGCAATCCGACCGGCCTTATGAGATCGAGCCCGACAAGGGCGGCATTGCGGGCTTCGCGCTGGCGCTCCTCGGCAGCACGCTGCGCGAGGAGAAATTTCTGGCCCAGGCGCTCGCCAACGCGCGCACGCTCGCCCGCAATCAACTGCCGGGCGATGCCGAGCATTCTCCCTGGCCATTTCGCGCCGATCACCGCAGCGGCGAAGCGCGCGGCCTGGTCTCCGGCAACATGAGCTTCGTTATGCGTCTGTACGATGAACTCGTCGGCGCGGGCCATGGCGAGTTCGAGGCGCCGCGCGCCGCGCTCTGGCGCTGGATCTTGCAGTACCAGATACCGAGCGTCCGAAGCGGAGGCGCTCTGTTCGCACAGTTCTTCGAAGACCATGACACCCCCACCAACCGCTCCGCCTGGGCGCCGTTGAACCTCGCCCGCTATCTCATCGAACGTCGGGATGCGCTCGATGCCGACTGGCTCGGCCACGCGCGCGCGCTGATCGAATTCACGCGCGATAACTTCACGCACCTGGAATTCGGCGTGCGGGTGTGTCACGAGCAGGACGAGGACGCCCAGGCGTGGGGCGGCATCAACTCCACCTACGGCGCAGTGCTTGCCCTGTACGCCAAGGCCGCGGGCGATGCGGAACTCGCCATGGACGCCAGGGATGCGCTCAACTACACCCTCCATCTCATCGACGCGGCGGGCCGGCCGCGCGATGTCGCCGGCAACCAAAATCCCGGCGGCTGGCAGGAAGATGCGCACACCGATGTAATTCACAATGTGATAGATGCACTTCGTGCGTATCCTGAGTGGGCATGAACTACCAGCACATCTACCACGCCGGGAATTTCGCCGACATCGCCAAGCACGTGGCGCTGCTCTATTGCCTCGAGGCGATGAAGCGCAAGGAATCGGCGTTCTTCGTGCTCGACACCCATGCGGGGCGCGGCTTCTACGATCTGCAGGCCCCCGAGGCGGTAAAATCGCAGGAAGCCGAGCGCGGTATTCAGAAACTCATCCAAGAGGCGCTCACCGAAGAGGCGCTGCAGGGCTACTTCGCGGCATTGAAAGCGCGCCGCGGCAAACGGCTGGCGCGCTATCCCGGCTCGCCGGCACTGATTGCAGCGGCGCTGCGCGCTCAGGATCGGGCCGTGCTCACCGAACTGATCCCCGCCGAAGCACGCAGTCTCGAACGCGAACTCGAATCCGCCGGGCATCTTCTGCCGCGGGCGGGCGACGGCTATCAGATGCTCAAAGCCCTGTTGCCGCCCGCCGAGCGCCGCGGCCTGGTGTTGATCGATCCGCCCTACGAAAGTCTCGATGAATTCAAACACCTGCTGCAGGGATTTGGCGAGGCCTACCGGCGCTGGCCGTCGGGCACCTTCCTCATGTGGTACCCCATTCGAAGCGCAGGCCAGCGAAGCTTGGTGCATGAGCGGTTTTTGGCCTTGAAAGTGCCAAAAATGCTGTTCGCGGATCTCGCGCTGTTCCACGACGATGCGGCCATCGGCTTGGCGGGGTCGGGGCTGCTCATCGTCAATCCGCCCTTCGGCATCGACGCGCACTTGACGGGCGCCTACGGCGCAGTCCACCGGGCCCTGGCCGCCGAAGGCAGCGGTTACGTCGAGGTGGCGCGCCTTACGGGCGAACGGGTGGCACAATAGCGGCACATCATTTTGAGGTCGCCTATGGACGAGAAGACAGTACGCGAACGGCTGGCGAAATTGCATGCCGAGTTGGACGAGGCCCACCGTGACAATCCCTCTGCGCGCGAAGGCCTGAGCGGCATCCTCCCGGAGGTCAAGCGCATGAGCGAGACCGGTGTCGAGGGCTCCGATGCCGCGCTGCCGGAGCGCCTCGAGAAGGTCGCCGTGCAGTTCGAAGCCGATCATCCGGCCCTCGCCGGCAGCGTGCGCCGCATCGTGGATCTTCTGTCGGAAGTCGGTATCTAGCGGCGCGATGCCCAAGCTCTACTACCAGCCGGCGCCGAATCCCTTCAAGGTCGCTGGCCGGACGGCATCGATGCGCGTCGCGCTCGCCCGGGTCGGAGCGCTGAAACAAAGACATCCATTCAAGTCTCAGATGGACGAAGAGGCGCGAAGGCACCTGTTTCCGCAACTCTAACCGCAATACACAGCATTCCAGGGAGCCATCCATGGACAAGCTCATCACCGGCACGCATGGACGCGTAATCCTGGCGGCAAGCCTCGGCACTGCGTTCGAGTGGTATGACTTCTACCTGTACGGTGCGCTCGCCGCCGTCATATCCAGGCAGTTCTTCTCCGGCTCCAACGAAACCTCGGCGTTCATTTTCGCGCTGCTCACCTTTGCGGCGGGATTCGCCGTGAGGCCCTTCGGCGCTCTGGTGTTCGGCCGCCTGGGCGATCTGGTCGGCCGCAAGCGCACCTTCCTGGTCACCATCGTGGTGATGGGATCGGCCACGGCGCTGGTCGGTGTGCTGCCCAACTACGCGCACATCGGGATCGCGGCGCCTATCGGACTCGTGCTGTTGCGCAGTGCCCAGGGGCTCGCGCTCGGCGGCGAGTACGGCGGCGCGGCGATCTACGTGGCGGAGCACGCGCCGCCGAACCGGCGCGCTCTCTACACCAGCTTCATCCAGCTCACCGCCACCTTCGGCCTCGCCTTGAGCCTGGTGGTGATCCTTCTCACCAGGCTTGCTCTCGGCGGCAGGTTCGACACCTGGGGCTGGCGGATTCCGTTCCTGGTCTCGCTGCCGTTGCTGTTGGTGTCGGTGTACATCCGGCTCAAATTGCACGAGTCGCCGGTGTTTCAGAAGATGGTGGCGGAAGGCACGCGCTCGCGGGCGCCGGTGGCCGAGACCTTCGGCCAGTGGCGCAATTTCAAGGCGGTGCTGATCGCCCTGCTCGGCGGCTGCGCCGGCATGACGGTGGTTTTTTACTGCGGCCAGATCTATTCGCTGCTGTTCCTGTCCCAAGTGCTGAAAGTGGACCCGCAGAGCGCCAACCTGCTCATCGCCGCCGCGCTGGTGATCGGATCGCCTTTTTATATAGCGAGCGGCTGGCTTGCCGACAAGATCGGCCCGAAGTCGGTGCTGTTGGCCGGTTGCGTCCTGGCCGCCGCCAGCTACTTCCCGATTTTTCACGCCATCACTCATTACGCCAATCCGGCCATCGAAGAGGCGGCAGAGCGAGCGCCGGTGACCGTGCTCGCGGATCCGAAGGCCTGCAGCGTGCAGTTCGATCTGCTCGGCAACAAGCGCTTCACGAAATCCTGCGATGTTGCGAAAAGCGCTCTGGCGCACGCCGGCGTGCCGTACGCCAACGAAGCGGCGCCCGCAGGGAGCGTTGCGTTGGTGCGTATCGGCACCGCGACCATGAGTGCGGTCAGGGTGCAGGCTTTCGAGGGCAGCGCCTTGAATACCGCGGACTTCAAAGCCGCCGACGCCGCCTTCGTCGCGACTTTGAACGGAGCGCTGAAGAGCGCGGGATATCCGCAGTCCGCGGACCCCAAGCGCATCAATTACCCCATGGTGTTCCTGCTGCTCCTGGTGCTGGTCTTATACCTTGCGATCGCCTATGCACCGGTGGCCGCGCTGCTGGTGGACATGTTCCCCGCGCGCATCCGCTACACCTCGGTGTCGGTGGCTTATCACATGGCCGTGGGCTCGTTCGGCGGTTTCCTGCCGACCGTGGCATTCGCCGTGGTGGCGATCACCGGCAATATTTACGCGGGACTCTGGTATCCGGTGTTGGTGGCATTGGGTTCGGCCCTTATCGGCGCCGTGTTCCTCAAGCGCAAAGAAACGACGCTGGCTCCGGCCCAGGTGCCGGCGGCCGGCTAGATGATGATTTTCGAGGAGGGCCTTACCTCAAGGACTAATTCCAGACGATGGCTGCGCGCACCTTGGCGGCGATGGCATCGACATCCTGCCTCGACGAGTCAGGATCCTTCATCAGTACCGCGATGCTGCCGTGGTCCTTGACCGGCACGATGGTGCCTCGATATCCCTGTTCATCGAACTGCTGCTGCGCTTTCACCTTTTCGTGCACCAGCACCATCACGGTGACGGGACCCTTGGGCGACTGCACCACCAGATGCGGCACAACGTGATGGCGAAACTCGCAGCCGCTCGCGTAGCTCACGACGCCGGCGGTCGGCGCAAGATGCATGTTGGCATTGCTGAATACCTTCTCCGCCTCGCTGTCCGGCACCGCCTGGCGCGTGTTCCAGCTGTCAGGCTCGCCCGCCATGTGCGCCACCACGTCCGCTGCCAGCGAGCGTTTCGGCAGCGACAGCCACAATCCGCCGCCGATCACGAGGCCGAGGATCACGCTCGCCGCCAGGGCGAACATCCGCGAGATACGCGAACGCGGTAGCTCGCGGCGCTGGAAGGGCAGAACGTCCGCGCCGCCGACAGGCACTTCCAGAGCCCGCCGCAGCCGCTCTTCGAACTTTTGCACCCGTTCGGTGTAGGCACGGCACTCAGCGCAGCTTGCATAGTGCGCAAGCAGCTCCGCGTCGCGGCTCTCCGGGTTCGCGAGCAATGCGCGCCGATATTGCTCGTGGTCCATCATTCCTGCGGATCCTGACTTTGGTCTTCGCCGCACAGGGTTCGAAGCTGCTGCCGGGCACGGAACAAGCGCGTGAGCACCGCCGGCCCCGAGAGGTTCAGTTCGCGGGCGATCTCCTCGGTGGTGAAGCCCATCAGGACCTGCAGCACCAGCGGCTCGCGGTAGTCGTCCGGGAGCTTGAAAATCGCTGCGCGCAGTTCATTGAGTTCCTGCTCGTTTCCGGCGGCAAGCGCCGGTTCCTCGCGGGCGATCAGTTCATCGACGTTCACGGTGGGCAGGCGCTTGCGTTCGAAGGTACGGGCGAGTTCCCGTCGCACGATGGTCAGGAACCACGGTTTGGCCGCGCTTTCGTCCTTGAGCGAGTCCTGAGCTTTCCAGGCGCGCAGCATGCTCTCCTGCACCACGTCCTCGGCCAGGGCACGGTCTCGGCACAGCCAGAAAGCGAAACGCAGCAGGTCCGGACGGAGGGTCCGGCACAGCGCCTGAAAACGGGCGCCGGCCTGAGTTCCGCCGACGTGTTCCTTCATGGTTAAATCAGCACCCGGCATGAGTCGTGTTCGGCGCGATTTTAGCGCGTTATGCCGCGATCGCCGACGAATTGTCGGCCCGCAGGGCAACAGCCAGCATAGGCCGGAATGCGACATGAGGATAGGAGTCACATCCATATGACCGGAAAGGTCGGTTATTCATTTCCAAAGACCCGTATGCGGCGCATGCGGCGGGACGAGTTTTCACGGCGGTTGATGCGCGAAACCCGGCTGACGGCCGATTCCCTGATTTACCCGATGTTCGTGGTGGAGGGCTCAAAACAGCGCCAACCCGTATCCTCCATGCCCAAAATCGAGCGCTACTCGGTGGATGAGCTGGTGCGCGAATGCGAATCGGTAATGGCCCTGAAAATCCCGGCCATCGCCCTGTTTCCGAACATTCCGGACGCAAAGAAATCCTTGGACGCGCGCGAGGCGTGGAATCCCGACGGGGTGGTGCAAAAGGCCGTCCGCGCGGTGAAGCAGGCGTTTCCCGAGCTCGGCGTCATCACCGATGTGGCCCTGGATCCTTTCACCACCCACGGCCAGGATGGCCTGCTCGACGAAGAGGGCCACATCCTCAACGACCTTACCGTGGAAACCCTGGTGCGCCAGGCGCGCTCGCACGCCGATGCCGGCGCCGACGTGGTGGCGCCGTCCGACATGATGGATGGCCGCATCGGCGCGATCCGCGGCGCCTTCGAGGATGCCGGACTGATCCACACGCGGATTCTCGCTTACGCAGCGAAATACGCCTCGAATTTCTACGGGCCTTACCGCGAGGCGGTGGGATCGGCCGCGACGCTCGGCAAGGGGACGAAGCACACCTATCAGATGGACGTGGGTAACACCGACGAGGCATTGCGCGAAGTTGCCCTCGACGTCGCCGAAGGCGCCGACATGGTGATGATCAAGCCGGGTCTGCCGTATCTTGATATCGTGCGAAGGGTCAAGGACGAGTTTGGGATGCCGACTTTCGTATACCAGGTGAGCGGCGAATACGCGATGATCATGGCGGCGGCCGGCAACGGCTGGGTGGACGAGCGACTGGTGGCATTGGAGTCCCTGGCTTGCATCAGGCGCGCGGGGGCCGATGCCATCCTCACCTACTTTGCGAAGCGCGCCGCGGAGTGGCTGGCCGAGTGAACACGCCTCTTGGGACCGAACCGCCGGATCAATACGGGGTCGCCGGGCATCCGGTATCCCACAGCTGGTCGCCCTTTATTCATGGCATGTTTGCCAAGGCGACCGCGCAGAACCTGGTCTACCGGCTCTTCGACGTTCCTCCCTCGACCTTCAGACGCGATACGCTCAAGCTCTTCGCCAACGGGGTGCGCGGCATCAATGTCACGTTGCCGCACAAACAGACTGCGGCCGACCTGGTCAACGAGCTCACACCGCGGGCCGAGCGCGCCGGCGCCGTCAACACCATCGCATTCTTCGACGATACCTCGTTGCTCGGCGACAATACCGACGGGCTGGGCCTGACGGCGGACCTGGAACGCAACCTCGGTATTTCGCTGCTCAACAAGCGCATCCTCATTCTCGGGGCCGGCGGCGCGGTGCGCGGCGTCTTGGGACCCCTGCTGGAGCGCGAGCCCAAGGAGGTGGTGGTGGCGAATCGCACGCTGGATCGCGCCCGCAAGCTGGCGGAGGATTTCGCGGACCTGGCGGAAATAAAAATCTGCAATTTCGGCGACACCAAAGGCCCGCCGTACGATCTGATCATCAATGCCACCTCGGCGAGTCTGCAGGGCGAGATGCCGGTGATGCCGGTAGGCCTCGTGAGCGAGGAAACCGTCTGCTACGACATGGCCTATGGACGCGGCCACACCCCGTTCACGCTCTGGGGCCGTTCGCTGCATGCGGGACGCACCACCAAGGGCTGGGGCATGCTGGTTGAACAGGCCGCCGAATCCTTTCTTCTATGGCGTGGAATCAGGCCCGACACCAAGCCCGTGCTCGAGGCGCTGGCCCAGCATACTTAAATGGGCGAAGCCACGCCGCCATTCGCGCTCGCGGGCATCGATCACGTACTTCTGCTGGTGAACGGCATGGCCGCCGCGCGCAGCTTCTACTGCAAGGTGCTGGGCTGCACGGTGGAGGACCAGTTGCCGCAGTTCGCCATGCTGCAGCTGCGCGCCGGCGCATCGCTCATCGATCTCGTCGACGTCAGTTCGCCGCAAGGCTCGTGGGCGTTGCCGCAATCCGCCGACGGCCGCAATCTCGATCATCTATGCCTGGCGCTGCATGCCTACGACGAGGCGGCGCTGCGGGCGCACCTTGCTCTGCACGGCATCCCGATCGTAGAAGAGGGGCGCCACGGCGGTGCGCGCGGCGACAGCCTCTCGCTGTACGTCAAGGATCCTGCGGGCAACACCATCGAGCTGAAAGGGCCGCCCTGAGCCGGATCACCGGGACCCGCGTACGCACATGGCCGCACGCGTCTCGGAAGTAAAACGATCCGCCGCGTGCCGTGATCCGCCACGTTTTGTCCTTATCGCATCGTAACTAGCTCTTCCGCGCTGGTCGGGTGGATGGCCACCGTGTCGTCGAAGTCGCGCTTGGTGGCTCCCATCTTGATGGCCACTGCAAAGCCCTGCAGCATTTCGTCGGCGCCGGCGCCGATGATGTGGCAGCCGACGACGCGCTGTTCGGGACCGACGCAGACGAGCTTCATGTCGGTGCGCGATTTCCGCGCTGTGAGCGCGTGATACATGGAGGTGAACTCCGCAACGTAGACCTTCACGGCATCGCCGTGCTGCGCACGTGCCTCCGCTTCGCTTGCGCCCACCGTGCCGATGGGCGGATGGGTGAAGATCACCGTGGGAATCATGTCGTAGTCAAGATGCCGCTCCGTCTTGCCGCCGAAGAGCCGGTCGCTCAGGCGCCGGCCTGCCGCGATCGCCACCGGCGTGAGCTGCGCGCGCCCCGTGACATCGCCGATCGCGTAGACGCCCTCGAGATTGGTGTTCTGGTAGCCATCCGTGGAAACGAAATTGCCTTCATCGAGTTTTATGCCGATCTTGTCGAGATCGAGCGCTTCGATGTTGGGCTCGCGGCCGATCGCCCAAAGCACGCAGTCGAAATCGGGGAATTCGCGGCCGTCGTCGGCCTTCAGCGTGCGCTTGCCGTTCCGATGCAGCAGTGCGCCCGGCACCACGCGGGAATTGATTTTCACGCCGGTCGCGCTCATCTCGCGCATCAGCGACTTCCCCAGCATGACGTCGAACTGGGTCAAGAGGTGCTCGCGGCGGATGAACATCTCCACCTCGCTGCCGAGCTCGTGAAACGCGCCCGCGAGTTCGCAGGCAATGTAACCGCTGCCGATCACGGCCACGCGCTGGGGCCGGATCACGAGCTTGAAGAAGCCGTCGGAGTCGATGCCGAGCTCGGACCCCGGCACCTTGGGGATGGTGGGCCGGCCGCCGGTGGCGATCACGATGTGCCGCCCATGCAGGGTTTCCCCGGCGGCCTCCACGGTGTGCGCATCCAGGAAACGCGCGCTGCCATTCACGTGCAGCACGCCCTTGGTCTTGAGGTTGCGCTCATAAATGCCGTTCAGGCGCGCCACGTAGGCGTCACGCTTGTCCTTGAGCTGCGCCCAATCGCTGCCCTTCACCGCCACATCGAAACCGTAGTCCCGGGCATCGGCCAGCCCCAGGGCGAGGCCCGCGGCGTTCCACATCACCTTCTTGGGCACGCAGCCGACGTTCACGCAGGTGCCTCCCAGGGGCTTTGGCTCGATCAGGGCGACTTTCGCGCCGTATTCGGCGGCACGCTGGGCGCAGGCCAGCCCTCCGCTGCCGCCACCCACGGCAATCAGATCGAAACTTTTGTCCGCCACTGTTAACTCCATCGCGAAAATCGAGCGAGAACACCATGATACGTCCTCGCTAGCACCCTGGGCACAAACCCGGTATGGACAGCTCTGCTAGAATTTCAAGGGTGAACAACCCACTACTGAACTTGGATTCCCTGCCTGACTTCGCCCGCATCGAGGCCGCCCACGCGCGGCCGGCGCTGGAGAAGATCCTGGCGGAGAACCGCGCGCGCCTTGCCGAACTTACTGCCCTGCCCCACCCGTCCTTCGAGTCCCTGGTCGTGCCGGTGGAGGAACTGTCGTATCGCCTGAGCCGGGTGTGGAGCCCGATCGGGCATTTGAACGCGGTCGCGAACTCCTCGGCGATGCGCGAGGCGTACAACGAGTGCGTGCCGCTGCTGACCGAGTACTCCACTGAGCTCGGCCAGAACACGGCGCTGCAAAGCGCCTATGCGCAAGTGCTCAAGCATGAAGGTGCGAGTCTCGATCCGCAGCAGCGCAAGGTGGTGGAGAACGCGCTGCGCGACTTCCGGCTCGCCGGAGTCGATCTGCCGCCGGACAAGAAGGCGCGCTACCGCGAAGTGGCGCAGCGCCTGGCGCAGCTCGGCACCAAATTCTCCGAGAACGTCCTCGATGCCGGCCGCGCCTACACGCGACGCGTGACCGCTCACGAGGAACTGGCGGGACTGCCCGCGACCGCGGTGGATCGCGCCGCCGCCGATGCGCGCGAGGCGAACCAGAGCGGATGGCTGTTCAAGCTGGATCAGCCCACCTACATCACGGTGATGGCGAGCGCCGAAAGCGAAGCGTTGCGGCGGGACATCTACGAAGGCTGGGTGACGCGAGCCTCGGATGCGGGCCCGAGCGCCGGCCGCTTCGACAACGCGCCCATCATCGAGGAGATCCTGCCCCTGCGGCACGAGCTCAGCCAACTACTCGGCTTCAAGAACTACGCCGACTATGCGCTCGCCACGCGCATGGCCAAGAGCAGCAAGCAGGTGCTCACCTTCCTCGAGGATCTCGCGCGGCGCTGCCTGCCGGCCGGCCGTCAGGAATTCTCGGATCTCGAGGAGTTCGCGGGCCGCAAGTTGAACGCCTGGGACATGGCCTTCTACGCGGAACGGCTGCAGGAGCGGCGTTTCAAGGTATCGCAGGAAGCGCTGCGGCCGTACTTCCCGCTGCCCAAAGTCTTGAAGGGCCTGTTCGTGCTGGTGCAGCGCCTCTATGGCATCAGCGTACAGGAGCGACCCGAGGTCTCCGTGTGGCATCCCTCGGTGCGTTACTACGACCTGCTGGATCATGACGGCAACGTCGTGGCCGGCTTCTTCCTGGATCCTTACGCGAGAAGCGAGAAGCGCAGCGGCGCCTGGATGGACGAATGCGTGATCGCGAAGACGCTGCCCTCCGGGACCGCGCTGCCGGTCGCGCAGCTGGTTTGCAACTTCACCGCGCCGGTGGGCAACTCGCCCTCGCTCCTGACGCACGACGAAGTCACCACGCTGTTCCATGAGTTCGGCCACGGCCTGCATCACATGCTGACGCGGGTCGCTTATCCCTCCATCGCCGGCATCAACGGCGTGGCATGGGACGCGGTGGAACTGCCCAGTCAGTTCATGGAAAACTTCGTGTGGCGCGCGGAAGTGCTGCCGCTGATCTCCGCGCACGTCGATTCCGGCGAGCCCTTGCCGGTGGACATGCTGCAACGCCTGCTGGGTACGCGCACCTTCAACGCGGCGCTCGACACCCTGCGCCAGATCGAGCTCGCGAGTTTCGATTTCGAGCTGCACGCCAATTTCGACCCGGCCAAGGGGGCGCGCGTGCAGAACACCATGGAGGGCGTGCGCAAGCGCGTGGCCGTGGTGCCGGCGGCGCCGTTCAACCGCATGCCCTCGAGCTTTGCGCACATCTTCGCGGGCGGCTATGCCGCCGGCTACTACAGCTACAAGTGGGCGGAAGTGCTCGCCGCGGACGCCTTCGAGGCCTTCGAGGAAGCGGGGGTCTTCGACAGCTCGACCGCGGCGCGTTTCCGCGATTCCATCCTGTCGCGCGGCGGGAGCATCGATGCGATGGACGCGTTCGTGAAATTTCGCGGACGCCAGCCCGACGTGCGGCCGCTCTTGAAGCAGACGGGAATCGCCGCGTGAGACTTGCGGCCGTTTTCGCGCTGGCGCTCTTTTCCGTGAGCGCCATGTCGGAAACCGCCTACGTCAGCGACGAACTGGTGCTGGGCGTCTACTCGGAGGAGAACGGCCAGGGCCAGAAGCTCACGACGCTCCACTCGGGCGCCTCCCTGGAGACCTTGAGCGTCAGCGGCGAATTCACCCAGGTACGCCTCAGCGACGGCACCACCGGTTGGGTGAAGAGCAGTTATCTCACCAACAAGGAACCCGCTGTGGTGAGAGTCAAACAGCTGGAAGAGGAGCTCGCCCGCAGCCATGCGACCACCCCCGAACTCGCCGAGGCCGCGGCACACAACGAACTGGAACAGCTGAAGAGCGAGTTGGCCGACAAACAGGCCGATCTCGATGCGCTGCGTGCCACTCTGTCGGACAAATCCGCACCTCCGAGCACCACCGAAAAGATGGCGACGGCTCCGTGGTTCTACGCCATCGCGGCGAGTTGCGTATTCGCACTCGCGCTCGGTTTTTATCTGGGTTACGCGACGCTGGCGCGCCGTGTGCGTCAGAAATTCGGCGGCATCAAGGTTTACTAAATACTCAGACCAATTCGACAATTTACTGTATTTCTTACTTATTTGTGGACCCAGCCCGCAAAGCCGCCCGGCCACCGTGCAGGCGGAGCCACAAGAGCTTAATATTGACCGGATGTACGACCTGCGCCGTAACGACTACGACGTCACGAATACCGTGCAAGTAAGCAGCACGGCCGCGGTTACGGCCGCCGTGCGCGAGCTGTTTGCCGGCGCCTGGCCCAACGAATCCTTCGACAAGGTGGCCCTGGCATTCGAGGATTTCGATCGCCTCTATACGGGCCGCATGCCCGGATATCACGCCGTCGATACCGTGTATCACGATCGTCAGCACTCCCTCGACATGACCCTCGCAATGGCGCGGCTCATGGTGGGCTACGAGCGCAGCGTGGAGCCCAGGCAGCGCATCGGCGGCGAGCGCGCCGTGATGGCCTTGGTGACCTCGCTCCTGCACGACTCGGGTTACATCCGCGAGTTCGACGATCGCACGCACTTGAACGGCGCCGAGTTCACGCTCTACCACGTGACCCGCAGCGCCCGCTATCTTGCCCGCTACCTGCCCACCATCGGCATGGAAGCGTGGGTGCCGATCGCCACGCGCATCGTGCACTTCACCGGCTACGAAATTAAACTGAGCCAGATCCAACTGTCCGATGCGCGCGATCGCAAGCTCGGACACCTTCTCGGCACCGCCGACCTCATCGCGCAGATGGCCGATCGCTGCTACCTGGAAAAATGCCGCGACCGCCTGTATCCGGAGTTCGTGCTCGGCGGCATCGCCGCGGCCACCGCCACCGACGGCACGCTGCAGGTGCGCTACAGCTCCGGCGTGGACCTTCTGCGCCAGACCCCTGATTTCGTGCGCGAGACGCGCGTCGCGCGTCTGGAGGGCGAGTTCGAACACGCCTACCGCTACCTCGAGCCGCTGTTCGGCGGCAAGAATCCGTACCTCGAAGCCATCGAACGGAACTTGGGCTATCTCGCGCGGGTGCTGCGCAGCGAGCGCTGGCCGATGCTGCGTCGGAATCCCCCGCTGTTCACCTCCGATGAAACCCAGATCGGCCGGGTACGCGGCCTGATGCTCGATCACTTGAAGGCGCTCTGGGCCTAAGGGCCCTTTTCCTAGAGTACGCGCTCGAGAAACCGGGTCCCGGGCAACGGGTTCTCGGTGTAAGGCGCAATCGTCTGAAACCCCAAGGATGCGTACAACGCCTGCGCCCTTTCCATGCTCGCGAGCGTATCCAGACGCACGCGCTCATAGCCCGCGATCCGCGCGTGCGCGAGGAGCGCCTCGGCAATCAGACGCCCGAGCTGCTCGCCACGTGCTTCGCGCCTTACGTACAGGCGCTTCATCTCGCAGATGCCGGCCGCCAAGGGGCGCAGCGCGCCGCAGCCCAGCGCGGCGCCCGCGCGCCTAGCAAGCAGGATGATGCCTTGTGGCGCGGCGTATTTGCCCGGCAGCGATGCCAGTTCGCGCTCCACGTCCTGGAAGGACAGATCCACTTTGAGGCTCTCGATGTATTCGCGAAACAGTATCCGCGCCTGCCCAAGATCGGCCGGCGATTCCGCGGGCGCGATGCGAAAGCCCGTGCCGTTCACGGCCAGTCGATGCGCTCGACGAAGCGATGATGCAGCTCCTCGAGGCGAGCGATCACGGCCTGCTTGCCTTCGAGCGCTGCGCCCTGCAGCGCCTGCTTGAGCACCGCCGGCCTGAGGGCGCGACGCGCCCCTTCGGCCACCGGGGCGAAACTGAAGTGCCAGGGCTCGGGCTGCACGCCGGAGCGAACGCCGCGAAACGGGCGGAAGAAACCGTAGCGCGCCGCGTGCGCCTCGAGCCATTCAAAGAGCGCGGCAAATGGACCGCCCGGGCCGAACTCGGCCGCGGTGAGCTCGGGACGGTAAGTGGGCGGCACTGCGCGCCTGTCGATGAGATCGACGTCCGTGCCCCAGTGATGGCGGCTCGCACCCGGCAGGGCCGACCAGAGCAGAATCGCATCGACGCGCGCATCATCGGCAAGGTGCCGGGCATCCAGAGGCCGGCCGTGCGCATCGTTCATGACGCGCTCGCCGCGCCATTTCGCATTCCAGATCAGCAGCTGGCGGTCGAAATCCCTGAAGCTGCTGACGGCGATGAGATCCAGGCCGTCATTCTCGGCGGCCCGACGCATCGCCATGAATGCCGCCACCGCATCGCCGTGCAGATGGCAGGGCGGAGCCGCGATGTCCCTGATATGAGAGCGCGCCTGGCCGGTGAGTTCGGCCGCGTTCATGAAGCGCCCTTGGCCGATGCCATCTCCGCGACCTGATCCAGGATCTGCGCAAACACGCCGACCTCCTGGGCCCCGGCCAGCGTGTATTGCCCATCGAATACGAACGTAGGCACGCCGGTGATGCCGAGCACGTGGGCGTGGCGCTCGGAGGCCACCACGCCGTCCTGCCCGATGCGCAATACCAGCGCGTGGCGCGCGCGATCCGCGCTCAACCCCACGTCCTTGGCGAGCTGCGCCAACTGCTCCACATCGCCGATGTCGCGGCCCTCCTCGAAGTAGCCCTTCATGATGCGTTCCTTGACCTCCGCGGCGAGCCCGAAACGCGCGGCGTGCGCGATCAAAAGGTGCGAAAAGCGGCTGTTCGGCACGCGTTTTATCAGATCGAAGCGATAGTCGATGCCGCTTGCGGCACCGAGCCGTTGCAGCTCGTTCTGCGACTCGATGAAACGCGGGGTGTTCAAGCCCCGCAAGGAAAGATACGCAGTTCGATCCATGCCCTCCAAGGGCATTTCCGGATTGAGTTCGAACGGCCGCCAGGTCAGGCTGAATTCGTACTGCGGCCGGCTCAAGACCGCCAGATGCAGTCGTCGCTTGCCCAAGTAACACCAGGGACAGACTGTGTCCGAGAAAATGTCAATTCGCATCATTTAGAATCCGTTCACGCCCGATTGTAACCTCCCGCCTGTTTATGAGGTTTGGCGCGAAAGAGGTATAGTCCCAAGATTAACCGGAGGGGAAGGCTTAAAGGTGATGGTGCGGAGCCTCAGAACCAATTACCTATTGACAGCGTTGGCAGTCAGCGCCGTGCTGGTCGTGTTCCTGGGCGGTCTTGCGTACTTCGAACACAGGATCAATACCTCCGAAGCCAATCAGTTGACTTATGCGACCGTCGCGAAGACCTTGGAGTCCGATCTCGAGTCCCGCGCCGACACCTTAAGTAAGGTGACCAGTTCCTCCCTGGCCCCTGCCCTGTCCTGGGGCAATACGGTGGCCATTGCCGCCATCGCCGAAAAGCTCCTCGACGAGCGCGACATCGAGAAGATCGTCGTCCGGGACGCCCACGACAAGGTGATTTTCTCGGGCAGCAATCCGGCCGCGCAGCCCACTGCGGACGGACCTTATTACCTGCAGTCGGTGATCCGCTCGAACCTCGACTCCGACGCCGCCCCCAAGGTCGGAGGACTCGAGATCTGGATGAGCCGCGCGGAGCTCAAGGCCACGCTCGCCTCGATCCGCTCGGAGCTGCTCTCCAAGCAGGGCGTCCAGACCAAGCGCATCCGCGGCCTGTTCGCCTTCATCACCGTACCGCTCCTGCTGCTGGGTCTGGTCGGCGCTTGGTTCGTGGCGCGCCAACTGTCGAGCCCGATCAAGGCGCTGGTAAAGACCGCCGATCGCATCGGCGAAGGCGACTACACCCGGCCGCTGGGGGTGGTGCAGCGCCGTGACGAGATCGGCGATCTGCAGTTCGCGCTGGAGCGCATGCGCCAGAAGCTCAACGAAACCACCATCACCAAGAACTATCTGAACGCGGTGCTCAACAGCCTCTCCGACTCGGTGCTGGTCACCTCGCCGGACGGTACCATCAAGAGCTGCAACGATGCGACGCGCACTCTGTTGGGTTATGCCGAGGAGGATCTGCTCGGCAAGCCGCTCACCGATTTCGTGGACGAGACGCACCGCGCTGCGTTCGACCCGTTCCATTCCGGCACCGAGGCCAGGGAAACGGTGCTGCGCACGATGAGCGGCCAGACCATCCCGGTGTCGATCGCAAGTTCGGTGATATCGAGCCAGGATCCGCAGTTTCAGGGCTACATCTACGTCGCGCGCAACATCACCGAGCGCAAGCGCGCCGAGCGGCGCATCCGCTATCTGGCGCGCTATGACACGCTCACCAAGATGCCGAACCGCATGCAGTTCCAGCATCTGTTGCAGCAGGCCATCGCGCGCGCACGGCGCAATCAGCGCTGCCTCGCCCTTCTGTATCTCGATCTCGACCGCTTCAAGGAGGTCAACGACACCTTCGGCCACGCGGCAGGCGATCGCACCCTGGAAATCCTGAGCGAGCGGCTCACCCGCAATTTGAGCAAGGACACGGTGATCGGGCGCCTGGCGGGCGACGAATTCGCCATGTTCATCGACGATCTGCCGATGGACACCGACAACCGCGCCACCTTGAGCAACCTGGCGCGCACGCTGCTCGATGAAATCAGCCGCACCTTCTACGTCAATCAGCAGGAGGTCTACCTCACCTGCAGCGCCGGCATCGCCATCTGCCCCTACGATGCCGAGAACGTCATCGACCTGATCCGCAACGCCGATGCGGCCATGTATCACTCCAAGCAGAACGGCGGCAATTCCTGCGCCTTCTACGTGCCGGAGATGAACGCCGCTGCGGTCGAGCGGCTGATGCTGAAGAGCAAACTGCGCCGTGCCCTGGAGCACAACGAGTTCGTCATCCTCTATCAGAGCAAGGTGGATCTGCGCAGCGGCCGGATCGTCGGCGCGGAGGCGCTGCTGCGCTGGCGGCTGCCGGGACACGGCGACATCCCGCCCGGGCAGTTCATCCCCCTGGCCGAGGAGACCAGCCTCATTCTCGACATCGGTGAGTGGGTGCTGAACCGCGTGTGCGCCGACTATCGCGAACTTCAGAAGGTGGTGCCGCAGCCGGGCCGCATCGCCATGAATCTGTCGTTGCGGCAGCTGAAACAATCGAGCTTCATCGCGCGCTGCCGCGGCATATTCCGCAAGCACGAGGTGTCCCCCACCTGCTTCGAGCTCGAGGTCACCGAGACCACCTTGATGACGGACCCGAAGCGCACCATCGGGCTGCTGAACGAACTCTATGCCATGGGCTTGAACCTAGCGATCGATGACTTCGGCACCGGTTACTCGTCGCTCTCGGCGCTGCAGCAGTTCCCCATCGGCACCTTGAAGATCGACCAGTCCTTCGTGCGCGATGTGGCGGTGGACAGCAACGATGCGGCGATCGTGCGCACCATCATCGACATGGGCAGAAGCCTCGAACTCGAGGTGATCGCCGAGGGCGTGGAGGAAGGCGAACAGCTGGAATTCCTGCGCACCCACGGCTGCTTCTACGCGCAGGGACGCCTGTTCGGCGAACCGCAGGAAGTGAACAAGCTCTTGGCCGCGCTCGTCGCGCAGGAAGACAACAAGGGGCTGTTCAGCGATCTGTGCAGCCCGCCGTTGCGCTCGGTACGCCTCTCCTCGTAGCGGGCCATGCTCTCGGCACGTGATCTCACCCTGCGACGGGGTCCGCAGCCCTTGTTCACGGACGTCAGTTTCACGGTATTCCGCGGCAACAAGGTGGGCATCACCGGCGCCAACGGCGCGGGCAAGTCGAGCCTGTTCGCGGCCATCCGCGGCGATCTGCACCCCGACCGCGGCGATATCGAACTGCCCGGCAGCCTGAAGCTCGGCTACGTGGAGCAGGAGATCGCCGCGCTCGAACGCGGCGCGCTCGAATTCGTGCTCGACGGCGATGTGGAACTGCGCGAGGTGCAGGCCAGGATCGCCGAGGCCGAGGCGCGCGAGGATGCGATCCGGCTCGCCGAGTTGTATGCACGGCTCGAAGCCATCGACGGCTACCGCGCCAATGCCCGAGCGGCAGCCATCATGCACGGCCTGGGTTTCAAGACCGCGGACCACGATCGATCGGTGCGCGAGTTCTCCGGCGGATGGCGGGTGCGCTTGGGCATGGCGCGGGCGCTCAATTCGCGGGCCGACCTTCTGCTGCTGGACGAACCCACCAATCATCTGGACCTCGATGCCATCGTCTGGCTGGAGGACTGGCTCAAGGACTATGTCGGCACGCTGTTGATGATTTCGCACGACCGCGAATTCTTGGATGCCGTCATCGACCGGGTGCTGCACATCGAGAACCGCACGCTGCGCGCCTACGCCGGCAACTACACCAAGTTCGAGGCCAAACGCGCCGAGGAACTGGCGCAGCAATCCGCGATGCACGCGCGCCAGACCCGGCGCGTCGCCGAGATCGAAGCGTTCGTGAACCGCTTTCGCGCCAAGGCCACCAAGTCGCGCCAGGCGCAGAGCCGCCTGAAGATGCTCGAGCGCATGGAACGCATCGTGCCGGCGCACGTCGACAGCCCGTTCGAATTCGAGTTCGCGACGCCGGTGAAGACTCCGCGGCCGCTGTTGGTCCTCGAGGAGGCCGCCTGCGGATACGGCGCGGCGCAGGTGGTCAAGGACGTCGATCTGTCCTTGAACCCCACCGATCGCATCGCGCTGTTGGGGCCGAACGGCGCCGGCAAATCGACGCTCATGCGCCTCCTGGCCGGCGAGTCCTCCGCGCTTCATGGCAAGAGGATTGCGGCGCCGGATCTGAACATCGGCTACTTCGCGCAGCAGCAGCTCGAGCAGCTGAAACTGGATTGCGACGCGTTCTGGCACGTGAGGAACCTGGGCGGCGCGGACTTCGCGCAGGGCGACGATCAGAAAGTGCGCGACCATCTGGGTCATTTCGGCTTCGAGGGCGATCGTGCCTTCGAGCCGGTGCAGCGTTTCTCCGGCGGCGAGAAGGCGCGGCTCACACTGGCGCTGCTGGTGGCGCGGCGTCCAAATCTCCTGCTGCTCGATGAACCGACCAACCACCTCGACATCGAAATGCGCCAGGCCTTGAGCGTGGCGCTGCAGGGCTACGAAGGCGGCCTGGTGGTGGTGTCGCATGACCGGCATCTGATCAAGTCGGTGGCCGACACGCTGCTCTTGGTGGCGGATGGAGAATTTGCGCCCTTCGACGGCGACCTCGACGACTATCAGGAATGGCTCAAGGAACGCCTCAGGCGGGACGCGGCGCCGAAGAGCACGGTACGCAGGAGCGAGGGCAAGGCCGCCAAGGGCAGGGATCCGGTCGCCAAGCTCAAGGCGCAGCTCGAGGGGATCGAGGCCAAGCTTGCGCAACTGCAGAACGAACGAATCATTCTCGAGAGCGAAGCCGCCAGCCTCGCGCCGCAGCGACTGAGTACGCGCCGCGCGAATCTCGAGCGCGACCAGAAGCAGCTCGAAAGCGAGTGGCTCACCGTGGGCACGGCGCTCGAGGCCGCCGAGGCGAACCTCTGCGGCCCGTCCGTCTAAGCGCCGTCTGCGCCGCCCTGCTGCTGGCGCTCCTTGCCTTCAGCGGCTGGCACGCGGTGAAGCCATTGCCCGCCGGCACCCATGTCGACTCCCTCGCCGCGCGACTGCCGGAGGCGGACGTGGCGCTCATCGGGCAGCGTTCGGACGCGGTGGCCGATGCCGAGATTCACCTGATCGAGACCGCCGGCGAGTTCGTGGTGGTGGATCAATCGCCGTTGCCGCGCACCCTCGCGCAGGCGCTGCTCTTGAGAAAGCACGCACAGCCGCGCCTGCATGCGTTGGTGATCACCGACGCACGCGCCGAAGCCTTCGGCGGCGCGCCTCTTAAGGATCTGGCCGCGTTGGAAACCGCCGGCATCACCGTAGTGCGGGTGGACCTCGAGCGCTTGCGCGATGCAAATCCCTTGTATTCGGGGCCGTGGCGGCTGCTGGTGAATTCCTGGAGCAGCGCGGCCGATGAGGGCAATTCCTTGGACGACTGGCGGGTGCGGGCCCGGCACCTGAACTACAAGGCCGACGAGCGCGATGTGCTCATCGCCGACGACGGCGCCGGCGGTACGCTGGCCATCGTCGGGGCCATCGACTCGGTGCCGGCGCTCGAAGTGCGCGGCGCTCCGGCTCGCGCCATGCTCGACTCCGAGCTCAAGGTGGCCTCGTGGTCGGACTCGGGCGGTGCGCTGCCCGCGCTCCCCGGGGTTCCGGCGCCCCAGCCGGGCACGCTCGATGTGCGCTACTTGAGCGAGGGGGCGATCGGGGGGGCGCTCATGGATCTGCTGGCTCGCGCCCGGCGGGGCGCGCAGGTGGATCTCGCCGCGCGTCTGTTGAGCGAGCGGCGGCTGATCGAGGCCCTGAAGGCCGCGGCAGCACGCGGCGTTTCGGTGCGCGTGCTCCTGGATGCTCTTGATCCGAATCCTCTGGTCGCGGGCGAACTGGCCGAGAGCGGCGTGCAGCTGAAGTGGCGTCTGGTCACCAGCACCCGCACCCAACTCACCGTGGTGAGATACCCGACGGACACCGCGGTACTGGTGAGTTCGGCGGACCTGTCGCGCCGCGGACTTCTGGATTTCAACCTGGAGAGCGCGGTCGAGATCATGGGGCCGCAGCGTTCGCAAACCGCACGCGCGGCCGCCGATTGTTTCGAGGCGGCCTGGATCAGGGGCACGCCGCAACCCAAGCAGGCGACGGTGGACTCGTTCGAATACTGGCGCTACCGGCTGCTCGAGGCGACGGGGCTAGGGGGACTTTGAAGGCTGCGCGAGCGCCTGGCTCGAATTGGCGGCGAGCTGCATCAGCGCGTCGTTCGCCGCCTCGTTGTACGCCGCGACGATGGCCGTCATGCGATTGGCCGCGGCGGGCTTTGCCGCGTCCGCTTCGAAGCGCGCGATGATGCGACGCTCCGCCGAGCTGCCGATGCGCGCCTGCAGGTGCACGCGCACCGTGGGGGGACCGCCGGCGTCCGAGTATTCGGCCTCGAAGTCGGTGACGGTCAGCTCCAGCCAGTAGGCGCTAGAGAAGGCCGACACATCGCCGCTGACATTGCGCATGCCGGCGCGCGAATGAAACACCTGCACCACCAGATCCTGGATCACCTCGTCCAGAGGACCGCTCCAGCGCGCGTCGGCGAAATAGTCCAGATGCCGGTCGGGATACACGGCGGCGATCCGGTCGGTATCGAGGCCCGCCCGCACCCGCGGCTTCAACACCGCAAGGTCGGCGCTCAAGGCGGGCGGCGGCGCGCTCGAGGCCGGCGCGGGGTCGGCATTGCCCGCTGACAGCAGGTACAGGGTCGGGGGCGCCACCTTTGTCTTGAAAAGCGACCCGGTGCAGGCGGCGAGCGGCAACAGCAGGAGCAGCGGCGTCAGGCGCACGAGGCTGGCGGGCATGGTGATCCTTGAAATCATTGCGGCACCTGCACGCCGCGGAAATTCGACTCGTAAATGAGCTGCGAGGGATTCTGTTTGAGGCTCCGCGACAGGTCGCGGAAGTCACGCGCCGCCTGCCGGCTCTCGCGCAGTAGCTGTTCGAACTCCGGCAGACTCTGGCGCGTGAATCGCGACAGCCCGGGCTCGTTGTCCACCACGAATTTGTCCAGTCGGTCGGAGGTGCGCTCCAGGGTCTGGGAGACCTCGCGGATGTTGGCGACGGCCGCATCGATGTTGGGCGAAGCCCGCGACACGATGCCGTGCAGGTCGGTGACCGTGCCCTGCACCTCCTCGGTGGCGCGGCGCGCATCGCCGAGCAGCGCCTGCAGATCCTTGACGGTGCCCGGCAGACGCTCGCTCGCGGCCTTGGCGTTGTCGATGGTGGACTTGAAGGCGGCGACATTCTGGTCGCTGAATACCTGGTTCAAGCGATCGACGAGTTCGATCATGTGCGTGGTGAGCGCCGGCAGGCTCGAGAGCAGCACATCGATGCTGGACTTGCCCGAACCGATGACGGGGTAGCGCTGACCGGATTGAAGCGCGCCGCCGGGCGGCACCCTCGGATCCTCCTGCAGGTCGATGAAAAGCAGGCCCGTGACGCCCTGCAGGCTCAAGGACGCCTTGGTGCCGGCATCGATGGGTGCGGTGGAGTCCACATCGACGATCACCTGGACGCGGGTGCGCTCGCGAGGATCCAGCGCGATCTTGTCGACCTTGCCGATGTCCACGCCGAGGTAGCGCACCGGACTGCCCGCCGAAAGTCCGCTCACCGAACCGTTGAAGTAGATTTCATAGGTCTGATAGGAGCGCTTGTCCTGCTGGCCGGTGTACCAGTAGACGAAGGAGAGCGCCATGGCGATCACCAGCAGCACGAACGCGCCGACCGCGACGTAGTTGGCCTCTCTATCCATGACCCTGCTCCTTGAGCGGCGCTTCCGCCGCGCGGGCGCGGGTGCCGTGGAAGTACTCCCTGATCCAGGGATGCGGATTTTCGAGCATCCCCGGCAGCGTGTCGCTCACCATGCGCGAATCGACGATCACGCCGATGCGGGTGCAGGTGCGGAACAGGGTGTCCAAATCGTGCGTGATCATGACGACGGTCAGTCGTAGCTGTGCGTGAAGATACAACAGTAGCTCATCGAAGGCTGCGGCGGAAATCGGGTCGAGGCCCGCGGTCGGCTCGTCCAGGAACAAGAGCTTCGGCTCGAGGGCAAGCGCCCTGGCGAGCGCCGCGCGCTTCACCATGCCGCCCGAGAGCTGCGAGGGATACTTGCCGGCCGTATCGGCGGAAAGGCCCACCATCAGGATGTTCATCTCCGCGAGCGCGTCGAGCGCCGGCTCCGACAGATCGTAGTGTTCGCGCAGCGGCAGCTGGATGTTCTGTGCGACGGTGAGCGAGCTGATGAGCGCGCCGTTCTGGAAAGTGACCCCGTAGCTCTGCACCAGGGAACTGTTCTCGTCCGCGGCGAGGCTCTGCACGTCGCGGCCGTAGAGCTCGACCGTTCCGCCGTCGGGGGCCTTGAGCCCCAAAATGGAGCGCAGCAGCACGGACTTGCCGGTGCCCGAACCCCCCACCACCCCGAAGATCTCGTGCTGCCTCACCTCCATGTCGAGACCGTCGTGCACGATCTGGCGGCCGAAGCGGTTGACGAGGCCGCGCACGCGGATCACCGGGTCGTAGCTGGTGTCGAGCATCAGAAGTCGAGCTGCACGAACAGCACCGCGAACAGCGCGTCGGCGAAAATGACGAAGAATATGGACTGCACCACGGCTACCGTGGTCAGGCGGCCGAGTTCCCTGGCGCTGTCGCGCACCTGCATGCCGCGGTAGGTTCCCACCATGGCGATCAGAATGGCGAACACCGGGGCTTTCACCAGACCCGCCCAGAACGTGGTGGGTGCGAGCGCCTCCTGCATGCGGCTGATGAACTCCGGCAGGGGGATGTGCAGGTTGACCAGCGACAGCAGAATGCCGCCCGCGAGGCCCATGCCGTCGGCGATCACCGTGAGGCACGGCAGCACGATGAAAAGCGCCAGCACCCGCGGCACCACCAGGACTTCGATGGGGTTCAAGCCCATGGCGCGCAGGGCGTCGGTCTCCTCGTTCAGCTGCATGACCCCGATCTCGGCGGCGAACGCGCTGCCGGAGCGGCCGGCGACGATGATGGCGGTCAGGAGCACGCCCATCTCGCGCAGCACCGCGATGGTGACCAGATCGACCACGAAGATGTTGGCGCCGAAGCGCGCAAGCTGCTGAGCGCCGAGATAGGCCACGATGACGCTGATCAGGAACGCAATCAGTGAAACGATGGGAATGGCGGTGACACCGGTTTCGTACATGTGACGCGTGAGGGAGGAGATGCGCAGCGCGCGGGGCCGCGAAAATATCTGCCCCACCACCGCCACGATGCGGCCGAAGAATTCGAGCACCCCCCTCATGTAGCGGCCCTGCAGCACGGCCCACAGCCCCAGTCTTCCCACCAGGGTCTCGAGGCTCGGCACGTGCAGATGCGTGGTGCGCGCAAGATGCCTGTCGTGCGTGAGCTTTTTCAGCAGCTCGAGAAAGTGCGGCGGATTGCCGACGTGCTCGATGTCCAGGTGCGAGCAGCCAAGATCGATGAGGCGCGTGAGCAGAAGCCACGCCGGGCCGATGCCGGGGGTCTTGGCCGCGCTCCAGTCGCAGATCACATGGCCGCAAAGGTTTGCCGGTAATGTCAGCAGCTGCCGCTCGATGTGCGGCATCGAGGCCGGCGACCAATCGCCGACGAGCTTCAGGTCTCGGCGCTCATCGGGTCCCTCCAGCGACAAGGAGGCCGTCACATTCGCATCCATCGCTATATGCTAGCAGGCAAATGATTGCCAACGATCCACTGCTGCAGATTCTCATCCTGCTCGCAGCCTCCGTGTGCGTCGTGGCCATGGTGCGAAAGCTCAAGCTGCCGGCAATTTTGGGGTACCTCGCGGTGGGCATGCTGTTGGGTCCGCATGCGCTGGCATTCGCCGCGGACAACGCCACCACCCAGCTGCTCGCCGACATCGGTGTCGTGTTCCTGGTATTCACTTTGGGATTGGAGTTCTCGCTGCCGCGCCTCATTGCCATGCGCTGGGAGGTGCTCGGGGTGGGCGGCGCGCAGGTGCTTCTGACCACGACCCTGGTAGCCCTCGGCGCGAGCCTTTTCTTCCAGGTACCCGCGGCGGTGGCGGTGGTGCTAGGCGGCGCGGTGGCCATGTCCTCCACCGCCATCATCATCGCGCAGCTCACCGAGCAGTCGGAAAACAATCGCACCCACGGCCGCATCGCAGTAGCCATCTGTCTGTTCCAGGACCTGAGCTTCCCGCTGCTGCTCGCCCTGGTATCGGCTCTCTCGGTCGGCGCCGCGGACACCACCCACATCGTCGAGACGGTGTTGTTCGCGGTGCTGGCGTTGTTTCTGGTGCTGGCGGCGGGGCGCTGGCTGCTGCGGCCGCTATTCCTTGCGATCGCCAAGCTGCGCTCGCCGGAATTGTTCTCGCTGTCGGTGTTCCTTGCGGTGCTCGCCTCGGCCTGGGCCACGCACGCGGCGGGCTTGTCGCTTGCCCTCGGTGCCTTTCTCGCCGGCATGATGCTCGCGGAGACCGAGTTCAGGCACCAGGTGGAAGCCACCATCCGTTCCTACCGCGAGGTGCTCCTCGGCCTCTTCTTCATCACCATGGGCATGCTGCTCGATGTGCGTCTGCTCATCATCCATCTCGGGCTGGTGAGCGCCGTGCTCTTCGGCATGCTGCTGCTCAAGAGCGCGGTGGTCGCGCTGGTGTCGAAGCCGGCCACCCACGACTGGTTCAAATCGGTGCGCACCGGCGTCATCGTGTCGCTCGGCGGCGAATTCGGCTTCGCGCTTCTGACCCTGTTGTTGCGCAATAAGCTCTCGGATCCCGGACTGGTGCAGCCGCTGCTCGCGGCCACGGTGCTGTCCATGGTCATCTCGCCCTTCATCATCCGCCACAACCGCCGCATCACGCGGCTGATCCTGGCCGAATCCGGGCCGCAGCACAGCGAGGCCATGAAGGAGACGCGGGCCACCCTTGCGGTGGCCGAGCGCGACCACGTCATCATCTGCGGATTCGGCCGCGTGGGTCAGAACATAGCCCGGGTGCTCGAGCAAACCGGCTTCGAATACATCGCGCTCGACACCGACCCGCAGCGCATACGCCAGGGTCGGCAGGCGGGGGACCCGGTGATCTTCGGCGATGCCGGCGAGGTCAAGGTGCTGGAGAATGTAGGTCTCGCCCATGCGAGCGTGGTGGTGGTGACCTTCGCCAATCCGGAAGTGGCGCTGCGCATCCTGCGTTCGGTGCGCGCGTCCCGCGGCGAAGTACCCATTCTGGTGCGCACCCAGGACGACACCAAGCTGAATCTGCTGCTCGAAGCAGGCGCCACCGAAGTGGTACCCGAGACCTTCGAAGCGGCCCTGATGCTGCTCTCGCACCTGCTTCTGCTCATGAAACTGCCGGTGCCGCGGGTGATCCGCACGGTAAACGAGATCCGAAGCCACCGCTACAGCATGCTGCAGCAGTATTTTCGCGCCTCGCGCGCCGAGCTGCTCGATGACAGCCACGCCTTTCGCGATCAACTGCACAGCGTCATCCTGCCACCCCAGGCCTGGGCCGTGGGCAAGAGCATCCACGATCTTACCGAGCGCGGATTTAAGGCCGAGGTGAACGCGGTGCGGCGCGACGGCATCGTCGGACGGGATCCGGGACCGGATATGGTGTTCAAGGAGGGCGATGTGGTGGTGGTGTTGGGCAACCCGCAGGATGTGGAGCACGCCGAGACGCTGCTCCTCATGGGGTGAGAGAGAAAAAAAGCTGTCGATCCTGCCTCCGCACTGTCAAATTACCCTTTACAAAAGTCGCCAGACGGGTACATAGTCGGGCGAGCTGTTTAAGGGCAAACCCGCCGAAAGGTGGGGACGCAAAACCACCGGTCTAAGGGGCCTCTTCGAGAGGTCTGACGATAGCGGGGTCGCCAGCGATCGAGTCAAGCGCGTTTCTGCGCCGCCAGAACCCTTCCAAGGTTTTGCGCCCCGGACAGCCAGCTTTTTTTGTCATTTGAGCCTTCCGGGGGGAAGCATGGTCAGCAAAGTCAATTCGCGTGGCGCGGACACCTCAGGCGTTTATCGCCGTCCGCGGCTGGTTCTTCGCCTGAAGAAAGTCGAAGACATTCCCACGCTGTTAAGCAAAACCAAGAGTTACCCGACGCCCATCCGCATGGTGGGCGCCGACTATTCACAGACGCGCTGCGTCGGCGGCGACGGCGGCACCACGGTGGAGACCACGGGTCTCGACCGCATTTTGGAGTTCGACGAGAGCACGGTGCGGGTGCAGGCCGGCGTGCGCTTGAGTACGCTGGTGCACGCGCTCACCGAGCGCGGCCTGGAGCTTCCGCTCACCCCGGAAATGGGACACATTTCCGCGGGAGCGCTGGCTGTAACGACACTGCCGCAGCCCTCGTTCGAGGCCGGCGAGGCGCAGATGTCCTCGCTCGTCAGCGAAATCAAACTGATCACCCCGCAGGGCAAGCAAATGGTGGTCACGGAACGCGACCGCGATCTAATGCGCGTGCTGCGCTCGAGCTACGGCCTGCTCGGCGTGGTGCACGAAGTGCAGTTGCGCGTCCGGCCGCTCACCGCAGTCAAGATCGACTACTCGGTCATGACCTTGAAGGAATTCAGCGCGCGCTATAACTCCCTCATGCAGGCAGAGGGTGCGGTACGTCTGCACATCTCGCCGTTCCACGACCGCATCACGCTCGAGCGGCGCATCCTGGACGACAGCGCGAGCGTCACCCGCTCGGGCATCTGGCAGATCCGCCAATCGGTGATGCGCAACGTGCTGCCCGCCTTCGGTTCCACCGTCGGCAGCGTGCTCGCCGCGCCCGGCCTTCGCGCCAAGGTGATCACCGGCGTGCATCTGGCGCTCGGCCAGAAGACCAAGGATGTCGCCATGTACGCCCACGAGTGGATGCGCGAGCTTCCCAAGGAAGCATGGCGCGCCCGTCATACCTACAGCATGTGGGGCTTCCCGCAGGCCGACTATCCTAAGGTGCTCGCCGACTACTTCGCCTTCTGCAAGGCGTATTACAAGGAGCACAACTACCGTCCCAACGTGGTGAGCAGCGCGAGCCGCCTGCACCAGGACAAGAACTCGCTGTTCAGCGTGAGTTACCAGGGTCCGATGCTCACTCTCGAACCGTCCTCGACGGGCGAGAGCGGCTGGGACGACTTCCTCATCGACTTCAACGAGTTCGCCGCCGCACGCGGCGGCGTGCCGACATTCAATCAGACGCGGGCACTGCAGCCTGAGCACGTCAGCCGGGCTTTCGGCGAACGTGCCAAGCTGTTCAAGGCGCTGCGTCAGCGCACCGATCCTCTGAACCGGCTGCGCAACAGCTACTTCGCCTATCTCCTCGGTTAATTTGCCGCAAGCTGCGGCCTGCCGCGGGCGCTCGTCGCCCGCGGCGGTCTTGTCTTTGCTGTCATTCCTTCGATGAGGAGTTTCGCGGTCCAGCACCGCCCAACTCGAACACATGGAGTTTGAACTGCTTACCGGCGCTGGAAGCGATTGTGCTCTCCCGCTGCAGAAGGAAGCCAAGCTGCGCGGCCTGACGCACGAGCTCGGCGGCGTCCACCAGCTTCATGACGTCGCTGAGTTTCAATAGACTGGTGTAAGGCGTGGTGGACACTTGCTTCAGCGTCGAATGGGGCATTTGGGTAAGCGTGGCCAGCATGCCGAGCGTGTTGCAGTGGCGCCGTAGGTTGGTCAGCGCCGGATGCAGGTCGACGTACTCCAGCACGAGCGCGACGTAGAGAAAGTCGACCGGCTTGAATATTTCGTGCTGCAGCTGAAGGTCAGCCACGTGCAGCTCCAGGCCGGGAACGGTTTTTTCGAACCGACGACGCGCAATCTCGATATAGCGACCGTTGATGTCGATGCCCACCACGCGTCTGAGGCCCGCGGCCTTGCAGCGCTCGAAGCCGTTGCCTCCGGCGCAACCGATGATGGCGATACTCTCAGGCTGCAGCTCCGCGATCAGCGTCCCCAACAGCTCGTCGATTAACCGCGCCTGATCGACAGCGGGCAACGCCATATGCCTCTCATAATCATCGAGAGGAATGTCCAGCCAAGTATTTCCCACGACAAAAAGCCCTTGAGGAAACAGTCCCCTCGAACCTATTTCTTGCGCTCGAGCAGGCAGAAGCCGTGACCGAAGGGATCCGAGCAGAACGCAGCGCTGCCGTGCTCCGCGTTTTCGAACAGCTGTTCCTGCTTGGCGCCGGCCTTCAAGGCCTTGGCCAAGGCGGCTTTCAGATCGGTGACGTGGATATCGAGGTGCACGGGTGTCCAATGCCGCTCGTAGCGCCTGGTCTCCTCGCTAGCCCTCGACAGCCTGCTGCCGGGTTTCTTTTCCAAAAGATTGAGATTGACGTTCTCGGCATGCAGGAGCACGACGCCGGGCACGGGCGAGGCGAACCGGGTGAAGCCAAACGCCTCGGAATAGAATCGAACACCTTCCTCGATATCGGGGACGTCGATGCTGACGGACACGGAAGCCATGATGTGCCTTGGAGTCTTGGCGGGAAATTACATGGCCGAGACGATCTTCGCCTTGATGGATTCGAACTCGGCATCGGAAATGAGCTTGGCATCGAGCATTTCCTTGGCCTGGCGCAGTCGCCGGGTGGCCTCGGATTCGCCCGCGGCGCCGCTCCCGTAAGGAGCGCCGGCACCGATCTGCACGCCGCCCGACTTCGCCCGCAATTCCTCTAGGTCCCTGACGCGGCGTTTTTCCCGCCAAACCTGGTCATGGGCCTGGCAGATGCGGTACATGGACTGCGCCTGCTCCTTATCGAGTCCGTCGAAGGTCAACACCCGGCTGACCTCGGCCGCCATGTTCAGATCCGAGCTGCTCTGCGCCACCACGGTAAGCTCGGCGGCGAGTATCCCGGCGCTGATGCGCGTTTCCTTCAGGTCCTGCCAGCGGATGTCGGTGGACTCATAGCCGCCGATCAGCCGACGCGTGAGCACGAGAAAGCGCCCGCTGGTGGCGCCCAAGAGAACGCGCCGATGGGTGAGCGCGAACAGACGCCGCTGCGCCGCCCACGCTTCCAGTGTTTCGCCGCTGGTCAGCAGGCCCTTGAGCGTCTCCAAGGCCTTGCCAAGTCCCGCATCCGACTGCGCGGCGTCCATGTGGGCCTAGCCCTTGTCTTGCAGGTGGGCTTCGACGAACCACAGGTACTTGTCGATGTCGCGTGACACACCGGTGAAGAGGTCGGCGGTGTCCTTGTCGCCGAGTTCGTCGCTGTCATCGATGGCCGAGCGCACGGCCTTGCCGTATTGCGCGAGCTGGGTCGACAGATAGAAAAGATGATCCTTGCCGGCGGTGATGCTCAACGGATAATTCTTGAGCTTGCTGCGCTTGGCGGCCACCGCCACCGTCCCTTCGGCGGTGCCGCCGAGGCTGGTGACGCGCTCGGCGATCTCGTCGATCTGCTCCAGCACCACGTCGGAGATTTTGTCGAACAGCTCGTGCAGCGCAATGAAGTGCGGGCCCTTCACGTTCCAATGCGCCTGCTTCACCTGGCTCTGCAGGTCGATGGCCTCCGCCAACCGGTCGTTCAATATGACGATGACGTTACGGCGTACCTTCTCCGACAGATCGATCTTGGTCTTGTACATGGCGCAGCCCCTTCGAAGCTTTGGAATTTGGCAGGCGCCTATTTTGCACGCCTTAGTTGCGAATCCCAAGAAAGAAGGTGATGTCGGGCGCGGTGTTGACCGCGGCGTCCTCGGCGAACCCCATTTCGATGCGGAAGCGATGCCAGAGTCTGCGGGTGGCGCCGACGCTGAGCTCGAGGCTGGGGCCGGTGAGACGCACCGCGCTGTCGCGCACGCGCCGGGTCTGCCCGTCCAGCTGAGCGCGCAGGGCCCAGTTCGCGCCGAACTCGCGGGTGAGAGCCACGCGGCCGAAACCGGAGAGTTGATGGCCGCGCCCGGCAAAAAGTTCATCGCCGAAGGGCTCGACGACGCCCAACTCGCTGCCCACCTGCCAGCGGATCCCGCGCCAGGCGTAATGCGCCCACGCCGCGCCGTCCCAAGCGCCATCGCCGGTGAGGCCCGCAACGCTGCCGGTGGGCGCCTGCAATCCGCCCCACAGCGAGACGGTCTGATGCTCGCCGTCGAAGGCAAAATAGCCCAAATCCCCCGCCAGTCCGCCGATATTGGTTTCGTCGTGGGTGAGGTTGATCGTGCTCAGCCCGCTATAGGAGTAGTCGAGCTGATTCTTCGGGTAATACGGACGGTAGCCGCGAGAAAAACCGAACCAGCGGTGCCAGTCCTCGATCAGTCCGTCCATGAAACCGCCGCTGTCGTGAATGATGGGCAGCGTCATTCGGTAGTGCAGGTCGTCCGTGAGCGCGTGCTCGTAGGTGATGCGCAGCGTCAGGGCTTCGCCGTCGATGAGGTAGCGCTCGTCGCCGCGCTCATCGACGTTGGTGGTGTTCATGAGGGAGAGCGTGACGCTCAAGTTCGAGGGCGAAGCGGCGCGCGCGTCGCTCGGCATGGGCAGGTAATAGCCGCGCACCAGCGGGTTCTCGTCCCGCACGGCGAAGAACTCATGTGCCCTAGCCAGGCTCGGTACGCACAGGACGAGCGCACCGAGCGCCGCGCAGCGCAATCTTTACACCTCGGTGCGCCGCTTGCGCAGCTGGATGGTGGCGACTATGAACGCCACGCCGACCGCAAGCCCGAGCCACACTTCCGTGCTGGTGACGACGGCCTTGAAGTTGAGCATATCCCACACCGATTGGCTGCTCGATGCGCGGAAGTTCTTGTTGAAAGCGATGGCAGCCACGCCGACGAAGCGGTCGCCGATGAGCCTGGACAGGTACAGATGTCCGAGAAAGAACTTTTCGATGAGAAACACCACCAGGATCGGCAGCACCGACCAGAGCAGCGGCGCGCGCTTCACGGTGGTCGACACCAAGAGCGACCAGCCGATCAGCGGCAGGTACCACAGCGTGAATAAGCCGGAAAGATAGAGGAGGAATACCTGGATCTGCAGCCAAACGTCGCCCTGCCACACGATGTGCCGCATGTCGGGGTAGCGCACCGAAAGGATGCAGGCCACCACCAGGGCGGTAACCTGTGAGATCACGTAGTACACCAGCGGCATCACCAGTGCGCCCACGATCAGCTTGCTGAGCACGGTCTCGGTGTCGGAAATCGGCAGGGACTTCCAGAACAGCACGCTGCGGTCGCGGCGGTCGTCGTACAGGCAGTCGAGGTAATACAGCGTCACCGTCACCGACAGGACCACGAGGTACATCACGCCGATCGCCGCCAGCATGGCCGCGCCCTGTTGGCGAAGTTCGAGCGGCGCATCGAACACGAACACGTGCACCTGACCGAACAGCGACAGCAGGATGAGAATGGCTGAGATGACCGAGGGCACCATCCAGATAGCGCGGTGTTCCCAGAGTTCGCGGCGCACCAGCCACTGGTAGTTGTTGAGGCTGCTGTTCACGCGGCACCTCCGGAGAGTTTGGCGACGAACAGGTCGGTGACGCTCGGCGTGTGCACCTCGCCGAAGGCCTCGAGCTTGTCGGGCGCTGCGGCTTCGAAATAGAGCACGGTCTTGCCGAGGATGTTGCGCTCGTAGAACGGGTGGTTGGCGCGCGCCGCCTCCAGCTTGCCGGGGGCCACGACGATCGCGACATACCTGCTGGCGATGTCTTCGAGCGATGAATCGAGCACGATGCGGCCGCGGTCGATGAAAATGGCATGGGTGAGGAGGTTCTCCACCTCCTCCACCTGGTGCGTGGTGATCACGATGGTGCGGGTCTCGTCCATGTAGTCATTGACCAGGGCGTCGTAGAAGGCGCGGCGCGCCAGCACGTCGAGGCCCAGGGTGGGTTCGTCGAGCACCAGGAGCTTGGCGTCGATGGCCATGGTAAGGGCGAGGTGCACCTGGGTCTTCATGCCCTTGGACAGCTCGCGCATGCGGCTCTTGCCGCCGATCCGCGTCTTGGCGAGCAGCGCAACGGCCCGGTCACGCCGGAATTTGGGATGGGTTGCGGCCACGAAGTCGATCGCATTGTCGACCGTGAGCCAGGGAGGCAGCACCGCCACGTCGGCGATGAAGCAAGCCTCCTTCATGAGTTCGGTGCGGTCGCGATAAGGTTCGCGGCCAAGTACGGTCAGTTGCCCCTCGTAACTGGTGAGGCCGAGCATCGCACGCAACGCGCTGGTCTTGCCGGCGCCGTTCGGGCCGATGAGGCCGACGATACGGCCCGCCTCGATGGAGAGGTTCGCATTGTCGAGTGCCAGGTGCTTGCCGTAGCGCTTGGTGAGGTTTTTTGCTTCGATGAGGGAGGCCATGACTTGTCTCATTCTTCTTTCGTGTCGCCGCCGCGGGGCGGCGGGGCGGGTGGCGTGAGTGCCGGCGTCCGCGCGAAGAGCTCCTCGGATGAGAAACCCAAACGATTGATGACGGCAAGGATGTGCGGCCACTCCTCGTTCAAGAAGCGTTCGCGTTCGCCCGCCAGCAGCAATTTTCGCGCGCCATCGCTTACATACATGCCCCGGCCGCGGCGCTTCTCGACCAGGCTTTCATCAACCAGCTGCTGATACCCCTTCAGCACCGTGAGCGGATTCAAGCGATAGTCCGCGGCGACTGCCCGCACGGAGGGCAGAGGATCGCCCTCCTTCAGTGCGCCCTCGAGGATGAGGGCTACCATTCGATCGCGCAGCTGGCGATAGATAGGTTGGTTGTCGTTCCAGTTCGGGTCCATCACTCGCTCGATGTGCGCATTCCGGGTGTGGGGGATATGTAGCACGCTAATCTACCAGACCGCTGTAGGCGTCCCTGCCTGTTCAGACGACCGCCTCGATCGACGGGGCAGTTCCAGCGACCGACACGGCAGCGGCGGCCTGCAAGCGATCGTTAAACATGTAGGCGACGCCGCCCATGATGACGGTGTTGACCATGAGGGCGAGGGCCAGGGCGGCGAGCTTGGTGCTGACGGTAGTGTTCATGACAATCTCCTTAGTGCTTCGGTTTTCGACTCATCGCCATGTCTCGGCGACTTGGTGATATAGTAATGTACAACACCACTCAACGCAAGCACTAACACAAAATATTTTTAGGTTTCGCATAACCTATTGTTTATTCTGAAAAAATAGTTGTTTTGAGGTGTTATAGACTCCCGAAAGACCTGCCGGAGGCGTGTTTTATTCCCCTTGTTGGCACCGCAACCCGGGCTCCGTATGCTGGGAGCCATGCGATTGGGCGACGATGACGCCGATTTGATGCTCCGTTATCGCAACGGCGACACCGAAGCGTTTGCGCGCCTGTATGCGCGCCACAAGGCGGCTTTGTACCGCTACTTGCTGCGTCAGGTACGCAACGCCGGCGTCGCCTCCGACCTGTTCCAAGAAGTGTGGTCGCGGTTGATCGCGACCCGCTCGCGCTACGAGCCGCGCGCCAAGTTCGCCACCTTTCTCTTTCACATAGCGCACAACTGCGCGATGGACTTTTTCCGGCGCAACTCCACGCACGCCGAGCCCGAGACTGAGCTCGACGTGAGCGTCGCCGAAGCGCCCGAGCACTTGCGGCCCGACCGGATCGCGGAGTTCGCCGAGCGCCAGTCGGCGCTGCTCGCGGCGCTCGCGGCTCTGCCGCGCGAACAGCGCGAGGCCTTCGTGCTGCACGAGGAAAGCGGCCTGTCGGTGGAGGAAATCGCGCGCGTCACCGACGTGCCGGCCGAGACCGCGAAGAGCCGTCTGCGCTACGCAGTGCGCAAGCTCAAGAGTTCGCTCGAAGAAACTGAAGAGCCCGCCGCGCTGCCGTTGCGCGTGCGGACCATATGAGGATGAAGCCGATGAGCGTGCCCGACGAATTGAACGAGTACCTGCAGGGCGAGAGCGCGCTTTCGCGCGCGTACCGGCGCGAGTCGCATGAACTGCCGCCGCCGGTGCTCGATCGCGCGGTGCTGGAGGCGGCGCGCGGCGCCGATCCCAAGGCGCAGTGCCTCCGTCCCATGGCATTTGCCGCCTGCGTGCTGTTGTCCTTCGCCATGGTGCTCGCGGTGGTGCTCGCTCCCGCGCCGAAGCCCGCGCCCGAGCCGCCGCATGTGATGCGCGTGCGCCTCTACAGCGAGGCCAACACGGCGCGCAAGCCCGCCGAATGGCTCGCGGAAATTACGGCGCTTCGGCGTCAAGGACGCTTTCAACAAGCGGCGCAGGAGATGCGCCGCTTCCGTCTCGCCTACCCGAGCTACGTAGTCCCCAGCGAGGAATGATGTTCAAGGTTTGGCTGCGCCAGGCGCGCGTCGCGCCGGCGCTGCTCCTCGCGTTGCTGATCGACCCGGTCCGGGCCGCCCCGGTCTTGATGATCTCGGTAGACGGCATGAAGCCCGATTACGTGCTCGAGGCCGACCGGCACCGGTTGAGCATTCCGTTCCTGCGCAGCCTCGTCGCCGCCGGCAGCTATGCGAGCGGTGTGCGCGGCGTGTGGCCCACCGTGACCTATCCATCGCACACCACGCTTGTCACCGGCGTGCTGCCGGCCCGGCATGGGATCGAAAACAACCTCGTGTTCGATCCGCGCCGCACGTTCGGCGATGCCTGGTACTGGTACGCATCGCAGGTTCGAGTGCCGACACTCTGGAACGCCGCGCATGCGGCGCATCTGTCGACCGCGAGCGTCGGTTGGCCGGTCACCGTCGGCAACACCGACATCGATACGTTGATTCCAGAGTATTGGCGCATCTTCAGGGCTACTGCGGATTTGAATCCAAGCGATACGAATCTGATCGCGGCCCTCTCGCGCCCGGAAGGGCTTCTGCCCCGGCTGGAGCAGACCTTGGGGCCATACATCAGCGGCAATGATCCGAGTCCGCCCGGGGATGCGGTGAAAACCCGCTTCGCCCTCGAGATCCTGCGCACCGCGAAACCGGCATTCATGACCGTGCATTTGAGCGCGCTCGATGAGGAGGAGCACGCGCACGGTCCTTTCAGCCCCGAGGCCGATGCCGAGCTGGAGGTGTTGGATCAATCGTTGGCATCGCTCGCCGCCGCGTCGCGTGCGAACGATGAGCACGCCGTCGTGGTGGTGGTATCCGATCACGGGTTCACCCGCATCACGCGCAAGGTCAATTTGCTGCCTGCCTTCGTGAAAGCGGGACTTGTCACGGTGAGCGAGTCGCGCATCGCGAGCTGGAGGGCTGCGCCTTGGTCGGCGGGCGGCATGGTTGCGGTGATGCTGCGCGATCCCGACCTTGAGCTTGCCGAGCGCGTGCGAGGCCTGCTGGAAGAGCTCAAGCGGGATCCGGCCAACGGCATCGATTCCGTTCTCGATCGGCAGGCCATCAAGCAGCGCGGCGGCTTTCCGGATGCGGAATTTCTTATCGTGATGCAGCTTGGCTGCTATGCGCTTGCGGATCTTACCTCGCCCGTCGTTGCCGAGGTCACGGGCACTCCCGGCACGCATGGCTTCTCGCCCGATTTTCCCGACATGCGGGCCGCGTTTTTTGTTGCCGGCCCGAATATCGCCAAGCACCGCAATCTTGGCATCGTCGAGATGACCAGAATCGCACCCACAGTCGCCGGTATTCTCGCCGTGGATCTGCCTTCGGCGGCGGCCAAGCCTCTGGATGTGTTTGTCTCGCGCTGAGGCACCGTACAACTTCGTGCGGCCGTGGCCGCGTGCACGCGTTGAACCCACCGATGCGGGCGGATTTGGTCTAGAATTTGGGGTTTTTCGCGGAGCCATAAGTCATGAAGAAGCCCGTCACCGTCACCATCACCGGCGCCGCCGGCAATATCGGCTACGCACTGGCGTTTCGGGTCGCCTCGGGCCAGATGCTCGGCACCGATCAACCGGTCAATCTGAATCTTCTGGAAATTCCGCAGGCCGCCGCCGCGGTGGGCGGCGTGGTGATGGAATTGACCGATTGCGCCTTCCCGACGCTCAACAAGGTCACCTCCACCTCCGATGCCAATGTCGGCTTCAAGGACTGCAACTTCGCGATGCTGGTGGGCGCGCGCCCGCGCGGACCTGGCATGGAGCGCAAGGATCTGCTTCTGGAGAACGCCAAGATTTTTTCCGCGCAAGGCAAGGCCTTGGACCAGGTGGCGAGCCGTGACGTGCGCGTGCTGGTGGTGGGCAATCCCGCCAACACCAATTCGCTGATCGCGCAGAAGAACGCCCGCTCCCTGAATCCTAAGAACTTCACCGCCATGACGCGCCTCGATCACAACCGCGCCGTCGGCCAGCTCTCCGAGAAGACCGGTGCGGCGGTGGCGGAGGTGAAGAAAGCCATCATCTGGGGCAATCACTCGGCCACCCAATATCCTGACCTCCATCACGCCACCGTGGGCGGCAAGAATGCGTTGCAGGTGGTTGATGACAGCTGGTTCAAGGAGACCTTCATCCCCACCGTGCAGCAGCGCGGCGCCGCGGTGATCAAGGCGCGCGGTTCCTCTTCGGCGGCCTCCGCGGCTTCTGCCGCGCTCGATCACATGCGCACCTGGGTTCTCGGCACCGCGGCCGGCGACTGGGTCAGCATGGCCGTGCCCTCGGACGGCAGCTACGGGATCCCGGAAGGCGTCATCTATTCCTATCCGGTGACATGCAAGGATGGCGGTTACAGCATCGTGCAGGGGCTCGAGATCAACGAGTTCAGTCGCGGCAAGATGCAGGCCACCCACAAGGAATTGCTGGAAGAGCGCGACGGAGTCAAAGATCTGATCTAAGGAGTGAGGATGAGCTCGGTGCTGATCGAGTCGGCCATCATCTTGGGATGGCTGGCTCTCGTCGCGGTTGTTCTCATCCTGTTGACCTACCGACGCGCGGGACTGGCCGCGAGCACGGCGGTCCTCGGCATGCTCCTCGCCGGCTATTGGGCCGTGGGCTCATGGCCGCTTGCCTGGAAGATCATCGTCACGGTGCCCTGGGTGCTGATGCTGCTCTTGAACGTGCGGCCGCTGCGCCTCAAGGTCATCACGCGCCCTTTCATGCGCAAGTACTTGAAGCTGCTGCCGGCGATGTCCGCGACCGAGCGTGAGGCGCTCGATGCCGGCACCGTATGGTGGGACGGCGAACTCTTCACCGGCGGACCCAACTGGGACAAGCTGATGCGCGCCAAGGCGCCGGCGCTCTCGAGCGAAGAGCGGGCGTTTCTCGATGGGCCCTGCGAGGAACTCTGCGCCATGCTCGACGATTGGGACATCACCCATCGTCGCGCGGACATGCCGGAACCGGTGTGGCGGTTCATCAAGGAGAAGGGCTTTTTCGCCATGATCATCCCGCGCCGCTACGGCGGCCTGGAATTCTCGGCCTACGCGCACTCCTGCGTGCTCTGCAAGATCGCCTCGCGCTCGGCCACCGCCTCCTCCACCATCGCGGTGCCCAACTCGCTGGGCCCGGCCGAACTGCTGCTCCACTACGGCACCGAGGAGCAGAAAAATCAGTACCTGCCGCGGCTCGCCCGCGGTGAGGACGTGCCCTGCTTCGCCCTCACCGGTCCGCGCGCAGGATCCGATGCCGCTTCCATTCCCGACACCGGCATCATTTGCCGCGGCAATTACAAGGGCCGGGACATCATCGGCATCCGCCTGAACTTCTCCAAGCGCTACATAACCCTCGCTCCCATCGCCACCGTGGTGGGTCTGGCGTTCCGCCTGTTCGATCCGGAGCACCTCATGGGTGCGAAGAGCGATCTTGGCATCACCTGCGCTCTCATCCCGCGCGACACCGAGGGCGTATCCATCGGCCGGCGGCACTTTCCGCTCAATATTCCGTTCCAGAACGGTCCCATACAAGGCCACGATGTGTTCGTGCCGGTGGACTTCATCATCGGCGGATTTGCGATGGCCGGCCAGGGCTGGCGCATGCTGGTGGAGCAGCTCTCCGTGGGCCGCTGCATTTCTCTGCCTTCGAACGCCTCAGGCGGCGCGCAGGCCGCGGTCTACGCGTCCGGCGCCTACGCGCGCATCCGCCGCCAGTTCAACACATCCATCGGCAGCTTCGAGGGCATCGAGCAGGTGCTGGCGCGCATGGCGGCGCGCAGCTACATCATCGATGCGGCGCGCTCGGTGACCGCGGGGGCCATCGACGGCGGCGAAAAACCCTCCGTGCCCTCCGCCATGCTCAAGTATCACGCCACCGAACTCGGCCGCATGATCGCCAACGATGCGATGGACGTGCACGGCGGCAAGGGCGTGTGCTTAGGCCCCAAGAACTACCTCGGCCGCGGCTATCAGGTGGTGCCGGTGGCGATCACCGTCGAGGGGGCCAACATCCTCACCCGCAGCCTGATCATCTTCGGCCAGGGTGCGGTGCGCTGCCATCCCTTCGTGCTCAAGGAAATGAATGCCGCCAAGAATCCCGACCGTGAGCGGGGAGTGCTCGACTTCGACGCGGCACTCTTCGGTCACCTGGGTTTCGCGCTCTCCAATGCCGCCCGCTCGCTGGTGCTGGGAATGACGTTCGCGCGCTTCACCCGGGTGCCGACCGGTCCCACGGCGCGTTACTTCCAGCACATCAACCGCTTTTCGGCCTCCTTTGCGCTCGCCACCGACGTCGCCATGCTCGCCCTCGGCGGTTATCTGAAAAAGAAAGAGACGCTCTCGGCGCGTTTGGGAGACGTGCTCTCCGACATGTATCTCGCCTCCATGGTCCTCAAGCATCACGAGAACCAGGAGCGCGAAGCGGCGGATCTGCCGGTCATCGAGTGGGCGTGCCGCAGCCTGCTCTACCACGCACAGGAACAGCTGCATCAGTTCCTGCGCAATTTTCCCAATCGCTTCCTCGCCGGCTGCATGCGCGCACTGATCTTCCCGCGCGGGCTCACCTATTTTCCGCCGAGCGACCGCCTGGGCCGCGCCATCGCCAATCTGGTCATGAATCCGAGCGCCTCGCGCGAACGGCTCGCGGCCTTCATCTACAAGACGCAGACCTCGGCCAATCCGTTGGGGATGCTGCAGGAGGCGCTCACCCTGGCAACCCTGGCGGAACCCCTGGAAAAGCGCATCCGCGTCGAGGGGGTGAAGACCGGGCGGGTGAGCGCGCTCGACCTGCCCGGGCAGATCGATCAGGCGCTTGCCGCCGGCATCGTGACCGCGCCGGAGGCGGCGGTGCTGCGCGACTACGACGCCAAGGTGCTCGACATCATCAACGTGGATGATTTCGCCCCGCAGGAACTCGGCGTCGGCGCCGGCGCGACATGAACGAGCCGCCAGAGGAAGTGCAGCCCGCGGAAATCTCCGCGGCAGCCGATGAGGAGGTCGTGATCTGCCGGAACTGCGGGACGCCGGTCGCCCTGGAATACTGCGGCCGCTGCAGCCAGGCGCGCGACGTCCACGTGCCTTCCACCAAGGAGCTGATCCACGATGCCCTCGAGGGCATCACCCATTCCGACTCGCGCCTGTGGCGCACGTTGCGCCTGCTGTGGTTCAAGCCCGGCGCGCTGTCGGAGGAGTACATCGCCGGCAGGCGCATGAGCTACCTGCCGCCGTTTCGCCTGTATCTGATCGTGAGCGTCGCCTACTTCTTCGTCGCCTCCTTCACCCACAACGACGTCGTGGTGCTATCGATCACCGACGACAACAAGGCGAATGCCTCGCAGAAGGGGTTTACCTGCGAGCAGGTGAACATGGGTGCAGAAATGGGCTTACCGCAGCTCGATGCGCGGTTGAAACGAGTCTGTCAGGACGCCACCTCCAACAACGGCGCGCAACTGAAGCACCTGATGGTCGGCGCCGTGCCCAAGGCGATGTTTCTGTTCCTGCCGCTGGTCGCGTGGCTGAGCATGATGTTCTACCGGCGACCGCACTATCCCTTTGCCGTGCACTGGCTCTTCTTCCTGCATCTGCACGCCTTCTTCTTCTCTGCCGCGCTTCTGACCCAAGTGGGCGACCTCTTGACGTTGCTATCGCCGGCACTGAAATTTCCCAACTCGCTTCTCAAGGTGGTCATCTTCTGGACCCTGCTCATTTACGCGCTCTTCGCTGCGCGGCGGGTGTTCAAAAACGGCTGGCTCCTGACCCTCGCCAAGGGGCTCGGCATGGCGGTGGTCTACTTTGCCGTCTTCACATTGATGGACGTGGCCGTGGTGATATATGCCGCATTGGAGCTGTAGAATCGGCGCCCTCTTCCCCAAGGAGTCTGTCATGAAGCGATCGTTCGTCACGCTCGGTATCCTCGTCGGCACCGCCCTCATCACGCAGGCGGCCCTCGCCGATCGGACTCCCGCGCCCGCCGGCGCCGAGGTGTATTTCATCGCGCCGCAAAACGGCGCCAAGCTGCACGGACCGGTGACCGTGAAATTCGGGTTGAAGGGCATGGGCGTGGCGCCGGCCGGGGTGAAGTTCGACAACACCGGCCACCATCACCTCTTGATCGACACGGACGAATCAAGCCTCGATCTGAACGCGCCGCTGCCGGCCAGCGACAAGGTCGTGCACTTCGGCAAGGGACAGACCGAAACGCAGGTCACCCTCGCGCCGGGCAAGCACACCCTGGAGCTGCTGTTCGCCGACTACACGCACACGCCGTTCGAGCCTGTGGTGCATTCGAAGAAGATCACCATCACCGTCGAGTAGTCCCTTGCGCGCCATACTGCACATCGACATGGACGCGTTCTATGCGTCGGTCGAGGAGCAGGACCGGCCCGAGCTCAAGGGCAAGCCGCTCATCGTCGGCGGTACGCGCGGCCGCGGCGTGGTCGCGGCGGCCAGCTATGCGGTTCGCCGCTACGGGGTGCGATCGGCCATGCCCATGAGCGAGGCGTTGCGGCTCTGTCCGCACGCGGTGTGCGTGCCGCCGCGCATGGCCCGCTATCAGGAAGTGTCCTCGCGCGTGTTCGAGATCTTCCACCAGTTCACACCGCTGGTGGAAGGACTGTCCCTCGACGAGGCCTTTCTGGACGTGACGGCGAGCCGGCAGCTCTTGGGTGCGCCCGAGTTCATCGGCCAGAACATCCGCGCGCGCATCCGCGCCGACCTCAATCTCACCGCCTCGGTCGGCGTCGCCCCGAACAAGCTGCTGGCGAAGATCGCATCCGATTTGAGGAAGCCGGACGGCATGTGTTGCATCGATCAGGACAACCTGCGCGAGATCATCGATCCTTTGCCTATCCAACGCCTGTTCGGGGTGGGGCAGAAGAGCCTGCCCAAGGTGCTTGCGGCCGGCATCCGCACCTTCAAGGATGCGCGCCTGGCGAGCGATGCGGCGCTATGGCGGGCCTTTGGCAAGCATGGTGCCGGCATGCGCGATCGCGCCGCCGGGATAGACGATCGGCCGGTGATTCCGGATCGCGACGAAAAATCCATCAGCGCCGAGGACACCTTCGGCACCGACATCAGGGATCCGAAGGCCCTGCAGGTGGAATTGTTGCGCCTGGCCGACCGTACGGCCAGCCGGCTGCGGCAGCAGGGGCTGCGGGCCCGCACCGTCACGGTGAAGATAAGGCGGGCAGACTTCACCACCTACACAAGACAGCGCGGCGTAGGAACTTTGACCTGGGATACCAAGGTCATAGCGGAGACGGCCCGTGCACTCCTCGCGGAGTGGCTGAACGCCCAGCCGCGGGCTGCGGTGCGGCTCCTTGGGGTGGGGGTGAGCGAGCTCGAATCGCCCCGCCAGCAGGACCTGTTTCAGGGGGCCGTCGCGGCACCCGCCGAGCGTCTGGATCAGACGGTGGACGGTATCCGGGCGCGCTTTGGCAAGGGGGTGTTGACCCGGGCAAGCCTCCTGCCCAAGCCCTGAAGGCCGAGGCCTTGAGGCCAGTTGGTATTATGCTAGGGCAGCCATGTACACGAGTTTCTTCGGCTTAAGCGAAAAGCCGTTCGCCATCACGCCGGATCCGCGCTACCTCTACTTGAGCGAGCGCCATGCCGAGGCCTTGGCGCACCTGCTGTACGGGATCAACGAATCGGGCGGTTTCATCCAGCTGACCGGCGAGGTGGGCACCGGCAAGACCACAGTGGTGCGGACGCTGCTCTCGCGAGTTCCTCATCACGCCGACGTCGCGGTGATCTTGAATCCGCGGGTCTCGCCGGTGGAGTTCCTGCAGACCATCTGCGAGGAGCTCGGCATCGAGATCGCGCCCGCCGACCGCGACAGCGTCAAGCAGATGGTCGATGCCTTGAACCGCCGCCTGCTCAATGCGCATGCCGAAGGCCGGCGCATCATCGTGCTGGTGGACGAGGCGCAGAACCTTTCCATCGAGGTGCTCGAGCAGGTGCGGCTGCTCACCAATCTGGAAACCGCGACGCAGAAGCTGCTGCAGATCATCCTGATCGGACAACCGGAGCTGCGCGAGCTCTTGGACCGCAACGACTTGCGTCAGCTTGCGCAGCGCATCACCGGCCGCTATCACCTGAAGCCCCTGTCGCGCGAGGAAACCAAGGGCTACGTGCGCCACCGCCTGAAGGTGGCTGGTTCGCCCGAGGAGATCTTCACCAACGGCGCGCTGGAAGAGGTGCATCGGCTCTCGGGCGGCATTCCGCGCATCATCAACGTCGCCTGCGATCGGGCGCTGCTCGGCGCCTACACCCAGGAAACGCGCAAGATCACCGCCTCGCTGGTACGGCGCGCGGCCGGCGAGGTGTATGGCCGGCGCTTCCTGCCGACCTGGGCCGCCTGGATGGTGGGCTCGGCGTGCGTGCTGGCGCTCCTGTTCTGCGCCGCGCTCGCCTGGCAGGTGTACCGCAAGCAGACCGCGGTGCTGCAGGCGGCGGCCAAACCCGTCGCCAAGACCCTGGCCGCGGCGACGGCCAATCCTCCCGCGCCGCCGCCCGCCGCGCATCCCAAGCCCGCCACCGTGCCGCTCGCCGAGGTGCTGGCCGCGAACGCCCCGAACACCACCGATTCCGCCGCGTACCGAAGGCTGCTGGCGCTCTGGGGAACGGCCATGGCCGAGGACAAGGATCCCTGCGGACAGGCGAGCAAGGCGGGCCTCTCATGCCTCGAGCAGCGCGGCTCCTGGGCTCAGGTGCGGGCGCTCAACCGCCCTGCCATCCTGGAACTGACCGACGAGAAGGGCGAGAAGTATCACGTGGTGCTCTCGCAGCTCGATGGCGGCATCGCGACTCTGAATCTCGGCGACCAGAGCGCACGGGTGAGCGTCGAGGATCTGTCCAAGGACTGGTTCGGCGAATTCACCGTGGTCTGGAAGCCCAAGACCCTGCATACACGGCTGCTCTCGCTCGGCATGCAGGGCGATGAGGTGCGGTGGCTGCGCCGCAGTCTGAATGCCCTGCGCGGCGGCGCGTCCGACCCCGAACACGGCGATGTCTACGACGAGCAGCTCGCCATCGAAGTGCAGAACTTCCAGCGCGAACATCGCCTGAACGTCGACGGCGTCGCCGGCATTCAAACCCAGGTGGTGCTCGATACCGCCCTGGCAGAACCGGGCTCGCCGTTGTTGGCGGCCAACACCCGCGGCAGTTAAGGTCCCCAATGTCCTTCATCCTAGACGCCCTCAAGAAATCCGAGATCGAACGCCAGCGACAGTCCGTTCCCGGACTGATCGACGTGCCGCAGACCCAGAAACGCAAACGCCTGCCGTGGTGGGCGTACGGCTTGGCTGCGCTGCTGCTGGTCAATGTCGGCGTGCTCACGGTGCTGTTGTTGCGCAACGCCTCGGAGCCCAAACCGCAAACCGCGAGGACTGCGAGTGTCGCGGCGCGGCCCGCGGGCGGAGTCGAACGCCAGGCGGCCGAGAGTCCGCCGGCGAAGGCCGATCATTTCAGCCCCATGGATTCGCCGCCGGTGTATGCGCCGGAGATTCCGGTGCAGAACCCGCCGCCAAGCCAGCAGCGGCCGGCCGCGGCGCAGGTCGAGGAACAACCATCTCCCGCTGCGCGCAGCGCGCGGCGCGATCCCATCTTGAGCGAGTCGACCGCGGCGGACGAGAACGACGAGGTGTTGCCGACATTCGGCGAACTGAACCTGCCCGCCGGCCAGACCTTGCCCGAGATGCATCTCGATGTTCACGTGTACGGCACCAAGGCCGCCGACCGCTTCGTCTACATCAACATGCGCAAGTATCGCGAGGGGCAGACCTTGCAGGAAGGTCCGGTGCTCGAACGCATCCGCCGCGACGGCGCCGTGCTCAACTACAAAGGCGTGCGCTTCCTCCTGCCGCGCCAGTCATGAGGCTTGCGCTGCGAGTCGTTGCAGCGCGTCCTCACTCATCCGGTAGTTGATCCAAGCCGAGACCGGCTGCGCGCCCAGCGACTCGTAGAAATCGCGCGCCGGTTGGTTCCAGTCGAGCACCTGCCATTCGAACCGCGCGCAGCCGCGCGCCACGGCGAGCGCCGCCAGATGCGTGAGCAGCGCCTTGCCGATGGCGCGGCCGCGAAATTCCGGGCGCACGAAAAGATCCTCGAGATACAGCGCGGGCTTGCCTGCAAAGGTGCAGAAATTGTGGAAGAAGAGCGCAAATCCCGCGCACTTTCCCGCAACCCTCGCGATCAGCGCCTCGGCAGTTGGCCGGGCGCCGAACAGCGCGGTTGCCACCGACTCCTCGGTGGCGACGGCCTCGTGGGCGAGATTTTCGTACTCGGCAAGCTCTCCGATCAAGGCAAGTATCAAAGGCACGTCCGCGCGCGCGGCGGAGGTGATCTCAAGCGCTCCCGTCTGGCTCATGTCAGTCACCGTTCTGGGCGCGATTGGCCCGATCATGCGATGATAATCCCATGCGCAAGATTCTGACGCTGGTGATGAGCGGGCTGGTGACCGTCCTGCCGCTGGCACTCACGGTGTACGTCATTTGGTGGACGGTCAACACCGTCGAGGGATGGCTGCGCCGCGCGTTGATCGGGCTGCACTTGGTTGCGCCGGAACACTACTGGCCGGGCTTGGGCCTGATCACCGGCTTCTTGATCCTGCTGCTCGTCGGCGGTCTGGTGAACGCCTATGCGGGCAAGATCATCCTCAAGTACTGGGATGATTTTTTGGGCCGCATCCCATTGGTGAAGACGCTGTACGGCGGATTTCGCGACGTGCTGAGCTTGCTGCCTTCGGGCAGCGGCGAGAAGCGGGACTTGCAGCGCGTGGTGCTCGCCGATATCGCCGGCGCGCACGCCATCGGATTCGTGACGCGCGAGGATGTGCCGGAAGCGCTCGTCGCGCATGGCGGCAACGAGTGGGTCACCGTGTACTTTCCCATGAGCTACGCCTTCGGCGGATACACCCTGTACCTGCCGCGGGAACGGGTGAAGCCGCTGGATATCTCGGTGGAGGATGCGATGCGCCTCGCCATCACCGCCGGCATCACCCGCAACGCGCATCGCCCCGGCCACTGACGTGGCGAGGAGCGCGGCTGTCCGTTTCATCGCGCACGCGCTCGGCGCGCTGCTTTCGGTCCTCGCCATTGAAGATGCGCGCGCGGCCCATGCGCCGAAGGAGCCCGATCGTCGCGCACTGCGCCAGGAGGCGGTCTCCTCGCTCATCCTGCACGCCACCCCCGACACGCTCGCCACCGCCGCGGCCTTGAGCTACAAGTTGCCCACCTCGCCCACCGCGCTCGAGCTGTCGGTGAGCGCTGCGGAGGCCGCGCCGCAGGATGCGCCCATCGCCTGGCTGCACCTGAGGCTGTGCGTCGAGGCGCCCGCCTGTGATTTTCGCGATGCAGCCACGGTGCTTCGCTGGGTGGATGCGGACAACGGTGCTTCGTGGCTCCCCATCTTGGATACCGCGGTCAAAGACCGCGATCTCACGGAAATCGACCGGCTGATCGAGGAGATGTCGCTTGCCCCGCATTTCGATCTTTACTGGAACCGGCTGGTGGTGCGGCTCACCGATACGCTGAAGCAGCAGCACAACAACCTGCCCAAGGGATTCGCGGCCTCCGATGCGGAGCGCTTCGACCTGGTGAGCGGCATCGTCTCCGAGCTCATCCCGGGATTTTCCTCGCTGCTGGACGCCTGCCGTTCCTCGCCGCCGGGAAGCGAACGTCGCGAGCGCTGTTTGAAGCTCTCGCTGGTCATGCAGAAGAGCGACACGGTTGCCGCGCAGATTGCCGGGTTCGGGGTGGAGCGGCGCCTTGTAAATTCCGAGTCAAAGGAGGCCCGCGCGCTCACCGAACGCCGCCGCCTGCTCGAGTGGCGCGTCGCCACCGCGGCGCAGTTCGATGCACCGGTGCTGCCGTGGCTCATGAATGCGCGGGCACACGCGCGTCTCGCGAAAATGCACAGCCTGCCGCGCGAAGAGGATGTTTGCATCGCCATCCTCAAGGAGCACAAGATAGGGGCCGAACCCGCGGAGACCCACCGATGATTGACATTTATTACTGGCCGACGCCGAACGGTCACAAGATCACCATGTTCCTCGAAGAGGCGCAGGTGCCTTACAACCTCATTGCGGTGAACATCGGCAAGGGCGAGCAGTTCAAGCCGGAGTTCCTGGCCATCTCCCCCAACAACCGCATGCCGGCCATTGTCGACCACGCGCCGTTGGAGCGTGGTTCGCCGATCACGGTGTTCGAGTCGGGCGCCATTCTCCTGTATCTCGCCGACAAGACCGAGCAGTTCATTCCGAAGGATGCTCGTGGCCGCGTCGAAGTGCTCGAGTGGCTTTTCTGGCAGGTGGGAGGCTTGGGTCCCATGGCGGGGCAGAATCACCATTTCAACCGCTATGCGCCGGAGAAGCTGCCCTATGCCATCGAGCGCTACGTGAAGGAAACCAACCGCCTCTACGGCGTGCTCAATAAGCGCCTGGCCGACCGCGAGTTCGTCGCCGGCGCCTACTCCATCGCCGACATGGCTTCCTATCCCTGGATCGTGCCGCACGAGGCACAGGGCCAGAACCTCGATGCGTTCCCGCATTTGAAGCGCTGGTTCGAAGCCATCAAGGCCCGCCCCGCCACGGTGCGCGCCTACGAGAAGGGCGCGCCGCTCACCAGCACAGCGCCGATGAGCGAGGAGGCGCGCAAGGTGCTGTTCGGCCAGACGGCGCAAAGCGTCGAGACCCGATAGCACCCGCTCATCGGCCTAAACGCCGGTGGGACGTCAGGTTCCGATCGTGCCTTTCACCTGGCGGCGACCGCGAAACACCGCGATGGCGCCAAAGAGCAGGAGCGCCGCCGCGCTCAACGCGGCCGGATCGAGTTCCGGCGCTGCGGTCGGCACGCGGGTCGCGATGGTTTGCTTGCCGTGCACCTCGGCGCCGCTGCACTCCGAAGAGCCGTCGGCAAGATCCTGGCATGCCAGGACGTTGCCGACATCTTCGAAAGCTTCCGAGGGCGCCGTACCGAAGCTGAGCAACTGAAAGGTGTTGCCGTGGCTGTTAAAGGTGGCTCCATCGGAGCTGCTGGGGGTAAAGAGATAACTGATGACACTCGGGGTGGCCTGGAACGATGACCCTGAGATCGAAAGGTTCGCATCGCTCGCCGATGAGGACAGCGAAATCCCCTGGCCGCTCAATGCCCAGGAAACCACGTCGCTGTTGGTCAGAGGACAGTTGTCGCAGCTCGCGACGATGTCGCCGGCCATGCCGAAATAGTTGACGTCGTAGGTGAAAGTGTCGGCGCGCACGAAGCTTGCAGCAAGCGCCGTGGCGAATCCGATCATCAAGGCGGCTCTTCGTACGAAGTTCATGGGCATTCCCTTTGGATTGTCCTATGCGGGAGTTCTGAATTGGCGGCGGCCCAGGAGCACCGCCAGCGCGCCGAACAGCAAAGTGAGCGAGGTCACCTGTGCGGTCGAATCCAGTTCCGGCGCCGTCACAGTGCTCTTGGCGATGGTGGCGATGGGTTGCGTGCCGCTCGCCAAGCCGCCAAAGCAACCACTAGAGGCGCTGTAAACGATGCTGCTGGCGTAACAGACGTCGATTTCGCCGACATTTTCCCCGCCTTCTGACGCGGCTGTGCCGTAACTGAGGAAGTTCACGCTGTCGCTGACCAAAAACACGGCCGAATCTAACGAGTCCGGCGTGAATGCATAGCTCACCACCGACGGCGTTGCCTGCAGACTGCTGCCGCTGATCAGCGTTCGCGCGCCCGCCATCGAGGAGTTGATGTCGATGCCCTGGCCCGAGAAGGCCCAGGACACGACGTCGCTCGAGCTCAGAGCACAGCTGTCGCAGCTGGCGACGATATTCCCCGTCAATCCGAAATAGTTGACGTCGTAGGTGAAGCTATCGGCGCGTGCGGGAAGGTGAGCGAAGAGCGCAAATGCGCACGAGATCATCGTTATGCGTCGCAGAGTATCCATGCGAACTCTCCCTGATTTCCTTATGCCTGGTTTCTATCGTTCTGTTACTGATATACCGAAGTCGGTGATTTGCGACAAGCAGTAAAGGGGGGAAATCTCTGCAACAGCGCGGGACGCGGCGATATCTTACAGAAACGCACTGCAGCGTCTTACAAAATCGGCCTTACTTTGTAGGACGCGCAGCGGGGCGGAGGCGTGTTTTAGTTTCCCTTCACGTCGTGCGCCTTGAACCAGCCCATGACGTAGAGCACGTTGGCATTGAGGACACTCGGGCGCGCGGCGATCTCGTGCGAGGCATTCGGGACACGCACCAGCGCCGTGTCCACCTTGCGCAGTTTCAGCGCTTCATAAAACTGCTCCGCCTCGCTGGACGGCGTGCGCATATCCGCCTCGCCGGTCATCATCATGGTGGGCGTCTTCACGTTGCCCGCATACGCGAGCGGCGAGCGCTTCCAGTAAGACTCCTGGTGATCCCAGGGAAATCCTTCGAACCAGTAGCGGTAGAAAAAATTGGTGACATCGCCGGTGAGCACGAAGCTGGTCCAATTGATGACAGGCTTCACCACCACCGCGGCGCGGAAGCGGTCGGTGTGCCCCACGATCCAGGCGGTGAGCACGCCGCCGCCAGAACCGCCGGTCACGAACAGGCGGCCGGGATCGATGCTGCCGCGCGCGATCAGTGCATCTACGCCCGACATGAGATCGTCGTAGTCCTTGTCGGGATAGTCGTGATGAATCAGATTGCCGAACTCGGCCCCGTACGAGGTGCTGCCGCGCGGATTCATGTAGAGCACCACGTAACCTGCGGCCGCGTACAGCTGCATTTCCGCGGCAAAGGAAGCCTCGTAGCTCGCGAACGGTCCGCCGTGGATCTCCAGGATCATGGGGTATTTCTTGTGGGCATCGAATCCGGGCGGCGTCACCACCCAGCCCTGGATACGGCGCTTCTCGGCGGACGAATCGAAATCGATTTCCTCGACCTTGCCCAGGGTACGTTGCGACAACAGCGTCTCGCTCAAATGCGTGAGCGTAACGAGATCGTTTTTGCCCGTGCCGGTGGCGAGCTGCGGCGGCATTTGCGGCGATGAACGGGTGAAGGCGAAGCGGCCGTTGTTACCCACCGAATAAGAGCCGCCCGAATACGGTCGCGCCATGTCGGTGCCGCCGACGTTCTCCGCGAGAACCCGGATCTTGCCGGCAAGATCGACTGCGGCGATCTTGCTGTCGCCGTGGTCGACGTACATGAAGAAGATCTGCTTGCCGTCGGCGCTGAAGTGCGGATTTTCGGCGTCCCGATCCAGGCTCGAGGTCAGCGAGTGCGAATTCTTGCCGTCCGCATCCATCACATAGAGCTGCACCACCTGATAACCGAGATAGTGATCGTCGAAGCCGAGATAAGCGATGTGCTTGCCGTCGGGCGAGGAGATGGGATTGCGGTCCGGGCCGCGCCGGTCGGTGAGCGCCGTGAGGTTATCGCCGTCCAGGGACACGCGGTAGATTTCGCTGTCGGTGGGCTCGTATTCGGCGTCGCTGCGCCGGTTCGAGCTGAACAGGATGCTCTTGCCGTCGGGGCTGAACACCGGTTGGTCGACGTCGTAGTCGCCGTGGGTGAGCGGCCGCGCCGAACCGCCCTCCGCGCTCACCAGATACAGCTGCGCGTAGGCGTTGGGCAGATAGCCTTCGCCGTCGAAGCGGTACACCACCCGGTCGATGATCTTCGGCGGATCGGCCCACTTCGCGTTGTGCGGCGCCTCCGGCAAATCCACCTTGAGGGGATGATGTTCGCCCGGGGTCTCCATGGTGAAGGCCAGCCATTTGCCGTCGCTCGACCAGGCCAGGCTTCCCGGCGCATCGAGCAGATTCGTGATCGGCGCGCTGACGCCCGCCTCGACCCAGTACATGAACAGTTGGTTGCTGCCCTCCGCGTCGCGCGCCACGTAGGCGATGCGGGTGCCGTCCGGCGACCAGCGCGGCGAGCCGGAGATCGGGGCGCTCGAGAGCGGCCGCTCGTGCTTGCCATCGGCGCCCATCAGCCAGATGTTGCCGCGGCGGCGGTCGGTCTTGATGTCGAAACGCATGCGCACGTAGGCGATGTTGCGGCCGTCCGGGGACACCTGGGGATCGGTCGCCCACTCGAGATCGAAGATATCGATGGGCTTGAGCGGGCCCTTGTCCTGCGCATGCGCGAGGGCCGCCAGAAATCCCAACAGCGAGGCGAGCAGCAGCCGCGCCCGGAGGTTCCGGTGTTCAGCGCCTTGCCGCGAAACAGTTCTTCTGATGTTCATCCACCATCCCCACCGCCTGCATGAAGGCGTAACAGATCGTTGATCCGACGAATCGAAAACCGCGCTTGGCGAGCGTCTTGCTCATGAGCTCGCTTTCCTTGCTGGTGGCCTGCACCTCGCCCAAGGTGCGCGGCCGCCGCTTCAAAACCTTGCCGTCGGTGAACTGCCAGAGATACGCGCTGAAGGAGCCTTCCTTCTCGAGGACCTCGAGATAGGTGCGCGCGTTCTCGATGAAGGCGTTCACCTTGAGCTTGTTGCGGATGATGCCGGGATCGTTGAGGAGCTTTGCGCGCTTGGCCTGCGTATAGCGCGCCATCTTTTCCGCGTCGAACTCATCGAACACCGCACGGTAACGATCGCGCTTGCGCAGCACCGTGATCCAGGAGAGCCCGGCCTGCGCCCCCTCCAGGCACAGCATCTCGAACAGGCCTCGATCGTCTTTCAGCGCCACGCCCCACTCGTCGTCGTGATAGGCGACGTACAGCGGATCTTCCGGACACCAGGCGCAACGGCTCACGCCGTCGGCATGACGGCGAGCCGTGAGTTTGCCGCGATCGGTCGGCATGGAAGGCGATGCGGGCCTTAGTGGGGCTTGACGGGTTTTTTGCCGTGCGCTTTGGCGGCGATGACTTCGATTTCCACCAGTGCTCCCGGGACCACCAGCGCTGCGACCTGCACGGCGCTGCGCGCAGGCTTGTTGGGCTGCTCGGGCGTGTCGAAGAATTTCTTGTAGCCGGCCATGAAGCCTTCGAAGTCGAGCTTGCCGCTGGCAGGATCGGCCACCAGGAAGGCGGTCATCTTGGTGACATCGCCCATGGTGAGGCCGAGACGCGCCAGGGTCCCCTTGATGGAGTTGAGCGCATTGCTGGCCTGGGTCTCCATGTCGCCGAACGCGGCGCTGCTGCCCTTGGGTGCATCCTTGTTGATCATCGGCGGCACCGCGCCGGACAGGAAATAGATGTCGGTGCCGGCGTTCACGGTCACGGCGGCGGCGATCGGGAAGGGATTGTTGTTCTCGAGCGGCAGACGCGTTACCGCCTCCTCGGCCCGTGCCGACCATGCGCCCAAAACCAACATAGCAAAGAAAATCGTGCGCCCGCCCTTCATGTCATCCCCTTTTTGAATGTCGTCGCCGGCAGTTCGAGCATCGCAAGTTGCCTTCAAACGTGCAAGCGAACCGCGTGCGAATCCTTGTATGCGAACTCGATGCAGTCGACGCCGCGGGTGCTCTTGGCGGCGCGCCGGATCTCGTGCATCAGCATCAGCAGCACCCGAGTGTTAAGGTCCGGCGTGAGCGAGAGGCGCGGTTCGAGACCTAGGTGCAGGACCGCGAAGCGCTCGTGAGCGGCACGTACGAAAACGGCTACGCCGACCGGGTGGTTTTCGGCGACCGCGAACAGCGTCTCGACGCCCGTTACCGCCCCGACGCGCACCTTAAGCCCGCCGTCCACTTCGTAAATCTCCGGGCAGCCATAGGTCTCGATGGACTGCTGTATCCCCACGCGCACGCGATGTTGGTTTACGTTGAAAAAAAGCAGCTGCTCCAAGGCAATACGCTGCTCTCTGGGCAGTTTTGACGTAATCCCGATGGCGGCCTTCGTCAATGGTCGTCCTTGGCGCTGGATGGGATGAGCGGCGGGTCACAAAAAACCGTTGACGCACTGCAGCAGACATTGCCTGCATCGCGAGACCCCGTATCGTATAGCGTCGCCCGTGGAATGACACTAGCCTAACAGCTGCCTCCGCCGATGCTGCAGCGCGATAGCCGCAGCCTGTGCGACTTTCGTATTTCATCATCAAGAAGGGAACGAGGTTGGTGCTAGCTTCCGATGAAGACGGCGGCTCGCTGGACGATCTGAAATTCAGTCTGGCGAGCGACATCGTTGAACTGGTGGTTCTCACCAGCGACGAGGCCTTCTTGCAGACGCTGCGCGAGGCTGTCGGCGGTGCGCGGCGCCTGTGGCACGTGCCCACGGCGGACAAGGTGCCCGATCTGTTGGTGGCGGGCGAAGTCGGCATCCTGGTGCTGGATGTCACCGCCTTGAACGAAGCCGCCGAGGTCTTCGTGCGCGAGATCAAGCGCCAGTTTCCCGACCTGGTGGTGGTGGTGGCCGGCAACCGCGACACGGAAGTTGCGCTCGCGCCGCTGATCAGCGCCGGCACCGTCTATCGTTTCATACACAAGCCCATGTCGCCGAACCGGGCGCGGCTGTTCGTGGAAGCGGCGGTGAAACGACACGGCGAGCAACGCCGCCGCGCCCTTCCTGCGCCGGTCGCGCGGCCGCCGAAGAGCGGCAAGCCCTGGCTGATAGGAGCGGGCGTCGGCGCGGTGGGCGCCATCGTGGTCGCCAGCATCGCGCTGCACGGCGGCCAGCAGAAAACCGCCAGCGTCGCGGCGCGCACCCGCGACGTCGCCTTGGCCTCGCCGCTCCTCGCCAAGGCGAGCCAGGCGCTTGCGCAAAATCGGCTCATCGACCCGCCGGGCGACAACGCGTTCGAGTTCTACCAGCAGATTTTGGCGCAGAGCCCCACCGACACCCAGGCTCTTGCCGGTATCGCCGAGGTGCGCGAGCGGCTGCTCGCGACCGCGGAAAATGCGCTGCTGGAGGAGCGGCTCGATGAAGCAGCAGCCGCCATTGAGGCGGCCCGCAGGGCCGGGGTTCAGGCCGGGCGCATTTCTTTCTTGAGCGCGCAGCTGACCAAGTCGCGCGAGCAGCTGAGGACCGTGCAAGCGGCTCGCGCCCGCGCCGAAACCAAGGCGCAGACCCCGGCCGCCGACACCGCCGGCACACAAACGTCCGACAAAGCGACGACCCTCATCGACCTGGCCAATGCACGTTTGAACGACGGGCACCTTCTGGAGCCGGAGCACGACAGCGCCTGGTATTACCTCAGCGAGGCCCTCTCGGTGGATCCGCAGAACAATGCCGCGGCCGAGACCAAGAGCCTGCTGGGCATGCGCATCCTGAGCGAGGCACGCAGCGCCATCGACCGGCGCGAATTCACACGAGCCTCCGACTGGATCGAGAGCGCCAGCGGCATCGCCTCCGCCGCCAACATCGAAACCAGCCAGGCGCTCCTTTCGGCTGCACGCAAGCAGGCGCAGTCGGATGCCAACGCGCAGCTCCTGAAAAACGGCAACGAGCGGCTGCAGCAGGACCAGTTGATCGAACCGGAGAACGACAACGCCAAGTATTACCTGCTGACGCTGCGCGGGCTCGATGCGGCGCACCCCGGCCTCCCGCAGGCGCTCTCGGAACTCGGCGCCCGCTTCGTCGCCAAGGCGCGTCTCGCGCTCACCTTGAAGCAGTACGCGGCCGCGCGCAGCTGGTTGGACGATGCAATGAGCGTCGGGTTCGCCTCCGCCGAGGGCAATTCGGTGGCGCACGAACTGGAGGTGACGCTCGACAGGGACAAGTTCCTCTCCACCATAGTGCCGGCCAGCCGGTTGACGCTGCAGAAATCCGTCGCGCCCGCCTACCCCGCCAAGGCGTCCGCGGCGCGGATCGAAGGCTGGGTGGAACTGGACTACACCGTGACCGCTGAAGGCTCGGTGGCCGACATCGCCGTGCACGGTGCGGATCCGCCGCAGGTGTTCGAGGACGCGGCGATCAAGGCGGTGGCGCAGTGGCGTTACGCGCCGCCGGCCCAGCCGGCGCGCACGCGGGTGCGCATCCGCTTTACGTTGCCGAAGTGAGCCTCAGGCGGCGCTGCTGCGCGTGAGCGCCACCGCATCGCTTTCCTGCGTGAGCGCGCCGATCTCGGCGCCGAGGCGCAGGTCATCCACCGCGCCGAAGGAGTGCTTGCGCACGTAGCCGTGGCGGTCGATCAGCACCAGGCTTGGCGTGCCGCGCATCTTGTAGCGGTCCATGGTGTGCGGAATCGGGCTCGCGGGATTCGCCTGATCGAGGGCGATGGGAAATTTCAGGCGGTACTCGTGGATGAACGCCTTGAGCACCGCGGCGGAGACCGCATCGTGGTGCTCGAAGGTGGCGTGCAGCCCGATCACCGAGACATCGCTCGGCGCGAAAGTCTCGTGAATACGCTGCGCCTGCGGAATGCCGCCGCTCACCGAGTGCGGACAGAGGACCTGGAATGCCGCCAGCACCACCACCCGTCCGCGCAGCCCCGATAGCAGCAACGGTCGATCGGTATTGAACCAGGTTTGCACCAGAAGCTCCGGCGCATGCGTCGTTATTGTCGTTGTCATGAGTAAAGCGCGACGCACCCGGATTCTCACCGGGGACGCACGAGGCCCTTCATGGATTATTTAATAGGTGACCGTACCCGCTTATTGTGTGCCCAAAGGCGGCACAAAATTCAAGCGAAATCGGCTGCGAAGGGAAATCGCGCGCCTCAAGGCGGCGTTTTACTGCTGAGCGCTACGCTCCAATTGACTTATCGAGGATTCTCTGTCTCGCCGTTTGCGTTCGGCGATCTCCTCGCGGTCCACCACCACGTGACGCGGCGCCTTGATGCCGATGCGCACCTGCGCGCCATTGATCGCCATCACCGTGACTTCCACGTTGTCTCCGATTCGCAGGGTCTCGCCAGCGCGACGCGTAAGTATGAGCATGGATACATTCCTTCGATTTTCCAAAATTCATTTACGCATGCGAGGCCGGCGCTGCCTATGAGTCATTCGGCGATGTATATGTAGGATTCAACTGACTTGCGCGCGCGCCGTTTGTTCGCTGTTGTGCGCCGCTGCGCTCGCGCAGGCTCGAAGCTGTCGGCTCACCTCGAAGAGGATTTCTCATGCGAACGCTCTGCGTTGCGATACTTGCCGCGATGGTTTTTCTCGGCGCTTCGGGCGAGGGCGCACGCGCCGATGCAGCGCCCTCGAAGCATCAACTGATGAAGGATTGCATGGCCAAGCAGAAGGCGGCCGGCAGGCCCCGGCAGGAGGTCAGGGATGCCTGCAAGGACGTGGCGAAGACCGAGAAGGAAAACGCCGACGCGCAGAAGAAGGCCGATCAGTCCGCGAAGCCCTAGGCTTCGTTTTCGATGACCACCGTGTCGACCAGGCTCTCCGGCGTCGACCAGTTGCTGACCGTGGCTTCGTAGATCGCCAGTTCCTTCAGAAGATCCTCGAGCGGCTGCGCCTTGCCCATCGCGAAACCCTGGCCGTAGTCGACACCCAGGTCCGCCATGCGCACGCGCAGGGCATCGGTCTCGACGTACTCGGCGATGGTCTCCATGCACATGACCTTGGCCAGCTGTGCGATGGCCTTGATCATCGATTCGGAACGCGAGTTGCTGATGGCGTCGCGCACGAAAGTTCCGTCGATCTTGAGGTAATTGACCGACAGATCCTTAAGGTAGGCCAGCGAACTCACCCCGGTGCCGAAGTCATCGAGTGCGAACTGGCAGCCCAGGTCCTGCAGGGTGCGCATGAATTCCTGCGCCTTGGCGAGGTTGCCGATCGTGGCCGTTTCGGTGAGCTCGAAGCACAAGACTCCGGGCGGCACGCTGGTGCTCTTGATCTGCTCGATCACATAACCCAGGAAGCTGTCGTCCTGCAGCGATTGTCCGGACAGGTTGATGGCGAAGCGTGAGCAGTCCTCGCCCACCGCACTGCTGTGCTCACCCAGAAGTTCGCAGGCGCGGCGCACCACCCAGCGGTCGACCGTGGGCATGAGCTGATAGCGCTCGGCGGAGGAGAGGAATTTGCCCGGGGGAATTATCTCGCCGCGATCCCCGAGCATGCGGATCAGGAGTTCGAAGCGCGGCCGGCCGTAGTTGCCGCGCAGCGGCAGTATCGGCTGGGCATCAAGCCGGAAGCTGTCATTGTCGAGCGCATCGCGCAGCTTGCCGATCACCAGGATGTCGGTGTGACGTCGGATGATGCTGTGATCCGACTCCTGGAACATCTCGACGCGGTTGCGGCCTCGGTCCTTGGCCGCCTTGCAGGCGATTTCCGCGGTGGCGAGTGCATGCGCCAGCGCGTTGTCGGAGTGCTGCACGGGCGCGACGCCCACGCAGACCGACACTTCGAACGAACCCTGGCCGGCGCGCGGCACGATCGCCTCGGCGGCCGCACGAATGATCTCGGCGATATCGCCCGCGCCGTCCATGTTGGATCGGGGAACGAGCGCCGCCAAGCGGTCGCCGGAAATGCGCGCCGACAGCGCGCCGGCGGGCAGGTTCTTGGCCATGCATTCGGCAACACTGACAATGACATCGTCGCCCACGTGCATGCCGAAGGTCTCGTTGATCACGTGCAGCCGGTCGATGTCCAGGTACAGGATGATGTTGTCGTCCGCCTCGGTGGTCGCGGCGATCAGGGCGTTGGCCTGGCGTTCGAACGACTGGCGGGTCATGAGCCCGGTGGAGGAGTCGTATTGCGCCTGGATGACATTGGTCGCACGCTTGGCGAGCAGTTCCGCGATGCGCGTGTGCTGCGCATCGAAATCCGGAGCGCTTGGCGGATTGAACATGGCGAGCACGCCCATGACCCGCTCGGAACGGTGCCTGATCGGACAGGCGAGAATCTTGTAGGGCGCTGCGACGTCGCTCGCCACCTTGGAAATGTGATTGACGACGATGGTGCGCTGCTGCAGCTGCATCCAGGCCATCAGGTGATGCTGCGCGCGTTTCAAGGAATCCGGCGACATCGGCGTGCCGCTGCGGGTCAATGACAGGCCGACGTTCTTGTCCGGCACCCACAGCGCCGCCAGGGCGCAGCCCATGCGCTCGAGGCCGGTGCGCACGATGAGTGTGAACTCGTCCGCATCGCTGGCGGCTTCGGCCTGCTTGGAGGACAGGTCCAGCACCAAGTCGAGGTCGCGCTCGCGCACGTTGAGGTCGCGCTCGCGCGAGCCCAATTGCAGGCGCAGCGCCATCTCCCGCCGCAGGCATTCGAGCGCCGGCTGCACCAGGTTGCGCACCGTCTGCATCGGACGGGGCTCGATTTGGGTGCCGGACAATCGCACGATGAGGCTTACCACGCCGAGAAGTTCGATGTGTTCGCCGCGCACTGCGAAGCTGTACACCACGCTGTCGGCGTCGAGCGTACGGCAGATTCCGGCGAACTCGGCGGTGTCGGACAGCGCATTGGCGATGGTATCCGCTATCACCTGCGGCTCATCGGCGAGATTCTGCTCTTCGGAGGCCCATACCAGGTTCGAAAAGCCGTCGTGCACCACCACGCCGCGCAGACTCGGCATCAGCATCTTGAGCAGGCGCGCGTAAGGATCCAGCGAGGCGTCGACTGATGTCTGACGTTCCGCGCTGTTGATCTTGATATCCAGCACTGATGCCATTGCGGCCGCTTGTATTCCTTGGGATTGGCGGCCAATGTGCTTTAAACCCGCCGTGGCATCCTTGAAGCGGGTCGCAGTTCAACGGATCAGGCCCGCGCGCGGCGGCGGCGAAGAGCCTGCTATATCAGGATATTGACAAAATAAGGCTCAAGATGTGATGCGCATCGCGGTTACGAGCGTCGCGAACGGGTGAGCGCCGAGATCAACGCGCGGCCCCCGGGCAGGCGCACCAGGAAAAAAATCGGGCCCCAGAAACGCCGTGCCTTGGCATCGAAGCGCTGCAGCGGCAGCGTGTCGTAGAGCCCGACGAGCGGCTCGTGCACCACGGCGCTCGACGCGTCGAGGGAGGCTACGCGGCCGTCGGCGAGCAGCGTGATGAGCGCGCTGCCTTCGCGCCATTCGATGCCGAGTTCGGTGAAAGCGTTGGCGAGCAGCTGCAGTGCTTGCATGCCGTCGACGCCGCGCAGAAAGATGTCGATCTGCTGAGGCGATGTCTGATACAGCCGCCACGCGCCGGTACCGAGATCTTCGGCGCGAAACGCGCCGGAAAAATTGCGTCGCATCTTTGCCACCATTGCCTCATCCTACCTGCTTTGCCGCGAGCTTCTAGAGATTTGACCGTGGACACGCCCATCTCCCTTCTGCCCGGGCAGCGCCTGGACGCCGCCGGCAGCGCCCACATCGATTATCTGGCGGTGGCGCGGCTCGCATTTCCGTTCATGGTGAACAGCGCCGTGCAGGCGGTGCTCAACTCCACCGATACCTGGTTCATCGGCCGACTGTCCCCCACCGCGACCGCGGCGATCGGCGCGGTGTACTGGCCGGTGCTGGTGGCGGTGCTTTTATTCGGCGGGGTGGCGCTGTCGGTGCAGACCGTGGTGGCGCAAGCGTACGGCGCACGCCGCTATGCGCGCGCCTCGCAGGGCACCTGGACGGCCCTGTGGGCGGCGCTTTTCACGGTGCCGCTCTTCACCGCGCTGGCCCTGTCCGGGCGCACCATGTTCGCGCCCTTCGGCGTTCCGCACGACACCTTGGAACTCGCGCTTGCCTATTGGTGGCCCCGCATGCTCGGGGGTCCCTTGGGCGTCGCCCTCTGGACGGTGATGGGATTCTTCAACGGCATCGGCCGGCCGAACATGACGCTCAAGGTGGCCGTCATCGTCGCGGTGAGCAACGCGATCCTGAACCAGGTCTTCATGTTCAATTTGGGGATGGGTGTCGCGGGCTCGGCCTGGGCCACGGGCGTGGCGCAGCTTCTCGGCGTTGCCGTCCTGATGACTTGGTTCCTGTCGCCGAGCACGCGGGCGCGGTATCGATCGCATCTCACCTGGCGTTTGAAATGGCGTGCGCTCGGCGCACAGATTGCGCTGGGCTTTCCCATGGGCCTCTTGGGCGCGGCGGACATCTTGGGCTTCGCCCTGTTCCAGCTGATGCAGGTGAAGCTCGGAACCGTGGACGGCGCCGCCACTCAAATCGTCATGATGCTCACCTCCTTCTGCTATATGCCTGCCGTCGGCATCGCCATGGCCGGCACCACGCTGGTGGGTCAGTCGATCGGGGCGCGGCGCCGCGACTGGGCCGGCAAGGTGGGCAACGGCATCATTGCCTTTGCGGTTATTTACATGGGCGCAATCGGGGTGATCCTGGCGGCGGTGGGGCCGTGGCTGGTGCCGGTGTTCACCAACGCGGCCGACCCCAACGCGGCCAAGGTGGTGGCGAGCGCCAGCATGCTTCTATGGATCGCAGCGGGCTATCAGCTCTTCGACGGTCTCAACATCGCCTCGAGCGCGTGCCTGCGCGGTGCCGGGGACGTGCGGCTTCCGGCCTTGATGGTGATCGTCTTATCATGGCTGGTGTTCGTGCCCGTGGCGCACGCCCTGTCGTTCGCGCCTGGAGAAGGTTGGGTGTCCTGGCTGCCGCAATACGGCTATGGCGCGGTCGGGGGCTGGTTCGCTGCGGTGATTTACATTCTGTTGTTGGGCATGACTCTTTATCTTCGCTGGTATTCGGGCGCGTGGCGCCGCATCGAGATCCAGTAGACAGGCCGATGCGCGCCCGAACCGCATGGCTGCTGGCATGTTTCGCTCCGGCGTTCGCCTGTGCGGCGCTGCCCTCGAAGGTCGCCCAGGTCCTCGCCGCGGAACATTTGCCGCCCGCCGCCGAAAGTTTTGTGATCCTCGATCCCGAGAACGGCCACATCGTCGACAGCGCGCTCGCCGATACGCCGCGCGCGCCGGCCTCCACCATCAAGACCCTTACCACCTTCGCGGCGCTGGACATGCTCGGGCCCGCCTTCCTCTGGCACACCCAGGCATACCTCGACGGCACGCTCGCGGACGGCGCACTCGACGGCAACCTGGTGCTGAAAGGCGGCGGCGATCCTTACATGACCCTGGAGCGCTGGTGGGCGTTCGTCCAGATGCTGCGCGCCAAGGGACTGAAGAGCATCAAGGGCGACATCATCATCGACGATGCAGCCTTCGCGCTGCCGCCCGAAGACCCGGGCGCCTTCGACGGCAAGCCGAACCGCCCTTACAACGTGATCCCCGACGCGCTCATGGTGAATTTCCAGAGCATCGACTTCCGCCTGGCCGCCAACGCTGCCGCGCACGAGGTCGAAATCGACGCGACCCCGGCGCCTCCCAATCTCATCATCGAGAACCGCGTGCGCTTCGTGCCGGGCAGGTGCCGCTTGGGATCCGGGCGCGTCGATTTCAAGGTGGCTTCCCAGAACTGGGATCGGGTGGTTTTCTCCGGCGCGCTTTCGCCGAGCTGCGCGGAGCGAAGCTTTACGCGGGTGCTGCTGACGCCGGCGAGCTATGCGTTCGGCACGTTCGTGGAACTCTGGCGCCAACAGGGCGGCGCGTTCACGGGCCGCCTCAAGATCTCCAACACGCCGGCGCAGGCCACCCTGTTCGCGAGCTTCGACTCCCTATCCTTGGGCGAGATCATCCGTCTCACCAACAAATTCTCCAGCAACCTGATGGCCAGACACTTGCTTCTCACCCTGGGTGAGGAGCGCTTCGGCGTGCCGGCGACCCTCGACAAGGGCGCCCAAGTCATCGACGAATGGGGCAAGGAGCGCGGCTTCGACTTTAACGGCATCGACATCGACAACGGCTCGGGCCTGTCTCGCGCCACGCACATCACGGTGCTGCAGCTGGCACGGGTGCTCGGTGCAGGATTTCGCAGCCCCTTCGCGCCGGAATTCATGGCCTCGCTGCCGCTCGCCGGCCTCGACGGCACCCTGCGTTCGCGCATGAAGAGCGTCGCGGCGGGCTCGGTACGCCTGAAAACCGGCCATATCGACGGAGTGAGCGGGGTCGCCGGCTATGTTACGGGCAACAGCGGCAAAACTTACGTGCTGGTGTCGCTCGTCAACCATCCGCGGGCCGACTACGGCGCAGGGGAACCCGTGCACGCGGCGCTGGTGAGCTTCATCCAGGAGAATCTCTGATCTCTAGCGCCGTTCCAGATCCCAGAGTATGGCGGTGACATCCTTGCGCAGCCACACGCCGAATCCCAGGTAATTGAAGGATTTGCGCAAGTGGCGGCGGTACCAGGCGCCGCTTCTCAGATGCACGGCGCCATCGGTGCGGCTGCGGTCGCAGTATTTGCGCCAGTCATCGAGGGTGAGCGCCGAGACGTAGATGGCGGCGCGCGACAGGTGCGCAAGATTCTCCATGGCGGCGACCGCCTCTTCATCCGTAAGGTACTGCATCACGTCGTAACAGATGACCAGATCGAACGGGGTGCGCGCCGCGAAGTCGGTGACCGACCCGCGAGTCCAGCCGTAGCGCTTGCACAGATACTCGCTGAACTCCAGCCCGACGTACTTGGCCTTGGGCAGGCATTCCTTCAAGGGCTTCTTGAGCAGACCGATGCCGCACCCGGCATCGAGGATGCGATGCACCGGCAGTTCCGCATGCCGCAGGAGCGCCGCGATCAAGTAGGCGCGACTGCGCATTTCCTCGGCGGTCACCACCCGGGTCTTGGGGCTCAGGTAGAACTTGTGGAAATAGTCCCGGCCGAAGCGCTGCGAGGCTTGCGCTACACTAGTGCGGCCCGCGGATTTGCGAGCACGTTTCATAAATGGGGATCCAAGGTGAGCATGATGAAACTGATTCCGCGCCGTCTCGCGCCGCGCACTATCATAGTGTTGTCACTGGCGTTGTGCTCGATTGTACAGGCGCAGTCGCCCTCGAAACCGCGCGAAACCTCGGGTCTCGAGGCGAAGACGCAGGGCATGCAGCATCTTGCCGGCTTCATGCCGCTTTACTGGGATGCGAAGAGCGGCAAGCTGTTCCTCGAGATCCCACGCCTGTCCAGCGATGTGCTGTACGTGCATTCGCTCCCCTACGGCCTCGGCTCCAATGACCTGGGGTTGGACCGCGGCCAGATGTCGGAGCCGGTGATCGTGCACTTCGAGCGCTTCGGTCCCAAGGTGCTCCTGGTGCGGAACGACGAATTCTTCAGAAGCTCCGCGGCGAGCGCGTCCGAAAGACTGGCCGTGCGCCAGTCCTTTCCGGATTCGGTGCTGGCGGGGTTCAAGGTCGAGGCGGAAGCGCCGGGCGGCGGCGTGCTTGTGGATGCCACCGAGTTCTTCACGCGCGATGTGCACGGGGTGCTGGAGGCGCTCGCCGAGAACCGCCAGGGCAGCTACAAATTGGACGCGAACCGCTCCGCCATCGCCATGGATGCCACGCGCGTGTTCCCGAAAAATACCGAAGTGGAGGCGCTGCTGACCTTCACCACCGAATCTCCGGAGAGCGGATCGCACGTGGCGGAGGTTGCACCGGACGCGCACGCCTTCACCGTGCGCGAACACCAGTCGTTTGTCGAACTCCCCGGCCCCGGCTACACGCCGCGCCGCGCCGATCCCCGCTCCGGCTACATCACGCTCGACTACCGCGACTATGCGGCGCCTCTGGGGGCGCTTCTCGACCAGCATCTGATCGCGCGCCATCGTCTCATCAAAAAAGACCCCGCCTGCACGGAATCATGCGTGGCGGTGCAGCCCATCCAGTATTACGTCGACCGCGGCGCGCCCGAACCGATTCGCACCGCCCTGGTGGAGGGTGCGCGCTGGTGGGACCAGGCTTTCCAGGCCGCCGGCTTTGCACCCGGCACCTTCCGGGTCGAGGTGCTGCCGGAAAACATGGATCCCATGGACGTGCGCTACAACATGATCCAGTGGGTGCACCGTTATACCCGCGGCTGGTCCTACGGCTGGCCGCTGCATGATCCCCGCACCGGCGAAATCATCAAGGGCAACGTGACCTTGGGTTCCTTGCGTTCGCGTCAAGACTATCTGATCGCGACCGCGCTCCTGTCGCCCTATGTCACCGGCCGCACGCTCACTCCCGAGAACGACCCCATGCTCGCCATGGCGCTCGCGCGCACGCGCCAGCTCGCCGCCCACGAGACCGGCCATACCTTAGGCCTCGAGCACAATTTTGCAGCCTCGAGCTTCCCGCACACCCCCCAGGAGTCGGTATCCGTGATGGACTACCCCTATCCCTGGATCGTGCTCGGCAAGGACGGCATCCCCGATCTGTCGCAGGCGTACGGCGTGAACATCGGCATTTGGGACAAGGTGGCCATCAATTACGGCTACCGGCAGTTTTCCGATGCCGCCCAGGAAAAGGCCGGTCTCGATGCGATTCTGAACGAGGCGCACAAGCAGGGCATGTACTTCATATCCGATGCGGATGCCCGGCCGGAAGGCGGCGCGCATCCGCACGCGCACCTCTGGGACAACGGCGCCGATGCGGCGGCCGAACTCGATCGGCTGATGCAGATCCGCGCCGCGGCGCTGCTGCGCTTCGGCGAGAACGCCATTCCCATGGGCGCGCCCTTGGCAGCCCTCGAAGACACGCTGGTGCCTCTTTACTTCATGCATCGCTACCAGGCCGAAGCGGCCATCAAGGAGATCGGCGGACTCGACTACCGTTTCCAGCTGCGCGGTGACGGGCAGATGAATGCCGCCATCGTCGATCCCCAGGAGCAGCGCAAGGCACTGCACGCAGTGGTTGCGACGCTCTCGCCCGAGGCCTTGGTGCTGCCGGAGTCGCTCTTGAAGCTGCTGCCGCCGCGTCCTTCAGGGATGCCGCGCACCCGCGAATCGTTCGCCAGCAACACCGGCGTCACCTTTGATCCGGTAGCTGCCGCCGAGAGCGCCGCTGATCTCACCTTGAGCGTGCTGTTCAACCCGCAGCGCGCCGCGCGTCTGTTGGAATACGGCGCGCGCGTTCAAGGTCCGACGCTTGACGAGGTGATCGATGCGGCGCTGACCATCAATCGTCCCGCCAAGCGCCACGAACCCAAGGGGCTCTACGCCGAGATCGAGGGCGCCGTCTACATGCGTACCGTCGAGGCGCTCTTGACGCTCGCTGCAAGCGAGCGCAGTTCTGCAAGCGTGAAGAGCGACCTGTTCGCCAAGCTCGACGAGCTGAAGGAACATCTGGAGCCGAGTTCGGCGGTGGACGCCTTCGTGGTCTATCGGATCGACCAGTTCCTCGCCGATCCTAAGAAATTCGTAATCGCGGCGCCCGTGGCAGCGCCGCCCGGAGCGCCTATCGGCGAAAGCGATTGACATAAGGCAGGTCAACCCGGATCTCGCGCGACCGTTCTGTTCCCTAACGCAACACGCGCTTTGAAGGCGCAAAGGGAATGCTCATGAAAGCGACGACGATGACAATGTTGATTGCGGCCGGTTCACTCTTTTCCGCAGCCGGGTTCGCCCAGGTGCCGCAGGATCAGCAGCGCGATGTCAATCAGCAGGAGCGCATCGACCAGGGCTTGAAGTCCGGCGAGCTCTCCACCAAGGAAGCGGGCCAGCTGGAGCGCGGTCAGCAGCACATCGACCGCATGCAGGCGAATGATCTTAAAAATGGTTCCATCAGCCCCGCGGAGCAGTCGCGTCTCAATGCGGCGCAGAACAGGCAAAGCGCTGCGATCTATGCCGACAAGCACAATGGCGTGACTGGCAATCCGAATTCCGCCTCGTCGCAGCGCATGCAGGCCGACGTGCAACGCAACGTCAACCAGCAGCAGCGCATCGACAACGGCATCAAGAATGGCTCGCTCACCAACCGCGAGACAGGCTCGTTGGAACGCGGCCAGGCCCATGAGGATCGCAAGGAAGCGAACGCTGCTCGCAACGGCCACGTCTCTGCGCGCGAACAAGGCCGTATTCAGCGCACCGAGAACCGCCAGAGCAACCGCATCTACAACAAGAAGCACAACGCCAAGTTGCGCAGCTGATTTGCCGACATGTCGCCCTCGGGTACCGGTACCCACCTCTAATAAGTGCCGCCACCGAAAGAGCCTTGGGGTAAGTCCGGTGATACGCCATGCATCCCGGGGCAGTGTGTTCCGACATCCGATCGGCTGTGCTTACCTGAAGGGATAATCGAAATTACTCTTAATTTAGGGACAGCGGGCGAGTCGGGTTTATGTAGCCGAATTCACGTCATCCGGACGCAGCCCCATGCGTTAATTGCTGCATAGGTCATCAACATGGAGAGCCGAATGAAGGCATTACGAGGAATTAAGATATTAGCGGCGAGCGCGTTGTTTTCGAGCGTCGCGCTCACCGGATGCATCGTTGCGCCTGCTCCCGGTTACTACGGGGGCGGCGCGGTCGTCACGGTGGCGCCGCCGGAACCGCGCGTTGAGGTCGTGGGCGTCGCTCCGTCGGCCGGCTACGTCTGGTTCCCAGGCTACTGGAACTGGGGCGGCGGTTCGCATGTGTGGGTGGGCGGGCACTGGGGTCCGGGCCGCCCGGGTTATCACTGGGTGCCGCACACCTGGGTGCACGCCGGCGACGGCTGGCGCATGTCGCGCGGACACTGGGCGCGCTGAAGCTTCGTTACGAGGGTCAGGGCGGCGGCGCCCTGACCCTATTCACCCGCACGCCATTAACCAGTTTTTTCCCGCGCCATTTATCGCGCGGCTCCGTAGCCGATTTCGACGGTCGCCAATCCGTCCGGCGGCAGAGCCACGCTGACCTGATCGCCCACAACAGCCACCTCGTGCGCCGCCGGCAACACGGCGGCCTGCTTGAGTACGGCGAGTTGCGCACGCGTGGGCGAATCCGGCGAGCCCAAACGTACGAAGGCGGGATTGACGTCGCCATGGCTATGATCGAGCTGCGTAACGCTCGCGCTCCTTGCTCCCGGCGGAAGATGCAGCGTAACTGTCGTCGCGGTGCCGGTGGCTCCCGGAGCCACATAGTTCCACGCGGCGATCACCAAGGTGCCGTCGGCGCGGCGGGTGGCCAGCACATGATCTGAATTGACCTCGATGCGTTCATCGCCGAGCGCATGCAGCATCTTGAACGCATTGAAAGCGGGCTTCGGAATGCCGCGTGCCGCGATGAGGCCATAACCGCCGTAGAGCGGTTTTTTCACCACGCCCTGCTCTTCGAACACATCGGAAAAGGTCCAGTACGACATCATGGCGGTAAGGCCGTCGCAGCGACTGATGGTGTGGGCGAGCCACGGGCCCATGAACACCGAATCGGTGACGTTGGTTTCGTTCATGTAACTGGCGTTGTATTCGCTCCAGATGATGGGCAGATCCGGACGCGCCGAAGCCTGCACCTCATCGTGCACTTTTTGCGCCGCGCGGCACACCATGTCGGCGCGGGCGATTTTCTCGTGCGTGCCGAACACGTTGTCCGCCGTGTCGTTGCCGTACACGTGCGTGGATACGAAATCGAGCGGCACGTTGCCTTCGGTGGCGTGCTTGATGAAGACGCTCATCCAGGCGGCCTGCGCGGTTGCCGGACCGCCCACCCGAAGTCGCGGACTCGTTTTCTTCAGCGCACGCGCCGTATGGTCATACAAGGTGAAGTAGCTCGCTTGCAGGGGCGAGCCCGCCCAAAAATCGAGGTTGGGTTCGTTCCAGACCTCGAAATACCATTGCGCCACTTCGTCGATGCCATAGCGTTCGATCAGGTGCCGCGCCAGCGCCTCGATCATTGCATCCCAGCGGGCGTAATCCTTCGGCGGCGCGACGATGGGGTGGTACTTGAACACATGGACCGCTTCGCGGGCCGCGAGCTTGCGCGGCATGAAGGACAGTTCAACGAAGGGGCGCACGCCGTTCTCGAGCAGGCCGTCGTAGATCTGATCGACATAGGAGAAGTTGTACACGGGCTTGCCGTGCGCGTCCTCGTCGTAGAGCCCCACCTCATCGTGAAAGATCGCGTGGAAGCGCACGTACTTGAAGTCTGTGATCGCCTTGGTGGCGACGAGGTCCTGCCGGTAGCTGTCGCGCAGCGACAGGATTGCGCGACCCGAGCCGAACATTTGCTCCCAGAAGTGAGGTAATGGGTGATGCGGCGCATTCGCATCGATCGCGACATCGTCGGCGTTTGCGCTGTAGGACAATGCGCATGCAAACGTTACAAGAAATAAAAGCTTTTTCGCTGTATTAAGCATGGTGTGGCGTTCTAGACAGATCAGCTTGAAAGGCGCTAGCATTCCTAATATTAGATGGAGCGGCAAGGCAGACCGCAAGTTGGTGTTGAGAAGACTGTAACCGCTACCATGAGGCTGGGGGGCTTGTGGGGAGTGCAGGCGGTGATGGTTCGGGAGTGCCGCACATGCGAAAACCGGGACCCTTGACCTCTTCGGCGCATTCCAACTCTATCCCACCTTCATCGATGCGCATTCGCGCAGTCTCAATACCAGCGGGTCAGCTGCTGATCGTCCGTCGGTAACAATTACAACGTGCGCCCCAGAGCGGCGCGCGGCGGAAGGGAGAAAATTGATGTCACGGAATTCCTATCGCAAGACGCTGCTGGCCGCAGCGATCGCCACGGCTTTGACCACCGCTGTCACTGCGCCCAGGACCAGCATCGCCCAGTCCGCTGATGCCACCTTGAAAGGCAGAGCCTCGGCGGGCGCCGAAGTGACCGCCCGCAATGTCGCCACCGGCGTCACGCGGCGAACCACCGCGGGCGCGGATGGCAGCTATGCAATCCCGGGGCTGCAGCCAGGTACATACAAAATAGACGCGGGCGCCGGCACCGAGACCACCGTGACCCTCACGGTTGCCTCCACCGCCAATGTCGATCTCACTGCGGCACCGGCGGAAGAAGTGACCGGCTCGCTCACGGAGATCACGGTCAAGTCGAAGCGCATCGTCGACACGCGTACTTCGGAAGTCGGCAACACCGTGTCGCTGCAGCAGATCGAGACGGTGCCGCAAATCACGCGCAACTTTCTGGAATTCGCCGACACCGTTCCCGGCATGATCTTTTCGGTGAACTCCTCCGGTCAGACATCGCTCACCTCCGGCGCACAGAATTCCAGCGCGGTGAACGTCTACATCGACGGCGTCGGCCAGAAGAACTACGTGAAGGAAGGCGGCGTCAGCGGGCAGTTCTTTACGCAGGGCAATCCCTTCCCGCAGCTGGCCGTCGGCGAATATAAGGTCATCACCTCGAACTACAAGGCCGAGTACGACCAGGTGTCGAGCGCCGCGGTGGTCGCGGAGACCAAATCCGGCACCAACGAATTCCACGGCGAGACCTACCTGCAGTACACCAGCGGCAGCCTGCGAGCCGAGCAGCCGGTCGAGAAGACGGCCGGCGTCAAGACACCCTCGAACACCAAGGAATTCGGCGCATCGTTGGGCGGCCCCATCATCCAGGACAAACTGCACTTCTTCGTCACTTACGAAGGCAAGCGCTACAACACGCCGGTGTCCGTCACACCCGGTGTCGCGCTGCTCGATGGAACGCCCATACAGCAACTGCTGCCGGCCAGTGCCGATGCCCAGTTGGGCCCGGAGGGCATTCCCTTCAAGGAAGACCAGTTTTTCGGCAAGCTCGACTTCGAGCCCACGGATTCGGACCGCTTCGAGTTCAGCGCCAAGGTGCGCAACGAAAACCAGGCCGAGAACATCGGGGTTGGTCAGGCGCTGTCTGCGAGCATCACCGTGCTCAACTACGACGATCGCTACGCCCTGCATTGGCAGCACAGCGCGGATCACTGGTTCAACGACCTGCTGTTCGCGTACGAGGACGCCTTCAACCGGCCCCATGCGCTCGGCATCGGCAACGGCACCAATTACCAGATCGAAGAAGAGAATAACGCCAATGTTCTTCAGACCGGTCCCGCCGATTCAGGGGCCACTCAGAACAAGGGGCAGCGGGGTCCGTCGATCGAGGAGAATTTCACCTTCAACGATCTGCACTGGCTCGGCGATCACACCTTGAAGATGGGCGCCAAATATAAGCGGGTGGATCTCACGGCGGCGGACGGTGCGGACGAAAATCCCGCCTTCTACTACAACGTGACCCCCGCTGGAACCGACGCATTGCCTTACCAGGTGCAGTTCCCGTCGCCGGTGCCGGGGTTGAGCCCCACTGCGCACTCGCGCGATCATCAGTTCGGCGTGTACTTCCAGGACGACTGGCAGCAGAACGAACACTTGACCTGGTTCTTGGGTGCGCGCTGGGACCTCGAGCTCAACAAGGGCTACCTGGACTATGTGACGCCGGCCAATGTGGTGGCCGCGCTCAACACTCAGGATCCGAATGCCCCGACGGGGCAGACCTATGCGCAGACCCTGGCCAAGGGCGGCGTCAACGTCAACGACTTCATCAGCACTGGCGACAACCGCAAACCGGTCTACACCGAGTTCCAGCCGCGCCTAGGTTTCTCCGTCGACATCAACGCCGATCAGAAGCATGTGGTGTTCGGGGGCTATGGGCGATCCTACGATCGTGATCTGTACGATTACATGCAACTTGAGGTCACCACCCAGGCGCTGCCCTCCTATACCTACTACTTTCCGAATGCCAACGCGCCTGCGGGCAACGGCGGCTGCTACGGCACGCCTTGCATAGCCTGGAATCCTGCCTACTTGAACGGGCTCTCAAACCTTCAAGCGCTGACAAAAGGCAGCAATTTGGGTTCGGAAGTCGATCTGCTCAACAACGATCTGAAAGTGCCCTACTCCGATCAGTTCAGCATCGGCATGCGCAACCAACTCGGCGACTGGAATACCAGCGCCACGATCGCCCGAGTCATCAGCAAGAATGGTTTCGTCTTCACGCTCGGCAACCGCTATCCCGACGGCTCGTTCTGGATGAACGGCGGACAGCCATGGGGCAACGGCGTACCCGGATTCGGTTCGCTCATCATCGGCACCAATGGCATCGAGACCAAGAGCACGGAATTGTTGCTATCTGCCGAGAAGCCCTACACCGCCGAATCGAAGTGGGGGATCACCTTCGCGTACACCTACACGGATGCCATCCAGAACCGCGATGCCACTCAGCACTACGCCTTCGACGAAGAGAACATCTCCCAGTACCCGTTCATCACTTCGAACGTGGCGCCGCGGCATCGTTTCGTGACCTCCGGCTCGCTGGGGCTGCCTTGGGACTTCGTATTTGCCGCAAAACTTACCCTGGCCACGCCGACCCCGGTGGACGACATTGCCTTTCTGGGCGTCGAACCAGGCGGTGCCGGCGATATGCCGACTTCAGCCACTCCGAAGAACTTCTTCGGTTATCGCTCGCTGGATGTGCAGCTCACCAAGAACATCAACATCTTCGGTTACGCCAATGCCTACATCCGGCTGGACGGCTTGAACATCTTCAACTGGTACAACTACGACCCCACTGCCACCATCAACAACTGGGCTGGCCCGAATGGGGGCCCCAACACCACCGGACCGCTCGTACAGTACAATTATGCGAACGGCAACATCACCGGGGTCACCCGCACCTTGAAGCTCATGATCGGGGCCAAGTTCTGATGCGAAAAACGGCGGGCGCAATGCCCGCCGTTGCGGCTTAATATGCCGTGATGGCTGATCAGCGCATTCGCAACTACGTCATCGTCGGCGGTGGCACCGCCGGCTGGATGGCCGCTGCTGCCCTTGCCAAGCTATTGGGACCCGAGCATTCAATCCGGCTGATCGAGTCGGAGGAAATCGGCACCGTGGGGGTGGGCGAAGCCACGGTGCCGCACTTGAAGCTTTTCAATCAGGTGCTGGAGATCGATGAGATCGACTTTGTCCGCAGCGTGCAGGGCACCTTCAAGCTCGGCATCGAGTTCGTCGACTGGGGGCGTCTCGGCGATCGTTATGTGCATGGCTTCGGCACCATCGGCCACGACTACGGCCTGCTGCCGTTCCATCAATACTGGCTGAGGCTTTGGAAGGCCGGCAAGGCGGCGGACATCGGCGCCTATTCGCTCAACACGGCGGCGGCGCCGCGCGGCAAGTTCATGACTTCCGCATCCGACGTTCCGCCGCAATCGCCGCTCGCCAACATCGCCTATGCCTATCACTTCGACGCGGGCCGCTACGCTCAGTATTTGCGCCGCTACGCGCAAGCTCGCGGCGTCAAGCGGATCGAAGGCATGGTGGTGAACGTCGCGCAGCGCGAGGACGGCCACATCGAGTCGGTGACCTTGAAGAGCGGCGAGCGCGTCGAGGGCGAGATGTTCTTCGACTGCTCGGGGTTTCGCGGTCTCCTCATAGAGCAGACCCTGAAGAGCGGCTACGACGACTGGACTCATTGGCTGCCGTGCGATCGGGCCTTCGCGGTGCCGACGGAGAACCTCGGTCCGCCGCACCCATTCACGCGCTCGACGGCACGGACCGCCGGCTGGCAGTGGCGCATCCCACTGCAGCATCGAACCGGCAACGGCTACGTGTACTCGAGCGCGTACTCGAGCGACGATGAAGCGGCCGCAACGCTGCTGAAGAATCTCGAAGGCAGGCCTCTCGGTGAACCGCGATTGCTGAAGTTCGTGACCGGCATGCGGCGCAAGATCTGGAACAAGAACTGCCTGGCGCTCGGGCTCGCCTCCGGCTTCATGGAACCTTTGGAATCCACCAGCATCTATCTGATCCAATCCGGCATAGCCCGGTTCATCAATTTATTGCCGGACCGCGATTTCAACCCGGTTCTCATCGAGCGCTATAATTCTCAGGCAGCGTTCGAGTATGAAAGGATTCGAGATTTTCTAATCCTTCATTACTGCGCCACCGAGCGCCGCGACAGTGGTTTTTGGAGATATTGCAGCGGAATGAACATTCCCGAGCCTCTGGCCGAGACCATCAAGCTGTTCGCCGACAGCGGCCGCTTCTACCGCAATGCCGAGGAGCTGTTTGCGATCACCAGCTGGGTGCAGGTGATGCTGGGGCAGCATGTTGTGCCGCAACATTGCCATCCTGTGGCGGATTTGCTCCCCGAGCAGCAGGTTGCCGGACTTCTGGATAGTGTTAAAAACGTGATCGCGGCCTGCGTTGATGCCATGCCGCTGCATGCACAATTCATCGCAAGACACTGTGCCGCACCTGCCACTTAAGGCCGTCGCAATTCGAAACGAACCATGAGCGCCCGCAACATCCGCGCATGAACATCCGCATCGCGAGACTACCGCTGGTCGCGAGCCTGGCCGCCATCACCGTGGCGTGGCTCCTGAGTGCGTGTAATCCCCTCACGGCCTTAAAGCCCACGCCGCATCCAAAGCTCCTGGAAGAAACCGACACGCCGAATGAAGCGGCGACTTTTCTCGAGGACATCGAACATCGCACCTTCGATTTCTTCTGGGCCAACGCCAACGCCAAGAACGGCCTGGTACCCGACCGCTACCCGACCAAGTCCTTCGCAAGCCTCGCGGCCGTCGGCTTCGCCCTCACCGCTTATCCCATCGGGGTGGAGCGCGGCTACATCTCGCGCACCGAGGCGCGCGACCGGGTGTTGCGAACCTTGCGCTTCTTCCGCGATGCGCCGCAAGGACCCGCGGCAAAGGGCTTTACCGGTTATCGCGGCTTCTACTATCACTTCCTCGACATGGAAACCGGTACCCGCTTCGGGCAGAGCGAACTGTCCATGGTCGATACCGCGCTCTTCATTGCGGGCGTACTCCTCTGCCAGGACTATTTCGACGGCTCCGATCCCGAAGAGAAGGAACTGCGCAAGATCGCCGACTGGTTGTACCGGCGCATCGACTGGGGTTGGGCGACTCGTGACGATGGCGTGCTCGCCCTCGGCTGGTCGCCGGAGCTGGGGTTCCATCAACGCAGCTGGCGCGGTTACAACGAGTCCTCGATCATGTACATCCTGGGATTAGGATCGCCCACCTCGTCCATGCCCGGCACCGCGTGGCTGTCGTACACCTCGACATTCGACTTTCACTGGGTGAACGAAGGCGAGTGGTATCTCGCCTTCCCGCCGCTGTTCGGCCATCAGTTCTCGCATGTGTGGATCGACTTTCGCGACATCCGCGATGCCTACATGCGCGGCAAGGGCATCGATTACTTCGACAACACGCGCCGCGCAATATACGCCCAACGCAGCTACGTGATCGCCAATCCCATGAAGTGGGAGGGCTACTCGGCCAAACTCTGGGGCATCACGGCGAGCGATGGCCCCGCCGATGCGAAACTCGAGTACAACGGCGAGATAAGGCAGTTTCACAGCTATGCCGCGCGCGGCGCCGGCGGTCCCCAGAACTACGACGACGGCACGCTCGCACCGAACGCAGTGGCGGGCTCGCTGCCATTCACACCGGAAATCGCCATCCCGACCTTAAAACTCATGAAGGAACAGTACGGTCAGTACATCTACTCCACCTTCGGCTTCGTGGATGCCTTCAACATGAGTTTCAAGTATCCGGACGTGCCGCTGAACACCGGCAAGGTGATACCGGATTTCGGCTGGGTGGATACCGACTATCTGGGCATCGATCAGGGGCTTACCGTCACCATGATCGAGAATTTTCGCAGTGGTTTCATCTGGCGCATGATGCGCAAGAGCCCCTACATCAGGCGCGGCCTGGAGCGCGCGGGATTCCAGGGCGGCTGGCTCGCCACCGGGGGCTGAAGCCTCAGCCGTTCCGCGCGCCCCGACTCGATCGGCACTTTTTAGCGGCGAATCTTGCTCGCGTCAGTATCCCGATAAGTGCAGGGCAAATACCGCAACCGATGCCACCAGGCAATAGATTCCAAACAGGTACCAGCGTCCGCTTTCCAGCCACGCGCTCAGCCATCTGAGCGCGGCGAGTCCCGCGATGAAGGCGACCACGGCCCCGATGAGCGAACTCACCCAAACGGAGCCAAGATGAACGTCACCGGCATGGGTCATATGCCGCAGTCGCAGCGCCTCGCGCAGCACCACGGGCGGCGTCAACACCACCGCGAGCGCGAAGCTGAACGCCTCGCCGCTGGCGCGCGAGACGCCGAGCAGCAAGGCGGTGGAAATGGTCGCCCCCGAGCGCGAGAAACCGCGAAACGGCAGGCATAGTCCCTGCACGGCGCCGATCCACGCCGACTGCTTCGCGGTGATCTGGTCGTTCTTGGGCCCCCGCGCACGCCGCTCGGCAAGACCTGCGACCAGAATGAGAATCCCCGCGACGAAGAGCGCGGGAGCGATCAACTCCAAGTGGCTGAACAGGTCCTCGATCTGCGCGCCGCCCTCGCCCTGGGGCAATGCGAACTTCTCGATACTCTTTATGATGACACCGCCCACCACGCCGGTGAGCACGGTGGCGATGATCACGTCCACCACCGCGCGGGTGAACACCTGCCGGTCGGCGAAGAAGATCGATTGCCAGCGCCGCCAGAAGAACACGATCACGGCGAACATGGTGCCGGTATGCAGCATCACCAGCAGCAGCGTCATGGGCGGCGAAGAGGGGTCCAGACCCAAGAGTTTCTCCGCGACCACCACGTGCGCGGAACTGGACACCGGCAACAGCTCCGCCAGTCCTTGAACGATGCCGAGAATGAGGACGTGAATGAATGACATGCAATGCACTTTCTTGCTGCGGGTTTTCTAGGGTATCAAGCTTCCGGATGAGAAGGGCGGGGATTATCCGCCGCTAGCTCGAACCCGCCGCATCGCCTCGCAGTCAGCCCGACGACCCTCCCTCCGCATCCATATATAAAAGACAGTAGCCTCTGCGCTAAAGAGTCTCCCCAGTATTGTCGCGGTGGAAGCGATGCTACGCTTCGTTGCGCAATGAAAATTGGCCGGAAGATGTTAAGTTGACCCGCCTCCGCAACATCCTCTGCGCGGTTTTTAGCCTCATTCTCCTCGGCATCTACTACCGCTTTCCCATCGGTCATTTGACCTCGCAGCAGTCGGCCTGGCTGGTTTTGCGGACCATGCTGATGGTGTTTGCCGCAGCCATCGCTTTTGAGTGGCTGAGCGAGACCATGGCGAGGCCTCGCGGGCGAGGCCCGGTGCCCAAACGCGGCTACACCGACGCCGCGCCGGGCGCACAGAAGGGGCGGTACTCGGTACCCTGATTCTTAGCTATAGTCCCCTCATCACGAGGAGGATGAGCTATGAGCGACGGAGTGCCCCAATTTTCCACCGCCGAGTACGCCAAGGCGGGGGAAGTGCCCTGCCGGGTCTGCGGAAAGACGGTGAGCGGCGCCTATTATCGAGTCAACGGCCAGACCGCGTGCGCAAGCTGCGCCAAGACTCTTCAGGGCAAATTTCCGCAGGATTCGCACGCCGCTTTCGTGCGCGGCCTTCTGTTCGGCATCGGCGGAGCCATCGCAGGACTCACACTTTATGTGGTGTTCGCCCTGGTGACTCACCTGGTCATGGGCATCATTTCGCTCGCCGTCGGCTTCATCGTCGGCAAGGCCTTGGTGTTCGGATCCGGGGGCGTGCGCGGCCGGCGCTATCAGATCGCCGCGGTGATCCTCACCTACCTTGCCGTATCGATGTCCTCCGTGCCGATCGCGATTTCGATGGGAGTGCACCCGGATGTCGGCAAGCTGATCATCCTGGGGATATTGTCGCCGCTCCTCGATTTTCACGATCCGGTGCATGGGATCATTGGCCTTGTGATCCTGGTTGTGGGCTTGAGGATCGCGTGGCGTCTGACGGCCGGCCCGCAGCTCGAGGTGGAGGGCCCGCTGACGCAGGCGCCGTCCGCGGAAGCGCGGATTTAGCCGCGGTCCGGACGCATGAACGTTGTGCCTGAGGCTTCGGCCTCGAACTGCGAGCGCTGCGGCAGCGCCGTTGCATCGGACGCCTTGGTCTGCGGTAGCTGTCATGCACTGCTACATGGGAAGGACTTGGAGGCACTCTCCGCAAGTGCGCGCGCACACGAGTCGCGGCGTGAATACGCGCTCGCGCTCGAGGACTGGCAGAAAGCGCTCAAGTTGCTGCCGCCGGATGCCTCGCAGGCCGAATGGATGCGCACGCGCACCGCGCAGCTCGCGCTGCTCGCCAGGCAGGCCGCGCAAGCCGCCGCGCGGGGCGGCTGGGCCAAACGCTTCGGCCCCCTCGCGCCCGTGGTGCTGTTCCTCGCCAAGTTCAAGTTTCTGCTGTCGCTGCTCAAACTCAAGTTCTTGCTGAGCTTCGCGGCATTCGCGAGCCTGTACTGGGCGCTGTACGGTTGGAAGTTCGGCGTGGGATTCGCAGCGCTCATCATGGTGCACGAGTTCGGGCACTTCATCGAGATAAAGCGCCGCGGGTTGCCGGCGGAACTGCCGGTGTTCTTGCCGGGCGTGGGCGCTTATGTGCGCTGGACCGCCACGGGCCTGGATGCACGGGCGCGCGCCATGGTGAGCCTGGCGGGCCCATTGGCCGGCGCCTTGGGCGCGCTCGCGTGCGCGGGTCTCTGGATCTTCACGGCCAGCAAGTTTTGGCTGGGTCTTGCGAGCCTCACCGCACTCATCAATCTACTGAATCTCATTCCCATCGCAATCCTGGACGGCGGGCAGGCCATGGCGGCGTTGGACAAGGGCGAGCGTATCGCGATTTGCGTGACCGCGATCCTCTGCGCCATCGTCTATTCCCAACCGCTGTTTCTGCTGGTGACCGCGGGCGCGGCCTACCGGCTTTTCACCCGCGACCTGCCGGACTCGCCCGGCCACGGCGTGACGGCTTACTACATCGTGCTTTTGGTGTCGCTCGGATTTTTGATCCAGCTCGCCCCGCCGATGGCCGCCGGCGGTTCATAGGCATCACGGCTCAGCAGTTTGCGTTTCGCGGCGGGAAATCAGCGCGCGCTAAGTGGCGCGCGCCTTGAAGTCCGGCGGCTCTAGCCGCGTGCGTTCAGCGTGCTGATGGCGGCGCTGATGCCTTTCGAATCCAAGCCCTGATACCCCATCTGCTGCCAAAGACCGCCGCAACCTTCCAAGTGCGTGCCCAGATGACCGTACCTGCCCTTGAACCCGTACCTGAGTAGATAGTCCCCGAAGCGGCTGCCGAGCCCGGTCTTCACGTTCCAACCCTCGACCACGAGCACCCAAGGCGCCTTGGCGAGCGTGCGCATCATGGTCTCATCGACCACGTTGAGGGTGGCCTTGTTGACCAAGCCGACATCGACGCCTTGTTCCTTGCAGCCGATGACCGCGTCGAGCGCGCGGTACACCGCCTCGCCATAACTCACCACGTAGCCGCTGCCGTCCTTGGGCTTGCGCACGAAATCATCCTTGCCCGGCTCGAACGCCCTGCCCTGGTACATGGGCTTGCCGTCCTCGCCGAGGATATCGGGCACCGGCGCCCGGGTGCTGAAGAGGAAGCGCAGGCCCGGATCATTGAAAATGCGTTTGACGCAGGCGGCGAATTGATGCTGGTCCACCGGGAAATACAGACGCGTCGTGTCCTCGCCGTGACCGGGTTTCACGCCGCCGTCCGCGAACATGCCGTTGATGCCGAAATGGCAGGTGTTGTCCGCCATGTCGTCGACTCCGCTGTGGCTGAAGTGCGCCAGCACATTGGAGAAGTTGAGACGCGCCATGGTGATCTCGCTGACGCACATTTCGAGGAATGCGCTGAAGGTGGCGAAGATGCCCTGCCTGCCCGGCGCGGAGCCGAAGCCCGCCGCCGCGGAATAGTTGCCGCGCTCCATGATGCCGCCGCGAACGAACACTTCCGGATGCTTCTTGCGGATATGGTGAAGCCCGCAGGAACCTTCCAGATCGTTGTCGAACACGCGCACGCTCGCGATGCGTTTGGCCTCATCCATGCCGTCGAGCAGCTCGTTGACGATCTTGCCGAAGTCGTCGCGGTTCTTGCCCGCGCCCGAAGAACCGCGGAAGGTGAGCGGATTCTTTTCGGGTTGTGCGGCTTTGAGCATGGCGATCGCCTGCTCATAACCGCCGCGCTTTTCGAGATAGGCGATGGCCACTTCGGGCTTGAGCACTTCGTGCGCGTGCGGGCTGCCTTCGGCGCCGGCGATGCCCGGCGCCATCGGGCGCTTGATGATGAGCGCGTGCGGCACCTTGTTGTTGAAGACGCGGCAAAGATCGATGTAGAGCGCGTCCAAATCCTCGCCCATGGTCGTCTCGGTGGTCATCCCGTAACCCGACAGGGTGCGGCTCAGATCGTAGCCGGGCATGTATTCCTGCGGGTGGCCGGCGATGGTGACGTTGTTGTCGTCGATGAGGACCTTGATGTTGAGGCCTTGGCCGGTGGCCAGGCGCGCCGCCTCGGCGTTGTCGCCTTCCATCTGGCTGCCATCGGAACCCAAAAGCACCACCGCCTTGCCGGGATTGGCCATGGCAACGCCGTTGCAGAACGCCCACATGTGTCCCAGGCGCCCGGAACTAAATTCGACACCGGGCGTGAGCTCCTTCTCCGGATGTCCGGGCAATCCCGAGTTGTACTCGCGGTAATGCAGCAGCCGCTCGGCGGGCATGGCGCCGTTCAACACGCTCAAGAGGTACTGCGTGGCGACACGGTGACCGGCTTCGTCGTAGAACACCGGCACGATGGGCGCGCCGCCCGCGATGAAGGCGCGGATGATCGTGACTTCGGGAACGGTGTCGTAGGCGCCGCCGGAGTGCCCGGACAAGCCCTTGGCGCCCGCGAGGGCGGTGAAGAAAATAATGGCATCCCGGCACAGCTGGATGTTGTGGCGCAGGGCGGCCTTGGCCTCGTCCGACAAGGAAGTAACCGCGGGGTCGAGCTTCAAGGTTTTGAGCTTGCTTAGGTCGATGGGAAAAGTTTCTTGTGCCATGGTGTGTGCCGCTTTTTGAAAGGTTGAAAGTCTATACCGCATGCTGCCAGATTCAGGCCTGCGATCTTAAGCCATCGCAGTCCGACTTGGCCGTCATCCAACGCCGCTCGAAGCCTTCCCGAGCCCGGCCGGCGCTTGGATCGATTTGAACGATGGGCTACTCGACGGTGAGGCTCTTGGCCAGATTGCGCGGCTGATCGACGTCGGTGCCTTTCAGAACAGCCACGTGATAGGCGAGCAGCTGCATGGGCAGGGCGAAAGCGATCGGGGCCTGCAACGCAGTGGCATGCGCGGGCATCTGTATGACCTGGATGCCCTCTTCGCTCGTCATGCGGGCTTCGGGATCCGCGAATACGTGCAGCCGGCCGCCACGCGCGCGTACCTCGTGCAGATTGGATTTGAGCTTCTCCAGAAGCTCGTTGGAAGGGGCGACCGCGATCACCGGCATGTTTTCATCGACCAACGCCAAGGGACCGTGCTTGAGCTCCGCCGCGGCGTAGCCTTCGGCGTGAATATAGGAAATTTCCTTGAGCTTGAGCGCGCCCTCGAGCGCGATCGCCTGCAGCGGCCCGCGGCCGAGAAAGAGCGCGTGGCGCTTGTCGGCGAACGCTTCGGCGAGCGCCTGGATCGCGCCGTCAAGCCTCAAGGTCTTTTCCAGAAGTCCCGGCAAGTGCAGGAGCTCTGCGACGAGTTCTTTCTCGCGCGCGGCCGCCGGGCCGTTCTTGGCGAGCGCCACGGTCAACATGGCGAGCGCGGTCAACTGCGTGGTGAAGGCCTTGGTGGAGGCGACGCCGATCTCAGGACCCGCGCGCGTCAGGAGCACGAGATCCGAATCCCGCACCATGGAGCTCTCGGCCACATTGCAGATGGAAAGGGTGGCCAGAAATCCGATTTTCTTCGCCTTGCGCAGCGCCGCGAGCGTATCGGCGGTTTCACCCGACTGCGATATGGTGACGAACAGCGTGTCGGGACCGACCACCGGGTCCCGATAACGAAATTCGCTGGCGATCTCGATGCGCGCCGGGATGCGGCACACCTCTTCGATGAAATGCGCGGCGATGAGGCCGGCATGGAAGCTGGTGCCGCAGGCCGCGATGTGCACCGCCTTAACCTGCTTGAAGATGCTGCCGGCCGTCGGACCGAATGCCGCATCGAGCAACTTGCCGCCGGCGATGCGTTCTTCCAGAGTCTGGGAAACTGCGAGCGGCTGCTCGTGGATCTCCTTCAGCATGAAATGCCGGTAGGGGCCTTTTTCCGCCGCCTCGGCGGTGAGTTCGCTCTCGCGCACGGCGCGATCCACGGGTTTGTTGGAGGCATCGACGATCTTCACCGTCTGCCGGCGGATCTCCGCGACATCCCCTTCCTCGAGGAACTGGAAACGCCGCGTCACCGGCAGGAGGGCCGCCACGTCCGAGGCCACGAAATTTTCGTCGATACCAAGACCGATCACCGCGGGACATCCTTCCCGCGCCATGATCACGCATTCCGGATCCTTCTCGCTGATCACGGCGAGGGCATAGGCGCCCTCGAGCTCCGCCACGGTCTTGCGCACGGCCGCGAACAGGTCGGTGCAGCTCTTGAGGTGAAAATGGATGCGGTGGGCCACCACCTCGGTATCGGTTTCCGACTCGAAGCGGTAGCCGAGGCCCTTAAGCTCAGTCCTTAAGGACTCGTGATTCTCGATGATGCCGTTGTGCACGATGGCGATGCCGTCGTGCGAGACCTGCGGGTGGGCGTTCTCGGTGGTGGGCACCCCGTGGGTGGCCCAGCGGGTGTGGGCAATGCCGATGCCGCCGTGAATGGGTGCCGAATCCAGCGCGCCCTGCAGCGCCGCCACCTTGCCCACGGCCCGCAGGCGCTTGAGCTTGGCGTGATTGAGGACGGCCAGTCCCGCCGAGTCATAGCCGCGGTACTCGAGGCGTCGCAATCCCTCCAAGAGAATGGGGACGGCATTTCGCTCCGCCACCACACCGACGATCCCGCACATGCTGCTTCTCCGAATTGCCGCCGCCGGCGGCCAAGGGGCGCCTAGTTTGCCCGACTCGGCGGGTAAATCCAGGGCCGGGGAGCCGATGTGACGCGATTCTACGGACTGACTAATATTAGTTGGCATTTAGTACTAGTAACTATATAGTACTAGCCGATGGACGATAGCAGTGGCAAAAAGTTTCAAAAGGACCTAAACGGGGGTTTGGTGGGGCTGGTGCTGCTCGCCGTGCTCGCGCAAACCGAAGAGGACCTTTACGGCTACGAAATCGCCAAGCGCCTGGCGAGCGCCAACGATGGCGCCTCGATCTTCAAGGAAGGAACCATTTACCCGGTGCTGCGCGCGCTCTCGGCCAGCGAACTTCTCACCAGCCGCATCGTGCCCTCCTACTCAGGGCCGCCGCGGCGGTACTACCGCATTACCGATGCGGGTCGCAGCGTGCTCAAGGAGTGGACCGACATTTGGGCCGGCACGCGCAACTTCGTCGACTATTTCATCAAAGGACAAGCAACATGAGCCGCAACGCGCCGCGTTCCATCGACCAATACCTCAGTCAGCTTCGCGACGCGCTCGCCGGCGCCGACGCCGCTCTGATCCAGGACGCGCTCTACGATGCCGAGGAGTACCTGCGCGCGGAAGTCGCGGCGCATCCCGATAAATCGGAATCCGATGTGCTCGAGCTCATCGCCTCGACCTATGGCGCGCCGGAGGAAGTGGCGGCAGCCTATCGCGACACCGAGATCAAGGTGAGCGCCGCCATGGCGACGCCGCGCCGCATCCCGCGTTCAGGCGCTGGCAAGATGTTCGCGGTGTTTCTCGATCCGCGCGCCTACACCTCGCTCTTCTTCATGTTCCTCTCGCTGGTCACCGGCATCTTGTACTTCACCTTCACCGTGGTGGGACTGTCGCTGTCGGCGGGCTTCTCGGTGCTCATCATCGGGATACCGTTTTTTCTGGCCTTCCTCGCGGTGAGCCGCGTGCTGTCGCTGGCGGAGGGCCGCCTCATCGAGGCGATCTCCGGCGAGCGCATGCCGCGCCGACCGGTGTATCGCTCGCGCTCCGGCGGATTCTGGGCGTCGGTCGGCGAGATGCTCAAGGATCGGCACACCTGGTCCACCCTCGCCTACTTCGTCCTGATGCTGCCCTTGGGGATCATCTACTTCGTTCTCGCCGTCGTCGGATTTTCGGTCGGCCTGTCGCTGTTCGCCGTTCCCTTCCTGAGCGTAGGTATCTACTCTGGCCTGTTCGGCGACCCGGGCGTTTGGATCAATCCGCCGTGGCTCGGCGCCTGGTGGATTGCGCCTTGGATCGCGGTGCTCGGCGCCCTGATACTCACCGGCCTGATGCACCTCGCGCGCGGCGTCGGCAAGATGCATGCCGCCTTCGCCAAGGCGCTGCTGGTGGCGCCGGGGCAGGCCGCCGGGAGCGAATCACAGGCGGTGCCCGCGGCCGCGCATTGAGGAGCGAACGGCCCGTCGAGGGGGTCGACTACGACCCTTCGTGGCCAGCGGCTTCGCCATCGAGCATGTCGGCAGCACGGCTGATCCGGGCTCGCGACAAAGCCCATCATCGACCTCGATGTGGTGATCGCAACCCGCGCAAAGCTGCCGCAGGTCTTTTCGCGCCTCGTCGAGTTGGGTTACGGGCGGATCGCGAGGCGTTTCGTGCCTCTGCCGGCATGGCCCCGCATCGTCTCTATGTTTGCATCGAAGGCAGCTTGGGCCTTCGTAATCATCTCGCCGTGCGCGACCGCCTGCGGAAGCATCCGCTCAGTGCGGCTCGGTACGGAGGTCTGAAGGCCGGGTTGACGGCGCGGGGCTTCTCGGATGCTGCGCAGTACGGCCGAGCCAAGGCGCCATTCATTCTCGAGCTATTGCGCGTGGCCGGCTTCTTCGACAACGAACCTGCGAGCATCGCGGCCATGAATTCCGGAGGAGCCGGAAGTTTGCGGATTTACGGTGGCTGGCGGGCGCTTCGATCGAAGGCTGCAAGCGCACGCTGGGCAGGCTGGTAGCCGTCCGCTGCTGCCTCTTTAAGCCATTTCGCCGCTTCGAGGCGGTTCACAGGGGTTCCCTCTCCCTTGAGGTACTGCTCCGCTAAGCCATACTCGGCCTCTGGTATTCCTTGCGCGGCAGCCTTCTGAAACCAGGCAAGAGATTCGGTCCAGTCTCGCGCGACGCCCTGTCCCGCATAGTATGCTTGCGCCAGAGCAAGCTCACCGTAAGGTTCCTCTGCGTCCGCCGCTTCGCGCAAATAGACCAGCGCGCGCGTCATATCACGGTCGACTCCGTTTCCGTCTCGATAAGCGATCCCGACATACGTCTCTGCGACGGGTTCTCCGCGCGCCGCGCCCCGCAACGACCAATACATGCCCGACTTGGCGTCCTGCGCAACTCCGTAGCCCGTAAAATATGCTTGTCCGAGAAGTGCCTCTGCGCGCGAATCCCCCTTTGCGGCGGCGCGGTTGAAATAATCGACGGCTGTGGCGGGCGCCAAGGGCACCCCCAAGCCCCGCTCGTACATTTCACCGAGCCCCCTCAGAGCTGCTGCGATTCCCTGTCCCGCGGCGCTGGTCAGCCAGCGTCGCGCTTCGGCATAGTCGACTTCGCTCCCGCGGCCCAAAAGATAGGCGAGGCCCAGGTTCGCCTGAGCATCGGCATTGCCCTTGAGCGCAGCTGCGCGAAACCATGCCACTGCGCGTTGCGGATCTTGTGGCACCCCGTCGCCACCGTCGTATCGCATGCCGAGCTGATTCTGTGCCTGCGCTGAACCTCTGTTCGCCGCTTGCGTCAGCGAAGCTATCGCCGCATCTTCTCGCGCCCGCTGAACGTCAGCCGGGTCCGGTGCGGTAAATGCATTCTGAGTCAGCGAGCTTGAATTCTCGTTGATCTTGAAGCCCGTGGAAAAATTGCCGCGCGCCGTTGGATCCTCGGACCTCCTCCCCTGCTCGCCGGCATAGTATCCCGCCGACAGCAACAAGCCGACGACCGTGAATCCGGCCGCGATCCGAGAAACGGATGCCCACGGCGCAGTGGATCTCTGCCACCGGTCCAGCCAGTCCATCTCAACGGCAGCGGGGGGCTTGCGAGAATAGCTGCGAAAGTCAGTCGGGACCTTGGATGGCAACGGCGCCTCGCTCAATGCCGCGGAACCTTGGTAGGCGGCCGCAATCTGCCTCTCGGCATCGAGCAATGCGTCGAGGGCCGCGAAGCGAATCGAGTGGAATGCCTCGGTGCAAAGCGCTATCCAGCCCCGGCATTCATTGAGCCATCGCACCAAGTCTCCCGGATGAGGCGGAGATAAACTGAAGACGACGCTCTTGATGCGCAGAACACTCGGATCGAGCCGCGATATGATTGCGGAGTCCGGTTCCAATACGTTCGCCTCCAGCATGAACTGGCGCAGCGAATCGAAAATCGCGTAAGCGAATTTCATCAGTTTCGCGACGTTCTTGCCCCGAATCTCGCCAAGCACGGTGGTGGCCGCAAAAGCGCGGCGCAAATATACGGTCTCGGCAATGATTCGCGCCTCGCTATGTTCCGCATAGCGCAGCAGCTCCAACAGGGAACGCACATGCACCGCCCATCCGTGGCCGACCTCCAGGGCTGCAGCGATGTGCATGGCGCGACAGCGACGATCGCGATCGCCGATGCGCGCCTCGAGCGGTTCAAGTTCGGCCTCGACGGTGGCGCGCGCCGCCGCGAGGCGCTTGCGCGCCAGGACCTCACCGCGAAAGATCACGGTGCCTTCCGAGCCGATCGCCTCGACAGCCTCGAGCATGCCGCGCTCCAAAACCAATTCGCGCAGCTGTTCGACATCCCTGGCAAATTCGTCGCCATAGAGGGACTCGAGGGCCATATCCAGGTTTTGCCGCTCAGGAAGCGCACCGCAAAGCTCCTCCGTCGTCGTGGTGCGCAGAGAGAGAAATCGGTCGAGATAAACACCTCGGTAGCGACGCTCTAGGTGGGCGCGCCTGAAGGTCTGCGAGAATTCGACCTGAGCTTCTTCCACGGAAATCGCCGCAGCGGTCTCGCCCGTAAACAGCATGGAAGTGGAATCGCTGCGCAACTTCGCAGCGTCATCGAACAGCAACCAGGCGCTGCGCGGATCGTGAACGCCTGGTATGTAGCATCGCTTGCAGTTCTCTTCGCGGTCGAAGTTGGACGGATGGCTGGCCCACATGTCCGGCGGCTGGACCGACCTGTGCTTGAATATCCTGAGCGATGCATTGTCGGCGCCGTCGACGGTGGAATGCAATGCGCCGACGAGCATTTGAACCTGCTCGATGGCGGTTTGCTGGAGAGCAAACAAATCCGGCACGCGCCGTCCACGCCGCGCCTCGAACACGAGATAGCCGAGCGCACGCCGCAGGCCGTCGTCAGCGCCGTGCAACTTGTTGAGCGACTCGATCAAGGCATCGCTGCCGCTGACCGAAACGGAGACCAAGTCGGCCTGGAACTCCATGCGGCGCGACAATGCAAGCTGTGCAGCCAGCAGCAACCGGAAGGCCGCATCGAGCGAGGTCCGTACCGACCAAATGCCCATGCGCACCGTCCACGCCATAAGGAGCACGATCCACCAGAACGGCCCGCCACTTACGAAGCGGGAGGTCTGCCGCAAGGCGGTCTCGATTGCATCATTTCGAGTGATGATTCGCGTGGCGAGGTGCGAGCCGGCGTACGTCAGGCGGCCGAGCACCATGGATGTCTGTGCGAGATGCCCGAATTCGTGCGCGACCACCGCCTTCAGATCGCTCAGCGACAAGACGTTCACCAGGCCCAGGCCTATTTCGAGACTGCGACGGCGCAGCGGGAATAACGTGTCGAGAAGAGAATTTTCGTAGAATATGCATGCGTTCACGCGCTCCGACACGTACACGCGGTAGGGCATGGCGACCCCCGTATCCGCGGCGAGCTGGCGTAGGAACTCGAATAATCGAGGATGTTCGTGCGGAAAGATGCGCCTGCGCCGCTCTTGTGGACTCTTGAGCGGCAATACGAGCGCGCGCACCGCGAACACGGACATGATTGCGGAGCTCAGACCAGCCAGGACAGTCCACAGGTTGAAACCCCGGTGCACCGTGACCTGCCACAGCAAGTGGTAGGCCAGCCAGCCGAACCAGGCGACGAACAGCAGGTAACAGCCAAAGAACAGCACTATGGTGGCGAGCAGTGCGAGCGCGTGCCAACGGTATTTACCGCTCAGACGAGTCAGGTCGTCTGGTACGCCGGCCGGCGCAGGCGGATAGAGCGAAGTGAGCGTCTCGGCCGCCGTATTCATCGATGAAAAAACCGTCCTTCCTTGGGTCCCGGCGGAATTCTCGTGGAATCAGCGCCACGGTTTCAAGCTTTGCGCGACTTAACGTGTCCCCTGTTTGCTGCGTCAGGCCCATGCAGCCTTAAAGCGCCGGGAAGCGTGTCGGCCAATCGGTTGCTGGGCCGGTGGCGCCGTGATGGGAGGCTGATGATGAGCCTGCCAGCTCGAGGTCAACGATGGAGCTCGCCGATCCCCACTTGAGTTGCTGTCGCAACCTCCAAGCTGCTGCCGGCGCCGGCCCGCTATACCTTCTTGGTCTTTTCGCGGATGATCGACGAGCGTTCCTCTTCGCTCATCTTGTGCGGGCGCTGCCATTTGTCGGCGGTGGTCTGGCGCGCACGTTCCAGCGTGAGCTTGTCCTCGGGCGTCGTCTGGGTGATGGTGGAACCCGCGCCGATGGTCGAGCCGCGGCTGATGCGCACCGGCGCCACGATCATGCTGCCGGAACCGACGAACACGTCATCGTCGATGATGGTGGGCCACTTGTTCTGGCCGTCGTAGTTGCAGGTGATGCTGCCCGCTCCCACGTTGACGTTGGCCCCCACCTGGGCGTCGCCAAGATACGCCAGGTGATTGGCCTTGGAGTGCGCGCCCACCGTCGCATTCTTTACTTCCACGAAATTCCCGATGTGCACGTCAGATTGCAGCACCGCCTGCGGGCGCAGCCGTGCGAAGGGTCCGATGCGGCAGTGATCGCCCACGATGGCATGATCGATGACGCTGTGGGCGAACACCTTGGTGTGCGCGCCGATGTTCGAGTCGGAGATGACGCAGTTGGGGCCCACCGTGACGTTGTCGCCCAACTGCACATGGCCTTCGAGCACCGTGTTCACGTCGAGATAGACGTCGCGTCCGACGACGACTTCACCGCGGATGTCGATGCGCGTGGGATCGACGATGGTCGCGCCGGCGAGCATCAGTTCTTCGGCGCGGCGGCGCCGATAGTGCGCCTCCACCTGCGCGAGTTGCACCTTGTCGTTGACGCCCACGACTTCGCTCTCATCCGCGACCTTAACGCCGTCGACCTTGTAACCGCTCTTGACCGCGATACCGACGACATCCGTCAGATAATACTCGCGCTGCGCATTGTGGCTGCCGACGTCCAGGAGCCAGGCGCGGAGCATCTTTGCGGAAGCAGCCATGAGACCGGTGTTGATTTCCTTGATCGAACGCTCGGCAGGGTTCGCGTCGCGATGCTCGACGATGGCGCGCACCTCGCCTTGCTCGCGCACGATGCGGCCGTAGCCTTCGGGGTTGGCGAGCTCCACGGTGAGAATCTCGAGCCTGCCGGCGTCGGCGCCGCTGCAGAGGCGTTCGAGCGTTTCCCGGCGGATGAGGGGTACATCGCCGTACAGCACCAGGACGGTGTGATCGTCCGGGATCACCGGCAGCGCCTGCATCAGCGCGTGCCCGGTGCCCAATTGCTTGTCCTGCAGCACCCAATCGATGTCATCGGCGTGAAGCGCATGCTGGACCTGGCTGCCGCCGTGGCCGTAGACGACGTAGAGGCCGTCCGGTTTCAAGGCGCGGGCGGTATCGATGACGTGCTCGAGCAGTGGCCTGCCGGCGAGGGGCTGCAACACCTTGGGCAGATCGGAGTTCATCCGCTTGCCCTGGCCCGCAGCGAGAATGACGACGGATCGCGGCATGCGAACTCCGGAAGTTCTAGCGCTTTTTGCGCAGTCGCTCGATTGCCCGCAATTGTGCCATGGCCTGGGCGAGTTCCGCCTGAGCCTTGGCGATGTCGACCTTGTCGGTGCGGTTGCGTACCGCATCTTCGGCGCGCTGCTTGGCGGCGAGGGCCGCCGCCTCGTCGAGGTCACGCGCCCGCGCCGCCGTGTCGGCGAGCACGGTGACCGCGTTCGGCTGGATCTCGAGCGAGCCGCCGCCGACGTAGAACGTCTGCTCTTCCTCGCCCTCCGACTGCACGCGGACTTCGCCGGCCTTGAGGGTGGTCAGCAGCGGGGCGTGACGCGGCGCCACGCCGATCTCGCCGCTCGAGCCGGGCAAAAACACCATGCTCGCCTCGCCGGAGAAGATCTGCCCTTCCGCGCTGACGATATCGACGTGAATGGTGTTGGCCATGTTTCTCTTATCCCAACGTCTTGGCTTTTTCGACCGCTTCTTCGATGGCGCCGATCATGTAGAACGCCTGTTCGGGCAGATGGTCATACTCGCCGGCCACGATGGCCTTGAAGCCGCGAATGGTGTCCTTCAAGGACACGATCTTGCCGTCCTGGCCGGTGAAGACCTTGGCGACGTTGAACGGCTGCGACAGGAAGCGGGTGATCTTGCGGGCGCGATACACGCTCAGCTTGTCCTCTTCGGACAGCTCGTCCATGCCGAGGATGGCGATGATGTCCTGCAGTTCCTTGGCACGCTGCAGAACCGCCTGCACCGCGCGGGCGGTGTTGTAATGCTCCTCGCCGACCACCAGGGGATCCAGCTGGCGGCTGGTGGAGTCGAGCGGGTCGACCGCGGGATAAATGCCGAGCGAGGCGATCTGGCGCGACAGCACCACGGTGGCGTCCAAGTGCGCGAAGGTGGTGGCCGGCGACGGATCGGTCAAGTCGTCCGCGGGCACGTATACGGCTTGAATGGAGGTGATCGAGCCGGTCTTGGTGGAGGTGATGCGCTCTTGCAGCACGCCCATCTCCTCGGCCAGGGTCGGCTGATAGCCTACCGCGGAGGGCATGCGGCCGAGCAGCGCGGAGACTTCCGTGCCGGCCAGCGTGTAGCGGTAGATGTTGTCGACGAAGAACAGCACGTCGCGGCCCTTGCCGGAGGCTTGCTTCTCGTCGCGGAAGTACTCGGCCATGGTCAGTCCGGTGAGCGCCACGCGCAGGCGGTTGCCGGGCGGCTCGTTCATCTGGCCGTACACCATCGCGACTTTGGAATTGCCCAGATTGTCCTTGTCGATGACGCCCGATTCGATCATCTCGTGATAGAAGTCGTTGCCTTCGCGGGTGCGTTCACCGACGCCTGCGAACACCGACAAGCCGCTGTACTGCTTGGCGATGTTGTTGATGAGCTCGAGCATGTTCACGGTCTTGCCGACGCCGGCGCCGCCGAACAGGCCGACCTTGCCGCCCTTGGCGAACGGCACCAGCAAATCGATGACCTTGATGCCGGTGACCAGGAGGTCCTGGCCGCCTGCCTGCTCGTCGTAAGCCGGCGCGGGACGGTGAATCGGCAGGTATTCCTTGGTTTGGACCGGACCGCGTTCATCCTGCGGCTTGCCGAGCACGTCCATGATGCGGCCGAGGGTTCCGGAGCCCACCGGTACCGAAATGCCCTTGCCGGTGCCGGTGACGGTGAGCCCGCGGCGCAGGCCTTCGGAGGCGCCCATGGCGATGGTGCGCACCACGCCGTCGCCCAGCTGCTGCTGCACTTCGAGGGTCAGGTCCACGTCGTCGAGCTTGAGCGCGTCATAGACCTTGGGGATCTGATCGCGGGGAAACTCCACATCGATGACCGCGCCGATGATTTGCACGATTTTGCCGCTGGACATAACTGATAACCCTCTGTCTTAGACCGCTGCCGCGCCGCCGACGATCTCCGAAAGTTCCTTCGTGATCGCGGCCTGGCGGGCCTTGTTGTAAATGAGTTGCAATTCATCGATGAGCTTGCCGGCGTTGTCGGTGGCGCTCTTCATGGCGACCATGCGCGCCGCCATCTCGCAGGCGACGTTCTCCACGGCGCCCTGGAAGATCTGCGCTTCGATGTAGCGCATCAGAATCTGATCGAGGATCTCGATCGCATCGGGTTCGTAGATGTAATCCCAGCGCTCCTGCAGCTCTTCCTTGTCGATGGTCTCGATCGGCAGCAGCTGCGAGACGACGCCCTTCTGGGTCATCGTGTTGACGAACACGTTGTGCACGAGCAGCAGCTGATCGACCTGCGTGTCGCGGTAGAAGTCGAGCATCACCTTGGTGGCGCCGATCAGGTCCGCGACGTGCGGCTTGTCGCCCAGGTGCGTGACCGACGCGGCGATTTCGACTCCCGCCAGGCGCTTGAAGAACTGCAGCGCCTTGGTGCCGATGATGCAAAGGTAGACCTTGGCGTTGTTCGCCTGCGCTTCGCGGATCGCGCCGAGCGTGGCCTTGAACAGGTTCAAGTTGAGCGAGCCGCACAGGCCGCGGTCGGTGCTGATGACCACGATGCCCACCGCCTTGATGGGGCGCTCCAGCGTGAACGGGTGCTTGTAGTCGAGGTTCACCTGGCGCAGGTGGCCGATGATCTTGCGGATTTTTTCCGCATAGGGACGCGCGGCGCGCATGCGCTCCTGCGCCTTGCGCATCTTGCTGGCCGCCACCATCTCCATGGCCTTGGTGATCTTCTGAGTATTCTTGATACTCGCGATCTTGCCGCGGATTTCTTTTGCGCCTGCCATTGCCTTCTCTTAACTCTCGCTTACAGCGTTGCGAAGAATTCGGTGCAGCACTTCTTGAACGCGGCGTCGACGTCGGCCGACAAATCCGGCTTGGCGTTGATGCTCTTCAGCAAATCCGCGTAGCTGCTGCGCGCGAAGGACTGCAGGGCCGCCTCGGCCTCCACCACCTTCAGGCGGTCGACCTTGTCGAAGAAGCCGTTGTTCGCCGCGTACAGCGACAGCGCCATTTCCGCGACCGACATGGGCGCGTACTGCTTTTGCTTCATCAGCTCGGTGACGCGCTGGCCGCGCTCCAGCTGCCGGCGGGTGGCTTCGTCCAGATCCGACGCGAACTGCGAGAAGGCCGCGAGTTCGCGGTACTGGGCCAGCGCCAAACGGATGCCGCCGCCCAATTTCTTGATGATGTTGGTCTGCGCGGCGCCGCCGACGCGCGACACCGAGATGCCGGCGTTGATCGCGGGACGCATGCCCGCGTTGAACAGGTCGGTTTCGAGGAAGATCTGTCCGTCGGTGATGGAGATGACGTTGGTGGGCACGAATGCCGTGACGTCGCCCGCCTGGGTCTCGATGATGGGGATGCCGGTCAGCGATCCGGTCTTGCCCTTGACGCGGCCTTGGGTGAACTTCTCGACGTATTCTTCGTTGACTCGCGCGGAGCGCTCCAGCAGGCGGGAGTGCAGGTAGAACACGTCGCCGGGATAGGCTTCGCGGCCGGGCGGGCGGCGCAGCAGCAGCGAGATCTGCCGGTAGGCGACCGCTTGCTTGGACAGATCGTCATAGACGATCAGCGCGTCTTCGCCGTTGTCCATGAAGTATTCGCCCATCGCGCAGCCGCCGTAGGGGGCGAGATATTGCATGGCCGCCGGGGTGGACGCGGAAGCGGCCACGATGACCGTGTGGCCCATCGCGCCGTGCTCTTCGAGCTTGCGCACCACGTTGGCGATCGAGCTCTGCTTCTGGCCGATGGCGACGTAGACGCACTTAACGCCGGTGCCCTTCTGGTTGATGATGGTATCGATGGCCACCGCGGTCTTGCCGGTCTGGCGGTCGCCGATGATCAGTTCGCGCTGGCCGCGGCCGATCGGCACCATCGAGTCGATGGCCTTGAGTCCGGTCTGCACCGGCTGCGACACGCTCTTGCGGAAAATCACGCCCGGCGCGACGCGCTCCAACGGCGATTTGAGCTTGGCATCGACCGGACCCTTGCCGTCGATCGGATTGCCGAGGGCGTCGACGACGCGGCCCAGAAGTTCCGGGCCGACCGGCACTTCGAGGATGCGGCCGGTGGTCTTGACCGACGAGCCTTCGGAAATGTGCTTGTAGTCGCCGAGCACCACGGCGCCCACCGAATCCTGTTCCAGGTTCAGCGCCAGTCCGAAGGTGTTGCCGTCGAACTCGATCATTTCGCCGTAGCGAGCATCAGCGAGGCCGTGCACGCGCACGATGCCGTCGGTGACGCTGACCACCGTGCCGACGTTGCGCGCCTCGGTAGCTTGCGAAAATTTGTCGATGCGCGCCTTGATCAGGTCGCTGATTTCCGATGCCTTGATGGACATATCGATCCTCTTGCGGCGGGCTTTGAACGCCCGCATCTGAAAGCTTCTAACCCGTTAAATCCGTGGCCAGTCGTTGCAGGCGCCCTTTCAGCGAGCCGTCGATCACCAGATCGCCCGCACGCACCACCGCGCCGCCCAGCAGCGCCGCATCGACCGAGTTCTGCATGCGCACCTGGCGCTTGAGCCGCGTGCCGATGGCCGCCTTCAACTTGTCGATCTGGGCGGAGTCGAGCGCCACCGCCGAGATCACCTCGACATCCACCGTGTTTTCGACGGTGGAACGCAGCGCTTCGTAATGCGCCGCGATCTCAGGCAGCAGCAGCAGGCGGTGATTCTCCGCAAGCACGTTCACGAAATTTTGCATGCCGGCATCGAACTGGCCGCCGGCCGCTTCGATGACCAACTTGGCCAGATCGTGCGCCTGCCATTGCGGATTCTTGGTGAGGGCCGTGACCCGCGCATCGAGCACCACCTGCGCCGCGCTTTGCAGCGCCTGCGACCATGCGGCGAATGCATTGGCGTCGCGCGCATGTTCGAATGCCGCCTTCGCATACGGCCGGGCAATGGTGGCGCGTTCAGCCACGGGCAATCTCGGCGGCCAACTTGTCGAGCAGCTCCGCGTGGGTCTTGGGATCGATTTCTCGTTCCAGCAGGCGCGAAGCGCCCTCGACCGCGAGCTTGCCGACTTCCCGCGCCAAGCCTTCGCGCGCGCGGGTGCTTTCGCGGGCGACTTCATCATGAGCCTGGGCGACGAGGCGCTGCGCTTCGCTCGTGGCGGTGCCTTTGGCTTCCTCGACGATTTCGTTGGACCGCTTGCTCGCCATGTCGACGATCTGCGTGGCGCGCTCGCGCGCTTCGCGGATCACTTGGTTGGCGCGCTCGTTGGCCTGCTCCAGGTCCTGCTTGCCCTTTTCCGCGGCGGCGAGTCCCGCCGCGATCTTGGCAGCGCGCTCGCTCATCGGACCTAGGATCATCGGCCACACGAACTTCATCGTGAACCAGACTAGGACGATGAACACGACCATCTGCACGATCAACGTGAGATTGATGTTCACTTAAGTCTCCTGACCAGCGCGACCGCCGGCGCTGCCTTAGTGCGTCAAGCCGGTGGTGAACGGATTCGCGAACGTGAAGAACAGCGCGAAGCCGATGCCGATCATGGCGACCGCGTCGACCAGTGCCGCGACGATGAACATCTTCACCTGCAGCATCGGTGCCAGCTCAGGCTGGCGCGCGGCGCCTTCCAGAAAGCGGCCGCCCAGAATGCCGAAGCCGATGGCGGTGCCGAGCGCCCCCATGCCGAAGATGATGCCGACGGCGAGTACGGTCATGGCCTGTACGTGTGCGAAATTTTCCATTCAATTCTCCTAGACGAAAACAGATTCCAGAAAGGTGCCAAATCGACTCGAAAATATCAGTGGTGTTCCTGCGCCATCGCCAGATAGACGATCGTCAACACCATGAATATGAAGGCTTGCAGGGTAATCACAAGGAGGTGGAACACCGCCCAGAGGAAGGCCAGCACGAGCTGCGCGCCGAGCAGGAGCCAGCCGCCGGCGCCGTGGAGTTGCGACATGCCCTGCAGGGTCAGTGCCGCGAGCAGCAGGAAGATCATTTCGCCGGCGAACAGGTTGCCGTACAAGCGCAGCGACAGCGAGATGGGACGCGCCAGGAACGGTACGATTTCCAGGATCAGGTTGGCCGGAATCAAGAGCACCTTCACCACGGGATTCTTGGCGGCGAACGGCTGCATGGTGAACTCGCTGACGAAGCCGCCGATGCCCTTGACTTTGATGCTGTAGTAAATGATGAGGACGAAAACCGACAGCGACATCGCGAAGGTGATGTTGAGGTCGGTGCTCGGCACCACTTTCAGGTGCTGAACGCCGGCGTGGTGGGCGGCCCACGGCAACAGGTCCACCGGCAGCACGTCCATGGCGTTGAAGAGAAACACCCAGCAGAAAATGGTCAGCGCCAACGGCGCCAGTAGCTTATTGGTACCGTGAAAACTGTCCTTGACCTGCGTATCGACGAACTCGACCAGCAGTTCGACGAAGTTCTGGAACTTGCCCGGCTCACCGGAAGTGGCCTTGCGCGCGGCGAAGTAGAAGGAACCGGCGAACAGCAGCGCGAGCACCACGGAGAAGAACACGCTGTCCCAGTGGATGACCGAAAAATCGACAATGCCCTGCGGTTCCTTGTTCGAGAGGAACGTGAGGTGATGCAGGATGTATTCGTTCGCGCTGGGGGCTTGTTCTGCTGTCATTTAAAAACTTGGTATTCGCTCGTTCACTTTGATTTCAGTCCGCTTCCGCCCAGCGGCGGCAGCGCATTCGCCAATGCGACCCAAAATACGAAGAAGGTCGCCAGGTAGCTGCCCAGCATCGCCAGAGGCACCACCTGCATTGTCTTCAAGACCACCACGAACAGCGCGATCATCACCGCAATCTTGGCCGTCTCGCCCACGAAGAACATTCGCAGGGCGCGTGACGGGTCCAAGGCCGAGCGACCGCCGACCCCGAGCAGCGCCATCGCCAGGCTCGAGACCGTGCTGATGCCGCCGCCCAGCAACGCCGATAGCGCCGCATGGCCACTCGCAATCAGCCAAGCCGCGAGCCCGCAGAGCAAGGTCACGGCCGCCTGACCCAGCACGACGCTGAAGGCCAGCCGCCGCGCAAGGGCGAAGTCAGTCGCGATCACGTTCTATCCACTCGTGGGGCGCGGCGCTAACTCAGCGCCTCGCTGTATCAATCGCAGGTGAACTGTGTTCAACCGCGGGGGGGCCGGCCGCTGCCGCCGAAAGCCGCGCGCATTATAGTGAGGCGGCCCTGCGGCTTCAAGGTGTTTTGACCGGGTGTTCCTTGATGCCTTAAGTTATTGAATATGCCCGAGAATACCCTCAAGTTCATCCAGGCTGTTATAGCTCACCACCAGCTTGCCCTTGCCCGATGCAGCGTGCTGAAAAAGCACCTTGGCACCGAGCTTTTCGGCCAGCTCCCGCTCCAGCCGCTGAATGTCCGGATCCAATCCCGGTTTCTCTTCCTGACTCGCTCCCGGGGGGCTCAGCAGGCGCCGTACCAGGGCCTCGGTTTCACGCACGGAAAGCGACTTTTTGGCCACGAATCCGGCGATTTCCACCTGCTGCTTGCGTGAGGTCAATCCCAGCAGCGCTCTGCCGTGCCCCATCTCCAAGCGGCGGGTCTCCAGCAATTCCTTGACCTCGTCGGCCAGATCGATGAGCCGGAGCAGATTGCTGACCGCCGCGCGCGAGCGGCCCACGGCTTCCGCGGCCGCCTGATGCGTCAGGCCGAACTCCTCCACCAGCCGCTGCAGGGCACGGGCTTCCTCGAGCGGATTGAGGTTCTCGCGCTGAATGTTCTCGATCAACGCCATGGCGACGGCCGCTTCGTCGGGCACGTCGCGGATCACCGCGGGAATTTCGGCCAATCCGGCCATTTGCGCGGCCCGCCAACGGCGTTCGCCGGCGATGATCTCGTAGCGCTGCGATTCGGTGGGCGATGGCCGGGGCAGTGGCCTGACCAATATGGGTTGCACCAGACCCTGCGACTTGATCGAATCGGCGAGCTCGCTCAAGGATTCGGCACGCATGTCGATTCGCGGTTGGTACTTACCCCGCTGCAGCAGGTCGAGCGGGACATTGGCCAGCCGATCGCCGGCGATCATCGGCGGCTCGGCGGCGGGCGGGCTTGCACTGCGACGCGCGAGCAGGGGACTCAACTCGGCGAGGCCTCGACCCAGGGATGGCTTTTTGCCGGTCATCGTCGGGATTATACGGGTGCGGGCGGCTGATCGTCGCTGCCGCTGGTGCCGGGAAACTCCTCGCGCCGGATCATTTCACCCGCGAGCGCGAGGTAGGCGAGCGCGCCGCGAGATTCCTTGTCGTGGAACAGCGCCGGCTTGCCGAAGGAGGGTGCCTCGGCCAGGCGCACGTTGCGTGGAATCATGGTGCGGAACACCTTGTCCCCGAAATGCTCGATGAGCTGCGCCGAGACTTCGTTGGCAAGGTTATTGCGCGGATCGTACATGGTCCTCAGCAGCCCCTCGATCTCCAGCGGCGGGTTGATGCTGTCCTTGATCTGCTGCACGGTCGACAACAGCGCGCTGAGTCCTTCCAGAGCGTAGTACTCGCACTGCATGGGGACCATCACCGAGTCGGCCGCCACCAGGGCGTTCAGGGTGAGCATGTTCAACGACGGCGGGCAGTCGACGAGGATCACGTCGAACTGCTCGCGCACCGTGTTCAAGGCGTTGCGCAGCTTGAATTCGCGACCCACGGCCATGGTGAGCAAGCGCACCTCCGCGGCCGTCAGATCCTGGTTGGCCGGCATGAGCATGAAGCCGCCGTACTCCACCGGCACCAGCGCCTCGACGGCGCCGCAGTCGCCCAAGAGCACGTCGCAGCTAGTGCGATCTTGCGCGTTCTTGTCGATGCCGCAGCCCATGGTGGCATTGCCCTGCGGATCGAGATCGATCAGCAGCACCTTGCGCTTGGTGGCCGTGAGCGAGGCGGCAAGGTTCACGGCGGTGGTGGTCTTGCCCACGCCGCCCTTCTGATTGCATACCGCGATGACCCGTCTCATGCCTTTGATCTTGCCTGAGCCGGCATCAGTTCTACCAGGTGCCTGGCATCGGAAAGCCCCGGGACCTTCAAGGTATGCACGGCCAGCGCCCTGAAAGACTTGGGAATGGCCGAGATTTCCTCTTCCGGCCGCTTGCCCTTCATGGCCAGGAGCCGGCCGCCGGGAACGCACAGATGCCCGGCGTAGGCCACGAAATCGGCGAGCGAGGCGAGCGCACGGGCGGTCACGGTGTCGAACAGCTCGAACGGCCGGTAACGTTCGGCGCGCTCGTTGACCACCGTGACGTTGGTCAGCTGCAACGCCGCGACGGTTTCGGCCACGAATCGCGCCTTCTTGCCGGTGGACTCGATCAGCGTGAAGCGGCGCTGAGGCTCCATGACCGCGAGCGGCAGTCCTGGAAATCCCGCCCCCGTGCCCACATCGGCTATGCGATTGCCTTTCAAATACGGCACCAGCGTCAGGCTGTCGAGAATGTGCTTCTGAAGCATGCCGGTCCGGTCGCGGATCGCCGTGAGATTGAATCTCGCGTTGCCGGCCTCGAGCGCGTCGATGAGCGCGATGAGCCGGGAGGCTTGCGCAGATCCGAGCGTGAGGCGCAATTCCTCGGCGCCTTCGGCGAGAAGCTCGAGCTCGGTCACGATTCGGGGGGCGCCACTTGCTCGAGCTTAATGCTCAAGGGCACCTCGTCGCCGTCGGCCTCCTCCTCGTCCAGCTGCGCCTCATAGCGCACGGTACCGTCGCTCCCGACGCAAGGCGGCGCGACCCAGGGGGCCTTGTCCCCGGCATTGGTGTGCCAGAGCAGGCAGGCGCCGCTCACGACATCGTGCACCTCTTCCTTCGGCAGCATCACCATGGCCTCGATACGCGACAGGTGATCGTGCTGGAAGCACAGAAGCAACTGCGAGGGCGTGCGCTTCAAGAACCTGGGCGGAGGGTCCTCGCCCGCATAACACTCGCCGCCGTCGGCGGCTTGCGAAGCCTGGTCTTTGAAGAGCAGCACCTCGTGCAATTTGAAGGGCACTTCTTTCAAGACGCTGCCAAACGGGGCCAAGAGCAGCACGTGCCAGTCGTAGGAAGCATCCGTCGTCGCCGGCGCCGACGGCGGCGGCGCTTGTGGAACCGGCGGCGCCTCGGCTTTCTTGTTCGAGGCGCAGGCGCCAAGAGCGAGGAGCAGTGCCAAGGGAGCGGCGCGCCTCATGCCGTTCCCGCCAGTCGCTCGTGCAGCAACGAAAGTTCCGAGAGCGATTCTGGATCGTCGGGCTTGAACTCCTCGAGCACGCGATGCAATGCTTGTGCCGCGAGTTCCTTGAGCTTTCGGCATTGCGCAAGGTAATGAACCCGCCAGTCGGATATGAGTTCGCGCTCCAGCACTTCGTAGTCCCGGTCATCCACGATGGCATCCAGCACCATGGCGCAGACGGCCAGCTGCTGGATCCGCTTCCAGTTCAGGCGCGGCGAGGAAATGCCCTCCGCGAAGGTGCGGCGCAGGTACGCGGGAGGATCCGCGCTCGCGATCTCGTCAAGCTGGTCGCCCACCTCGTAGGATTTGGTGAGCTGTTCGAAGTCTGCCATCGCGCCGATTATCCTCGCCGTGTGAGAACATAGGAACATGAGCCGCATAATTTTATCGCTGCTTGTCGCAGCGCTTTTCATCCCCCGCGCCGAAGCGGCGCTGCGTGTCGAGCGCGGCAGCCTCACCTTCGACAACATTCCCGAACTTTCGCCGCAGATCGCGGACAAGCTCGACGCCTACTTGAACGCGCGCCAGGCGCGCCCGCTGGGTTTCTCGCCCAAGGGGGCGCTGCTCATCTCCACGCGCTTCGGCGACGTGCCGCAACTGCATCTGGTCGAACATGCGGGCGGCGAGCGCCGCCAGCTCACGTTCCTGCGCGACCCCATCACCTTCGCGGCCTTCTCGCCCGATCCCGCCAGAAACGCCTACATCTATCTCGCCGACAAGGGCGGCAATGAGAACTCGCAGCTCTACTACCAGCGAGTCGGCGAATTGCCGAAGCTGCTCACCGACGGCAAATCGCGCAACGAAAATCCCAAGTGGTCGAACTCCGGCCACGAGGTCGCCTTCACCTCCACCGCACGCGATGGCAAGAGTTTCGACATCGACGTGGTGGAACCGGAGGTCGGCGCGCTGCCGCGGCTCATCGTCACCGCCGATCCCGACGGCGCCGACTGGGCCGTGACCGACTGGTCGCCGGACGACCGCAAACTGCTGGTGCTGAAGAGCGTGTCCGCCGCTGAGAGCTACCTCTACGTGATCGATGTGGCCACCGGCCAGAAGAAGGAGGTCGAGACCTCGCCCGGCAAGGTGGCCATCAGCGATGCCAAGTTCTCGCGCGACGGTCAGGGTGTGTACCTGATCTCCGATCGCGACAGCGAATTTCTACGCCTGCGCTACGTCGGTCTTTATTCCGCCGACAGGAGCATCGTCTCGGGATCGATTCCCTGGGACATCGAAACGCTGGCGATCTCCCGCGACGGACACTATCTCGCCTATGTGAGCAATGAGGGTGGCGCAAGCAAGCTCAATCTGCTGGACCTGAAGGCGCACCAGGATCTGATACCGCCGCGGCTGCCGGTGGCGGGAATCATCGACGACTTGAACTTCGACGACAAGGGCACGCGCCTGGCATTCGGTTTCTCGCCGGCCAATCAGCCGGCGGACGCTTACGTGCTCGAGTTGCCCGGGAACAAGCTCGAGGCCTGGACCATGAGCGAAGCGGGCGCGGTGGACGCCACCAAGTTCGTGGTGCCGCGCCTGGTCCAGTTTCCGACATTCGATCGCATCGAGGGCAAGCCGCGCGTGGAGAGCGCCTACGTGTGGGAGCCGGCGGGCGGCGGCGCCCACCCCGTATTGATGGCGCTGCATGGCGGCCCCGAGTCGCAGATGCGCCCCTCCTTCAGCCCCTGGTTTCAATTCCTGGTGAACGAATTGGGTTACGCGGTGGTGGCGCCCAACGTGCGGGGCTCATCGGGCTATGGAAAATCCTACATGGCGCTCGACAACGGCATGCTGCGCGAGGACGCGGTCAAGGATGTGGGCGCGCTATTGGTATGGATTTCACTGCAGCCCCAATTCGACTCGAAGCATGTGGTGGTCTCCGGCGGCTCGTATGGCGGGTATCTATCGCTCGCCACCATGGTGAATTACAGCGACCGGCTCAAAGGCGGCGTCGATGTGGCCGGCATCGGCGACTTCGTGACCTTCCTCACCAACACCGCACCTTATCGGCAGAATCAGCGGCGCGCAGAATACGGCGATGAACGCGATCCGGACATGCGCGCGTACCTGCGGCGCATTTCACCGCTCACCAACGCCGATCGCATCCAAAAGCCGCTGCTCGTGGTGCACGGCAAGAACGACCCGCGCGTGCCGGTGAGCGAGGCCGAGCAGATCGTGAATCGGCTGCGGGCCAAGGGCGGCGATGTGTGGTACCTGCTGGCCGCCGATGAGGGTCATGGATATCGCAAGAAGCAGAATGTGGACGTTTACTACCAGGTGTTCGCGCAATTTTTGAGTTCGCTCAAGTAAGCAGCCGTGCCCTATACGTTTGCCCATCCTGCGGCCGTACTGCCGCTGCGCCGGTTCTGTCCCGAGCTCGGCGTGTTTGCGGCTTTGGTCATCGGCAGCATGACGCCGGACCTCGGCTACTTCGTCGGTGACACCGAGCTGGCCTTTCGCGCCCACTCGGCGCTAGGCCTGCTGACCGAGTGTCTGCCCTTGGGAATCGTGAGCTACATTCTGGCCTTCATCCTCTACGTGCCGGCGACGCGGCTGCTGCCCTCCCCGCACCGCCAGGCGCTGCAGGCCATACGGCCCTTTTCGCTGCCGACATCGATCAAGTCGGTCCTCATCCTCGCGCTCGCGCTGATTCTCGGGGCCGCAACCCACAACGTGTGGGACGCCTTTACGCATCGCACCAGCGTGCTCGCGCGGCAGTGGTCGGTGTTGCGCTGGCCGGTGTTCAGCATCGAGCGCAGCACGTTCGTCGTCGCGGATGTTCTGCAGCACATAAGCTCCGTGTTCGGCCTCGTGGTGCTGGCCGTCATGTACGCGCGCTGGCTGAAGCGGACGGGCAACGCGTCGCCGCCCTCGGACCATGACGGGTGGCGCTATGGGCTGCTCGCGTTTCTGTGTCTGGCCTCGCTCATCCTGGCGCTGCCGCTGTCGCTGTGGAACACCGGCGGCGATCCGGTGCATCCGAGCTTCACGTACCTGATGATCCGCTATGCGGTGGCCGCGACGGCGCTTTTCTGCGGCGGCTTCATCCTGGTAGCCATCTTGCTTTGGCCTCTGAAGCGATCATGATGTCGAAATCGGGGCAATATAACCGGCACGGTTGCAACGCCGGACCGGGCACGGATGCGTCAAGCGTCTCGCAACAAGGAACCTGCCCAAGGAGAGGAACAAGTGTCGAAGCTCTTTACACGCCATTGCAGCGGCTCCGCTCGGCTAATGTTTATTGCGCTCGGCGCCGCCCCGATTGCGCTCATTCCCATAAGCGTATGGGCGGAAGCTTTCGGCGAGGCCGTTTACGATGCGAACAGCGATGAGCTGATCGTCACCATGCTCTATAGCGGTACTAATCCCGACCATAAGTTCTCGCTGCAGTGGGACCGTTGCATCGCGCATCCCGACGGCACCAAGGATGTGACCGCTCAGGTGGTCGACTCTCAAGAGCGCGACGGGGTAAGTCAGGAATTCAAGAAGACCGTGCACTTTGGTCTCAAGGATCTACCTTGCAGACCCGCACGCGTCACGCTGCGCGCTTCTCCCGGCACTTACTTGGCGCTGCAGGTTCCCGCAGCGCCCTAGGGGTTCCGCATCTTTACTTGCTGTTGGTACTCGCCGTGGTGAGGGGCGATTCCTGCTCCGCGAAGTAGTGCGCGGCGATCTTGACGTCGTCCTCGCTCTTCAACGCCTTGGCCATGCCGTTCATCACCGGGTTCTTGCGCCGGCCATTGCGATACTGGATCAGCGCCTGCTCGAGGTAGTCCTCGTGCTGACCGGCGAGCACCGGCGGACGAGGATCCATCGGCACCTCGAGTCCGGTGCCATTGTCTCCGTGGCAGCTGACGCAGGTCGCAACCTGTTCGGGGGTCTTGCCGCTCACGGTCTTGGTGGGCTTGGTGCCCGAGGACTGCAGGTAGGCGGCGATGTCGGCGATGTCCTGATCGGAGAGCGAGGCGGCCTGCGCATGCATGGTCGGATGCGGACGCTCGCCGCTGCGGTATTCCTTCAGCGCCGAGACGATGTATTCGGCGGTCTGATGCCGCAGCATGGGCACGCTGTAGTCGGGGTAGGCGTTGCGGTAGTTCGGCAGACCGTGGCAGCCGTAGCAGGTGTAGAACTTCAGCTCGCCCTTCTCGGGATCGCCCGCGGCATCCGCCCTGACCGACAAACTCAAGAGCGTCACGCCTGCAAGACAAGCCAGAGCAATCGATCGGCCAAACATCTTATAAAGTCTCCGAACCCGTCGTTTGGGTTCATTTCGGGAGCGCTGATGTTAAAGACAGGCCGGGGAAAATGCCACTCAAGGCCGCTTTTCCTTGCCGGAACCCTGGCGGGTCGAGGCTACAAAATGTTCGCCAAATCCTGCAAAAACGTGGGATCGGTGGGCTTGGTGCCCGCCGGGTAGCGGCAATTGACCTTGCCCGACGGCTCGATCAGGAACTTCTCGAAATTCCAGCCGATGTCGCCGGGGAAACCCTGCTCGGGCGCGGTCAGCCAGGCGTAGAGGGGATGGCGAGACGGCCCGTTGACCTCGATTTTGGCCGAGAGCGGGAAGCTGACGCCGTAGTTGACCGAGCAGAAGGTCTGGATTTCCTCGGCGCTGCCCGGCTCCTGGGCGCCGAATTGATTGCAGGGGAAGCCGATGATGGTGAAGTTCTTGTCCTTGAGCTCGACGTAGAGCTCCTGCAGCGCCCGGTATTGCGGTGTATAGCCGCATTTGCTCGCGACATTCACCGCAAGGGCCACCCTGCCCTTCAAGCCCCGCAACAGATGCGGCGTGCCGTCGAGCCCGTTCATCTCGAAATCGTAAAACGCGTTCATGAGCACACCTCGAAACCATCGTACGCTTCGCGCACGCCGAGCGGCAATTGGCTTTAGGCCGCGTGCCTGCGCTTCTTCAGATGCACCAGCAGCAGCGACAGCGCGGCGGGCGTGAGCCCCGGGATGCGCGCCGCCTGACCCAAGGTTTCCGGCCGCACGTCCAGAAGCCGCTGGCGCACTTCGTTCGACAGGCCGCCCACCGCGTCGTAGTCAAGATCATCGGGCAGGCGCAGCGACTCATGATCGGCGTTCCTCTGGATCTCATCGCTCTGGCGCTTCAGATACCCCGAGTACTTCGCCTGCACGTCGACCTGTCGTTTCACCTGCTCCGCAAGGGCCGCATCCTCCGTCCACGGCGCGCGACTCGGCGCGACGCCTTCCAGGTCGTCGAAGCCCACCAGGGGACGCTTGAGCAGTTCCAACGCGCGGCATTCGCGCGCGAGTGGCGCGCCGAGCTTGGCCAGGAGCCTCGCATCGGCTTCTTCGGGGCGCACCAGGTGCGCGCCCAGGCGGGACAACTCCGACTCGACCGCGTCGCGCTTGGCTTCGAAGAAGGCGAAGCGTTCGTCGTCGACGAGGCCCAGTGCGCGTCCCTTTGCGGTGAGCCTCAAGTCCGCATTGTCCTCGCGCAGCGAGAGCCGGTACTCGGCGCGGCTGGTGAACATGCGATAAGGTTCGGGCGCGCCGCGGGTGATCAGATCGTCCACCAGCACGCCCATGTAGGATTCGCTGCGCCCGGGGGTGAACGGTGCGCGTTCCAGCACGCGCTGCGCGGCGTTCGCGCCGGCGATCAGTCCCTGCGCCGCCGCCTCTTCGTAGCCGGTGGTGCCGTTGATCTGGCCGGCGAAGAAGAGGCCCGCAAGGTGCTTGCTCTCGAGGCTCGCGTGCAGATCGCGCGGATCGAAGAAGTCGTACTCGATGGCATAACCCGGGCGGGTGATGTGCGCGTTCTCAAAACCCTTGATGCTGCGCACGAACTCGACCTGCACATCGTAAGGCAGACTGGTCGAAATGCCGTTGGGATAGATCTCGTGGGTGTTGAGCCCCTCCGGCTCGATGAAGATTTGATGCGAGTTCTTGTCGACGAAGCGCACCACCTTGTCCTCCACCGAGGGACAGTAGCGCGGTCCCACCCCTTCGATGAGGCCGGTGAAAAGCGGCGAACGGGAGGTGGCGGCGCGGATGATGTCGTGAGTGCGCTCGTTGGTCGCTGTGATGTGACAGGGCCGCTGCTCGGGATGCAAGCCGCGATGACCGAGATAGGAGAACACCGGCCGCGGATCGTCCGAGTGCTGAACTTTCAGATCCGCGTAATCGATGCTGCGGCCGTCGATGCGCGGCGGGGTGCCGGTCTTCAGGCGCCCGACCCGAAGCTTCAGTTCCCGCAGGCGCGCGGCGAGTTTCAGGGAAGGCGGGTCGCCGGCGCGGCCGCCGGCGTGATTTTCCAGGCCGACGTGGATGCGCCCGCCCAGGAAGGTGCCCACGGTGAGCACGACCGCGCGGGCGCGAAACTCGATGCCGCTCAAGGTGACTAGTCCGACCACCCGCTCACCTTCGAGGAGAAGATCGGCCGCTTCCGCCTGGAAGAGCGACAGGTTCGGCTGCGATTCGAGCGTGCCGCGAATGGCCGCCTTGTACAGCTGGCGGTCTGCCTGGGCGCGCGTGGCATGCACCGCCGGACCCTTGCTGGCGTTCAAGGTGCGCAACTGGATGGCGGCCCGATCGGCCGCCAGGGCCATGACGCCGCCCAAGGCGTCGATCTCCTTGACCAGGTGTCCCTTGCCGATGCCGCCGATGGCCGGATTGCAGCTCATCTGGCCCAAGGTCTCGACGTTATGCGTAAGCAGCATCGTCTTGGCACCCATGCGCGCCGAGGCCAGCGCAGCCTCGGTCCCGCCATGGCCGCCGCCGATCACGATCACTGCGTATTCTTGGGTAAATCGCACTGAAAATTGCCCTAAAAGCGCCGAAGGTCGCGTACTCTAAACATAGCTTTGCAAAAGCACCAGGGAACCAATTCTTCATCCTAACCACTAACTTACGTTAGCCGAGAGAATTCCTAGGAGCGCCGCTTCAATGAGCACCCTTCCCGCTGATCCCGACCTGGGCGCACCGCCCTCTCGCGGCGGTATGTTCACCAGCATCATGGCGGTAATCGCCATTGCGGCGCTCATTGCGGGTCTGGTGGGTATCTTAGGGTCGGCGGCCAATGCCGCGCCGCAAATCGGCCAGCTGGCCCCGGATTTCACCGCGCAGGACAGCAAGGGCAATTCGGTGCGCTTGAGCCAGTACCGCGGGAAGACCGTGGTGCTCGAATGGACCAATGCCGACTGCCCCTTCACCCGCAAGCACTACATCAGCGGCAACATTCAAAAAGTGCAGGAACTTGCGCAGAAAGACGGCATCGTGTGGCTCACCATCGTCTCCTCGGCGCCGGGCAAGCAGGGCTATGTGAACGGCCCTGCCGCCGATGAACTGACCGAATCTCGCCATGCGGACCCCACCGCGGTGCTCTTGGATCCGATGGGCACCGTGGGCAAGCTTTACAACGCCAAGACCACGCCGCACATGTTCGTCATCGACAAGAGCGGCAAGCTCGCTTACATGGGCGGCATCGACAGCATCGCCACCACGGACGTCAAGGACATCGCGAACGCGGAGCCCTATCTCAAGGAAGCCATGTTGGCGGTGTCGCAGGGCCAGCGGCCGCCGCACGCGGTGACCAAGCCCTACGGCTGCTCCATCAAGTATTCGGACGCCTCCTCCTAGGCAACTTTCACGGGGATGCCGGCGAACTTGCCGGCCCAGGCGCGGGGTCCTGACTCGTGCACCGATTCACCGTCGGCGCTCACCGCCACGGTCACCGGCATGTCCTTCACCTCGAATTCGTAGACCGCCTCCATGCCCAGTTCCGGGAAAGCCACCACGCGGCTCGAGCGGATGGCATTCGACACGAGGAACGCGGCGCCGCCCACCGCGATCAGATACGCGGAGCGGTGTTTGCGGATGGATTCCACCGCCTCGGGCCCGCGCTCGGCCTTGCCCACCATGGCCAAGAGGCCGGCCTTGCCGAGCATGGTGTCGGTGAAGCGGTCCATACGGTTCGCGGTGGTGGGGCCCGCCGGACCCACCACCTCGCGGCCCACCGGATCCACCGGGCCCACGTAGTAGATCAGGCGGCCATGAAAATCCAGACCCTCGGGCAGGGGCTTGCCCTCCTCGAGCAATGCGCAGATGCGTTTGTGGGCGGCATCGCGCCCGGTGAGAAGCTTGCCGGAGAGCAGCAACCGCTCGCCGGGACGCCAGCCCGCCACGTCCGCGGCCGTGAGGCCGTCGAGCGAGACGCGCCGCGCGGCGGCATCCGGACGCCAGGTCACCTTGGGCCAGAGTTCCAGATCCGGCGGGATCAGTTTCGCCGCACCGCTGCCGTCCAAGGTGAAGTGGATGTGGCGCGTGGCGGCGCAGTTCGGGATCACCGCCACCGGCAGCGATGCGGCGTGCGTCGGATAGTCCAACACCTTGACGTCCAGCACCGTGGTCAGGCCGCCGAGGCCCTGCGCACCGATGCCCAGGGCATTTACGCGGTTGTAGATCTCGAGCCTGAGCTCCTCGAGCTTGGACTTCGCTCCGCGCGCGATGAGTTCGCCGATGTCGATCGGATCCATGAGCGATTTCTTGGCGAGCAGCATCGCCTTCTCGGCGCTGCCGCCGATGCCGACGCCGAGCATGCCGGGCGGGCACCATCCGGCGCCCATTTCCGGCACCATGTCGAGCACCCAGTCGGCGACCGAGTCGGAGGGATTGAGCATCGCGAACATGGATTTGTTTTCCGAACCCCCGCCCTTCGCGGCCACCGTGATCTCGAGCTTTTCGCCTGGCACGAACTCGGTGTGGATCACCGCCGGGGTGTTGTCGCGAGTGTTGCCACGCTTGAAGGCCGGATCCGACACGATGGAGGCACGCAGCTTGTTGTCGGGATTCAAGTAGGCGCGGCGCACGCCCTCGTTGATCATGGTTTCCAGATCGTCGCGCGCATCCCAGCGCACGTTCATGCCGACCTTCACGAACACCACCACGATGCCGGTGTCCTGGCAGATCGGGCGGTGGCCCTCGGCGCACATGCGCGAATTGGAGAGGATCTGCGCGATGGCATCGCGCGCCGAAGCGCTCTGCTCGAGTTCGTAGGCCCGGCCCATGGCGCAGATGAAATCCGGGGTGTGATAGTAGGAGATGTACTGCAGCGCGTCGGCGACGCTGGTCACTACATCATCTTGACGGATCACGCTCATGGGACACCCTCAAAATCGAACTGGGCCGCAAATCTAACAATTTCACGGCGGCCATGGGTAGCGAATCCCCTACAATCGCCGAAGCGTTCGCGGGAGGTCGAAGGATGCGGTATGCGCTTTCGTGGCTGGCGGCTTTCTTGGGACTTATGGCCTTTGCCGGTCCGTCCGCCGCCGATCCTCCGGCGCTGCCGCTGTCCGAGTGCCGTCTCGAGCATCCGCTGCATTTGAGCTCCCTGGCGGCGCGCTGCGCCTCCTTTGCGGTGCCCTTGAATCGCGAGGATCCGAAGAGCCCCAAGATTTCACTGCACGTGGCGGTGGTGAGCGCGCTCAACCGCCGCAGCACCGAGGCGCCCTTGTTCCTGCTTGCGGGCGGCCCCGGCCAGAGCGCCTCGGACATGTACGTGGCGCTCGCCGGCGCCTTCCAGCGCATCAACCGCGATCATGACATCGTGCTCGTCGATCAGCGCGGCACCGGCGGCTCCAGTCCCTTGAACTGCGAATATCCCGAGGACTGGCAGGAGCCGCCGGATCCCTTTCCGGAACTGCGCAAGGCCACCGAGAAATGCCTGGAGAAATTCGGCGAACGCGTGCGCTACTTCACCACCAGCATCGCGGTGAAGGATCTGGACGAAGTGCGCAACGCGTTGGGCTATGCGCAGATCGACCTGTACGGCGCCTCCTACGGCACTCGCGTGGCGCAGCTCTACATGCGCCGCTTTCCGGGCCATGTGCATGCGGCGATCCTCGACGGGGTGACCTATCCTGAGCAGATCATCGGTCCCGACACGCCCTCGGACGGCGAGCGCGCCCTGAACCTCATCGTGGCGCGCTGCCACGCCGCGAGCGACTGCAACGCGGCGTTCCCGGATCTTGCCAACGAACTTGCCTCGCTCCTCAAGACCTATGGCAAGGAAAGGAGCGCCCTCACGTTGAGCGATCCCAACAGCGGCATGCCGCGGGAGCTCGACTTCACGCACGCCATCCTGGGCGCGGCGCTGCGATTTCTTTCCTACAACTCGACCCAGGCCTCGCTCCTGCCGACGCTGATTCATCAGGCCTCCCGCGGCGCGCTCGCGCCGCTCGCGGCGCAGACCGTCATGAGTTCCCGCGCCGTGGGCGATCAGCTCGCGAGCGGCATGCAGTACAGCGTGCTGTGCAGCGAGGATGTGCCCTTCTACAGCGAGGCCACGGTTGATCGGACCGCCTTGTCGCGCACCTTCCAGGGCACAGAGCAGATCGATGCCTTGACCGAGATCTGCAAACTCTGGCCGCGCGGCCCGATGGATTCTGATCTGCACCGGCCGCTTCGCAGCGATGTGCCGACGTTGCTGCTCTCGGGCGAGGCGGATCCGGTGACGCCGCCGGCCGACGCGGAGCGCGCCGCACGCACCCTCACCCATCATCGGCATCTGGTGCTCTCCGGCGAGGGCCATGGTCAGCTCGCCACCAGCTGCGTGCCGAAGCTGATGGCCGAATTCCTGAACGGCGCGGCGCCCGAGGAACTCGATGCCGATTGTCTGCAGCGCCACAGCGTGGAACCCTTCTTCGTTTCCATGACAGGGCCCTCGCCATGATCGAAGCGCGGGGCTTGAGCAAGCGCTTCGGCAAGATCCAGGCGGCTGCCGAGGTGTCGTTCGTGGCGCGCAATGGCGAGATCACCGGCCTTCTGGGCGCGAACGGCGCGGGCAAATCCACGTGTTTGCGCATGCTCTACGGCGTGATCACCCCGGATGCAGGCCACGCGCTCATCGACGATGTCGACATCGTGGGCGAGACCTCCAAGGCGCGCGCACATCTTGGCGTCATGCCGCACGCCACCGGCCTTTACAACCATTTGAGTGCACGCGAGAACATCGCCTATTTCGGCAAGCTGTACGGCATGAAGCGCCGGCCTCTGAAGGCGCGCATCGGGGAACTGGCCAAGAGCCTCGACATGGAGAACTTCATCGAGCGGCGGGTGAAAGGCTTCTCGCAGGGTCAGCGCATCAAGGTGGCTCTGGCCCGCGCACTGGTGCACGACCCCGGCAATGTCGTGCTGGACGAGCCGACCAACGGTCTCGATGTGATGGCGATCAGGAACCTGCGCGAGATGCTGCTCAACTTGAAACGCCAGGGGCGCTGCGTGCTGTTCTCCTCGCACGTGATGCAGGAGGTCGCGGCGCTCTGCGACCGGGTGGTGATCATCGGCCACGGCCGGCTGCTCGCCGACGGCACGCTCGCCGAGGTGCGCGCGAAGAGCGGCGCCGAGTCGCTGGAGGAAGCGTTCTTGAAGGTGCTCGGCGACACCGCGGGAGTGGCCTGATGCACACGCTCCTCACGGTGTTCTTCAAGGAATTCCTCGACAACCTTCGCGATCGGCGCACGCTGATTTCGGCGCTGCTGTTCGGACCTTTGTTCGGACCGCTGATGTTTGGCTTCATGGTCTCGCGCATGCTGGAGCAGAGCGTGATCGAGTCGGACGAGCCGCTTGCCATCACGGTGTCCGGCGCCGAACATGCGCCGGGCCTGATCCGGTATCTGGAGGCTCTGGGCAGCAAGCTGAAGAAGACCGCGCTCAGTGAAAGCGCGGCGCGCGAGGCCGTGCGCCGCGGCACCGCCCAGGTGGTGCTCCTGATCCCGGAGGACTACGGCGCGCTCTTTTCCGCAGGATCCCCGGCGCCGGTTTACGTGATCGCCGACAGCGCGGATTCCCGCACGCGCAAGGTGGCCGACCGGGCGCGGCACGTGCTGTCGGCCTACACCTCCACGCTGGCACAGCTGCGGTTACAGGCCCGCGGCATCAACCCGGTGCTGGCCGCGCCGGTGGCGGTCAACGACATCGATGTCGCGACCCCGGCCGGGCGCGCGGTGGTGGTGCTGGGATTCATGACCTACTTCGTGCTGTTCGCGCTTCTCATGGGCGGCCTGTATCTGGCCATCGATTCGACCGCCGGGGAGCGCGAGCGCGGCTCGCTCGAGGCGCTCTTGAGCCTGCCGGTGGCGCGCGCGCATCTGGTGGGCGGCAAAGTGCTCGCGACCTGCGCCTACATGTGCATCTCCCTGGGGTTGTCGCTGTCGGCTTTCGTGGTCTCGTTCCGTTTCGTGCCCTTGGAACGCCTCGGCATGAGCGCAAACTTGGGACCCCTGACCGCGGCGGAGTTTTTCATCATCTGCCTGCCCTTCATTCCCTTAGGCGCCTGCCTCATGACCCTGGTGGCCTCCTTCACCCGCACCTATCGCGAGGCCCAGACCTACCTGACCAGCGTGCTCCTGGTGCCCACGCTGCCGATCGCCTTCGCCACGATTTATTCCCTTAAAACCCAGCACCAGCTGATGTTCATCCCCTCGCTGAGCCAGCATTTGCTCATGACCAGCGTGCTGAAGGACGAACCGGTGCCGTTGCTCGACGTGCTGGTTTCGGCCGGCTCCTCCCTGGCGGTGGCGGCGCTGCTGTTCTGGCTGACCGCCCGGCACTGGCGGCGCGAAACCATGCTGGGGTAAGGCCTTGATAGGTGAGGTTTCACCCTCATATGTAGGATATGGACTACGCTGCTAAATGAGCGTTTAATTGGATAGACGATTAAGGGTCTGGCTGGACAGACCTTTAACCTGATTTCGGTATAGTGTTAAATTGAAACAGGGTCGCTGGCTTAAAGTCCGGGGGGACTGGTATGACCGATACTCCGCACGCGCGTAAGAAACTCGTCGTCTTCTTCGCCGTGGTCGCCCTTTCTGCCGTCACTATGGTGTGGCTGTTCTGGCGCTTCCCGCTGCCGACCGCCATCATCACCTTGGGCGTGTTGATCGCGCTGGGTGTGGTCGCGCGCCTCGCACGCTCCATCGAAGTGAACGACATTTCCGAAATGGACCGGGGTTCGCAACTGCAATAGCCCATCCCGGCCGCTTCGAGCGCCGCGCTACAACAGCGCCTGCGCCTCCTTCACCCCCGCAAAATCCTCGCCGAAATTCGCCTTGAGCGCCTCCGCCGCTTGGGCGGCCGCCGTTTTTGCCCCCGTGGCGTCGCCTTCGGCGGCCCGCGCCTTGGCCAAGAGCAACGCGGTTTCCCCGACATCGGCGCTGATGGCCGGGTTCCTGGCCCGCTTCTCGTAAGCTCGCAGGGACTGTTCGGCAAGATCGGCGGCCTTCGAATAATTCTTCTGCGCCATCTCGATGCGCGCGCTCAGCTGCAGAGTGGCCGGCAGCCAGCGCGTCTGGATGTCGGGCTTCGAGGCGTTGAAGAAGCCGGTCAGCAGCCGGCGCGCCTCTTCGGGCTTGTCCAAGGCGATGTCGAGCCTGACCCGCGCCTGGGTGGCTCGAGCCGCATCGTAGGGGGCGCCCTCGGGATGGCTCTTGAGCAAGGCGTCCGCCCGGTCGAGATCCTTGCCCGCTTCTGCCAGGCGGTTCAAGGCCATCAAGGCGCCGGCGCGCAAGGTCCGTGCATACACCTCTCGCTGCACCCAATCTTCGCCGCTCGCGGTCGCAAGCGCCCGATCGAACCAGTTGAGCGCCTCGGTGGGATTGCCCGCGCGCAGGAAACAGGTGCCGTTCTGGCCGGTCATCGCGGGCATGATGGAGCGGCCGCTGGCGGTGAGCCGCCGGATGAGCTCGCTCTCGCGGCTGCACGCCTCCTTGAGTTCGCCAACCATGCCTAGGGTCGAGGCGATGTTGTGAATCTGGACCAGAGCCGAGTCGGTGTCCCCCTGGCCATTGGCGACCGCCGCCGCCAGTGAGCGTTCGATGTAATCCAGCCCCGTGCGGGTATCGCCGAGTTCCTTGTAGTAGTCGGCGACGTTGCCCAACAGCGAGGAATAGCGCACATCATGCGTAAGGCCCGAGCGCTCCAGAAGCGCGATCGCCGCATCGCCGACGGCGATGGCCTGCCGCGTATGCCCGGCCGCGTCTTCCACCAGCGCCTCGGCCTCCATGCCGTCTTCGACGAAGCGCGGGTCGGGCTTCACGGCCATCGCAAGCTCGGCCTTGCCGCTCTTCAAGTGGGCCATGGCCAGATCCTGATGACCGAGATCGACCTCCACCTCGGCGAGCGCGAATTCGCAGCGCGCGATCAGCGTCGGATTGCCGGTTTGCGCGGCCAGTTCCGTCGCCTTCTGGCCGATCATGACTTCCTTTTGCAGTAATCCCAGATCGCCGTAACGGCCGCCCAGGTTCAACAATGAATCGATGCGAAACTCCGGATCGTTCGGGTAGTGCTTGTCGAGCAGGCGCACCCCGGCGTCCAGCAGCTGTTCCGCGGTGGTCGGCGTGGAGCCCACGGTGCTCATCATGAGTCCGACGAACTCGGCCTGCGCCAGGGCGCGTTTGGCCTGCAGATCCGAACGGTCGCGCTGCGCCTGGGCGTCGCGCATCTGCAGCAGCGCAAAGATGGTCAGGGCAATGAGCGCCAGAACCGCGGCGCTCGAGGCCATGACCGCGCCGCGGTAGCGCTGTACGAACTTGCGCACCCGGTAGCCCACGCCGTCGGCGCGGGCGGCCACCGGCTCGTGATTGAGGTAGCGCTTCAAGTCATCGGCAAGTGCGGCGGCGGTGGCGTAGCGCTCGCGCGGCAGCTTGCGCAGCGCCTTCGCGGCAATGGCATCGAGATCGCCGGACAGTTCCTTCCTCAGCGGTTTGGGGGCGACATCCGACAGACGCGGCGGCAGTGCATCGAGGGCGGCTTTGATGCGCTCGGCGCGGCTGCCGCCGCTCGAGAGCAGCGGTAGGCGTCCGGCGAGCAGCACGAACATCAGCACCCCGACCTGATACACGTCGGTTGCGGTGGAAGCGTCCTCGCCCAGAATCTGTTCGGGAGCGGCGTACTCGGGCGTCAGGGCCGCCTCCTCCACCCGCGTGGGCGCGGTGTCGGTGTCGCCCAATTCGTGGGTGCCCAGGAGCTTGCCGATACCGAAATCCAAAAGCTTCGCCTCGCCGGCGGCGTTCACCATCACGTTGGTGGGCTTGATGTCCCGGTGCACGACCAGATTCGAGTGGGCATGGGCGAGCGCGGCGAGGACATCGAGCAAAAGAGCGATGCGAGCGCGCACCGGAAGGTTGTGGGTATCGCAGTAGCGGTCGATGCGCTCGCCCTCGACGTACTCGAGCACCAGGTAAGGCCGGCCTTTCGGCGTGACGCCGGCATCGATCAGGCGCGATATGTGCGGGTGGGAGAGACGCGCGAGCAGCCGGCCTTCGCGCTTGAATCGCTCGAGCGCACGCGGCGAGGAGGAGTAGCTGTCCAAGAACTTGATGGCGAAGCGGCCCTCGAAGCGGCCGTCGCTGCGCAGCGCCAGCCATACCTCGCCCATGCCGCCGCGTCCGATCAGCGAATTGACGGTGTAGGCGCCGATCTGCGCGCCGACGAGCGACTCCTCGCGCGGCAGCGTGAGCGAACCTGCCATGAATCCCTTGGCTTCGATTTCATCGCGCTCGGCGAGCATCTGCCGCACGGCCGCTGCGATCAGGGGTTTGTCGGCCGCGAGTTTGTCCAGCCACGCCGCGCGCGCATCCTCGGCAAGGTCCAGCACCGCATCGAAGTAGGGCTCGATCTCGGTGAAGGTGGGCTCGGCCGTGCTGTCCATGAGCGGGCGGCCGGCTAAGGAGCGGCGTCTTTGATGAAGCGATGCAGCAGCAGGCGCGCCTTTTCCCAGTCGCGCTTCGCGGTGCGCTCCGAAATGTCGAGCAGTTCGCCGATTTCGGTGAAGGAGAAGCCGCAGAAGAACTTCAAATCGACCAGCTGCGCGAGCCGCGGGTGCTCCACCGAGAGCTCCTCCAGCGCGCCGTTCATTTTTTCGAGCTGCAGGTCGTCGGTGTAGGCCTCGGGAACCTCGGTGGGAAGGCTGGTGATGTGAAACTCACCGCCGCGCTTCTGGGCGAGCCGGCTGCGTACGTAGTCGATGAGCAGGCCGCGCATGGCGCGGGAGGCGTAAGCCATGAAATGTGCGCGGTCGGCAAACGCATTCTCGCGCCCCAGCATGGACAGAAACGTTTCATGCAGCAGCGTCGTCGGGCTCACCGTCATGGCGGCGTTGCGCTTCAGCTGGCGTTCGGCCATGTGGTGAAGCTCGCTGTACAGCGTCGCGAAGAGCTGCTGGCGCGCGGCCGCATCGCCGGTCTCGGCCGACTTCATGAGCATGGCGAGGGTCGTTTCCGTCATAGTCTCGCAGAAGATCCCACACTTGCATCCCGCCGTCACCCGGGCCGAAGCGCCCGCGCGCCCAACTCGCGCTTCGGCTGTCCGCTCGGCTGTTTTGCCCTGAAGGGCCTTAAGTTAAGACGCCGATGGTTCATGGGCTTCCCGCGGACCTTCTAAGGTCGGGCGTTCTACATCATCGGGCCTCGCCGCCGAACCTCTGCACCCGAACCCAGGTCCCATCTCCAAAGCGATGACAGGTGATGAGGGGATGGGGTACCAGACGGACCTGAAGGTACGAGGCGGCGCGATCCTCTTCGCGGTGCTCCTCGCTCATGCGCTCTTGGGCGCGTTCCTGCTCACCCGACAGTATTCGGGGCGGCGTGCTTCGGCGCCGCCCGATGAAATCACCTTGTTCTATTTGCCGCCTGCCCAAGCGCCGAGCCTTCCGCCCGTCCCGCCCGAACATCCGGCCCCCCTTCACCGCACGCCTCCGAAGCATGAAGCGGCGACGGCGGCCGCGACCTCGGGCATCGCAACACCCGCCTCCCAGCCCTCGCCGTGGTTGGCGCTGCCTCCCATCGATTGGACCGACGAGCGGGCGAGAATCGCGGAGTCGAAGGGGCGCGAGATCTGGAAGCAGCTCTCGCAGCATTGTCGCGACGCCGAGGCGGCGCATCTGCATCCGCCCGAGTGCCACCACTATGCCGCGCCGGAACCCTGGGAGCCGGAGGATCCTCGTTTCGGTCTTGCCGGGCCTTTGCCTTACGTGCGGCTCGGGCCGTGCGTCCTGGGCTTGGGCTTCTGGGGGTGCGGGTTCGGCAAGCCGCAGGCCAATGGCCATGCGTTCGATGGCATGCGCGATCCGGACCGGCCGCACAGCAGCGTGCCCGAGAATGGCAGCTACGCACCGCCGCCGGAGCCGCGCGA